>CALMYQ010000154.1 GCA_937873655.1 uncultured Lewinella sp. | reverse complement strand
CTTTTTTGGGGCAATGCCAAAAAAGGGACAAAGACCATAAGCAAAGATCAGAAAACCAGACTTTCAATACTCAAGAGATCAAAAGTACACTTTAAACCAAGTCAAGAAGCAACGGCAAGTTGCTGCTTGACGCCAAAACCAGACTTTTTATTCCGGAGACAAATCGCAACTGCGGCCATGGCCTGCGAGGGCGTTTCGATCAGGAGCTAAAAAGCACAGGATGAAATCGGTATCAAATTGAACAGCCTACCCCTCACCCCCTCACCACACCCCAATCACATTCGCCACGCTCCGCTCCCCTTCAGCGTCAAATTGCTTATTATCGGAAGGCCGGTTGACCACCCCTTGACCCCGGATCCAGAGGGTAGTAGAGCCGCCGCCGTCGAGGTTTATGGCATTTTTGCAACCCAATGACCGGGTCAGGTCGGTCAGTTCCTGGATGGAAAGTCCCTGCGCTTCGTCATTCCGGCCGTCGGCGGTGAGGAACGCGACCTTTCCATTGCCGAAGGTGCACAGGCAGGAGCGGGGATGGCGGGTCTTGGTGAAGGAATTGTCCTCAAAAGGTTGCGGGCGCCCGTCCAGCAACAGGAGGGGCCCCGTGAACAGGAACCCCGGCATAGCTTGCCAGGTGAGGGAATCCTCCGCAGCGTATACGCCCAGTCCGCCGAACCCGTCAAAGGCGACCACTCCTTCCAGGATTTCCCGGTTGCCGGTTTGTTTTTCCTTCACTACATCATTTCCGCGATCCCGGAAAGGCGTAACAGAGCCTCCTTTTTTTGTGTTGAAAAAACCGGCATTGATGGCCCCGATCGCCCGGGCCTTATCGGCCATTTCGCTGGTTTTAAGCAGGGTATCCTGCCGCCAGAGGAGGTCAACCCGCCTTTTACGGGGCTGGATGACCAGAAGGTTCAGGTTTTGACGGCTGCCGAACAGATCGGCCGGATGTGCGGATCGCCAGCGGAGCCCTTCAGCTACTTTCCGGGATTGCCAATGCAACTTTGGGACAGCGGAAAATTGGGCAAAAAAAGCGGTTGCAACAAATAGAAGTGCAAGGGTAAAACCTGTTTTCATTTACCGGTGTTTATAGCAACGTGTATTAAGTAAGCAAAATACACTAAATTTGCCGTCCTTTGCAAGTGGAGATATCCGGATTATGCTATTTTCAAAGATACTTAACCACCTGGGCCGCTACGTCATGATGATGGGTACGGCAATTTCCCGCCCCGAACGGTTTTCCATGTATTACAAGGAAACCATGCGGCAAATGATCGACATCGGTATCGGCTCCCTGGTGATCGTCGGCCTGATTTCCATCTTTATCGGCGCGGTCACGGCCGTCCAGTTTGCCTACCAGCTCGACGGCACCCTCGT
The DNA here is from genome assembly GCA_937873655.1 of uncultured Lewinella sp. Classification (GTDB taxonomy): domain Bacteria; phylum Bacteroidota; class Bacteroidia; order Chitinophagales; family Saprospiraceae; genus JACJYC01. The sequence goes on along the minus strand of CALMYQ010000154.1, from coordinate 64,528 downwards.
TCCGCGCTACTATATCGGTTACATCGTTCGGGACAGTACCATCATCGAACTGGCTCCCACCATTACCTGCCTGGTTCTGGCCGGCAAAGTGGGGTCGAATATAGCGGCCGAGATCGGCGGTATGCGCCAGAAGGAACATATCGACGCCATGGAGATCATGGGGGTCAATACGGCCGCCTACCTGATCACCCCGAAGCTGCTAGCAGCGCTGGTGGTGATCCCGATGCTCGTAGCCCTGGCGGCTTTCATCAGCATCATCGGCGGTTACCTGGCCAGCGTTCCTGCAGGCCTGATGTCCGACGCCGAATATGTGCAAGGGCTCCGGTCTTTCTTTCTGGCGCGCAACATCAACCTCATGTTCGTCAAATCAGCTGTTTTTGCCTTTATCCTGACCACCGTTTCCAGTTATCAGGGCTACTATGTCAAAGGCGGCAGTATCGAACTGGGTAAGGCCAGCACCAATGCCGTGGTATTCAGCGATATCCTGATCCTGCTGGCCGACTACATGATCGCCGTGCTCTTCACATAACCCGAGGAAACATGATACGCACCGAAAACATATTCAAATCCTTTGATGAGAATGAGGTCCTGAAAGGCATCACTACGGAATTCTACAAGGGAAAGACCAACCTCATCATCGGCCGGAGCGGCGCCGGTAAAACCGTACTGCTCAAAATTCTGGTCGGCCTGTTCCAACCGACTTCGGGAAAAGTTTTCTACGACAATACCGACTTCTTTGACCTGAATAAAAAGCAGGTCAGGTCAATCCGGATGAAGGTCGGCATGCTCTTTCAGGCTTCCGCCCTGTTCGACTCCATGACCGTGGAGGAAAATATCCGCTTCCCGCTGGATATGTTCACCACCATGACCAAGAAAGAGAAACTCGACCGGGTAAATTATTGCCTCGAACGGGTCAGCCTCGGCGGCGTCAACGCTAAATACCCCTCCGAAATCAGCGGCGGGATGCAAAAACGGGTGGGGATTGCCCGCGCCATCGTGCTGGACCCGCAATACCTGTTCTGTGACGAACCCAACTCCGGCCTCGACCCCAAGACAGCCCTGGTCATCGACGAACTCATCCGCGATATCACCATCGAAAACAACATCACCACCATCATCAATACCCACGACATGAACTCCGTCATGGAGATCGGCGATAATATCCTGCTGCTTTACCAGGGCAAGGTGGCCTGGCAAGGCAATAACACTGAAGTCCTCCACAGCGACAACGAGATCCTTCAGGACTTTATCTTCGCCTCGCCCTTCCTTCAGCGCCTGCGGAAAGCGGCTTTGGAAAAACAGGGATAATTCGATTGATTCGATTGATTCGATTGATTCGATTGATTCGCCACGCCGCGGCGTGGTCGATTGATTGGATTGGCTTAAAAAATTGAACAGCCGCAAAGTTGTTTTTCTAAAAATTGATTTATCTTTGCGAAACTTTTTGAAAACCCCCGCGGTTTTCCGCTTTAACCGCCCAGATGGTGAAATTGGTAGACACGCTACTTTGAGGGGGTAGTGCTCGTAAGGGTGTGCAGGTTCGAATCCTGTTCTGGGCACAAAACGATCGGTTCTTGATTGAGCCGGTCGTTTTTTTTATCTTTGTCGGGTACCGATACCAATCGCCTGATGTTTAGATCGCTGCTCATATCACCGGCCGCCGCGCTGGTCGCTTCTCTGCTCTTCCTGACCTGCTCGCCGAAATCAACCTGGAAATACCTTCGTTCGGAAGACCTGAAAGCCGTTCCCGCTTCCTACGACCAAACCGCGGACAACGGCCGGATCAATGGTCAGAGCAGGCCGCTCACCAGCGGAGCCTGCAACCTGTACGAAGCTTTCGAGCCGGATACCAACCACCTGGACCATACCCCTATCCGGTACATCCGGATCAATTTTCACTGGATGAATTCCGTTGACGGCGCCCAGAACCTGAAGGAGGACGAGGCCCGCAGGTTTACCATGGAGTTGTACAAGGCGCTCAACTATTCCATGGAGAACAACAAGAAAATGTGGCTGCCGACCGGCAACAACACCCCCTGCCTTCCCATCCGGATCAAATACCAGCTGACCCCCGACCCAACTCGCCCGGGTGACGATGGCATATATTTCCACTACGACGACAAGCTCTATTACTACATTACCCGCGGCCGCAACCGCAACCTGTATTCCAGGGATGTCATCGAGAAATACGGCGTTCAACCGGATTCCGTGCTCAACATCTTCATGATGCCCCACCACCCGGACAGCCTGAAATCGGAAACTTACTCCGCATACAACACCGGCGTAGCCCTGACGAACGCCATGAAGCTGGCGGCCAAGTGGCTTGAGATCAAAAATCCCTGGGATTTCCGGGGCGTCCTCAACCACGAAACCGGTCATATCTACGGGCTTTCGCATACCTGGGCCTATAACGACGGCTGCGATGACACCCCGCAACACCCGCAGGACTGTTACAGCAGGGGGCAATACCCCGGTTGCGATACCATGACCTCCAACAACGTGATGGATTACAACGCCCAGCAACTGGCCTTTACACCCTGCCAGATCGGAAAGATCCACCAGCGGATGGCCGCCCTCAACGCCCGCCAAAGGGGCCTGCTGGCCCCCACGTGGTGCAAGCTGGACGAAACAAAAACCATCGTGATCCGGGATACCGTCGCCTGGCTGGGCGCCAAAGACCTGGAAGGGAACCTGGTGATCGAAAACGGCGGCAGCCTGACCATCGGTTGCCGGGTATCTGTTCCGCCCGGCGGCCGCATCTCCGTACACGCGGGCGGTACGCTGATCCTCGGGGAATACGCCCAGCTGCACAACGCCTGCGGCGGCCGCTGGAAAGGTATTGAAGTGGAGCAATCCGGTGAATTGTCGGGAGTGGTGCTGACAGGCGGCACTCCCAGGATCGAGGATACAGACAACGGATTGTATTCAGCAATAAAAAAATGAACCGGCTCCGTAAACGCAGCCTCCCGGCTGCCGGCATCAGCGGCAAATCCGGGAGGCTTGGGCCAAAGAGCAAATCACACGAAGACCATTAAACCTGTTATCAGGGTTTATTCGTTGTCTGCTTCCTTTTCATCCTCGCAAGGGCAGCAGCGGTATTCCTGCGCCTGATCCAGCAGTTCGATCTTGCGCTTGAGCAGTTCGTTTTCCAGTTGCTTGCGCTCCAGATCCAGCTCGATGGCTTTCTCCATAGCCGGTTCGCAAACGCTGCACTCATCCAGACAACTCTTGACGAGGGTGCCGCCCGTTGGCAGGGAGAAGGTCAGTTCAAAGGAGAGTTCCGCCTTGACCTCTTCGGCCAATGCGCGGGTCTGTTTGTCCAGGATGCCCGCATTGACCAGATCCTGGTCGACCCTGCTGAGGGCTTCCTGCCGTGCCGCTTCGGTCAGCGGGGCGGCTCCGGCGCCCGTTTGCAGGTTGATCTTTTGAAGTTGGAGGGCCGTAAAGGAACCCACCCCGCCGATCTGATCAAAATTGGATCCGCCAATTTTATTCACCAGGCTTTGGCGGCCCTGTTCTTCCACGGTGAGCCGTTTTGAATCGGTGGCCAGTACAGCGGTCGGGATGACGGAAACCTCGCCCAGTTTAAGGTTCGGGCGGTGGGTCGCGATGCTGTTGCCCGCCGGATCCACTACCCTGCGCCGGATGGACTGGATCGTGAACCGGATGGTTTGTTCCTGGTCGATCTGGTAAAAGAAATAGGTAACGGCATGGCAATTGTTGCGGTTGGAAAATTCCCTGGACGAAGATTCGAAATGGTCCTCGGATTCACCCTGGGAATGGAACCGGTTATTGACCTCACCGATTGAAACGCTGTTGACCGTACGCGTCATCTGCTCCGATTGGCGGTGGGAAGATTGCGCATGCTGGCTGATCTCCCGGAGGAAATCACTGGTCGAAGCGCTGCTGTAGTTGCCCGAGGCCTTGGCGGAGGCGCCGAACAGCAGCGATTCGAATGCGCCGCTTGTAGAGCCTTTGGATTCAAAGGAGGAATTGGACTTGGAACTGGCCTCCCCCTGGTCTTTGATCGTCAGGTCGGACATGAATTCGCTCATGGAAGACAGGTAGAACTGCTCCTCATAACTTTGCGCGTGCCGGTAGCTCAGTTTGCTTTCCGCGTCAAACGTAAAGCTGTTGCGGCGGTCCATGGTGAACAGGCGGACTTTTTCTCCGGGAAACAGGGTGGTGCTGTAAGCCAGTTTGCCGAGGTTGAACCCTCCACGGCACACCTCGATGCGCGCGTGAATGATCATCTCTACCTCAACCGTACGCTGGCCGTCGTTGACCGGCACAAACCGGGAGAGGCGGTAGTTGAAGTCAAGGCTGTTGCAGATCTGCCCCGTCTTCACATCCGGGCAACAGGGCACCGAAAGTGTGTTTTCATTTAATTCAGTCATGATTTTGGAATTTTGAGGTTACTTTATCTTTATTTATGCCGCAGGCTCTGAACATGTTACAGATTCCCCTGTTATGTCATAGGAAAAATGATTTGCCGTGCATCCATACGGACCGCTTTCCTTTTTTGAATACATTATGAATAACCGTTGACCCAGCTTTTGGACATGCAATACGCTTAGGTTTGCCTTGAACAGGAATTTGCCGACATTTCCAGGCCGGCAGCCCCTTGAAACCCAAAAAAGCTTACATTTGCATGCGAAAGCCAAAATACCTGCCGATCAGCATGAACAGGGTGAATCCCAAAGGCGAAGAAGAAAATCTTGAACTGGTCCGAAAGATCCTGGGGCGGGACAAATCAGCTTTCACCCTGCTGTACAACAAGTACTCAGGCGCTCTCCTCCAGATCATCAGCCAAACCATACCCGCCAGAGAATCAGCCGAAGAAGTATTGCAGGACGTTTTTGTCAAGGTATGGCAGAAAATCGACCAATACGACCCTTCGCGCGGCCGACTGTTTACGTGGCTGGTACAGATTGCGCGCAATACCGCCATTGATCTGGCCAGGAGCGGAAAATATCAGCGAGCCGCTAAAACCGAATCGACCGAAAATATCGTAAATGACCTTAGTGAACCTGCCGAAACCATGGAAACCCTGGACCACGGCTTGCAAAAAATCATCCAGAATATGGATGAAAGACGCAGATTACTCATAGAATACCTGTATTTTAAAGGTTATTCTCAATCTGAGGCCAGTGAGACCCTGGGAATTCCGTTGGGAACCATTAAAACCACTATTCGTCAGGCTGTCCTCGAGTTGAGGACTATCCTGTCCGGTGAACAGTTGGGACTGTTCCTGTTGATTTTATTGTTTGGCAGGTAAAACCAGAGTAGAATTGGACGTAGCTAAGTACATATCATCCGGCATCCTGGAACAATACGTTCTGGGGGACCTCAGCGAGAAGGATCGCCGGGAAGTAGAAAGGTATGCGGAACAATATCCCGAGATCCGGCAGGAACTGGATGCCATCGAGACCGCTATGGAGGCCTTTGCCCTCAGCCGGTCCACTCCGCCATCTCCCGGAACGCTGAACAAGGTCCTGGAACGCATACAACAACCCGTTCCCGCCAATCAGCCCCCGGCCGCCAAACCGGTTGCTTACCTGCCGCTGGTCGTTTTACTCCTTTCCGCATCCACGCTGGTGCTGGCCTTTTTCTATTTCATGCAAAACCGCCGTTCAGGCGAACAACAATCCCGCATTCTGGCCCTGGAATCCGAACAGGCCGTCCACCTGGATTCTATTGCCGCGCTGAACCGGCAACTGGATATCATCCACGATCCGAACAACCTGCCGGTGTACATCACCACCGACAAAGACGGCAAATGCCAGGTCATCGCTGCCGTTTACTGGAATAAGGTCAGGAAGGACAATTACCTCGACATCATGGCGCTGCCGCCGCCGCCGCCGGGCAAACAATACCAGCTTTGGGCCATCGTCAAGGACGACCCGGCGCCCAAAAGCATGGATCCCTTCAATATGCCCGGCATGCCGCGAACCCTGATCAGCGCCCCGTACATCACCGATGCGCCGGTAGCCTTCGCCATCAGCCTGGAGCCTGAAGGCGGCAGCGCAACGCCGACCGAAGTCATCGGCATCGGATACGTAACCGGATAAAAAATTTGCTTGTCCCGCCGGATTGGCAAGAAGCGCTTACCAATGCTTCGGATCCGCCTTTCGGTAGTTTTCCGCCATCAACTGGTATTGTTCGTAACTGAACCCGCACTTGCATTCCTCGGGATAGTAAGACATAATGTTGCCGACGTCGGTCAGGTAGGATTCGCCGTTGGCATCGGTTCCGCCGTAAATGAAGCGGCATCCCATTTGCACATCGACGTAATTGCTGATATTCTCCCCCACTACATAGGGGTCGGCCGGGGTATCGCAGATCAGGTCGCCGTTGGTGGTGCAGTTCGTTCCGTCCACCAGCTCGGCGCCTTCTTCCAGGTTGGTATCGTTCAGGCCGAAAAAGTGCCCGACATGGTGGGGCAAGGCTTTAGCGCCGCTCAGCAAACACCCGTTGAAGACCATAATGGCCGGGCGTTCAGCAGGTGTAAGCAGGCCTTCGAAATCACCCAGTCCGCAGTCGTAAGGCATCCAGGAAAGGCCGGCGACAAAGAATATGTTGATCCTGTTTTCCCGGACGTATTTGACCTTCATTTCCGCCCACTCGTTCTCATTGGCGGGACTGTTATACTGGAAGTTATCGATATAATTGATCTCGCAAAGATTAAAGGAGATGCAGATCGGAGAAAAGTATTTGTTCAGGGTATCTATACCGTTGCGGATATCCTGTTCGGTAACGCCAAAGTCGCCGAGGCTGTCCCTGGTGACATGAGCCGTGATCTGGAAGACCTTGTCAATGCAAGGCAGCGAAGCCTGACGGGTATAGAGCTTCTGTGCAGAGGCAAAAGGCAAGGCAAACAGGAGCGCGAAAAGGATTCCGAAATAAATCTTCATAATTGATTGTTTAGCGTTGGGATTACATATTCTAGTTTGCAAACTTAGTCTTTTTACCTTTTCTTTGCAATGTGTTCACTAGCTTTATTGCGGAAATTTATCCGACAAATCGGCATTTTATCCCTGACAAAGGGCCAAAGCATGATAACTATACCACGTAATCCCTTATCGATGAATAGCTTCCATTTACGTACTGCTCTCCTTGCAATTTTATTGTTGGGCCTGATGCTGAAGGTATCTGCCCAATCCGCCAGTATTACCGAAGGTTGCGCCCCGTTGCAGGTTCAGTTCAGCCCGCCCGCCGGCGTCAACGCCTTCTTCTGGGATTTTAAAAACGGGAACAATTCCATCCTGTCCAATCCCACGGCAACTTTCACCACACCCGGCGCCTATGTGGTTGAATTCAGCCCCGGCAACGGCCTTCCCGTATTGGGCACCGTTACCGTCAATGTCTACCCGAAACCAGTCGTCTCCTACGTCACGGATACCACGATCGGTTGCAAGCCGCTGACCGTCAATTTCGAAAACGCCTCAACCGTCGACCCCAATGTGCCCATTACCCAGACCACCTGGGTTTTCGGCGACGGAGGCAGCGCCGTTGACGTCAATACTATTTCGCACACGTATACGACCGGAGGGACCTTTACCGTCTCCCTTCAACTGGAATCCTCGCTCCAGGGTTGTACCGCCATCGCCCAGACGCCGGGCCTGATCCAGGTTTCCAGCATTCCGAATCTGGCGTTCACCACCCAGCCCAACCCCGCAGTGATCTGCTCGGCCCCGGCACAGGTGTCCTTCATCAACCAGACCCCCGGCAGCGGGCTGGTATTTGAATGGGATTTCGGCAACGGCCAGACCTTCATCGGCCGCACGCCGCCGCCGGTCAACTACGCAGTTGAAGGCACCTATACCGTCAGCCTGACCGCCATTGATTTCATCGGTTGCCCCGAAACCATTACCCACCAGGTCAGAGTAGGCCCGCCCCATGCCAATTTCATGATCAGGGATACCCTCTGCTGGAAAGATACCACCTTGTTCGAAAACCTGTCGGACCCCGGCTTCTACGAGTGGAATTTCGGCCCCAACGCCAATCCCTCTACCTCTAATGAGACCAATCCGATTGTCATTTTTACCGAACCTGGTTTTGTCGACATCAACCTGAAGGTAACTTCCGCGGACGGCGCATGCTCCGCAGATACCACCATTTCGGTATATATCGAAAAGCCGGATGCCTCTTTTGCGCTCGATCCGGCGTATACCTGTACCACCCCGACAACCTTTACCTTTAACCCCGTCAACGAGAACGCCGCGGAATACATCTGGTTTTTCAACGACTTTTCCAAAGCATTCGACGTGCACCCTACCTGGACGTACGACGCCGGCGATGATCCCTATATTGAAAAAGGACAGGACGTCATCTTCACCGCGCTGGTGATCCGGACCCCGGCCGGTTGCATGGATACCCTGGCCCGGTATGACACCATCCACACGGCTTACGCCAACTTCATGCCCGACGTGATCAACGGTTGCGCACCGCTGGCGGTCACCTTCAGCGACTCAAGTTCTTCCAGAGAGCCCATCATCCGGTATACCTATATGTACGGCGACGGCAATTCGGAAGACCTGACCACCGATGACCCGCACGGGCATACCTTCACCCAGCCCGGTGAATACGATGTGCGCCTGATCATCGAAAACGCTGCCGGCTGCATCGATACGTCCGCCGTCATTACCATAGAAGTGGGCGAACCCATTGCGGCCGATTTCATGGCCGATAAATCCGACATCTGCCGGGGCGACACCGTCCATTTGTCCACCATCACCATGGACCCCAGGATCGATTCCTGGCACTTCGAAACGGACGACAGCCGGTCCTCGCATTGCTACCTGGAAGGAGAGGCGGACTGGGTTTTCCAAACCGAAACCGGCCCGAAGGACGTCACCCTGACCGTAGAGTACAACGGCTGCTTCAGCTCGCTGACCAAGGAGGACCTCATCAACGTCCGGGGTCCGATCGCCAAACTGTACTACGAAATGGATTGTTCGGATCCGTTCACCTATACGTTCCGCGACAGCAGCTACGATGCCACCGTCATCACCTGGGATTTCGGCGACGGCATGACCGGCGCCGGTTCCGATATAGCGCACACTTATGCCGCAACCGGTGATTATACCGTGAAACTGACCGCGGAAAACCCAGGTACCGGTTGCGCGCCGTCTGTAGATTCTACCGTGGTTTTTGTCCGGAAAGTGGAATCGAAATTCGAAATTGACGACAAGATCTGCATCGGCAGCGAGGTCGACCTCGACGCTTCCCAATCCGTCGATGTGGAGAATTGCTGCTGGAAGGGGTATACCTGGTTGTTTGAGATCTCCAACCGCCCCATTACCACACAGGACAGTTCCATCAAATTCACCTTCACCAACCCCGGCATGGAAACCCTTACGCTGGTGACTGAAGACATCAACGGCTGCAGGGATACCCTGCAAAAACAAACGACCATTTACGACATCCAGGCGAATTTCAGCCTCAGCGATACGTCCATCTGCTTCCCGACGACGGTCAATTTCACAGACCTGAGTACCGCAGATACTACCATTACCTCCTGGATGTGGGACTTCGGCGGCGTAGGCACCAGCACGGCCCAGAATCCGTCCTTCACCTTCGGAGGAGCCATCGGCGAATCGCTGTCCATCCAACTCAACATCGAAGACGCGCTGGGATGCAAAGGGCAGTTCCAGAAGGATATTTCCATTTATAACCCCTTCAGCATCGTTCAGGCGTCCGACAACACGATCTGTGCCGGGCAACAGGTGGATTTCAGCGCCACCGACTACACCGATGCGGGGTCGAGCCTGATGTTCAACTGGACCCTCGGCAACGGACAGACCGCCAGCGGGCAAACCGCTTCAGCGGTATACAACCAGGCCGGCACCTTTACCGCCACGCTCAACTTTGAAGAGATCGGCACCGGCTGCAAAGGCACTACCACCCAGAATATCTTCGTCCAGGATTACCCGCAGGCAGCCTTTGCCTCCAGCGTCGACGGCCAGGATGTGATCTGCGCACCGGCCCAGATCCAGTTCACCGACGAAAGCGTATCCAATTTCAACTTGTTCTACGTCTGGGATTTCGGCAACGGACAGATCTCTACCATCGCCAATCCGCTGGCTACATTTGACAAAGGCACCTATACCGTTACGCAAACCGTATCGACGCCGTACGGTTGCTCCAATACCACCACGGAAGAATACACCCTGATCGGCCCCGACGGCGACTTCGACATCGTCCCGACAGCCATTTGCGTCGGAGAATCGGCTACCTTCACCCTCAAGGATACGGCCAATGTCAGCTCCTGGACCTGGGATTTCGGCGACGGCTCAACAGAGGACAATACCAACCCGGCCACCCACACCTATTCCAACGTGGCCAGCACCGGCCCGCGCGATGTGGTCCTCATCCTGAAGAGCGATGAAACCGGGTGCATTTACGAAGTAACCAAATCCCTCTTCATCGGAGCGGCAGAAGCCGACGTGGTGGATATCGCAGCCTGCGAAGGGGACACCCTTATCCTCAGCGTTGTCAACCCGATCCAGGGCGCTTCGTACCTCTGGTCGCCCGGCAATCAACTGCTGGACAGCCCGACATCGCCCAATCCCAGATTAATTGCCAATAACGATCTCACCTATAGCGTGACCGTAACGGTCGGCCCCGGTTGTACCGCCTCCGACCAGGCCAACATCACGGTCATTCCCGAGGTCAATTTTACGGCGCCGGACACCATCCGCGTACTGGAAGGCCAGGAAGTCACCCTGACCGGCCCGACGAATACCGCGTTTTATACCCTCAGCTGGTCGCCCTCCGGCGATCTGAGCTGCAGCGATTGCCCTGCGCCGACCTTCACCTCCAAAGACGATATCACGTATTTCCTCACCCTGAGCGCCGACGGCAATTGCCGGGAGTACGAATTCCCGTTCCCGATCGACGTGATCACTGATGAGGTGCTGGTTCCCAATGTATTCACCCCCAATAATGACAAAGTCAACGACGAATTCAGGGTGTACAGCGAACTGATCGAGGCCGGTACCGGGTTCCTGAAGGTCGAACTCATGCGGGTTTACAACCGCTGGGGTGAACTGGTCTTCGAAGGCTCCGGCGACAACGCGGTTTGGGACGGCAACTACAAGGGCAAGCCCGCCCCGTCCGACGCTTACATGTACATCATCAATGTCAGCTACCCCGGCCTGGGCAATTCTTCAACGGTTTTGAAAGGGGATGTGACGTTGTTGAGATAGGAATATGCCTTGATCATTGTTCAAAATCACCGGTAGTTTACATGTCGGACACCTGCGAGGTGTCCGACATGTAAAGCACTCCTCTACAACTTTACCATTCATACATTTCTGCGAAAATCCGCGACAGCCAAAGAAAAATTACTTTTTGGCAAGGTTTTTGGACCAATCTCCCAAAAGCCATTTTTAATTTTTGCCAATTAAAATCCCATTCCTATGTACAGAATAATACAACTATCCGGACTGCTTGCGTTTCTGTTCTCCGTTCACTGCGCATCGGCTCAGCCCTTGTTGCGGATATGGAACGAAGAAGCTGTTCAGGGCGACGTGGTTCACCTGGAATTCCGGGTGTTCAACTTCAATGACGTTACCCGCCTGCATATTCCGTTTTTCATTCCCGGCGACAAATTGCAGCTCCAGGAGATGGACGGGTTCCAGCTTCCGGGGCTGTCTTCCGCCAATTTCACGATCACCAATCAGCCTTCGGGCAAACTCGTCACGCTGGACTGGTACGCCGGCTCGGATACGGAAGGCGTTACCGTACCCGCCGGTGAAGCCGTTTTCCGGTTTACGGTGAAGGTCCTGGAAGAATGCGGGATCGCTACCATAAATATCTGGCCGGGCACAAGCGTTTCAACCGTTCTCAATCCGGCGGGTGAGCCCAATATCATGATCGACGGCGGCAGCATAAACGTCACGGGATGCCTCCCGGACCGGAACCTGGCGCTTGTTTTCAGCGACGCTTACGGCAGCCCAGGTGAGACGGTCTGCGTGCAGGTAGCCGCCGAAAATTTCGAGAACATGCTGGCCATCCAGTATTCCATCGAATACGACGCCAACAGCCTGGCGCTGCAATCCATCAGCGGGTACAACCTGGCGGGACTTTCCAATTCCAATTTTGGATATAACAGCCTCCCCTTCATCTGGCCGGGTTCGATAGCCCATTCCTGGACCGACCCCGACCTGGCCGGCGTAACGATTCCGGACGGGACCGTGATGTACCAGCTGTGTTTCAACGTACTGCCCGGCGCGGCCGATACCTCCTGGGTAAGGCTGGCCCAGGACCCGACCCTCACGGAGGCTATTGACGGAGATGAAGCGATCATCAAACTGGAGGGCCTTTCAGGCAGGGTGATCACCAATACGCAAGGGTCTGGTTTCAAGGTCGAACTATACGACATCGGGTCGGCGAGTTGCGCGCAGCCCGATGGCGGTTCGGTGGATGTAGCAGTCTCCGGCGGCCAACAACCGTACACCTACCAATGGTCCGGGCCGAACGGCTTCACCGCAACCACCGATGACCTCCAAAACCTGGAAGCCGGGCAATACCACTTTACCGTGACAGATCATCAGGGAGAAGTCCGCACGCTGACAGCAGAGGTCGAATTTGACGGCCCGATCCTCGCAGTCAGTTCCGATACCACTATTTGTCCGGGTGATGTACTCCAGTTTCAGGTCCAGGGCTCGCCGGGCAGCACCTATTCCTGGTCGCCGGCGACGGCATTAAGCTGCACCGATTGTTCCAATCCTTCGGCAGCGCCGGCAGAAAATACGGTCTATTCCGTGACGGTGGAAGATCCTTCGGGATGCACGGAAACCGCCCGGATCGATGTGGAGGTCCGGAATTACCAGGATTTCGGCCTGCTCCAATTCAGCAACAGCCCGGTTTGCAACGGCGATACGCTGTTCTTATACAACAACCTTCCGGGCGGCCAGTCCTATGTCTGGTCGGGCCCGAACGGATATGGCTCCATCAACCCAACGCCTGTCATTTATCCGGCTTCCGGATTCTACAACGGCCCCTATACGTTGTCGGTCATCGACGAGTACGGTTGCACGGCGCAGGCTTCATTTGACGTGGATATCAGGGTCAAACCCTTTGTTCAGGTCAATGTCCTTGACCCGGCATGCGCAGGAGACGGCACCTGGATCGTTGACCTGACCGTGACGAGCGACGGGACCAGCACCTACACCTACAATTGGGATACCGGCGCCGATACCCAGGACATCCAGATCACCCAACCCGGTACCTTTTCGGTTACCGTGACCTCTTCCAACGGTTGCTTCTCGGAAAAAACCATCGAATTGACTGAATTGACCGAACCCGCGCCGGTCGAACTGACCGCAGATATCGTCCAGAAACCGCTTTGCCCGGATACAGCGGATGGGATAGTGCTCATCAATACAACCGGTGGAGCTCCGCCGTACACGTTCTCCTTGTCCAATGGAACGGCCCCAGAAGGCGCCGGGATTTCCGACCTTTCCATGGGTACCTACGTCGTTACGGCCACCGATTCCAGAGGGTGCATGGGCATGACCTCCTTTGTCCTGTCGCCGGCCCTCGAACAATGCGAGATCCAATTGGCCTCCCTGATCGGCAGCGGAGAGACCCTGGACTGGTGCAGCCAGGAACTGACGGGCGACGAACCGTTAACGATCTCCTCCGGCAGCTGCAGCCCCCCTGATCCAGGCACCCTGGATGTTGAGATCCTGGACGGCGAGGTTTGCGCCTCCATTACCGGGGTTGACGAAGGCGGCGGCCTGATCTGCTGGCAATTGTGCCGCCCGGACGGATCATGCGTCAGTCTTAGCTGGCAGATCAGCGTCGGGCAACCCGGCGTCTGGCCGGGGGATACGGACGATAACGGCGTAGCCGACCAGTACGACCTGCTGCCCATCGGTCTGGCGTTCGGCAGCGCGGGGCCTTCCAGGTCGAATGCAGGGATAGAATGGGCCGAACAAACCGGAATTTACTGGCCTTTGGCTACCCCGGAATCACTGACCAATTTTGCCTATATCGATGCGGACGGAGACGGCGCCGTTTCAGCTGCAGACACAGCAGCTATTCGTCAGAACTGGCAATTGGAGCACAGCTTCCTGCCCGGCGGCGGGCCATGGTCGGAAGATGCGCGCGAAGGCCTGTCGATTTTTGTCCAGACGAACGAGGTGGTTCCCGGTCAGAACGCCGTGTTCTCCATCGACCTGGGCCTGCCGAACGAGACCCCGCTGAATGTGTACGGGCTGGCGTTCAACCTGAACTACGACCCGACATGGGTGGTGCCCGGCAGCGCTTACGTGACCTTCGAAGGCTCCTGGCTGGGGAATAATCTGCTGACCTTGCAAAGGGAGACCGGGGCCGGTAAAATTGCCGTGGCGCTGACGCGAACGAACGGGCAAAACATCTCCGGACTCGGCGCTGTTGCCTACCTGCACTTCAAGGTCAAAGAGGATGCCGGCAACGAGGCGTTGATCAGCTTCAACCCGTCCGAAGTCCGGTTGATCGACCAGGCCGAAACATTGATACCGGTAAGCGTGCTGTCCACCGAATCAGGCATCATCACCGGCGTCCGCAACCCTGATTTGAAAGGAAAACTGAAGCTGTATCCCAACCCGGCTTCATCCGTCGCCTGGCTAGAGGCCTCGCCGGATCTGCAAGTTTCGCAAATCAGCATCCTGGACCTGACCGGCAAAGTGATCTGGGAAACATATAGGACAAACGGAGATTTCCGCATTCAATTACCCGGGCTTTTAGCGGGCGTGTACGCAGTCCGCGTACAAACCGCCCTGGGCGCCTGGGCGGACCGGCTTGTGGTTGGAAGAAACTAAAAAACAAAGTGGGCGAGGAATAAAATCATCCCTCGCCCACCCTCTCACCCTCTCACCCTCTCACCCTCTCACCCTCTCACCCTCTTCAATTCCCCGTCCCCGGCATTTCCATCACCGGCGTCATCGAGTCGAATTCGACCATCCAATTGCCCTTGATCTTGCGGACGACCGCCATACCGACGGATTTGCCGCCGAACTGTTGGCCGCCGACCTTGATATCGGCCGAAGACTGCCAGGTCAGAATAGCCACATCCGGCGTAAGGATTCGTACGGTGGGTTCCTCCAGGGTAAATTTCGGCGCTTCATCCACCATTTTCATGAAGGCTTCCCAGGAGGCTTTGAGTTTTTCTTTTCCGATGGTCAGGCTGCCGTCGGGACCGATCTCACCGGCATTATCGGTATAAGCTGCCCACATGGCCTCGTTGTTTCCTGTTTCAAAGGCCTGGTAAATGCTATTCCAGAGGTTTTTGATGGCGGCTTCTTCCGAGCCGGCTCTTTGGGCCTGTGCGGCAAAAGCGATGAGTGCGAATGCGAAGGTCAAGGTGCAAAATTTGATCGTTTTCATACAATTGTTGTTTTAAAATGGTTTGTTGATTGATTAAATTGAACGATGCAAAGATGCAGTTGCCGGCCCCGTCAGGACATCCGCAAGGTTTTGTAAAGCCGGTACGTTGATCTGCGTATTTATGCGAATTTTCAATGGACCAGAGCAGAATGGAGGGCCGTCCAACAGCCCACCAGCAGGGAATCGATCTTTTGCCAGTCGCTTTCCGCAATGTTGTTACCCTTCTGATCGCGGAGTACCATGGCTTCGGTGCGCGATTGGGCGTACCCTGAGAATTTTGTTGCGGGTTCGAGGTACATTTCCCCGGCTTCCTGCGCCAGGATGTTTTCCCAATCGGCGGTCGTGAACTGGTCGGGTTCGCGGCGAATGATCCACCACTCCAGTTCCAGTCCGGCCACCTTTTTGTAGTCAAAGGGCTTGTCGCTTAGGCTGTTGATCTCGTAATAGAATTTTTCAAGGTGCGGCAGCGCTTTGCCGTATTCCGCCCGGTTGTGGCCTTCCTTGAAGACAAAGGCCGCTTTTGCTGCGCGATAAGCTATGGCAAAGGCACGCCAGAAAGGCGCATGGTACTGCCTGCGCATGAGCGCAGCCAACTGAAAAAAGAGCCTGACCGGTTTTTTCTCGTAATACGCCCGCCACATATCCGAGTCCATTTTTCCGACGTAGACCGGATCGAAGGCCCGCATATCGCGGTGTTTGGGGATGTACAGATCCGCTATCACCCAAAGGGCCAGCAAGACAAAAACTGAACTGACGATCATTTTTGGTTTGATTTTTTTCATGGTAATGGGTTGAGGTCCAAAGGAAAATGGCCTTCCAATGCCTATGTGTACAAAAATAAGGGCAGGCGTTGTTCAGTTTTTTGTCCAGTTTGTGTCCGGGTGGAGGTCAAAACAAATAGGAGTGGGTCGATTTTTACAAATTTTTTGTACTTATTTTATATCATTTCAAACTTATTTGCTATATTTGTACATTCAAAGTCGCTTCAAGTCATACCTTTCATCGATTTTCAACCCGCTTCCGGGCGTCAAAGTTCATCTTCATTTTTTGCCGGCAAATAGCGGTCTTTCAAAGCCGTTACCTGTTTATTTTCCGTGTGCACCGGTCAAAGGATCGGACGGGCGAAGCTATGCCTGCACAGGAAAAAAGCAGTCGGCATCGAGGTCGGCAGGCTGGTGGGTGGGATCCCACCCCCGGCTATCAGCCGGGGTATACCGCCCCCCCAAAGTGGGTTTAAAAGCCTGGCGCCTCCGGTAAACAGCAGCCGGTCCGCCCAACTTTTACATTTTGCTTTACCCCCTTTTACATTTTGCATTCCCTCAGATGATCACCGTATTCCCCCGCAAAAGATCCTGGGTCAGGCAGCTGTGAGCCGGGGCAATGGGCAGCAGGTCGCCGATCTGCATGCGGGCCAATTCTTCAGATGTGGTCCGCACCTGCCCGTGTTCCTGCGAGATGGCAATTAATTCAGGGCCGTCCGGTGAAAGGGTCCAGCCGTTGTCCGTCCAGGCGCCGACCTTGCCGAAGACCCGGTCGCCGCGGTCATTCTCGATGTAGTCCTTGGAAAAGTGGACCGCGCCGCCGTAGATGATGGCGATATTCCGTTCCGGGTGCTTGGCCACGACGGGGCAGGCCGCCACGCCGCCGATCTCTCCGGGGGAGCAGGTGGTGATCTGCCATTGCATCCAGTCGAAATAGATGAAGTTGCCGGGGCGCAATTCGGTCACGCCCGGGAAGGCGTCCATGGTGAAGCAGGTAGGCGTATCGCCGTAGGTCATTTGCAGGTTAGGCACAACGGCTTCATAGCGGCCCCGGAATTGCCGGATCACGTCCATCGTACCGGCGTGTACGGCTGCCAGTTCCGCCCTCGATCTGGCCTTATAGCTGTGTCCGGCATGGGTGAGAAAACCCTGAAGACGCAGATTAGGGCTTTTTGCCAGGATATCCACCAACTCATCCACCTGATCGAACTGATCGACGGTAAAGCCCGTGCGGTGGGTGCCGCAATCCATCTTGATCCAGATGTCCGCCGGCCGGGTGAGTCCTTTTTCCAGGGCGGCAATGCCTTCCCGGTTTTCCACCAGGAGGTTCACCTTGATGCGCTCCGATAAGGCCCGGATGCGATCCGTTTCCCGGATGTTGATGGGGAAAGCCACCGTGATATCGTCCCAGCCGTCCTGGGCAAAATACTCCGCCATGCGCACGGAAGAGGCCGTGATGGTATTGATCCCGTAATCCCTGAACCATCGCCCCACCTCGTGCAATTGGTGGGTCTTGAAATGGGGCCGCAGGTTCATACCCAGGCGTCGGGCTTTGGCGGCCATGGCTTCGATATTCCTGCGGCAAATGGGTTCGCTGACGACGAAAGTGGGTTCGATGATCTGGTCGAGGAAGGACATGGTGTTGGTTTTTGGGGCAAATTAGTTTTTTTTCACCTTTTAAATACAGAAGTTTGGACCGTTAAGGCATAAAGATGCATTAAGCCATCTTAATTATCCTCAATGCCTTAATGGTTCAATTTCAGTTCAATTCTAGAGTCCCCAACCAATCAGCAGCAGAACGGCCCCGCCCACATGGCCGGCAGGGTCGTCTGCTACCTCAGATGGTTGAAGCGCCGGTTCAGCGCATTCAACCGCTATCATTACAATCCGGACAGGATGAATTTAGCCGTTCTTGCCGGTTGGTGGTCCATATTCAATTCCATCCAGTAAAGTCCGGCCGCCTGTCCCTCCAGGTTAATCGTAAACGGACCGTAAGGCATCTCCAATACCTGAATTTGACGAACAAGCTGCCCTTGAGCTGAATAGACGGCGATCCGGACGGTTTCGCCGTAGGCTTCAGGCGCGTTCAGGGAGATCGACCGTTGCGCCGGGTTCGGGAACAATTCCAGCT
This sequence comes from uncultured Lewinella sp., assembly GCA_937873655.1. Classification (GTDB taxonomy): domain Bacteria; phylum Bacteroidota; class Bacteroidia; order Chitinophagales; family Saprospiraceae; genus JACJYC01. Next base: position 46,258 of record CALMYQ010000154.1, on the reverse strand, counting down.
TCCGGGCGCCCGTTTCCAATATAGACTGCGCCGGTTCACCGATCGCTGCCTGTACCTGGAATTCCGGGCGTTCTTCCAGCGGATCGCATAAGGAGAACGTACCGGCTATGCAGGCCAGCGCGTCCTTGATATGCTCCAGGTGCGGCGGCCCGATGATATTGCCCAGCGCGATATTGCCCAACAACAGGAGATCGTCCACGGTCGGGTTATTCTTCATGTATTGGAAAACGATCGGGTGCATATCACAGGCGATCTCGCTGAGCGGCATCTTGCCGAAATCCGGATCAATCCGCAGTTTGATGGCCAGCAGCAAGGTGTATTCCATCAACGGGTCCGCCAGCTTGCCGGATGCGCTCAGGGCCACCGGACCGGGCAAACAATCCGCCGGGTCTACCACGTGATTTCCCTTGACCGGAATAGCCGTTGCCGGGGCGACATCGCCGGGCAGCCAGCCCACAACGCAGGCGGCCGCATCATACCCGATCGAAACCGTATGCCGGGAGTAGCCCAATACAATGGGATCGGGCTGTCCGTCGCCATCCACATCCATCGCCAAAGCCCCCTGGATCACGGCCAGGACGGACTTCGTGATCACCTGCACACAGGAAGTCGAATTGCCCTTTGCATCCTTCGCCGTCCAGGTCCGCTCTATCTCGCATTCAATGTTGCAATCTCCGGACACGATCGTATCCGTATAGGTTATCTCCGGCGCCGCATCGCAATTATCCATGACGGTGGGCATACCCAGGCTCAAAAGATCGTTGGGCACATTGCACGGCACTGTGGTATCGGGCGGGCAAATGATCACCGGCGGCTCCATATCCTCCACCGTAATGGTAAAGGTGCAGCTCACGGCGTGGTCCATCCCGTCGGTGGCGGTATAGATCACCGTATTTACGCCTTCCGGGAATTCACTGCCGCTCGCCTGACCCGCATCCAGAACCACCTCGGGGTCCGGACAGTTATCAGTAGCTTGCGGGTCGTCATACGTCACCACCGCCGAACACATCCCCGGGTCGGTGCTGACGCTGATATTGTCCGGGCAGGTGATCATCGGCGCGATGGTATCCGGGTCGCCCGCCACATCGATGTTGAAGGTGCTCACGCAACCGTTGGCGTCGGTAACCAGTACGGTATAGGCGCCCGGCGGAACCCCCGTCAGGTCTTCGGTCGTATCGCCCGTGGTCCATTCAAAGGTAAAGGGGCCAACTCCGCCGGTCAGCATCAGGTCGATGGCGCCGTCTTCGGCATTCGGGCAACTCGCATTGGTTATGGCATAAGGTATCAGTTCCTCAAAGGCCACATCCTCGATGCAAACCGACTGGTTATTGGTCAGGGCGCCGGTGGCCGCGGTGAAACCCCAGAACACCTCGGCATTGCCGCCGAAGATGTCGGCCACGATGTCGCCGGTGTAGGTGATCACGTTGGCGCCGTCAAAGTCTACCGTGAAAGTCTGGGTTGCGGCATTCCACACAATGACCACGGAGTGATCCAGACCGTCCTCCAGGTTGGGCATGATAACCGGCCCGGCGAGGTTCAGGGTAGAATCGTGTTTCAGGTTGCCGTTTTGCTGCAGCGCGATATGGTCCTCAAAGGGGTCATTGTAGTTTTCCGGAGCAAAACTGTTTTGGTAAGTATCGAATTCAACCGCAAGGGAAGGCGAAATGCCGCCAAACCCGAGCCCGCCGCCGCTCTGGCCCAGGCCGTTGCAGATGGGTTGAAGCACGAAGCCTATTCCGTCGGCGCCGTTGAAGTCGAGGAAGCCGAAATTCAACTCAGCCTTGATGCTGAAATCGGAAGCCAGGCTCAGCTTGTTCTGGTACCAGACCGAGCCGCTCTGTGCGGTGGCCTGGGGCGTCAGGCGGTAGCAACCGCTGCCGAGATCGACGGCGCTGCCGTTCAGGACGTAGTTTTGGGAAAAGGCTTCGGGGATGGCCAAGAGTGATACAACCAGGCAAATTGCCGGGATCAGGTTACCTGCGGAAGTAAGGAATGCCTTCATCTTGCGAGCTTTAGGTTAACGGAAATACAGGAAAACTGCAATACTTGCAGCTGATGAATCGTATATTAAAGGCGAGGGATAAAACAAATAAGAATTTGCAATATACGATATTTTGTAGATATATCTTCTTCTTTATAGAAAACCTTAAAAAAATCTTAATAAGGCGGTCCGCAACCGGCTGAAATATTATGCGACGGAGGGGCTCCAAAACGCGGTAGCAGCCGCATCATGTGTCATCCCGGTTTCTCCCTCCGATGGAATTCGCGGGAAACTGCCGCTTGAATCTGTTATAAACCACCATGCGTACCGCTTGGCAGGCTAAAAGAAACAAAAGGCCGCAAAAGTTTGATTCGTTTGCTTTTGTTTTCTTTTGTGACTTTTGTGGTTATAGGAAATACAGGTGATATCATTGGCCGATGCCAGGCAATTCGGAAATGTCTCGCATCCTTGCCCCTACGGAATAATGATGCGCCGGATCCCGTTCCGTCCGTAAAATACCGGAAAATACATTTGCTCCGCTTTCGCCGGATTGATCGTATACCGGCCCGAAAACCGCGGCTCCAACGCAACGGTGAACGTATGCTCTCCCGCCGGCAATTTCTCGCAGAATATGGCCGCTGCGTTCCGGTTGTACTCCCGGTAAACCTCGTAACGGCCGCCGTATTGCGTCTTCGGACCGTAGCTGCACCCGGCCGGGATCGGGACTTCGATCAGCACATGCTCGGCGTCCGCGTCGCAGCGGACCGTCACTTCCATTTCGGCCGGGAATTGTTTTTCCAATCTATCGCCCATATCCCTTCCGTTTTGCTTCAGGGTCGTACTCACCTCAAAGATATCGGTCTTGGGCTGCGGATCGGGTTGCCAGAATTGCTGATAGGCGGTCACGAACAACGGTCCGGCCCCGGTTTTGGAAATGGTCACCGGTTGGTCGCCGGACAGCTCCAACCCAAACGGGAATTTGTCCACCTTCCTGCCGTTCACGGTCAGGGTATTCCTTAGGTCGGCGGCGCCCTGGTTCTTGTCCAGCAACTGCGGCAGAATAGCCTGCAGGATCCGGGCCGTGGTCAGGGTATTGTACCACCCGTAATAGCCGCAAGGCATGCCCTGGCCCCTGTTTTCCAGGAAATATTGCCGGGCACGGCGGGCTTCATCCGTTCTGCCGGCTTTGAGCAGGATCTCATGCGCCAACAGGGTGTTCTCCGCTTTGTTTTGTCCCCCAAAAAATGATTTATCCTTGTTCTCATTCCAATAACTTCCGCCCATCAGGGTATTATAGCGGTATTTGTCCAGGCTATCCAGGCTATAGGCCAGGCCGGCGCGCTGCCGGATCGCGATCAAGGTAAATTTGTCCTTCAGCTTGAAATTCAACGTATCCATTCCGGACAACAATCCTTCGTACGGGAGCTTTTGCCCCAGCCCCGAAAGCAGATCCAGCGCCTGAAGCCGGTCCGCCTGATTTACCTGCCTGATGACGGACACCAGCCAACGGAGGCCTTTTTCCAACGCGTCGGTCTTGTACCCCGATTCAGCCGCCTGATAGAGGGATCGCAATACGTGTACGCTCACCCAAATGCGACCCTCGCCGTCGGCCCACCAGCCCCAGCTGCCGTCGCCGCGCTGGGTCTTTCTCAGCCGGGACACCATCGCCCGGATCTCCTGTTCGCCGTCGAACTCCTGGCCGAGGCGCCCCCGGATCTCTTTTTCGAGCAACAGGGCGACCAACCGGCTGGCGGTTTGCTCGTTGCAGCCGTAGGGGTACTTGCGCAGGTAATCCAGGTCTTTCAACAACAATTCCAATACGCTGTTCTCCGCATAAATGTGGACGGTCCCCAGATTGCCTTTCGGCAGGAATTGCAGGCTCGTATCCTTTTCGAGCAGGTAAAAAGCGCCTTCGGTTTCTTCGACGCCGACGGGAAATACGGGCAGGTTGCGCTCCTCGCCGTCCAGGTAATTGCCCGTTTCCAGGCCGTAGGTCAGCTTCAGGGAATCCTGGCCTGAAGTCGCCTCAATCCCCAGGGAATCGACCTGGAAGCTCTCCAACGCATGGCGTCCCAGATCCCATTCCCGGTCCTTGTTTTTGAAGAATGTCCGCACCTGCAGGGTATCGCCCGTAAAATTGAGCGACCGGCCGATGGCGGTACTGCGGTCGCCTTCCACCAGGAAACGCGGCAGGCTGAGCTGTGCCTGGATCGGCTTGACCGCCCGCGTTTGTCCGCGCCCTACCCCGCCCCGGCTCCTGCGGTCCATCCCCAGCGCGAAGGTATTCCAGGCGGTGATGTTGTCCGGAAAGCGGGCTGTGAACCAGGCTTCGCCGTCGGCGTCCGTCATCAGGTTGGGCTGCCAGAACGCGGCATCGCTGAATCTGGAGCGAATGCCCATGGCCTCCGCAGGAAACGCCAATGAATCCCCGAAGGGCGCCTGCTGATCCCGGTCTTTTCCCACCCGGATCCCGTCAATGTAATAATCGGTAGCATTCGATCTTGCGCCGCGAATCTCTACCCCCGCAGTTCTTGCGCTCAGGGTTGAAACGGCACCAGTCAGGTTCTGCTTTCGCGCTATACCGTAAGCGGTTACGACCACCTCGCTGAGGTTCGCCCCTCCGTTCATCTGAACAATCGCGTTTTGCTGCAACCGATCCAACTGCAGTTCCTCGGTTTCAAAACCGGTATAGCTGATCACAAGGTCGTCCGCCCCTTCCGGCACCCAGATCTCATAATAGCCGTCAATATCCGTCACGGTGCCCGTTGTCGTTCCTTTTACCAGAACCGAACCGCCGATCAGCGGCTCGCCGTCCGAATCCACCAACCTGCCGCGGATCATCCTACCGGGACCGGATGGAATGGATGGTTTGAAGGTCAGCTCTTTGCCCCAATTATTTTTAGCCGGCTCCGGCTGAAAACTGAGAAAGAAGGATGCTTCCCCTTCTCCGTCCTTCCGGAAATGGTCCAGTTGAAGCGCATGGAAAGTCCGCCCGTTTGCCTGAATCCGTACCGAATCTTTTGCCACGTAGCCGTTATTAGTGACGGCATACAACCGGTAAATTCCCGGCAAAAACGGTTGAATCTGTTTTGCCCCGTACCGGTACAGCCTGGGCTTTTCCCCTTCCTTCACGACGACCAGTCCCAAAAACACAGAATCCGATTCGGGGTATTTGATCACCAGGCTCCCTTCGCCGGGCAGCGCCTTGTCGCGCGGGTCGGAAAAAGACAAATTGAGCCGGGCTTCTTCTTTTTTACGGGGAATCTGCCCGGGCGAATACAGCCATTTTCCAGGCCGCACCAGCAGTAATTGTTGGGGTAAGGTCCGGCTTCTCTCATCTGGAAACAGGTTTGTTTCGTACAATCGCTCCCGGTTTTTCGACACCACGTACGTAAATCCGGGTTCAAACCGGAAAGCCGTCGAGTCGCCGTCGTTCTTGAGGTAATACAACCAGGAACCGGCTGCAAAGGGTCCCAATTTGACGTCTCGGGTACTGCCGCGCGGAGAGAAGATATGCAGGTTATCCTGACTGTCCCAGATGGAATGGATCGCCCGTCCGTCGTATTTCCGGAGGATGAAAATGGCGTTCCGCACGATGCCGGCTTCCGTGGTGGTAAGCGATTTCGGCATCGCCTTCACCCGGATATGCTGCGCCATCGGCGACCGGCCGAAGTGGTCAGCGTCCACCGACATTTCCAGTTTCCACCCTTTTCTCAGGAGTACGCTGTCGATCGTGTACTCGGCGTCCAGGGTCCTTACCGTGATGGTGTTGTACCCCGGTCGGCCCGCAAAACTGTAAGGGCGTTCTTCATCCGAACCGTAATAATAGACCAGCTTCCGGTTGCAATAGATCAGGTAGACCGGTTCCGCCTTACCCTCCCGGACAATATAGGGCGCAAACTGGGCAATCTCCCAGTAAAAGTCATCATCGGACCGCACCCTGTCGTATTCCATCCGCACGCCGTTTTCCGGAAACCGCAACCGGTAAAACAGTTCCTTTTCCAACCCGAACCGGGTATACCATTGCTTGTCGACCGGCAACGTTCGCCTGGAAACGTTCGCGTATTTCTCCGTCCGAAAGGTATTGTATTCGAACGGTTCCTTTTTGATCCGGTAGCGGATATCCGGCGCCTGGAAAGAATCGCCGTCTTTGAATTGCGCATTGACGGCGCCCACGGCCAGGTTCACATTTTTAGCGGGCCTGCCGCGGTAATCTTCCACCTTTACGCGGATCTGCTTTTCCTGACCGGGCCAAACCTCCTGCGGTTGGTCCAGACTGACCGTCAGCAGTTTCTTGTAGGGTAGAACCGTGGTTTCATCCCTGACCATGCTCCCGCCCCAGGGGTAGCTCCAGGACAGCTCGGCCGCGCCCGAGATACCGCTGTGAATCCGGATCAAGGCCAAGGAGTCGGTTATCGAACCCCGATCCATTTCCCGGCCGAGGGTGCGCAACAACCAGGTCACCGGCAGTTTGCGGGGGTTCATCACCCGGATGGCAATCGAATCGCCGTCCCACCGGGCAGATACGGAGACCAGGCTGGGATTGGCGTACCCCAAAACGATGGTTTGAACGGCATTACCCGCCCGGAAGGCGTATTCCCGTTCAAACGGATTAACGGGAATCCGGAACGGCGCGGTCAATGGAAGCGTATCGATGAATTTCCCGGACAATTGCCCCTGAGCGGTCGTCGAATTGCCGTTCAGGAGGTATTCCCCGACCAGGTCCGGGCCTTCGAGCTTCAGGCGGATCTGTTCCGGATTGCCTTTGTACGTGAACAGGGTGGATTTCGTTTCCATTTGTCCGTCACTCCTGACAAAAACGGCCTCCAGCTTGAACATCAGGTCCGCCGGCGGCAACAGGGAATCGGGCAGCAGGACATCCGCTTCGCCGCGGCTGCCCAATTCCTGGCGGAAATGCCACAAAGTATCCGGCAGGAAAAACGCCCCGGTATAAAATTCGCTGACCTCTTGCGGCATCAGGGTCAGGATCGCCTCGCCGTCGGGAACCGGTAAATCGTTGGCATCCTTACCGGTAAGGTGTATCCGGATCTTCTCCCCGGGATTGAATAGCGATTTATCCAGGGAAAGGGTATAAAAAGCCTCCTCCAGTTCATAGTCTTCCAGGTGGAAGGAATTGGCGGGGCCTTCTCTCCGGTAGTTCCGCGGATGGTCAAAATTGATGCTGTACCCCTGATCAAGCTGCAGGGTATCCGACAGGACCATCTCAAACAAAAAGACGCCCTTATCTGCGGGCTTTATCAGGGTGTCCATGATCCGTCGGTATCGGCCGGAGGTTTGGGTCAGGGCCATTTCGAGGGGCCGGTTGTAGGGTCGGCCGCTTTTCCGGGCGACATAGGCTTTTACTTTCAGGGTGTCGCCGGGCCGGTAACGCGGCTTGTCAAAAGCCATGTATCCCTGGAATTCCCGGTTCCGGTCATTGCTGTTGAAAGGCCAGCGGTACATCCGCCAGTCGCCGTAGCCGAACCCGCGTTTCAGATAAAGGTATGCGCTGCGCGGCCAGCGGACCGGAATGGTCACGACCCGCCCTACCCGGGAATTGGAAAACCGCCAGAATTTGCGGACAAAAACCGGCTTCCCCTGGTTGCCGGCCAGGTTTAAAAACAGGGTATCCCCCGGTAAGTCTACGCGCAGAAACCCGCCTCGCCCCCTGCGTTTGAGCCGGTACGCGGAGGTCTCAGGATCAAATGGAATTTCTTTTTTCCCCAGCCGGACCTTGGCATCGGTCAGCAGGCGGCCGTCCATACCGGCGATTTGCAAGGCCAGGTCTCGTTCATCGTTCAGGGGTTGAATCTCATGCGCGTAGTAGCTCTTCAATTCGACAGCAATGCCTTCGAGATCGGGGTGAAGGTAAAGATAATGCCCGGGCGTTCGTTCCTGTTCCTGCCGGGGACGAAAGAAGCTGTCGACCGGATGGATAAAATCCGCCGGTTCGGGCCCTTGGATGCGATCCTGGTAAAAATCGGCTGCCCGGTCGGCCGGAATGCGGAACACGAGGGTCATCACCGAATCCGGTTGGGCGTGCAGCACGGCGATGCTGAGGCAAAGACAAATCGTGAGCAAGAGGGGTCGATACAGACTGCCGGCGGTTTTCATACGAACGGGTTAATTCAGGAATAATTTGGCTTTTATCTGTGATGATAATACCGCCTGTATTACACAAACACAAACCCGTTTTTTTGAAAAATCAGGCTACCACCAGGTTCGCGCGTTCCTTTGCGGCGCCGATGGTCGCGATGCTGCCCGATCCGAAGCGCAGAAAATCGGCCTCAATGCCGTCGGAAAAGATGACGCCGTTGCCGGGCATCAGGGATTCGATCCGCAGCCGGGCTTCTCCGGAAAGCAACCCGCCGGCGATCCCGGTCTGGGTTCTCTTGCTCCGGAACGGCTCGCGAACGGCAAAAAACAACTGGTCGTCGCGTATGTTCAACCGCGTGCGCCATTGTTCTGATTTTTCGAACAACCGCTGCAGGCCGTTCGCCTGGTTGAAGATGGAGCTCATCCAGCCCGTGGAGCCGGCCTGTGTGGAAACGATGACGCCGGAGGAGGAATGTTCCTCGGTCACGCCGTTGAAAGTGATCTTGTACCGCGCGGATACATGAGAGGAGGCCCCGATGAAAAGATCATTGAAAGCCAGGAGGCGCTGACCGTCGTTCAGGCGGGCTTCTGCAAAGGCAGCCTGCCGGGATTCAAACCGGCCGCGGATGACCTTTTCGACCGCCTTACCGAAATTCACCGGCGTAAAAGGCAGCAGTACGCCGTCGTAGCGGTCCTGATCCGGGTTGACGGCCACAATGGGGCGCCCGTTGACGTATTTGGCCGCATTGGCCACCAGCCCGTCCTGTCCGACCGCCACCACCACCTGCTGATCGCTGAAGATGAAAGCGGGCAGGAACGAGCGGTCGACGATCTTGTACCGGATGATTCCGGATAATTCTCGCTGGACGGCCAGCAGGGCCTCCTGGAACCGGTCGTGCTCCAGTTCGTAGTCGGTGAACTCGCCGCCCGACCGCTCGATATAAAACCGGGCCTGCGACCTGGTATTGAATCGCTCCACCAGGGCTTCCAGGCGCGTTTTGTTCTTGATGACGACCGCATATTCGATTCCCATGATGTTTTGGAATTGGCGGGACGGACGATTGTCCGTCGATACGATTATTTCAACAAGGTTTCCATCAGGTCCGGGCTGATATTGAGGTTACCGATCTTGCCGGCATTTTCGGCCAACATGCGGAAGGCCATCGCGATATTGGATTTGGCGTCGGTGTTGTTGCTGAGCGCCATGAGCGTTTTCCAATCGATATCCTTGTAGGGTTGCAGTGTGGTTTCCAGGACATACCCCTGGGTTTCGGCGTTCTTGCGGTCGTTGGCCGATTTTTGTTCGATGAGTTGCTTGCGCTGGTTTTCAACGGAAATGTCCGCTTCTATGTGCATTTCCCGGAGTTTCCGGTCATTTTCAGCTTGCTGGATGCGCGCCTCCATTTGTTTTTCGCTGATCTGCTTTTTCTTTTCTTCGACGGCGATCTCGGTGCTGAGTTCGCTTTCCTTGATGATCCGTTCCTGTTCGACGGCAAAATTCCGGCGCTCGTAAATGGCCTGGTCGGCTTCCTGCTGCAATTTTTCGCGGGTTTCGGTTTCCAGGGCGCGTTCCATTTCGGGCGTGGCGCGGATGGCGGTGACGTTCACGCTCAGGATCTCGATCCCCAGCATGGAAATGGACTGTGAAGTCTCCAGGCCTTCCACGATTTTTTGCTCCACGGATTTAGCCGACCGGATGGCCTCTTTCAGCCCCAGGCTGTGCAGGTATGCGGATGCGGCAGTCTGCGCTTCGTTGACGATCCGTTGGTTCAGCTTCTCCGAATCGTCTTTTTTGTAGCGTCCGCGGGCGTCCACCGTAAAATCGAGCAAGGCGGCCAGTTGTGCGGGATCGCCGATCTTGAAGCTGATCTGGCCCTGGATGGTGACGGACTGATAGTCCCGGGTCATGTCGCTGAAGATAAAGGGCAGGTTGTTGCTGCCCATCGGGATGGCCACAATGGAGGTATTGGGTTGGAAGTAGAAGAAGGAAAGGCCCCGGCCCTCTTTATCCACCCTGCCGTTGGCGTACTTGATGACGTAGGTCATGGAGTCAAATCCGATGAAATTAAAGCCGAACATGGTCGTTGATGGTTTGGTGATCAAATCGGGATTGCCAGTTCAATGGCCGGCAATCCCTTTATAAAAGACTTAGTTTCATTTTAAAACTAACTAACTGCACTACAAATATACAGCACTTAGTTTAAAAACGAAACTAAGTAGGCGATTTTTTTTTATTCCTGTTTGAAAAAATGTTGATCAGGTGTTTAAAGGCAGGTATAATTATAGCCCGCCAAAAACCGATTCGCTTCAATAACGCGCAGAAATCCAGGCCCGGTAATCCACCATTTCCAGTGCACCTGCAGGAACCAGGCTTTCCGCGCCGGGTGGAAAAAGGATGCCGGCCAGTTCCCGGAACCGGTCCTTGAACTCGTATTCGGGTACATTGCCGATCCGGGAAAAAAACTGCAATAAAGCCTGTTGGTAGGGCTCGATCCGGCCCGATTTTCTCAGCCACCGGCGGACGCTGTCGGTGAAATAGCGCATAACGAACCAGTTCTGCTGTTCAAAATGGACCATCAGGTTGAGCATGCGGATATGTGCTTGCAGGTCGGCCCGTTCGATTTGCGCGGCTTTGAGGTTGAGCAACAGGTTGATCCAACGCAGGGAATCGTCGTATTCCTTCCGCATGAACCGGATATAGGCCAGTTGAAAGTAGAAGGACTCCAGGTAGGATTGCGGCATTTTATTCCTGTAACGATCTACGAACCGGCTGGTATCCAGGATAAAATCCGGCCGTTCGCGCCAGGCGCCCGACACGCGGCAGATCTCCAGTTCGATGTTGTAGGCCCGCAGCAATTGTTTCAACAGGGATTTGTGCTCTCCCGGGATCTCCAGCCGTTGGAACACGCCTCTGGCCCGGCTCAACTGATCCAGGGCCTTGTCATAGGATTTGCGGTACACCTGAAAGCTCACCAGGTTGTTGACCGTGGAAATATACGCCCCCGGATCGGCGAATAACCGCTGCGGATGACCTTCCAGCATGCCGATCAATTCCAGCAGGGCCGTTTCGGCTTCTTCTTCATTGCCGTTGCGCAGACGGACGAGGTAAAGCGTATTGTAATAAAGGACCTTTGCTTCCAGGGTGCGCGCATTTTCAGGTGCGTCCAGCAGACCGGCATCGACCGGCCGGCCCGCACCGTCGCCGATAAAACTCCGGGAAAAACGGATGGCCAGTTGCCAGAACTGCAGGGTATTTTCCTGCAGTCGCAGCGCATTCTCCTGTCGTTCGACCGCGTTTGCAAACCGGTCAAAGTCGTTGGGCGACAGGGTTTGGGCCAGTTTGCGCTGCCAGTTGCACACTTCGGCCAGCCCGATATTGAGCCCGTAGGTCTCGGCCATCTTTTCGGCCCGGCCGAGCTCCTCTCCGCACAGGTCATACAATTCGCGGTGGAACAGGATTTCCACATTTCTCAGGCAATCTTTCAATTCGGCATCCTTCGACAGGCCGGTGTGATAATCCCGAAGACTTTTCAGGATCATTTGCCGGAGATAATTCTTGGTCACGTGCAATTGGCGCAGGAAGGGTTCGCCTGCCAGTTTTTCGCGTACGACCCGTTCGTCATATACCTCCAGCGCATCCATCACATCAAACAGCCTCAGGTAATTGGGGTCGGAGCCCGATCGGCTGCAAAAGATCCGGAAATGCCGTTTTTCGCTTTTGGACAGCGATTTCAACAAAGAAAAAAGGTCATTCTTTTTCACTTTTGAATCTTACGTTTTCTAAAATTAAATGCAACAAAAACATATAAAATTAGCATAAATTCTAATTTTAGAAACTTACGTTCCAGTAAAAAACAACAAGCAATGCGTTCATCAGATCTCTATTTTTGTTTTATTATTTAATTTTAAACCAAAATATGTTGATTTATGGCAAGCGCAATTAACTGGTTTGAATTACCGGCTACCAATTATCAAAGGGCTGCGGGCTTTTACGGTCAGGTCCTGGGCGCCGAATTGCAACACGTTGAAATGGCGGGATTAAAGATGGCGTTTTTCCCGGCCAGCGAAGGCGGCACGGGCGGTTGTGTCACCCATGGCAACGGCAACAAACCCTCGGCAGAAGGCACGCTGGTCTACCTCAACGGCGGCGAGGATCTGGCCCTACCCCTGTCCCGGGTTGAACAGGCCGGCGGAAAGGTGGTCATGCCCAAAACTTCGATCGGGGAGAACGGATTTATGGCTATCTTCACCGACACGGAAGGGAACCGGGTGGCGTTTCACTCGATGAACTGAATCAGTTGTCAGTGATCAGTTGTCAGTTGTCAGTTGTCAGTTGTCAGTCTCCGCCCGGCAACTTCGCCGAAAGCTTCGTCGCCCGGTGGCCGTAGCTTCAGCGGAGGAGGGGGTCAGTGATCAGTTGTCAGTGATCAGTTGTCAGGTCGGCGGGCCGGCAGCTGACAACCAGGTTTCAGCATGTAAGGATCAAGCATTCTAAAGCATTATGGATATTGAAACATTCCGGCAATACTGCCTTTCCAAGCCCGGTGTAGCCGAAAGTTATCCGTTTAAAGGGGAGGCCGTCTGGATGAAAATCGGCGGCAAGCTTTTTGGGATGGCCAACGTCACCGAACTGAAAATGGATGGAGAGATCGTGCCGCCTTTTCATTTTATGAATCTCAAATGCGATCCGGAAAAAGCGGTGGCATTGCGCGAACAATTTTCCGCTGTTCAGCCCGGTTGGCACCAGGATAAGAAACACTGGAATACCTTGTACATGGATGGTTCGCTGGCGGATGCGTTGATCCTGGAACTGATCGACCATGCCTATGAGCTTGTGTTCGCAAATCTGCCTGCTACCCTGAAAAATTCCCTTTCAAACCAAGGATCATGACGAATGCAGAAACCCTGTTTGACCGGATCGTTGAGCAATTTACCGGCGCCGTCCCCGGTGTGACGCTGGGCAAAATGATGAGCTCTCCCGGTCTGAAATACGCCGATAAGGTTTTCGCGTTTTATCACAAGGAAACCATGGGATTCCGGTTGGGCAAACAATTCGATCCCGAAAAATTCGGCCTGAAAACGGCTCATTTGCTGAATCCGTTCAAAAACAAGCCGCCCATTCAGGGCTGGTTCATCGTGGAGGCCGCCGAAAGCGAATGCTGGGAACCGTTGGCGGAAATGGCGCTGGAATTCACGCGAAAATTGTAGAAATAAATCCAATTTTTTGATTGATCCGATTTTTTGATTGGTTCGATTGATCCGATTTTGGGCGTCCGTCGGTTGGTCAGCTTAATCGATTCATTCGGATTAATCGACTTAATCGGATTAATTAAATGAGTCGATTGGTTCAATTGTTCGATTGATTCGATTGATTCCTCCGACCACCGAAGCTTCAGCGAAGGAGGCGATTGATTCAAAAAACCATAAAACAATGAAATCCATCTCCAAACCCACTTTTACCTTTCTCTCCGACCTGGCACAAAACAACGACCGCGGATGGTTCAGCGCACATAAAAAGCAGTACCAGGCTGCCAAGGAAGAATTTCTGGCATTTGTCGATGAGGTGATCGCCGGCATTTCCGGTTTTGACCCTTCAATTATCCAACTGACCGCAAAGGATTGCATTTTCCGCATCAACCGGGATGTCCGGTTCTCCGCCGACAAATCGCCGTACCAGACCTATTTCGGGGCGCATATCCTGGCCGGCGGCCGCAAGAACGAACACGGCCGCTCCGGGTACTACATCCGGCTCCAGCCCGGAGATTGCATGCTTGCCGGCGGCGCTTACCTGCCGCCTGCGCCCTGGATCAAAGCCATCCGGGATGAAATTGCCTATAATGCAGCAGAATTCAAGGAGATCCTTGCCCACCCGGATTTCAAGCGCTATTTTGGCGAAATGGAAGGCGAAAGGCTCAAAACCGCGCCGAAAGGCTTCGCCAGGGACCATCCGGAGATCGAACTGCTCCAGTACAAGAGTTTCCTGGCTGCTCACCGCGTGGGAGACGCTCAGGTCCAAAAGCCGGATTTTTCCGGGCATGCAGTTGCGGTCTTCAAGGCACTTTATCCCTTTGGGTGTTTTTTGAACCGGGCGGGGGAGGGACAGAGGTGAGAAGGTTTAAAATATGCAAGAATTATGACCAATCCTTTTTTATCCGTACACCCGGAGGTGGAAACGGCATTGAAGGAAGGCAAGCCCGTTGTTGCTTTGGAATCGACCATTATTGCACACGGCATGCCCTACCCGCAGAATGTGGAAACGGCGCTGCGCCTGGAAAAGGCCGTACGCGAAGAAGGCGCTGTTCCGGCCACCATAGCCGTCATCGGCGGGCGGCTAAAGGCGGGGCTGAGTGCCGTTGAGATTGAAAAATTCGGCGCCGGCGGCAAATCGGTCCGGAAGATCAGTCGCCGCGATCTGCCCATTGTCGGGGGCCTGGGTCTGGACGGCGCTACAACGGTTGCGTCCACCATGATCATCGCGGCGATGGCCGGCATCCGGTTTTTCGGCACAGGCGGCATCGGCGGCGTACACCGGGGCGCTGCACAAACCATGGACATTTCTGCCGACCTTCAGGAGCTGGCCCGGACGGATGTAGCCGTCGTTACGGCAGGCGCAAAAGCCATCCTCGACCTGCCCCTCACGCTGGAATACCTCGAAACGCTCGGCGTTCCCGTGATCGGGTACGGCACCGCAGAATTCCCCGCATTTTACACCCGAGACAGCGGCCTGCCGATCGACCACCGGGCGGATACGCCGGAAGAAATAGCCCGCATCCTGCACGCGAAATGGGAAATGGGCCTGACCGGCGGCGCAGTCATCGCCAACCCGATCCCCGAATCGCATGCCATCCCGCGCCGGGACATTGAGCCGCTCATCGAGCAGGCCGTTATGGAGGCTGAACAACAAAATATCCGCGGCAAGGCGCTTACTCCTTTTCTGCTGGCCCGGATGGAAACCCTTACCGAAGGGCGCAGCCTGATCTCGAATATTGAACTGGCGTTGAACAATGTGCGTTTGGCGGCCTGGATAGCGGTGGTTTGGGAGGAATTGAGGAATTACCTCCTTCGCTCTTGATGAGCTACGGCGGTCGGGGGAGGAACTGAGGAATTGAGGAATCGAAAGGCGGATTAAAAAAAATCAACATATTTACACTTAACTGAAATACAATTATTTAAATAGTAGATCAACCGCCATTTTTACCTATTGAATTTTTCCTCTCGCATTTTACATTCCATTTTTTTTCCTCTCCAAGCAGCGCAAACCCAATTCAGGGGGTCTGACCAATTGTAACCCGATAATCCATTTTATACCGTATAGCCAAAAAGCCGGGATGAGACCGTTGTGGTGTTCACTTGCCGGCCGGTATTTTATTTTTTATCCCAAAACGAGTCATAACTCATGAAGCATCGCCTATTAACGCTCTTCGGTTTCTTCCTCTCCCTTGCGGCCCTACGGGCGCAAAACGGCAATTTTTATATCAGCGGCCCGGAAGTGCTCTGTGAAAACGGTTGTGCGACCTACGTACTGGAAGGCCAGGGCAGCACCCTGCCGGCGGATACGCTGATCACCTGGACGGCTACAGACAACGCCGGCGGGAACGTCGTCAGCATCACCAGTTCCGGGAAATTTGCGACGATCTGCTTTCAGGGAACCGGTAGTTTCACCATTCTCGCAGAAATTACCATGTCGCCGACCGGGCCCGTATTTACAGCAACCTTTCAGGTTTTTGTCTCTCACGGCCCGTTGCTGGCTATTCAATCCGATTCCCCCTGCAGTGAAGGAATAACGACCCCGCCGGGCAGCGGGCAATGCGACAAGGTTTGCGCCAATAGCCTGATCCATTATTATGCCTACGACCTGACCGGGGCAACTTACCCGGTCCAATGGAATGTCAGCGGCGCCGAAAGCTTTGACGTCGACCCGTCCCAGCAATCGGCTACCGTACAGTGGGGCGCTCCGGGCACCGGTTATGTTTCCGTGTTCGGCGGCTTCACCGATCTCTGCGTAAGCGAACAAAGCCTTTGCGTGGAGATCCTGGAGAACGCCGTCGCTTCTTTCACGACTACCCCGCAGAACGACGGTTCCGAACTGCGGGTCTGCGAAGGCCAGACCGTTCAGTTTACCAACACCAGCCAAAACGGCGCGCATTTCTTCTGGGAGCTGGGCCCCTACGGGACTTCCATGGAAACAGATGCGGAAGCCACCTTCGAGACACCCGGCACCTATGAGGTCCGGCTGATTGCCAACAACTCCTGCTATTGCCAGGCGGATACGGCTAAGTTGACGGTCATTGTTGAAGACGCCGAAAGCCCCCTGCTGGACTGCGTCGGCACGATCTGCGCCGGTGAAACCGTGACCTACACCTCGGCAACCGAGTGCGGCGTCTATCACTGGCAGATCAGCGGCTCCTACAATATCGTTGACGGGGGCGCAACTGCGGACAATTTCATCACCATCGAATGGCTCGACGGGCCTGCCGGCACCATCGAACTGACCGTTGAAGACTGCCCGAACGCCAATGTCTGCCTGGAGCCGACCATCCGGCAGATCCCCATCCTGTCGGACAACGCCGAAATTGACGGCCCCGACCGGGTTTGCCTGGGGGAGGTTACCCAATATGATCTCATCCCATACGAAGGAACGGATTTCACCTGGACGGTTTCCAACTTCGGCACCATCGTATCGGGGCAGGGCACCCACTCCATCACCGTCAAGTGGTTCGATGGGTTCTACCCCAGTCAGGCCCAGATGGTGACCGTCGAATACAGCAACTGCTACCTGGGTTGCGGCGGCGCCGATACCCTCGTGGTGAACGTACGCCCGGAATACTACGTCACCGGGCCGATCGAAGTGTGCGCCGACGGCACCTATAACTACCAGGCAAAAAACACGCAAAATAACGCGGCCGTCAGCGGCATCTGGCAGCTGCTGGCCCTCGACGGCACGCAGGTCTGGAACAGCGGCGGCCCCACCGCCAATCCAGCCGTTCCCTTTACCGTTCCGCCGGGTTATTACAACCTGACCATGACAGCCGATAACCCCGCCGGCTATTGTACCGACGGCTTCGAATTGCAGATCGAGGTCAAAACGCCGCCCGCCGCCCCCGCTTCCGTCAGCGGAGAAACCAATATCTGTCCGGGCAATACCTATTCCTACAAGGCGGAAGGCGCGGAAGCCTCCTCCAGCATCCGGTGGGAGATCAACAACGGCGGTACCGTTTCGACCATAATCGGCAACCCGATCAACGTCATGTGGGGCGCTGCGCCGCCTTATTCGCTCACGGCGGTCGCGGTCAGCAACAACGGGCTGGGATGCGAATCGGCTCCCTTTACCCTCAATGTCAACCAGCTGAGCGGATTTACCATCAACGGCGCTGCAGATGTTTGCCTGGATCAGATCAGCGCTTTTTCCACCCAGGGTTACGCCGGCATCGATTACGTGTGGTCCATCAGCCCGGCAGGCGCCGGCACCATCACCGGCGATCCCGGGAAACCGGCCATTGAAATCCTGTGGCATATCGCCGGCCCTGCGACTGTAACCGTGGACGTGTGCGGCCAGAGCGCCGGTTTCCCCGTAACGGTCCATGCGTTGCCGGAACCCGTGGTCAACCACCCCGCCGACCTTTGTCCCAATGAGACGGTCCAATTGCAAACCACTACCCCGTATGACGCCTATGAGTGGCTCGACGAGAACGGCAACCTGCTGAGCAATGCAGCAGTTCCCGATCTCGGCCCGGGTTATCTCCAGGTCCGGGTAACGGACCAATACGGCTGCATCGGCGACACGACGTTCTACATCGATCCGCATCCCGCTTCAGAGATCAACATTTCGACGCCTGATCCGGATGTTTTCTGCGGGCTTCCTCCCCAGGCGACCCTGTACGCCCTGAATTCCAGCGCCGGTTACAATTACCAATGGTACCTGGACAGCGCTCCGGTAGGGCCCAACAATCCAAGCTTCAACGCTACCGCTTACGGAGCCTATCAGGTCGGCATCACCGACGTTTACGGTTGCACTTTCCTATCCAATGTGATCAGTATTGACAGTTGCGGCGGCAGCAGCGAAGGCCCCGGGCCTATGTTTGACTGCACCGGCTCGGATTTCGATTTCGGCATACAACCGGGAGCGGCCTGCAATGAACGGGTGTATACCAACCTGTCTACCAATTTCACGGCGGGCTCCACCATCTGGTATTATTCTCTGGCCGGGAGCGATTTGTGGAGCCAGTTCTCCACGGATGAAAACCCGGTCTTCACCTATCCGGAAGCCGGTTTTTACCGGGTTGCCGTGACCGGGGAATACACGAATCCGAGCGGGGATGTCGGGCGATGCGGCGCCATCCGGGTCGATACGGTGGCGGTAGCTGCAGATTTTGAAGTGGACAACGCCTGCCCCGGCGAAGTGGTGGAATTCTTTGACCTGTCCACCTTCCTGCCGATCGCGTCAATCACCGGCTGGAGCTGGAATTTCGGCGATCCGGGCAGCGGGGCGGCCAATACCTCGACCAATCAGGATCCGACGCACACCTTTGCCGCTGCGGGTTCGTACACCGTCAGCCTGACAATCACGTCGAATACAGGCTGCACCTCGACCATTACCCGCGAGCTGGAGGTCTATCCGCCACCGCCGGTGACCTTTGCCGAACCGGAAGTGAACTGCGAGGGGACCGCCATCGAATTCAATGCCGATGTGCCGTCAAACGTCACCTACGCCATCTGGGATTTCGGCGATCCGGCAAGCGGCGCGGCCAACCAATCGCAACTGTTCGATACCTATCACCAGTTTGATACCCCGGGGAATTACAATATCAAGCTGGATGTCACCAGCATTTACGGTTGTTCCAATATCTTTTCCCGGCAAGTGACCATTGCCCCGAATCTGCTGGCCGGCGATATCACGCTCAGTCAGCCCTCACCGATCTGCGAAGGAGATACGACCACTTTGAGCGCCCCGGCCGGCGGCCTGACCTGGCTTTGGTCGGACAGCACAGCTGTGGAAGATCTGGCCGTAGGCCAAACCGGCGTGTATTCGGTAACCGTCACCGACGCGGAAGGCTGCACCTATACGCCGGGGGCAGTGACGGTGGACGTCATTGAATCGCCCGAAGCGCCGATCCGAGCGCTTACCCTGAACGAATACGGCCAGCCGACCGGATATTTCTACGACACCTACAGCATTTGCGAAGGCGAGGACGTCTATCTCGAAACCACGGAAAACACCCAGTATTCCTACCTCTGGTCGAACGGAGAAACCACGACCCGGATCGAGTTTTCGGAACTCCGCGACAACCAGCTCTCGGCCGGTTCCCACGAAATTTCCCTGACGGTAACCGACAACGCGACCGGCTGTTCACAGGTTATCGGCCCGTTTGTGGTGGAAGTGCACGGGCTTCCGGCCAACGTTCAGATCACGGCATCCAATCCGGGCCTGATCTGCGAAGGGACGGAAACGACCTTCAGCGTTTCGTCGCCCGACCCGGGATTGACCTACGTGTGGAATAACAATGAAACCGGACCGACCATGACAACCGCCCAACCGGGCATTTACTACGCTACGGCCACCAACGCGTTCGGCTGCTCTGCCGAAAGCAACTCCCTGGTCATTGTGGACGGGCCCGACATCAGCAAGATCCCCAGCGGATGCCATACCCGTTGCAGCCCGGATACGATCTGTTTCCCGCTGCTGCCGGATGTAACCAGCTACCAGTGGTATTTCAATGACGCGCCTGTGGCGGGGCCGGAAGGGCAAATGCCGCAGCTTGTGGCTACCCAGAGCGGAGATTACTACGTCCAGATGGTATCCAACCAGGGATGCACCCTGAATTCGGGCACCCTCAGCCTGGAAATGCAGGAAGGCTTCGGCACCATCCGCGGCAACGTTTATTTTGATCTGAATGAAGACGGGGTCATTGACCCGGCGGACTCTCTGATGACCAACATCAATATCGATCTTTCCCAAAATGGAACCCCGGTTTCCCAGACCACTACCGACGGCTCGGGCGCCTATGTTTTTGCCGATATTCCGAGCGGCCCCTATACCGTCACACTTGATACGCTGTCGCTTGATCCGGGTGTGCGGGTTTACCAGGTCCGTTTCGATACGCTGATCAGCGGCTGCGGAATGGACGATATCCGGATCGACTTCCTCTGCTATCTCGACTGCACGAGCATGGAAAGTAACGCGCAGGATGTCGTTCTTTGCCCGGGGGAGACCTTCGTCTACGACGGCGTCACTTATGCCAGCGATACGACCTTTACCGCTCATTTCACGACGGCGTTCGGTTGCGACTCCTCCGAGGTGATCACCGTTGTCGTATCCCGGCCGGACACCACCTTCATTTCGATACCCACCTGCGGAGATACGCCTGTGGATTATGACGGGCAGCAGTTGACGGCGGGCAGTTCGACGGCGTTCCATTTCCCGAACCAGTACGGCTGCGACTCGGTGGTGGTGGTCGACATTCCGCAATTGCCAGTGCAGTCGGAGTCGCTGACCTTTGACCTGTGCCAGGGAGAAACCATGGTTTTTGACGGCGTGACCCTGGGGCCGGGCGATTCGCAGGTCTTCACCTATACCAACCTGTCGGGTTGCGATTCGCTGGTCACGGTGAGCATAAACGGATTGCCGGCGGATGCAATAACGCTGGAATTGACGGCCTGCTCGGGTTCAAGCGTTACCTACGCGGGCGCCACCCTGATGCCGGGCGACCAGCAGGATTTTGCCTTTACCAACCAAAGCGGATGCGACTCTACGGTCAGCGTCAGTGTGTTGGAACTGCCGGTTTACACTGAAACCTTGAATTACCAAGCGTGCACGGGTTCGTCCGTCACCTTTGACGGGGTTGCCGTGGCGGCCGGCGCGAATCAGGTTTTTGCCTATACCACCGCTGAAGGTTGCGATTCGACCATTACGGTCCAGGTGGCTGAGGTGAGCGGGTACGACCAGTCGCTTGCGCTGAGCGTTTGCGCGGGTGAAACGGCGGAATTCAACGGCGTCGTCCTGCAAGCGGGCGAAACGCGCGTATTCAACCTTATTTCTCAGGGCGGATGCGATTCCATCATCACCGTCACGGTTGCAGGTTCTGCTGCCCTGGATTTCATCGCCTCCGCATCTCCTTCCTGTGACAATGAAGCGAGCGGAACCATCAATGTTGCCTTCAACGGTACTGCGCCGGCGGGCGTGGAATATTCGCTGAACGGGGTCGACTTCCAGGATGCGCCGATATTCGAACTCATGGAAGCCGGCGATTACACGGTTACGGTCCGGGATGCCAACGGATGTACAGCCGGGCAAAATATCACCATTGACGGGCTTGAACCGCTTAAGATCACGGTGGAACCCCAGGTGCTGCCCTGCAGCCAGGACCCTGTGATGCTGACCGCCGAGCTGCAAAGCGGTGGTGATTCGGAGGTTACCTATACCTGGTCGAACGGCGCGGCCGGCCCCGCAATAGAGGTTGATGAAGCGGGCATTTACACCCTGACTGCGGCCAATGATTGCGAAACCGTTACGGTTGACGGGGTTGTCGGACAAGAATACAGCAATGACCTGCGGGCCATTTATGTGCCCAACGCGTTCTCTCCGGGCGGCGGCACCGACAATGCCGTTTTCCGAGCCTATCCGGGCGGGCAGGTGCAGGTGAATGATTTCCAATTGATGGTACTTGACCGCTGGGGCAACCTGTTGTTCCGGACGGAAGACCTCCAGAACGGTTGGGACGGCGAGGCCAAGGGCCATATGATGCCGGCTGCCGTTTATGTGTGGCGGCTGGAAGCCGAGATCGAAGTCTGCGGCGAAACGAGAAAGCTGCAGAAGCAAGGCGATCTCATGTTGATTCGGTAATGACCGGGGACGCCGGAGGTTCATCCGAAGGCGCCCTTGGAAAGCAGGTGCATATATGCCGCCGGCCCTTGGGTCGGCGGTTTTTTTTTGAGGGGATACGGGATGAGGTCAACGGATTCTTTCCAAACCGGATAAAAAATTTTGAAGTTATAAAAAATGGAATAACTTTGCATCACAAAGTACTTTTTATGAATAACACCAAACACCTGGATGATCTGGCGGCCATCCGCTCGATCATGGAGCGGTCGACCAAGTTTCTTTCGCTGAGTGCGCTGGCTGCGATCATGGCCGGGGTTTATGCCCTGGTGGGGGCCTTCATCGCCTACCGCATCATTTACAAGGCGCCTGATGTATTGTACCCGGATCTGGCAGGGGGGCGATTGGTTACGCCTGCCACTGCGCCGCTTTGGGCAGTCGCGCTGGGGGTATTGGTATCGGCGATCGGCACCGGGTTATGGTTGAGTTTCCGGAAAGCGAAAAGGGCGGGGCAACCGCTGTGGAGCCGGTCGGCTCTTCGGCTGGTGATCAACTTCAGTTTTCCGATGGCGGTAGGGGGGTTTGTGGTCATTGCCTTTTATCTTCGCGGATATTATTCCCTGCTGGCGGCCTCTACGCTGATCTTCTATGGGCTGGCGTTGATCAATGCAGGCAATTTCACCTTCAGCGATGTGCGAAAGCTCGGCATACTGGAGGTTTTGACGGGCCTGGCCGCACTGGTCTTTCCCGGAAAAGGGTTGCAATTCTGGGCCTTTGGTTTCGGCTTTTTGCACCTGGTGTATGGCTTTTTGATGTATCGGAAATATGAAAGATAGCGCGTGAAGGGATTTATACAGGATCTGAACAAAGCCTTTGAAAGCCGGATCCGGCTGGGCATTATGTCGGCGCTGATGGTGAACGACAAGGTCGATTTCAGCACCCTGAAGGAATTGCTGGAAACGACCGACGGCAACCTGGCCAGCCATACGCGGGCTCTGGAAAACCTGGAATATATCAAAGTGGAAAAATCCTTTGTGGGGCGAAAACCGAATACCCGGTTTTCGATAACCAGGGAAGGGAGAACGGCGTTTGAGCAGCATTTGGCGGCGTTGGAACGGATGTTGAAGGGGTTGTAGCTGCCCGCCGTCGCTCTTGGGGAGCTATGGCGGACGGGGGATGCTGCCCGCCGTCGCTCTTGGGGAGCTATGGCGGACGGGGGATGCTTATTGCTGGCGACTGGATGCTGGATAGGAGGGTTAACGATCAAATTTTTTTAAATACAAACTTTGAAAAACAAAGTACTTTTAAAACCAATAAACCATGGAGGATAACATTCGCGAAACGACGAGCAAAATCGGGAATTGGATGCGGGATTCCATTTTATTCAAATCAATGGCCATCGGATTTCTGGTGCTGATCCTGCTGATCCCCATTGCAATGATCCATAACCTGATCTGGGAAAGGCAGGTGCGCGCGCAGGAGGCCATTCAGGAAGTAAGCGCTTTTTGGGGAGGGCCGCAGACCATCACGGGGCCGGTACTGACCGTGCCGTACCTGGAATGGGTAGAGCTAAACAACGAGCGGTCCTCTATCCAGCGGATGGCTTTTTTTCTGCCGCAGCAATTGCAGGTCAAGGGCGATGCCGGGCACCAGATCCGGAAACGCGGGATCTATGATGTCATCCTGTACCAATCGGAACTTAACTTGACCGGGACCTTCGAAAAGCCCAATTTTTCGGCGTTGCACATCAATGCGGAAAACGTACTCTGGGATCAGGCGCGGCTTTCGGTCGGCATTACCGGCATGGAAGGGATCAAAAACATGATCAATTTCGACTGGAACGGAACAGAATTCCGGATGGAGCCGGGCACTGCTTCAGCGGAGCTGCTGCCGTCGGGGGTCAGCAGGGAAGTACCGCTTTCAGGCGATAAAACCAGCTTTACTTTCTCCATCCCGTTGCGGATCAACGGCAGCCAATCTCTGCGGTTTGAGCCGGTCGGCCAGGAAACGGCGGTTGACCTGAAATCCGACTGGCCGTCGCCGAGTTTTGAAGGCAGCTTCCCGCCGGAACCCCGGGAAATCGGTCCGGACGGTTTTTCGGCTCATTGGCAGGTGTTCAACCTCAACCGGCCCTATCCGCAAAGCTGGACGGGCAATCAGTTTCAGCTCGGCTCCTCATTCGGCGTCCGGTTGATCCAGCCGGTTGACGAATACGCCAAAAACGAGCGATCGGCCAAGTACGGCATTCTGATCGTCGGATTGACGTTTCTGATCTATTTCTTTTTTGAAACCTTGCGGAAGTTTCATATCCATCCGTTCCAGTACCTGCTCATCGGGCTTGCGCTCAGTATTTTTTATCTGCTGCTGTTGTCTCTTTCGGAGCAGTTGGGCTTTAACCTGGCCTATCTGATCGGTTCGGTGGCCACCATCGGGTTGATCAGCCTGTACAGTTCGTCGATTTTCAAAAACGGCATAATGACCCTGCAACTGACCTTGTTGCTGGCACTGATCTACGGGTTTGTCTTTGTGGTATTGCAGCTCGAGGATTTTGCGTTGCTGGCGGGCAGTATCGGGTTGTTTGCGGCGCTTGCGGCCGTGATGTACTACTCGCGGCGGGTGGATTGGTACAATTTGAAGGGGAGTTAACAGGGCAGTTGTCAGTTGTCAGTTGTCAGTTGGCAGTTGGCAGTTCTTCAGTTGGCAGTTGGCAGTTCTTCAGTTGGCAGTTGGCAGTTCTTCAGTTGGCAGTTGGCAGTTGGCAGTTGGCAGTTCTTCAGTTGTCAGTTGTCAGTTGTCAGTTGTCAGTTGTCAGTTGGCAGTTGGCAGTTGTCAGTTGGCAGTTCTTCAGTTGGCAGTTGGCAGTTGGCAGTTCTTCAGTTGGCAGTTGTTGGTAACTGAGCGAAGTCGAAGCTACAACGGACGACCGGCCATTCAGCCATAAATCCATGAGCATAGTCGTAAAGTCATGAGAAATTTGCTTTATTACCTCTCAGTAGGTGCTGTCATTTTCTTGCTCAAATGGAGCTATTCGGTTGCCGGTACGGGCGACCTTCAGGTGTTGATCCGGCCCGTTGCAGCATTGGTGAGCCTGATCACCGGGGCCGGCGGCGAATACGGAGACAGCGGGGTCTATTATGAACAACTGAACATTGTGATCGACAAATCGTGCTCGGGGTTCAATTTCCTGATCCTGTGTTACGGGATGCTGGCCGTCCTGGCGATTCCTTCGTTAAACGGGACTCGTGCAAAAATGTTGGCGGTGATCCTGCCATTGCCGGGGGCCTGGTTACTGACCGTTCTGGTCAACTCAGCGCGGATTTTGTCGGCCTATTTCGTCCACCAGTTGTCTGGGGCGTTCTGGGAGCATCCGGCCATCTGGCTGCATCAGGCCATCGGTGCCTTCATTTATTTGTTTTTCCTGATGCTCATTTACGCCGGAGCTGATTTCTTAATCCATAAACTCACCAGGGGCCATGCAAAATCTGCTTAACCCCCGGTGGCTGGTGTTCCTTATTCTGAGCGCCTTCAAATTCGCCTGGGAACGGCTGAAATACCGGTTCCGCAAAACGAACGGCAGGCAACAGTTCACACATACCTTACCCGCGTCCACCGACAGTTCGGCCCCATTCGGCGAATAATACCAACTTACACTGGTTCAAGGTGTTATATTTATAGTATTCAATCACTAAAATCAATGCGCCATGAAAACTACCCTCTTGTTTTTAGCGATTTCGACGGCGCTGTTGTTCGACGCCCCGAAAGCGCAGGCCCAGGATAAAATGAGTACCGAAATATCGTACAACGTCATTTTCGGACCAGTATTCCCGATCGAGGGCCGGAGTTCGCAGCTCGACGGCCGGATCACGCTCAATGACACCACCGGCGTCCTGGAAAAACTGGATTTTGAGGTGCCGCTCAACTCTTTCATCGGCCAGAATGCCGGATACCTTGCCTGGGTGGGCAACAGCTGGACCTTCCCCGATATGCGTTTCCGCAGCAATGACATCACCCAAAAAGGGGATACCTGGATCGTAAAGGGTAATCTTGAATTCAGGGGCCGGAATCAGCCGGTCACCCTGCGGTTAAACCGTAACGATAAGGACGGTGAGATCGTATTGTCGGGAAATTTCTCCCTGAACCCGCGGGATTATTTCATCATACCGCCGTCGATAGAACTGGTCCCCAATAATATCCCGATGGAACTGACGATGGTCTTTGAGCAACCGGCAATTGCATCCGAAGAAGATTCATAAGTCCAGGAAAATCGACCTTCAAAAACGTACAGGCGGCAGGTCTTTCATCTTATTTGGTGCAAAGACCTGCCGCCGGAGTTTATGCGCCAGCCAGGCCGTACCGGTCCCCAGCGCGGCTCCGGCCACCACATCGCTCACATAATGCACCCCGAGGTGTACCCGGCTATAGGCCACACCGGTTGCCCAGGTATATACCGGCACCACCACGTACCATTTCCGGTGATTCAGGGACAAGGAGGTAGCGGTGGCAAAGGCCAGCGCAGCGTGCCCGGACGGAAATGAATTCCCGCTTGCCTCAAGAACCGGATCAAGATCATTGTATTGCTGGTAGGGTCTGGGCCGGTCGGTGATCTTTTTCAATACCACTGTGAGGCCGATTGCGGCCGCCGAGGCGCCGAAGGTTTCGATCCCTTCCTGCCACAAGTCCCGGTTGCCTGTTTGCAAGCCGATGCCGATCTGGGTGAACGGTACCGCTGCGGTCACGCCGCCCACACTGCGGGTAACGGCCAGAAATTCCTTGTCAAGTCCTTTCGGGCGATTCACGTTGAGGGACTGCATCAGGCGGTAGTCCAGGTTTTGCGCACTGACAACAATGGCCGCCAGCCAAATGCATGCAGTGCAGAGAACATGATTCCTCATTTAACTATTCTATTGTTTCAGAAGTAATTCCGGTTCCATCCGAATCAATGGACAGCGCTTTCCTGTGAAAAACGAGCCTGAGCATCGTCGGTAAAACTATCAACAACAGCGGCAGGGCCAATATCAGGCCCCCGATAACGGCGACAGCCAGCGGCTGATGCATCTGCGCACCTGTACCGATCCCCAGCGCAAGGGGCAAAAGTGCGATTATTGCGCTGGTTGCCGTCATCAGTTTGGGCCGCAGACGAGCGGCAATAGCATACCCCAAAGCCTGGTCGACCGTGTGAGAACGGTGCGCCACCTGAAACTGCTGAAAGGTAAAAATAGAGTTTTCGGCAATAATCCCCACGATCATGATTATTCCGGTATATGATCCCACGTTCAGCGGCGTACCGGTCATCAAAAGCGCCAGGTAGCATCCCGCTACACCGAGTACCGATACAAAAATAATGACCAGCGCCACGCGTAAATCCCTGAAAAGGACCAACAGCACCGCAAAGACCAGCAACGTTGCCAGTATCAGCACAGCCAGCAGTTCCCGGAAACTTTGTTGCTGTTCGGCAAAAGCCCCCCCGTATTCAATACGATACCCCTGAGGCAGGGCAATCTTGTTTTGTACGCTGTTTTGGACCTCTTTCATTACGCTCCCCAGATCACGGTTGTCGAGCCGGGCGGTGACCGCCGTAAGGGTCTGCAGGTTTTCCCGTTCGACCTCCGGAACTCCGCTTTCAACTTTTATCCGGGTGAGCAGATGGAGCGGGGCAAGGCTGCCGTCCGGCAGAAAAATACGGGCATTTTTAATATCATCCAATGATTGGTTCAGGTATCCCGGATAGCGCATCCTGACATCGAGGAGTTGCTCCTGTTCTTTCAATTTTCCCACGATCACCCCCTGTGTGTGCGTCGCCAGCTGAAATTGCAGGTCTGCGGGCGTCATCCCGAAACGGTATAAGCCGGCCTCATCCGGCAGATAACTGATCTTCGGCCCTGCAACCACAATGCCGTCGAAGACATCCGCGGTACCGGGTGTTTCCTCCAGGATAGCGGCTACCTCACCGGCAATTGACCGGACTTTCTCCGGGTCATTGCCGAAGATTTTCACCTCGACCGGCTGTACGGAGCTCATCAGGTCGCCGAGCATATCCCCGATAACCTGTCCGAAATCCACCGTCAACACCGGCAAATTGTATTCAACCTCCTGCCGGATTTCAGAGATCACCTCTTCCGTGGTATTTTTCCGTTTTTTCTTCAGGCTGATCAGGTAATCACCGCGGTTGGGCTCAGTAATAAAAAAACCCATCTGGGTACCGGTCCGCCGGTTATACGATGCCACATCCGGATTTGCAGCCACGATGGCGTCAACCTGCTCCAGCATCCTGTTGGTCTCTTCGATGGAGGTCCCAGGGGGAGAGTTATAATCCAGCACGATGGTGCCTTCATCCATTTCCGGTAGAAAGCCGGTTTGCAATTTCTGGGGCACCCGGAAAATAACGATGATCAGCAAGGCCGCAAAAATCAGGCTGATCCAGGGATGCTTGATGAAAAAACTGACCCAGCGGCGCTCCCGGACAGGATGAACATTTTCCTGCTGCCTTCTTTTCCTGGGCGAAAACACCTGATAAATAAACGGGAGGCCAAGTGAAACCGACAAGAAGGAGCAGATCAAGGCCCATATCATGGTATTGGCCAGCACTTTGAAATAGGCCCCTGCCACACCGGTCATCAGCGAAAAAGGGATAAAAATGACCAATGTACTCAGTGTGGATCCCACCAGCACTGGAAAAAGCAATTTCATGCCCTTCATTACAGCTTGCAGGGTCGAAATTTCAGGATGCTCCTCTTTTATCCGGTGGATTTGTTCTACCACAACAATGGCATCGTCGATCATCAACCCGACAGCTGCGGCAATGGCGCCCAGGGTCATGATATTCACCGTATAACCGATCACATAAAGGGCGATCACCGTGAGTCCCAGGGTGAGCGGAATGGTCAGTAAAACCGCCAGACTGGCCTGAAAGGATCGCAAGAACAAAATGGTCATGAAAATGGCCAGCCCAAGTCCCAGCAAAAGGGCATCCTGCACACTTTTTACACTGTCTTTTACAAAATCGGATTGCCGGTAAATAGGTGTCAACCTGACCCCTTCCGGCAGAATGCGCTGCAGTTCCGGGAGTTTGGCCTCAATATTGGCTGCAAGCCCCATCAGGTCGCCTTCGGGTTGTTTCAAAATATTTACGAGCACGCCTTCGCGCCCGTTTGCATTAATTTTAACATACTCTACCTTTTCGGCGATGCGCAGGTAGGCTACATCTTCCAGGGTTACCGTTCGCGCGCCGTCATTTCGCAGGACCACATGGCGCAAATCGTCGAGTTCGTCCAGGCCCGCATCGGTCAGGGTGAGATAGAGCCGCCGGTAGTCGTTGAGATAACCATTGGAAGCGATGAAACCTGTTTTGCCTACGGCATCCGATATCATCTGCGGCGTAATGCCGAGTTCCGCCATTTGGTCTTCTTTCAATTCAATATGGTATTCTTTCTCTTTTCCGCCCTGTACCTGCACGCCGCCGACACCCTGTATCTGGGCAAAAAACGGCTTGACGGTAAGCAAGGCCAGTTTTTTCAGCTCGATCAGGCTCCTACCACTGCCCTCCAGCGAATACCCGAAAACAGGAAGAATTGCAGGATTCATCCGCGCTACCGTGATCTGGACGGCCGGCGGCAGGCTGTTGCTGATCTCAGAGATCTTGCTTTCCATCAATTGCTGCGTCCGGTAGATATCCGCCTTCCAGTCCAGCAGTACATTGAGCTCGGTACTGCCCCGGCTGGTGGTGCTCCGTATATTGAGCGTACCCGGCACCTCCCTTACGGCTTCTTCCAAGGGCTTGGTAACGGAGATCATCATCATGTCGACAGGCTGCTCTCCGTTGTCCGCAATGATCTTCAGCTTAGGGAAGGTAATTTCCGGAAACAGGGAAATTTGCAACTGCCGGAAACAGTACCCGGCGCCAAACAGGACAACGAGGATAAAGAACAGCGCCGGCGATTTGTAATCCCTGAAAAAAGATTTCATTCCTTTCGCAGCTTTATTTTAACCAATGCGGTGTCTCCCAGCCCGTAATTGCCTTCGAAAAGGATGCGATCGCCGGGTGAAAAGGCGGGGGTTTGAATTTGCACGGATTCACCGGTGGTCAAACCCAGGGTTACCGGAATTTTTACGGCCGTACTGTCATTGATGAGCTGCATGACCCAAAACTCATCCATGGTCTCATTGGCCAGAACGGCGGATTTGGGTAAAACGGCAGCCCGTTCTGCACCGTTTGTCGGTATGATGATCATGACATTCAAACCTTCCGGGAGGGCGACAGGCTTCAGCGGTTTCACAAGATAAGTCTGCGTCTGGGAAGTGATGACTGCCGTACTGAGGCGTTCGGCGACGCGGGCGGGGAATTGCACTCCATCCGGCAGCTCCACCGTACAGCCGGTCCCGGTTGTCACATAACGGTTGAATTCGTAAGGCACGCTCAACCGGAAGCCGATCCTGTCGCTGCGGGCAATGGTGCAAAGTGTCGACCCCTCGCTTACAAAATCTCCCCGGCGCTGTTCGAGGGTCAGCACCACCCCGCCTGCCGGTGCATTTACATTCAATATGCCCATCCCGGCGAGGTCGGTTCTTTTCAATTCCTCATCGGCGTTGATGGCGCGATGCTCCCTTGTTTCCAGGGTATAAAGCAATTGCCCGGCGCCGACTATTTCACCGATCTCCCGGGGCGAGCGGAGGATATAGCCGGTGATGGGCGCCGCCAGCCGGTTGCTCTCCGGATAAAAGACCGTTGCCGGAAAGCGCTCCTCCAGGCGGATATCCGTCAGCAGGACCGAGGTCGTATCCACCAGCGTTCTGGGGGCGGGTGAATCGGCTGCCGGATCACCGCCGGATGGATTTCCGCAGGCTGAAAACAGGATCAGCCCCGATATTAATCCGGGGCAGGTCAGTGGACATCTCAGTTTCTTCATCCTCACCAATTCCAGTAATTGTATTCATTAATCAGCAAAAGCCTTGACGTTTGCAACGTGGTGAAGTCGCCCCGCAGCGATGCATACGATTTGAAAGCATTCATATAATCGTTGACCGACAACTCCCCCCGGGCGATGCGTTCGCGATAAAACTTCAACAGCGTATCGTAATCGGAGATCTGCTGTTGCGCAGCTTGAATTTTCGAATCCAGCAGATTGATCTGCTGTCGCGCCAGCAGGCGATGTTGTTTCACCTGATTTGACTGAAAATCGCGGTTCGCCTGGTTTGTAACCTGCATCAACCGGGTCTGTTGGCGGGTCAGGTCCCGCTGATGCCCGTCAAAGAGGGTGATCGAAAAATTGAGCCCGGCGCTGAATCCGAATTTTTTGAAAATGGTCTTGAACATGACGGCATTCAGGCCCCCGTTGGCAAAAGCCGTCGCCTGGGGGCGGTATTTCAGTTCCGAGATTTCCTGGTTGCCGGCCGTCAGCAGGCTGTCCAGCCGGTACATTTCCAGAAAATTGGACAGGTCGGCCGTATCCGTGGCCAGGGCAATTTGCGGCGCCTGTAGTTCCACGTACGACGTATCGGTCAGGCCGCAGAGCAGATTGAGGGTGGCCAATCCTTGCCGGTAGTTTACCTGAAGGTCCTGAAGGGCAAGCTGCTGATTTTGCTTTTCAATGCCAAAGAACAGCACATCGGATTGCGACAGGATCGCGTTTTCCGCAAATACGCGGACCAGCTTTTCCTGTTCGGAAAGGAAGTCCAGCAATTGACGGGTAGTCGTTATCCGTTCCAGGTCCTGCCAGGTCAGGATGAACTGCTCCGTTACCTGCCTGGCCAGTTCGTGTTGGGAAAGGGCGGTTTGCCGGTTATACATCTGCTGACTTATCAGGTTGTTTTTCACCTGGGCCTCAACCCGGGGGCGAGTAAACAACGGCAGGTTTGCGTTCAGCTGTGCCGAGTAAAGGGCGCCGTTCGTGACGGCCTCTTCATAGCCCACGCCCTTTACAACCGGAGCGTAAAGCAAATTTCCCGTTGCGCTGATCTCCGGCATCCGATATGCCGCCCTTACCCGATCCGATTCCAATCCTGCAATTGCAGCAAGGTTCCGGTTTTCCTGCGCCACCGGATTATTTGCCTGTGCTGCGTCGAGGAAGGATTGAAGGGTCTGCGCGTTCATCCTCCCTGGCGTAAACCATAACAGAAAGAACAGGCTGACGCTAATAGTCCGATGCATGCTGTTTCGGATTTTGCATTTTAGCGATTAATCTTCATCGTCCTCAGATTCGGTTTTTTGTTTGATGAGTGTTCCATCGCCTTTGAACAACGCTTCAATCGTCGTCTCTCCTTTTTCCAATTCTACCTCGTAGGCGGAAGCCATATCAGGCGTTTCGACCAGGGCGGCTTCTTCCACTTTATAACCGGCAAACTGAGCCGCAATTGCGTCTTTAACCGCCTGCGGCAAACCGGATTTTTTAATTTCCGTTTCCGTCTCCAGCCAGGCGCCGTCCGCGTTGAAATTGGCGGACATTTCCTTGCCGTTCATTCTGAACTCGCCTTCCCATTCGTTTTCGGCTTCCTTGTCCCACTTCACCTTTTGGACGGTGGGAAATCTGGCTTTGAAGGCGTTGTTGACGGCGTCGGGCGCGGATGTTTTTTGCGCGCAGGAAGTGGAAAGCAGACCCAGACAAAAGCAAGCAACCAATGTGAGATACTTCATGTTTTCTGATTTTCGCATTATTAATCCATTATTCAAGTGCAATTTGGGCGTTGAATCTGGAAAGAATCTGGAAAGCATCCTCCAAAAAGCAACCGAATCGGCGTACTTCAAATTCAATTCAGATTATCCAAATACCTTTGTACCCTAAAACCGGTTCCTTATGCGATTTTACCTGTTTGCAGCAACCTTATTTTTCTTCAAAGCAACGGTTTCTATTGGTCAATCCAACGCTGCCATTTCCGGCCATGTAACGGATGCGACGACCCACGACCCTTTGCCTTTTGCCACGGTGGTTTTAAATATCGAAACGGACGGCCAAATGGTGTCAGGCACCCTAACGGACGAAACGGGCCGGTTCACATTCGAAGGCATTGAAAAAGGGAATTACCGGATCGAAGTGTCTTTTATCGGTTATGTAACCAATAGCCTGCCGCTGCTGGTCGGCGAGAAGAACTACATCTTCGACCTGGGCAAGATCCGGCTGGAACCGGAGTCTACTCAACTCGACGAGGTGGTCATCGAAGCTAAAAGGGCCGTCGTCTCTTCCGGGCTGGATAAAAAGTCGTTCGACGTCGGCGAAATCATAGCACAAGGCGGCGGCTCCGTGCTGGATGCGATGAAGGCCCTCCCCGGCATCAGCATCGACCAGGAAGGCAAGGTAGAATTGCGGGGCAGCGACAAGGTCGCCATCCTCATCGACGGAAAGCAGTCCAGCCTAACCGGTTTCGGCAACCAAAAGGGTTTGGCCAATATCCCGGCCGCCAACATCGAACGGATCGAGATCATCAATAACCCATCGGCCAAATACGACGCCTCCGGCATGGCGGGCATCATTAACATCATTTATAAAAAAGAAAACCGGACCGGCTGGAACGGCGACATCGGCCTTCGGCTCGCCATGGGTCAATTTTCCAAACGCAAATCCGACCTGACGACCGACCTGGGGAGTTATTCCCTCAACCCGAAGGTCATTCCCAGCGTAAACCTCAACTACCGGTCATCCAAAGTGCATGCTTTTCTGCAGGGGGAAGCGCTGCGCCAAAAACGCCTTCCCAATAACGAATTCAATACCCGCCTGTACGACGACGGGCGGCTTATCGCCTCCCAGGTACCCGAAAACCGAAAACAGACCCAATTCATCATCAAAGGCGGAATGGATTGGACGCTCGACGACCGCAATACCCTTTCCATCAGCGGCATCTTCGACCGCGAGCGCCATATCGACACGGCTCAAGTAGCTTATGTGGACCTGCTGGCCGACCAGCGCAACCGCTACTGGCATTGGCGGGAGGAGGAAATCACGGGTTATATGAATTACCGGGCCGAATATCGCCACGCCTTTGACGGACCGGGTCACGAACTCAGATTTAGCGCTCAGTACACCCGCGGCTGGGAAGATGAGGAATACCGGCTCAATGACAGCTCCGCCGTGCGGCAATCGTTTGACACCACCCACCTGATCGCCATCGAACACACGACGACCTTTCTGGCGGATTATGTCAAACCCCTCCGCAGCGGACGACTCGAAGGCGGCGCCAAAGTGCAGATCCGCCGGATCCCGGTCACGTATACCATCGGGCAGGGCAGCCAGTCCGTCATTTACCCCGGATTGGGTGATTGGTCCAGGTGGGGCGAGGACATCTACGCGGGGTACCTGAATTACGTGTGGGAGAAAAAACGATTCGGTATTGAAGCCGGGTTGCGCCTGGAGAAAACGGATGTCTTCTACAACCTTTCTCCTGAGAATATCTACTACAGCCAAAACGACGCCTACGATTATTTCAAATTGTACCCCAATATCCGGTTTTCCTTTAAAATCAACGATCGCAATAGCCTTTCCGCCTTTTTTAAACCGCCGTGTCGACCGGCCGGGCGAACCGGAACTGCGCATTTTTGCCAAATATGACGATCCGGAACTGCTGAAGGTCGGCAACCCCTACCTGCGGCCGCAATTCACCAGAACGTTTGAGCTGGCGTATAAAAATGTATGGAACAGCGGTTCTGCCTTTTTTTCCGTTTACCGCCGAGATATCGACTCGCCTTTTACCCGGGTTTATGATATCGACCAAACGGATAATAATTACGATATCGTTAACCGGATCTACCAGAACGTAGGCAGCGCCACGAATACCGGGGTAGAACTGTTGTTTTCCCAAAGCCTCACCGATTTCTGGAAGTTCAACGGCAGTTTCAACTGGTACGTCAATGCCATTGATGCGTATACAGGCACCCTGCTTTTTCCGACCGTCCGGCCCTTCAGCATTCCCCAATCGGAAGACAATACCTGGAACCTGAAGTTGAATTCCTTGCTGACGCTGCCGCGTAAAACCCAATTGCAGGCGAGTTTCATCTACGAAGCGCCGAAAAATATCCCGCAAGGCCGGCAATTTGCCCGCTCCTCACTGGACCTGGGTATCAAGAAATCCATTTTCAGGGACAAAGGCGAGTTGACCGTTTCCGCTACCGATCTGTTGAACGGCTACGGATTGAAGCAGGAAGTGAGCAATGGCGGTTTTGAGGTGGTTTATGAAAATTTCTATGAAACGCAGATCGTGACCGTTGGGATGAATTATAAATTCTAGGCCTGTCGAAGCTACCCGCCCAATTGCACCCGAAACGCATGCATGCCCCCGGAAAATTCGTACGCTACGGCCCATCCGTAAACCCCGCAGATCTCCCTGACGATGGCCAGGCCGAGCCCCAGCGATGCGTTGTGGTCGCTTTTTTTCTGAAACCGCTGAAACAGCTGATCAGGTTGTTCCAAAGGAGTTGTTCCCGGGTTGCTGAAAGTCAGGATGCCCGCATCCGATTTCACGATAATCCGGCTTCCCGACCGACTGTATCGGAAGGCATTTTCCAGCAGGTTCTTCACCAGGATCTCCACCAGTGAACGATTGGCGCTGACGGTCAGATTTCCTGTCAGTTCTGTTGCGATACGCAGATCCCTGGACTCGGTCAGTTCGGCGAGCAGATCCAGTTGCTCCCGGATCACCTCAGCGACAGATACGGGCTCCGTATCGCCGAATTGCCGGTTTTCGATCTTCGTCAGCAGCAGCAGGCTTTGGTTCAGGCGGCTAAGCCGGTTGGCGGCATCATAAATTGCACCCAGGGCGTACATTTGTTCTTCCGCCGGTTCACTTTCGATCAGGGATTCTATTTTGGATCGGATGATCGCCAACGGAGTTTGAAGTTCGTGGCTTGCATTTTCCGTGAATGCCTTCAGGTTGCGGTAATCCGCCTGTGCTTTATCCGTGAGTTGCAGCAGGGCAGCCCTGAGTTCATCAAATTCGTCGATCCCGCTGCGATCAAACGGCAGGGATTCGGACCGGGCAAGGGAAAACCGCCGCAATGTTTCGAGTTGTTGGTGAAACGGCCGCCAGAGTTGCCGGGCCGACCGTTTGTTGAGCCAGATCAACCCGATGAACAACATCAGCGCCAACCCAACGGTGCAGATCCCGATGGCGAGTAAAAGATCTTCGGATTCGACCAGAGAGGTTCGGTTGGTGATCTCATAAAATTGGCCCGACACTTCGACCTGAACGACCAATTGGCGATAGGGTTCATCTTCTTTTTCCACCGGGTCGTAGATCATGGTATCCCGGTATCCCTCCGGCCTGTATGGACGTTCCATGAACACCCGGACCTCAACGATGGGTGCGAATTGCGGCAGCGGCTTCCCCTGGTCCAGCAGCTGAACCGTACGCTGTTGGTTTACCAGCAATTTCTCATCGATCTCCCGGCGAATGATCAGGTTGACCGCCCAATAGAACAACACGGCGCCGGCCAGCAGCAAGAGGCCCGCGAAGCGAAAGAAAATGCGGTTGTTTTGTTCGAGGAGCTTCAATGACCGGTGAATTTATAGCCCATTCCGTAGACCGTACGGATATAATCCTGACCCCCGCCCTGAACTATTTTTTTTCGCAAATTCTTGACGTGGCTGTAAACCAGATCGAAGTTATCGGCCAGGTCCATATAGTCCCCCCAAAGGTGTTCGGCAATGGCGGCTTTGGTCAGCACCCGGTTCTTATTGATAATGAAATAAAACAGCAGGTCGTATTCCTTTTTGGACAATTCGACGGGCGATCCGTTCACCTGAATAACGTTGTTCATGGGGTCAATTTCAATTTCTTCAAAAACGATGGTGGGGTTGCCCTGGGAAATCCGCCGGCGCAACAGGGCTTTTACCCTTGCATTGAGTTCCGGCAAGTGGAACGGCTTGGTCAGGTAGTCGTCAGCGCCGAGGTCAAGGCCGGTAATTTTATCGTCCAATGCGTTTTTTGCAGAAACGATGAGCACGCCTGTTTCCGGGCTTCTTTTTTTAAGATTCCGCAGCACATCCAGGCCGTTGCCGTCGGGCAGGGTGATGTCCAGAATAATGAGATCGTATGCGTATAATTCGACTTTTTCATCGGCTGTCCGGTAATCCGCAGCCTCCTCACAGACATAGCCTTCCCGCCTGAGGTAATCTGATATGGACTCCCTTATACCGGCTTCATCTTCTACGATCAACATTTTCATGCACCAAATATAAGGTGGAGATTCTGGATAAAATCTGAAATGGGGCCTATATACCTGCCCCGCGCACGGGAAAAGATCATGCAACCGGATGGGAAATAAGGTCGCTCTACCTGACGGAAGCACCGGATAATTCCCCGGCAAGGTCCAGCACTATGCGGGACAACGGGTCCAGGCAATCTTCAATTTCGGGTGAAAGCCCTACCTGCATGGGCTGTATGGCAGCAATGGAGACGGCGAAAAGGTGGATCTCCGGAAGGGTTCCCAGCAACAGCATGCTTTCCACGACGTCCTTCAGTCCGATATCGTGGGTGCTCATGGCCCTGGGAAAATCACTTGCGAACCGGGGGCGGATCAATCTGATCGTCCCCGGTTCGTGTGCATCGAGGGTAGCATCAATGAGGATCACTTTTTTATAACCCTCGAACCATGACATGAGGTGAAAGCCGCCTGTTCCGCCGTCCAGGACATCGACACCTTCGGGTGCGACGTGTTCGAGCTGCTTTGCCAAATGGACGCCGACGCCCTCATCCCCCATCAGCAGATTGCCGATGCCGAGGATGAGCAGCGGTTTTTTACCGGGATATTCCCTGCCAGTCGGTTGATGCATGGTTCAGGCTGCTGGTTCGGCCGGTTCTTCGACCGCTTTTTTATTTTCAAATACTTCTTCTTCCATGAATTTATAGCCGCTGATCATCGAGGAAGCTTCTCCCCTGCCTTCCTGCTGATCGTGGTAAAACACCAGATAAAGGTGGATAACGATGAAAACGGCAAACAGCCACATGCCGGCGTGGTGGATCTCCCGGACCAGATAATCGCCGCCGAACAGACCCGGCATCCAACTGAATAGTTTGGGCAGCCACCAGGTGCTCATCTGGGCGTACATCCCAAAACCGGTGAAGACCATGACAAAGGTGAGCAGCATGAGGAAAAAGTAGCTCAACCCCGCCAGGGCATTGTGCCCCACTACGGTGTCTTCCGGGACTTTCATCAGCAGGATATCGTGCCGGATCACCTGCCCGATGCGGCTGAAAAAACGCAGCCTGGTCGGCACGAAATTCGCCCAACGGGCGTACTTGTTCCCGACAGAAGCCCAATACATCCGCATCAGGATGACCGCCAGGAAGATATAGGCTGACGCAAAGTGAATGAACCGCAATGTGCCGAACCAGAAGCGATGCGATGCCTCCGCATCCGACTGAATGGGCAGCGGGTCGCCGATCAGATAGCCCGTAATGCCCAGCACGAGGATGCACAAGGCAAATATCCAATGGAAAAACCTGACGGGCCATTCCCATACATAAACGCGCCGGAGTCGTGTGGTTTTCATGTGGATGCGTTTTTACTTACAAAACCCTGACCTGATTCAGGTTCTTTCCTTCTTCATCGTACAGGTGCACAGCGCAGGCCATGCAGGGGTCAAACGAGTGTATGGTGCGCAGGATCTCGAGGGGCTGGTCGGCGTCTGCGACCGGCGTATCCATCAGCGCGGATTCATACGCCGATTGTTTGCCTTCCGGGTCGCGCGGGGATGCGTTCCAGGTAGTCGGCACCACCAGCTGGTAGTTCCTGATCTTTTGGTCCTCGATATTGATCCAGTGGGCCAGGGCGCCGCGCGGGGCTTCGGTATGCCCCACGCCCTGTGCCGTTGCGGGCCAGGTGGACGGTTCGAACCGGGCTGTATCCGCCATCCGGGTATCTCCGTTGCGGATGTTGGTGAGGAGTTGTTCGTAAAACTCCATCGCCCAGTTGATGACAAGCTGGGATTCCAGGCCCCGGGCAGCGGTCCTCCCGAGCGTTGAGAAGAGGGCTGTTGCCGGTACGTTCAGTTTGGCCAGCGCACTGTCAACCACTTCCTTGAAGTCTTCACGCCCGCGGGCATAACCCACCAGCATGCGG
The DNA here is from genome assembly GCA_937873655.1 of uncultured Lewinella sp. Taxonomy (GTDB): domain Bacteria; phylum Bacteroidota; class Bacteroidia; order Chitinophagales; family Saprospiraceae; genus JACJYC01. Next base: position 7,324 of record CALMYQ010000154.1, on the reverse strand, counting down.
GCAAGCGGCCCGACCTCCATGGCGTGTCCTTTCCAGCGCGGGGTTTTGAGGTAGCTGTATTTATTGTCAAAATCGAGGTGTTCGTACGGCGGTTTGGGGCCGGTATATTTGAGTTTGGTCTCGCCTTTCCAGGGATGCAGGCCTACTTCGTCGCCGTCGGCGTATTCGTACCACGATTTGTGGATGAATTCCCGGACTTCTTCGTCCTGGCGCAGGTCGACCTCGTGGACTTCGCTCAGGTTTTTATCCAGAATGACGCCCGAAGGGAATTTGAAAGAGGACTCGTCCCGGTAGCCGTTGGTGGGCAGGTCGCCGTAAACGAGGTAGTTGCCCAGGCCGCCGCCGATCTTGGTCCACTCCGGATAGAAGGAGGCAATCGCCAACAGATCGGGGAGGTAGACCTGTTCGATGAATTCCTTGCCTTGTTTGAGCAGGTCGCCTACATAAGCCAGCCGTTCGGCGTTGATGGCGCTGGCATCGTCCAGGCCGATTGAAGCGGCCATGCCGCCTACGAGGTAGTTGGGGTGCGGGTTTTTACCGCCGAAGATAGCGTGTATCTTGACGATCTCCTTCTGCCATTCCAGGGCTTCGAGGTAGTGGGCCAGCCCGATGAGGTTCACTTCGGCGGGCAGCTTATAGGCGGGGTGCCCCCAGTAGCCGTTGGTAAAAATGCCCAGCTGGCCGCTTTCCACAAATTTCCTGATCCGTTTCTGGAGGTCTGAAAAATACCCCGGCGAGCTCTTCGGCCAGTTCGACAGGCTCTGGGCCAACTCCGAGGTCTTTTTGGGGTCGGCGTTCAGCGCGTCAACGACATCTACCCAATCCAGCGCATGCAGGTGGTAAAAGTGCACCGTATGGTCGTGCATGTACTGGGAACAGAACATGATATTGCGCACCAGCTCCGCATTGGGGGGTACAACAATATCCAGCGCATCCTCCACCGACCGGCAGGAAGCCAGCGAGTGGACGGTGGTGCATACCCCGCAAACCCGACCGACAAATGCCCATGCATCCCTGGGGTCGCGCCCCAGCAAGATGCGTTCGATCAGCCTGACCATCGTTCCGGAACTGTAAGCGTCGGTGACCTTACCGTCCTGGATATCCGCTTCAATGCGGAGGTGGCCTTCAATTCTTGTAATCGGGTCGATGACAATGCGATTGCTCATTTTTCTATATTTTTATCAAACCCCAACAACCATAAACAACAACAAACAACCATAAACAACAACAAACAACAACAAACAACCATAAACAACCATAAACAACCCTCATTCAATCTCCTCCACCGAAGCCTCCCCTTCCGCTTTCAGCCGCTTCTTATCGCCGTTCTTCCGGATGGCCGATGCAACGGCGTGTGCTGCGACACCTGCCGCCGTAGCGCCGACCGCGATGGTTCCGATGGCATCCGCGCTGCTTTCGATACCGAAACCCGGGAAATTGGGAATGCGGGTATAGAACGAAGCGCCGTTGTCCCAGAAACCGGCTTCGCTGCAACCGATGCAACCGTGTCCGGACTGGATGGGGTAGCTGGTCCCGTTGTTCCATTTCATGATGCCGCAGGCATTGTAGGTTGTCGGTCCCTTGCAGCCCACTTTATACAGGCAATAGCCTTTTTTAGCATTTTCGTCGTCAAAGGACTCCACAAACAGGCCGGCGTCGTAGAACGGGCGGCGGTAGCAGGAGTCGTGGACGCGTTTGGAATAGAAAGCCTTGGGCCGTCCGACATGATCCAGTTCGGGTATCCTGCCGAAAGTAACCAGGTGGACCAGCACGCCGGCCATGACCTCGCCGATCGGCGGGCAGCCGGGTACCTTAATGAGCGGTTTGCCTTTGATGAGTTTGTGGATGGGTGTCGCGCCGGTCGGATTGGGTTTGGAGGCCTGAACACAGCCATTGCAGGCGCAACTGCCCCAGGCGATAACCGCTTTGGCGCCGGCTGCCGTTTCCTGGAGGATATCCCGGGCCGACCGTCCGCCGATGCAGCAATACACGCCGTCTTCATAAACCGGCACGGATCCTTCCACGCACAGCACGTATTCGCCGTAATAGTCCTTCATGGTCTTTTCCATGGCGGCCTCCGCCTGGCGCCCCGATGCCGCCATAAGCGTTTCGGTATAATCCAGCGAGATCTTGTCGAGAATGATGTCGGCCACCATCGGGTGCGAAGACCGGATGAAGGATTCGCTGCAGCAGGTGCATTCCTGAAAATGGAGCCAGATCACGGGCACCCTGGGCTGGTTCATCAGGGCGTTGGTCACCTGGGCCACCCCGCTGGATTCCAGCCCCATATAGGCTGCGATCATCGTACAGAATTTCATAAAATCCCGGCGGGAATATCCTTTGTTGCGCAATTCCTGATAATAGGTGGGACGCTTGACGGAAATCGGCTTCATGATCTTGCGTTTAGAGTGATCGCCTGAAATAGCTGGAAATATCCTTCCAAATTGAAGCTATTCATAGGACAAAAGCGCTGACAAAAATCTCCTTTCCGGATGATGTTCGTCACCGGCCGCTTTTACAACCGCCTTTACATTTGAATTTGCCGGTAAATCCGGTTTTGAACGTTATGCACGAACTTTCACTGGTACTCAACATTGTGGAAATTGCCGATGAACAGGCAAAAAACCACCAGGCGCGGGAGGTCGAAAGCATCGAACTGGAGATCGGCGAGTTGGCCGGTGTAGAGATGGATGCCTTCTTATTTGCCTGGGATGCCGCCGTCAGGGATACCGTACTGGAAAACGCGGAACGCATCATCCGACGGATCCCCGGGAAGGCGCGCTGCGCGGAATGCGGCCTGGAATACGAAACCGGGCAATTGTTTGAAGCCTGCCCGGCCTGCGGCGAGTACCTCAATGAACTGATACAGGGCCGGGAATTGCGCGTCAGATCCCTGGTCGTGCATTAATTGTCAAACCAAAATCCAGATACCATGTGCAGTACATGCGGTTGCAGCAGCCCCTCCGATACCGTCACCATCACCAAGATCGGGGAAGAAGACAAACACGAACATTTTCATGTGCATGCGCATGGCGACCACGGACACCACCACGGCCATGAACATTCACATGACCATCATCATCACCACCACGATGATGACCATCACCACCATCATCACGAACACCCGCCCGTCAAAACGGTCATCGAGCTGGAGCAGGACATCCTGTCGAAGAACAACCTGCTGGCCGAGCGCAACCGGGGGTATTTTGAAGCCAAGCGTATCCTGGCGCTCAACCTGGTCAGTTCGCCCGGTTCAGGAAAAACAGCCCTGTTAGAACGGACGCTTGCAGACCTGAAAGGAACCCTGGCATGCTCCGTCATCGAAGGGGACCAGCAAACCGCCAATGACGCGAACCGCATTGCCAAAACCGGCGCGCCCGTTGTCCAGATCAATACCGGCAAAGGGTGCCACCTCGATGCGGAAATGATCCACCGCTCCCTCCGGCAGCTGAAACCGGAAGACGACTCCGTGCTCTTTATCGAGAATGTCGGCAACCTCGTCTGCCCGGCCCTGTTCGACCTGGGGGAAAGCGCCCGCGTCGTCATCATGAGCGTAACGGAAGGCGATGACAAGCCCGTCAAATACCCCGACATGTTCCATACCTCCGACCTGTGCATCATCAACAAGATCGACCTGTTGCCATACGTATCGTTTGATGTGGAAAAGGCCAAGGATTACGCCAAACGGGTGAACCCGAAGCTGGAATTCGTAGAAGTATCCTGTACTTCAGGGGAAGGATTGGCGGGGTGGTATGGATGGTTGAAAGGGAGGAACTGAGGAACTGAGGAATTGATCGGACCAACTGGCCGTCATGGAGATTGGATTGAAAAGTGATAAAGACTTTTCTGTATGAAAACAGCATTGACCTGGGGGCCCCGCGCTATCGCCCTCTTTTATACCGGGTTGCTGGCGTTGTTTGCTACGGACGCCTTTTCCAACGGTCAGCCTTTCGGGCAGCAGCTCCTCGGGTTTATCATGCATCTCCTGCCGGCGCTGTTTGTACTGGCGATCCTTGTTGTAGCGTGGCGTTTTCCGCTCATCGGCGGGGTGGGGTTCATGGTGTTGGGGATGGTATTCACCATTTACTTTCATACCGCCCGCGAAACGTCGGCTTTTTTGCTGATCTCGACGCCGCTGTTCCTGTCCGGCATCCTGTTCATTCTATCGCATTGGTATCTGCCGAAGCCTGCCGGGTGAGCGGCAAACCACTTCAATCCGACAGCCATGAAAACCAAAGAACTGGCCGTTTATTTTTTGCTGGCTTACCTCATTTCCTGGGTCATCTGGTCGCCGTACTGGCTGCCGTCATTGGGATTCAACACCCATCCGATCCTACCCTATCAGCACGGTATCGGCGGTTTCGGTCCCATGCTCTCTGCGTTTATTACGACCGCAATTTTCGGAGGCCGGGCCGATGTCCGAAAACTTTGGCGCAGTCTGACCGCCTGGCGGCCTCTCACCTGGTTGCTGATCGCCATTTTGACGCCGCCTGCCCTGGCTTTGCTGGGCGGACTGGTCGCCTGGATCAACGACGGCCAATTTCCGGATTTTTCCAGGTTCGGGTACAGCGATGAATTCCCGGAACTGGGTGCGGCAGGATTTCTGGTTTACAACGTAGTCTTTTTCGGATTCGGTGAGGAAACCGGATGGCGCGGGTTTGCTCTTCCCCGGCTCCAGGGCAGGCACAATGCATTGGTATCGACCATCATACTTTCTGTTTTCTGGGCGGGGTGGCATATGCCCATCTTTGCCTACCGCCCCGGGTACGTTTCGATGGACTTCGGTGGCGTAGTAGGTTGGTATTTCAGCATCCTGACGGGCGCGATTCTGCTTACCTGGCTGTTCAACGGCTCCAGGGGCAGCATCCTGGCCTGCGCTTTGTTTCACGGGTTGATTGACGTCGTATTCATGACCGAATACGGCAACCCCGGCATGATGCAGTACATCGGGATAGCAGTGACGATTTTGGGTATTGCGCTGTTGTTCGTTTTCGGCCGGCGCAACCTGGCGAAGGGTGAGCGCGTGAAAGCGCTTGATTGACACCGGTTTGCCGGTCAACGCTTCTTCAGGATGCCCTCCACGTGCTCCAGTTTGCCGTCGTTGGGGGCGGGCGTCAATCCCAGGATATGGGTCATCAGGTTGTACACTTCCACATTTGAAAAGGCGGGCGCTTTATAGTGCTTCCGGAAGGCGGGTCCGTGCGCGACGAAAGCAGCCCGCATGTCGGGATATTCGTTGTCATAGCCGTGCACGCCGGTCATAGCAGGCATCGGGCCCTGCTGCCGCGCTTTCTGGTCTTCATAAAACGGCTTGCTGGTCAGGCGCCACCCAGGTTCGGCAACCGCAATAAAAGGCGGTATCCGCCGGTGGCCTGTATAGTGAAAATGCTCCGGTAAATCTTCCTGCCTGTAAATGCGCGCGTGTTGCAACGGATGCGCTTGCGCGGAAGCCCATATGTGATCGGCTTCACCCAGTTTGGGAAAGATCGTCACAATGCTGGATCCCCAGGAGATCTGGGCAGCCAGGTCGAGCGGGAAAGCGTCATCCAGGAATACGTTATTTTCCGGTTTTACGGGGGCCATGCCATGGTCGGACACCAGAATGAGGTTCACCTGTTTGAAGATACCGCGCTCCTTCAATCCGGCGGTTAATCGACCAATCATTTCGTCCACTCGAGCAACCGCCCGGGCTGTTTCCGGCGCATCCGGGCCGAAGGTATGGCCTGAATGGTCGGGTTCTTCGAAATATAAGGTGTAGAAGGTCGGGCGTTGCGCCTGGGGAAGATCAAGCCAGGCCAGGATCTGGTCGACCCGGTCCTCGAAGGCGATATTGCCGTCGTAGACCTTCCAGAAGGTCGGACGGACGCCCTGGATCTCGGCCTCGGTACCCGGGAAGAAAAAGCATCCCGCTATTTGCCCCTGTTTTTCTGCGGTTACCCAGATCGGTTCGCCGCCCCACCAGCGGCCGTTCTGCACTTCCTCTCGTTTACTCAGCGAAAAAGAGGCGCCGAACTCCGGATCGTACATGTTATTCGCGACGATGCCGTGGTGGGAGGGGTAGAGCCCGGTAGCAATCGTATAGTGATTCGGGAAGGTCAGTGACGGGTAACTGGGCGTCATCCAGTCGGCACGGACGCCTTTTTTAGCCAGGCTGAGGATATTTTCCGGATGGTATTTGTCGAGGTAGTCGTACCGAAACCCATCCATGGAGATCAGGATGACGGTGGGTTGCAGATCGCGGATGGCGGCCGGTTGGGCGGGCAACTGGATGGCAGCTGCCAGCAAAGACAGGATGAAGGTCAATTTTCGGATCATCTGTTTGAAGAAGGTTGGATAACAATAAAGGCCGGGCCTGTGCCGGGTTTGATGACGCGGCAAAAGTAGGGAATTGGGGCGGGTGGGGGAAATTGGGCGTGTAAAGTATTTGTGCAGTTTAGTAACAAATTGGCTCCAGCCTAGTCGCGCACAAGTTTCACTGAATGCCTTTGGAGTTGAATGCTTAAAACACCTTTTTGAAGCTAACCTTTATCACAAAAAACAGAATAGAAAGTTGGATTTATCAGAAAAAAACTCAATTTTTGTATAAAATATTTTCAAATGACTTCATCAGGCTTGCAACCGGAACTGTTTGAAAACGCCAATGCTGCGCTTGAACAAGCCTTAGATTATCCTAAGTTCAGGTATATGGGAAGTAAGCACAAACTCCTGCCCTGGATATACAACAATTTGAGTGATCTTAAATTTGATACTGTTTTAGATGGATTTTCCGGTTCAGGGGCTGTTTCCTATCTTTTTAAGGCAATGGGAAAAAAAGTGATCAGCAATGACTTTCTTAATTTCCCTGCTATTATCACTAAAGCAACATGTGAAAACTCCGATACTACCTTGGATGAAAAGGATGTTGACCATATTCTTAAAAATAATCCCGGTAAAGACAATTTCATTAAACAAACTTTTGAAGGAATATTTTTTACCAAAGAGGACCTTGAGTTCCTCGACTTGACCTACTGGAATATTTCCCAACTTAACAATGAGTATAAAAAAGCCCTGGCGCTCACGTGTTTATTCCGATCCTGTCTAAAAAAGCAACCACGGGGAGTTTTTTAAAAGGTTTGAATTCCATAGGTTTATTTGAATTAATGAACAGCGCAATTCAAAAATCATATACCTGGAGTGACATCCTTACAGAAAGATTAAAAGCTGGCAGAGGAAGTGCCATAAAAGGACAATTAAGAGGACGAATGCTCGAAGATTTTGTTGAAGAAATTATTATACACCGCTCGGTCGCCCGAGGTGAAAATGTCAAGCGGCGTCAAGGGCCTGA
>CALMYQ010000153.1 GCA_937873655.1 uncultured Lewinella sp. | reverse complement strand
ACGTCGCACCAGTTTCCAGCAGCGACGTAAAATCTTACGTCGCACCAGTTTCCAGTAGCGGCGTAAAATCTTACGTCGCACCAGTTTCCAGTAGCGACGTAAAATCTTACGTCGCACCAGTTTCCAGCAGCGACGTAAAATCTTACGTCGCACTATCCCATTTCGCTCCATGAAAATCCTTCACCAGCCGGTTATTTTGTTGGCGCAAGCCGTTGATTTGAGCCATATCCGTTTCCGAAAGCTCGAAGTCGAAGATGGACATATTTTCTTTCAACCTGGCCGGATTGCCGGTTTTGGGGATGGTCATCACTTCGTCCAGCTGGATCATCCAGCGGAGGGCGACTTGTGAGGCGGACTTGCCGTACTTCATGCCGATCTCCTGCAGCAGCTTGTTACCGGGGATCAGGCCCTGGGCAAGCGGGCTGTAAGCCGTCAGGGAGATTCCGTTGGAGCGCATGAACTGCCTCAATTTTTCCTGGTCGATCAGCGGATGAAATTCCACCTGATTGGTGACAATGGGTACGCCCAGGTCGAGGGTTTCCCGCAATTGGGCGATATTGAAATTGCTGACGCCCACCAACCGGGTCATGCCCAGCGAGCGGGCTTTTTCCAGTTCGGTCAGGTAACTTTTCAACGGCAAGTCGGCGTTGGGCCAATGAATTAGGAGCAGGTCGACATAGTCCGTACCTAGCTTTCGCAGGCTGCTTTCCACCGACGGCAGAAACCGGTCGCGGGTGTGGTTGGACGGCCAGACCTTGGTGACCAGAAAAATGTCCTCGCGCGGAACGCCGGACCGGCGGATCCCCTCGCCTACTTCGCGCTCATTCTCATAAAACTGGGCGGTATCGATATGCCGGTAGCCGTATTCTTCAATGGCCATTCTAATGACATCTGCTGACCGGGAGCCGGTGCTGCGATAGGTTCCCAATCCCAGGGCAGGGACTTTGACCTTGTTGAGGGTGAGGTATTTCATACTGATAAACGATCCTGTGATGAACATATTCAACCCGTCAGGGCCTGTTGAAGTTCACCACCTTCCAATATGCTTTCTTGGGTTGCAGGTCCTTATCGAACAGCAACGGGTAATTTTTCCGGCCGCGGACCGGGAAATTATCCAGCCAGCTGCGACGGTCGGAAATGTTCCAGAAAGTCACGCCGGTAATGACCTTCCTGTAATCCCGGAAAACGCGGAAGATCATATCATATTGTTCCATTTGTTTTTGCTCCAGTTCCTGCGTGAAGGTTTGGTTTTCACCCGGAACGGGATCGCAGCGCCGGTCTTCGGCCGGATAGATGGAAATGTCCAGTTCGGTGATCTGGACCTGCAGTCCGAGCGAGGCGTATTTTTCAATGGCCGTACGCAGGTTGGCGTCGTTGGGTTCAAAAACAGACCAATGGCCCTGAATACCCATGCCGTGAACAGGAATCCCTGCGTCCAGCAGTTTTTTCAGCATTTCATGGATCTTGTCCCGTTTTTCCGGATCAACTGCATTGTAATCATTGTAGAACAGCAGGGCATCGGGATCTGCCTCGTGCGCATATTCAAACGCTTTGGCAATGAATTCCTCGCCGCAAATCCGGTACCAGGGGGATTCGCGGTAGAATTTTCCCGGGTTGTCATCGATGACCTCATTGACCACATCCCATGCGTACACCCTGCCTTTGTAGCGGCCGGCCACGGCGTTGATATGGGCTTTCAACCTGGCCAGCAAAACCGATTTGGACACCTCCTCCCCCTTTGCATCCACGAACAGCCACCCCGGCGTCTGGTTGTGCCAGCAAAGCGTATGCCCCCTCAATTTCAGGCCGTGTCCGCGGGCAAAATCCGCGATGCGGTCGGCGGGTTCCCAGTTGAAGCGATCCTCTTCCGGATGAATCGGCCCCATTTTCATGACGTTCTCAGCCGTCAGACTTGCAAATTGCCGGAGGATGAGTTCCGATTCATCGCCGGAAAGATTCCGAGGCCCGACGGAAACCCCGATCGGGAAATAGTCTTCGTAAGCGCCTTTCAGCGTCTTCTGACCGGCAGGTGGGTCCTGTGCGGCGGCAGACAGGGCCATTGCCGCCAGTACGGCCGGCATCCACCCCTTTTTTGCGGTTGAGAAAAGAATCATGGTCAGTGTTTGACGCGGTGTGTAAACGCAATCGATTGCGAATTTAATGGAATTTCACGGAACAAAAAACCCCGGTCAAAAATGACCGGGGTCAGGTTTCAGGGATTACAATAAAGGTTAGCTGTAATGAGCAGGCGGATCAATGAAAACAAGTCTGCATAGGTTGTCGCCGGATATGCATCGGGATTGCGCGATCACTTCATTTTGACAAAACGCCGGACCTCCGCGCCACCGTCGCTGATGAGGCGAAGGAAGTAGGCTCCCGGCGCCAAACCGTTCAGGTCAATCGTCAGGGTTCGGTTTTCCATATCTTGCGGGTCGATCGTGCGATGCAGCCGCCCGTTCTGGTCGAAAATTTCCAGGCTGCGGTATGCCTTTCCGTCCGGCAAGCCGACATTCAGTTCCTCGGTTGCCGGGTTGGGATACAATACGAGTTCAGGCGCAGTTTCGGTTGAGGCAACCGGTCCGACAGACACCGGCCGGTAAGCGTTTCCGCCGGATTCGCCGAAATAGTAGGCATCCAGGGCAATATCGCTGAGGCCGCCGGGGCCGCCGATCCCGGTGACCCGGATCTTGAAGGGTGCATATTTGAAGGCCGACAGGTCGATCGAGGCCTTATGCCATAGATTGCCCTGATTGCCGGCAAGCGACCAGACGGTTTGCCAGGAATTCTCATTATCCAGGCTGATCTCAACCAGCAGCGTCCCCATTTGAGCGCCGTACATGTGGTAGTAGAACTCGAATACGGGATTGGTCAGCCGGGAAAAATCCAGGCATTTCTTGATCTTCAACATCGCAACCGGCAGCGGTGCGTTATGGGAAACGGATGCTTCCAGGTAACGATACCGGGCGCCTTCATAGGCGGATGAGGGGCCTGTATTGCCGGTCGGCGTACTGCCGGATCGCTGGGTCCAGTTCTTGTTATCGAATACCGTTTCCTGTTCGAACCAGCCCAGGCCGCTCTCGAACCCGTGGGCGTAAGGGAAATTCCGGTATACGCCTTCGCAACTCACCCCCTGAGCGGTCACCAGGACGGAGGCAGTCTTGGCACATCCGCCGGCATCCGTGACCGTGACGGAATAAAGGCCGGCATTCAGGCTGGAAAGCACGGCTGAGGTCGCACTGTTTGACCAATAGAAGGCATACGGCGGGCGGCCGCCGCTCACGGTTGCGCTGACCAGCCCGTCGCTTTGCCCGGGGCCGGATTCGTCGGATGCGGACAGGGACAACTGCAAAACAGGCGGTTCGCTGATCACAAAATTACCGGTGACCGAACAGCGGTTTCCGTCCGTGACGGTCAGGGGATAAACACCGGGCGCCAGGCCGGAGACAGCGGGATCCGTTGCCCCGTTGGACCAGGAAAACACCACCGGCGGCACAAATGCCCCCAGCAGGTCGACGCTGATCTGCCCGCTGGAATCCCCGTAACAAACCGCATCGCGCACGTAGGACACCAGATCCAGCGTACAGCCGTCCGGTTGGGTATCGGCGATGGCAATGGAATCCAGCGCCACATCCGCCAGTTCGCCCTGGGCCATATTAACCACAAACCTGAACTGGGTGTAGGGCGCCCCGCTGAAATCCGTCAGATCGACGGCTGTTTGCTGCCAGGCCGGGCCCTGGTTGCCCTGCCCTACCCACAGGAAGGTGGGATCGCCTTTCCAGGTAAATCCGCCGTCAACGCTGTATTGCAGGAAAATGTAGGCGGGTGTAGCGCCTTCGGCGTGCAGGGCAAACCGTAGCTCCGGGGCATTGAGCCTGCGCAGGTCAAAGCAGGGGCTGTTCAGGACAAAATAACGGTCGTAGGCATTCAGATCATTGCTGGATTCGGCGTACATATAGCCCGAACCGCTGAAGGCGGCTGCGGGGCCGGTTCCGGCAGTCGGCGTGGGGCCGGCGTTCAACTGCATGGGCAACAATTCGAACAGGTCGGATTCGGTAGGGTACCAGTTTCCGGTTCCATTCTCAAAGTCTTCCACATAGGGAAAATCGGCGATCACGGTTTCGCAGCCGCCCGGATGGGCGCAACCCGTCAGGTAATTCCGGTCATAATGGACGCTGTAAACCATCCGGTTCATCTGGCCGGGCGTAAACCGGTTGCGGCAGTTGTACGGGGCATACGACATCAGGTTGGAGGGGTCCGGCTGATAAAGCTGGTTATTGACGTCCCGGAGGGTGGTATTTGAATAGATGCAGTTGTAGACGGAATACAGATTGGGATCTGCGGGCGTATCGCAAACGTCATCGCCTGCCGTGCTGCAATTGCTGCCGTCAACCAGTTCGTCGGTCAACTGGCCGCCGGTTTTGCCGTGAGTATGGTACAGGCTGAGGTAATGCCCCATTTCGTGCAGCAGTACATCGGAATCCAGACTGCAGCTCACAGCCTTGGACAGGATGATCCGGTCCTGGCTGGGCGGCAGGTAGGAATACCCGCAATACACGGCTGATCCGTCGGTCACGGCGTTGAAATAGTAGATATTGATCACGTTCGGGACGTCGTAGGCTGCCAGCGAAGGTTCTTCGGATGCGTCGAAGGCATAAAGCGCCTGGTTGGCGAAGCGGTCGATGTATCCGCATTCATAGAACTGGACGTTGTAGGGCAGGAAGGTCTCATTGAGGTCATTGAGCCATTGCCAAAGGGTGTAATCGTCCAATGCCCCGTTGAGCGAGCCCGGCGAGGGCACGCAATCGTGTATTTGTATGGGCACCCAGGTGATGGAATTGTTGCCGTTGCGGGCAGCGGCGGCAAGCGCGTCATAGGCCTGCCGTTCCAGCCTGGTTTGCTCCAGATACCTGATCTGGTTTTCATCCGCGGCCGTGCGGCAATTGCCCGGTTGGGCGATCGACTGGAAAGCCAGCCATACAAAGAGAGCGGTAATGGTGTAGTGTTTCAACATTATCATGGAATCAGACTTTTGGTTTTCAAATCGGGGGGTTGCGGTGCAACATTAGGGCAAAACCCGCGCCGGGCCGGGCCGGATTTTACAACTGCACCTGTTTTTTTGATAAGTGCACCGTTTTGCCGCCCAATAGTGCGTATCATTGCACAGCGATGGGCCGATAAGGCGACCATGCGCTCAAGAGCCTGAATTTTTGCTTATGCGATCATTATCCACCAAAAACTTCCCGGCAATCCTGACTGCCGCGCTGATCTCCATCCTGCCGGCCTTCGCCTGCGCCCAATCAGCTGATACCCTGTTCAACCGTTTAATACGGGAGGCGGAACACCTGACCGCCATTTCAGACCGGGATGAGCTGCAAAAAACAGCGATCCGGTTGCAGGAACTGGCTTCCGAACACCCGGGAAACACCTACAAGCCGTGGGCTGATTTCTATTCGGCGGACGGCCTGATGCGGACCAACCTTCAGGAGGCAAAATCCTATGCGGACGCCGCGCTGACGGGTTTTATCCGGATCGGCGACCGCGAGATGGAAGCGCGATCCAGGGGGGTAAAGGGCAATATCCTCGCCAACCTGGGCGAACAGGAGGAGGCGCTGAAACTGCTGGATGAATCGCTGGCCTATTGGCTGACCCGGGATACAACGGAGGCGGGCGTCCAGAAAAACCTCGCCAAACTCCATATGAACATCGGCTTCATTCATACCCGCCTGGGCGAGGTTGAGCAGGGATCAGACCACCTGTTTTCGGCTGAACGGTTTTCCAGGCAACTCCGGGATACGGTCCTGACCAGCGCCATCCTTTCGCATATCGGGAACGCCTTCTTCATTGCGGAGGATTATCAGAACAGTTTCAAATATTACCGCAAAGCTTACAACCTGGCCAGGGCAACCGATAACCCCGCCGTCATCCGGCCTACCTTGTCCGGGATCGGGAACACCTTTTTCAAACTCCACCAACTGGATAGCGCCCTCGCCTACCAATTGCAGGTTTACGACCTTGTGAAAAAGACCAATGACCAGGTAGCCGCTGCCGTCGCATTGACCAACCTGACCGGCATTTACGGCGAAATGAAGAACCTGCCGAAAGCCCTTGCGCTGCTGGAAGAACTCCGTGAGCTGGCCGAAAAGAACGGGCTGACCATGCACCTGGCCAACGCGTACATCAATATGGCCGGGTGCGCCGCCGAGGCCGGTGCGTTTGATAAAGCCCTCGATCTGAATCAAAAAGGACTCGGTCTGGCCTTATCCATCGGAGACCTTAACCTCCAGGAGGGGTTTTATTATTCCAATTTTCAGATCCACGAAGCGAAGGGCGATTACCGGTCGGCCCTGCGATCCTACCTGAAATACGACCAGCTCAAAGACAGCCTCAAGGATGAAAAGGTCCTGGCCAGGATCAATGAATGGGAAACCAGATACGAAACCGCCCAGAAAGAAGCGAAAATAGCGGCGCTGAACGAGGAAAACCGGATCCAGGCGCTGGAATTGCGGCAAAAAACCACGTTGCTGGCCGCATTCGGACTCATCGGCCTGCTGCTTTTTGCGGCCGTATTCCTGTACAACCGCCAACGTGTACTGCGGTCGCAAAAAAAGGCGATCGAACTGGAACAGCGGCTGCTCGGCGCCCAGATGAATCCCCATTTCACCTTCAATGCATTATCTTCCATTCAGTCTTTTCTGCTCAACCAGGGCCAGGCCGAACGGGGCGCTTTTTACCTCACCAAATTCGCGCGCCTCATCCGCCAAACCCTCGAACACAGCCGCAGGGAGCTGATCCCGCTGTCGGAAGAGACCGAGTCGCTGAACAACTACCTCGCCATTCAACAACTGCGCTACGAAAACCGGTTCGATTTTCGCATCGAGATGGATGAAGGCCTGGACCCTGACGAGATTTTCATCCCGCCCATGCTGATCCAGCCTTTTGTGGAAAACGCCATTGAACACGGCCGGATCTATACCCGGTCGGGCGGCAACGTGAATATCCGTTTTGAACAGCGCCGGGATCATTATCAGGTCGTCATTTCCGACAACGGCATTGGCCGAACCGCCGCCCGGCAGCTGAACGGCCGCAAAGACGGATCGCTGGCCACCCTCATCACCCGGGAGCGGTGCAGCCTGCTGACGCGAACCTACCGCAAGGCCTTCCGGTATGATACGGAAGACGGCGCAGGAGGCGGTACACGGGTTGTCCTGGTACTGCCCAAACTGAAGGAAAGGCGATTCGGCAACCCTGCAATGCAAACCGCATGAAAACCATCCTGATCGAAAACGAGGGCGCTACGCTTCGGGTCCTTCAACAACTGCTGGCAACCTGCTGCCCGGAGGTTCAGATTATCGGGACCGCCCACAGCATTGCCTCCGCTTTAAAGGTCATTGGCCTCCACCCGGAAGCCGAATTGCTGATCCTGGATGTAGAGCTCGACGACGGCACCAGCATGGAATTGCTCGATCAACTGGGAGACCGGACCTTCCAGGTCATTTTCATCACCGCCCACGACCGGTATGCCGTCCAGGCGTTCCGGTACAGCGCGGTAGAGTTCCTGCTCAAGCCCGTCGACGGAGAAGAGCTGGCGGCAAGCGTCCAGAAGGTCCGCGACCAGCTGGACAAGGATCAGTTGCTGGCCCAATTATCCATCATGAAAGAGATGCTCCGGCCGGCCGGCCGGGAGAAACCCCGGAAAATCGTCATCCGCGACCGGGAGAACATATACGTCCTGCTGATTGAGGACATCCTTTATCTGGAGTCCGACGGGGCCTACACCCGGTTGCAGCTCAAGGACGGCAAACAGATCCTCGCCTCCCGCAACCTGAAGCATTTTGAAACGATGCTTGCGGAAGCCGACTTCCTGCGGGTCCACCACTCCTTTCTGATCAACCCGCACCACATCACCCATTACGATAAAGTGAACAACAGCGTGACCTTGTCGGGCAGGGAAACCGCCCCGGTCGCCGTCCGGAAAAAGGAAGCCTTACTGGCGCTGTTGGACAAGATCAGGTGACCGTCCTGATAATTATCATCCCCGTTGCTGATTTTTCGCATAAGCTTTCCCTCGCAGGTCCATTTATTTTGGTGTGTGAAAATTACGGCCTTCCGATGAGGGCCGAAAACCGATTCCTTCTCGCGAAAAACCTGGTAAAAAATGAAAAAGATCATCACAACGGGATTGATTACCGGCGTAGTCCTTCTGGTTTTGGGCTTCGGCATGGTATACCTGACCGTTCTCGCCTTCCCCGGCCTGGCCGAACAATACTACAATCCTGTTTTCCGGACCGGAGACGACCGCAGTTGGCTGTTTTTTGTCCATCCGTTCATCCTGGGTCTTGGCCTGGCGTGGTTCTGGGAACGTTTCAAAGGGCAGTTCAACGGGTGGTTTCTGCTGCGGGGCCTGGAGCTTGGCCTGGTTTACGTGGCGGTGGCGGTGCTGCCGTCCATGTGGATCACGTTCAGCGCCATTGACGTTTCGCTGACCATGATCCTGACCTGGCTGCTGTACGGATTTGTGCAAGCTGCCGTGGCAGGCATCCTGCTGGCGCGGCTGAATCCGTGAGGGACGGTTTATTAATGCATGATGATGCATTGGGACGTATGATTAGTATTTCCATTCGTCGAGGTACTTGACAAAGATCTTGGCGAGGTTCTTGGCGTCGTCAATGCCGCGGTGGTGGCTGCCGGTGAATTCAAAGCCTTCGCTGTTGACGGCTGCTTTGAGGCCGCGCGAGCGGTGCAGGCGTTTCAACTCCTGGTATTGCCGTTTAAGGTTGATGTGGTGGGCGGTCCAATCGTAATCCAGTTTGTGCAAAATGCAATCCTGGACGAGCAGTTTTTTGTCGAAGCTGCCCCAGGAGCACAGCAGGTAATCTTCATCGTCGAACACGCCGGACCATTCCTGAAACTCGTCGGCTACATCCGGGAAGGCGGAAGCCCGGTTGATGTATTCCTGTTCGATATGGGTGAGCTGGCGGCAAAAATAGGACAGGAAAGGGTTGATCACCGGCCGGATAAACCGGTTGAAGGTATCTTCCACCTCGCCGTAGGGATTGATCCGGACAGCGCCGATCTCGATGGTTTCCTGCACCATGTTCGGCGGTTTTCCTTCCCAGCAGGTCGCTTCCAGGTCGAATATGATAAAGTTCATGTTCCAGGCTTTTCACCGATTCAATGAATCGCATTATTCTGCGGGTTCCGGCACTTCTTCCATTTTCCGCCAGCGGATTTTTTTGTTCAGCCCGTAATTTTCCAGGCGGTTGTGGTAATAATACAGCACTTTGAAGCTGTCGCTGACAATCTCGTCTTTTTTATTGAACCGGAGGGGTTTTCCGACGTGGAAATTCCCCAGACGGGAAATACCGTCGGCGACCAGTTCTTCAATATTCAGGCCAATTTCGGGCGACAAGCGGATCTCGCCCCGGCTTTCCATTTCGGTGAGCCCCGCCTTGAGCTGGTCGACCACATCGTACAGGACATCCTTCGGAAAGACATAATCATCTTCCGGCAACCGCAGCACGCCGTAGATATCGAGCCGCATATTCTGCTGTTTCAGGATTTCGAATGCCGCGTAGGCCACCAGGTGACTGGTGAGCACGGTATTGTCCCGGAAATAGCGATCCACGATCTTTTCGGCCACCATTTTGGTATATTCCGACTCCCGTTGGAGGTCACGGTTGACAACGCCGTCCAGCATAAAAAAGCCCTTGATGTCCAATTCTCTGCCGCGTGCGTCCATACTCCGGCCTTCCGCATCCACCGGATTGCCCAGCACATCCATCGGCCGGCCGAACGACAGGGTGATCTCGTTGGCTTTGGAAAACAGCTGCCAGATGAATTTCAGGATCTGCCAGGGGCTGCCGGACTCGTCCTGCGAGCGGATATACCGCTCCTGCCCCGTTTCCCGGAGGTGCTGTTCGATGAGGAATTTGGCTTCCAGCACAAAGTGATACCCTAACACCAGCGGGACGACAAACACCTTGGTGTCCTTTCCTTGTTCAAACAGGGCGCGCTGGGCTTCCACGACGGTGCCGAGCAGCCCGAGTTTGAGCCTGGTTTCCAGCGCGCCGGACCGCGACCGGGTTCCGCCGGGGAAGAACAGGCTGTTCACCCCGCGCTGGATGGACAGGTTGGACATGGCCTTCAGGGTTTCCAGGTAAACGACGTTCTTTTTGCGGCGGTCTACCCGGTAGGCGCCCAGCCGGTTCATGAAATAGGCTGTATACCCGGTATTGTACAGGTTGAGGCCGGCGCCGTACGAAAAGGAGGGCAGCCCCATAAAGGTATCCATGGCGTAGCCGATGAGGATGGAGTCCAGGTTGCTGAAGTGTGTGGGCGCTACGATGACCACGCCTTTTTTCATCAGCGAACGCACCTCTTCGATGTAGCCGGTGACGATGAGCCGGTCCATCAGGCTGTATTTCGAGCCGAAGATCCTCCCCCAGTTGCGGCCTGCGGCGGTATTGAGCAGCCGGGTAAAGAACAGGGTAAGAAACCGCCTGGCAAACAGAAAGGTCTTAATGCGGAAGGCCCCTACAATCTCCTCAGAATAGCGGTGTACGATCTGCCGGAGGATCTCTTCATTGGTTTTGCGGACCTCTTCCTCTCCCTTGTCCAGGCCGCTTTTGAGGAGTTTGCGCCGGATCCTTTTCCAGAAAAGGCGTTCGTTGGGCGGGTCCACTTTCCAGGGTTCTTCCTTGATCCGGATGCGCTCCTGATAAATGGTTTTGGCTATCGTATCGCCGATCTTGTTGCCGTGGATTTTCAGCAAACGGTTGACGGTAAACTGGTCGACCTCTTCCACAAAATTCTTTCGGTCTTCGCTCAGGCGGTAGATCGGCCAATCCTCAATATCCGGGATGACCGGCGGATAAAATGTTTTATCTTCTGCTGACATGTCTTTCCGATTTCGGGCATGCTTTTGCGCCCTGTTCTAAATCCCCTGCAAGACCCCTCCGATAAACTGAAGGATCTCCTGCCGCCCGGTCTTTTTGTGGGAAGAGGTAACGAACTGTTCCGGCAAGGTTTCCCAATTTTCCAGCATCGCCGAACAAATGGCCTCCGCCTGGCCTTTAATCTTGACCGGCGATAATTTATCGGTTTTGGTAAAGGCGACCACGAAGGGAACCTGATTCTCGCCCATCCAGTTCATGAATTCCATGTCCAATGCCTGGGGAGGCACATTGATGTCCAGCAACAGGAAGGCGCAGAACAGTTCCCGGCGGTCCCGCAGGTAGGATTCGATGAGCCGGCCGAAATCGGCGCGTTTGGTCTTGGATATACGGGCGTAACCGTAACCCGGCAGGTCCACCAGGTACCATTTTTCGTCAATGGCGAAATAATTGAGACTCTGGGTTTTTCCGGGTTTTCCGGAGGTATGGGCCAGTTCCTTTCGGCCGCACAACATATTGATGAGCGAGGATTTCCCAACATTAGACCTGCCGATAAAGGCAAATTCCGGCCACCCCGATTTGGGGCAATGCTTCAGATCCGGGAAGCTGCCAATAAACTCCGCTTTTTCAATTTCCATTCGGGTCTTTTGTTAAAAACCTGCAAGATAATCGTATTTTTTCGGGGAATTATAAAGAAAATCGACCTTTGAAAGTATTTTTCACCTCCGGCCGTGCGTTATCCGGATAAAAACCAAATCATGAGAAAGGAAATCCTTTTCACGCTTCTTACCGTGGTGCTGACGATCTCTTACGGCTACAGCCAACTGCGCATCGGCATCCGCGCCGGCGCCAGCACGGAAGAATTGAGCCCCGACGATTTCAACGTCATCGAAAACGGCGTAGACCGGTTGAACATCGCCCTGAAGGATGCCAAATACGGCGTCCATGCCGGCCTGGTCATCCAGGCCCGTTTCAACAACTTCCTCTTTCAGCCGGAGATCCTGCTGAATTCCAATAAGGTGGATTTTCAGGTGGAAGACCTTCAGAACCCGGGAACCGTCGTCAAAGAAGAAAAATACCAATACCTGGACGTGCCCGTCCTGCTGGGCTATAAATTCGGCCCCTTGCGCCTGCACGCCGGTCCTGTCGGCCATATTTACCTCAACAGCACCTCCGACCTCACTGATTTTGAAGGCTATAAACAGGATTTCAAAAGCATGACCCTGGGTTGGCAAGGCGGCCTGGGCATCGACATCTGGAAGCTGATGATCGACCTGCGCTACGAGGGCAATTTCAACAAATTCGGCGATCACATCACATTCGGCAATACGAGCTACGCTTTCGACGAGACGCCGGCCAGGTTCCTGTTCTCGCTCGGATTCATGTTTGGGAAGAATTCGCGGTAGGTTTGTTGATTTGCCGCCTTCGCCGAGGCTACGGCCGCCGGAGGTTGATTTTTGATTTGAACGGCTCCTTGAGTCTTTGGTTTGGGGTTTATGATGGTTGATTTTGGTTTATGATGGTTGATTTTGGTTTATGATGGTTTATGATGGTTTATGATGGTTTATTTTAGTTGCGGGCGTCAACAACAATAAACAACAATAAACAACAACAAACAACAACAAACAACAATAAACCATCATAACAACCACATCAACCCAACTGCCGGGCAAATTCCCAGGCCAGGATGCCGGCGCAAACCGAGATATTCAGCGAATGTTTGGAACCGGCCTGCGGGATCTCCAGGGCGCCGTCGACATGGGCCATGACAGCTTCACTGACGCCGTTGACCTCGTTGCCGAAAACAAGGGCGTATTTCCGGCCGGGCAGGACCCGGAATTCGTGGAGTTGGATGCTGCCCACCGCTTGTTCGACCGCAAGGACCTTGTAGCCTTCATTTTTTAGTTCCAAAACGGCTTCGACGGGATCTGCATGATGGGACCAGGGTACGGACTCCGTAGCGCCCAGCGCTGTTTTGAGGATCTCCCGGTGCGGCGGAATTGCCGTGATGCCGCAAAGCAGGACGCGTTCCAACCCGAAACCGTCGGCGGTGCGAAAGACGGAGCCTACGTTCAGGCCGGATCGGACATTGTCCAGCACCAGGGCCACCGGTTTTCGGGCCTGTTCGCGAAAAGCCTCGACGCTGGGGCGGTTCAATTCGTCCATTGTTTTTTTGCGCATCGGTCTGATCGGGTTTATTTCAGTTTTCTCTTATCCAGGCGTTCTTTTTCCGCTTTGAGCCATTCGTCGATCTGTTCGCGGATCAGTTCCATATGGGCGTCGGCAACGGCTCTCATCGCCGCTTTTTTCTGATAGACCTCCTGTTCGATCTGCGCCTGATGCAGGTTGGACAGCAGGGTGGTCTTTTTGCTGATCTCCATTTTGCGTTCGTTCACCGCTTCCAGCTGATCGAGGTAAAATTGGTCTTCAACGCGCCTGAGCATTTCGTCATAAGGCCCGCGCGGGGAAAGGATCTTCGCCAGGATCGGCGAGACCTCGATCATCAGGATCAGGAGCATAATGAAAAAGCCGGGCCCCCAGGGCAACCGGCCGGCCGCCGATATGCGCGCTACCAGGCCATCGGAGAACAGGTCTGAAGCATTGGTCAGGGCGCCTTCGTTTTCTTTTTTCAGGCCTTCGATCTCATCCCGTATCCGTGCGATCCCGCCCTCCCTGTCCGTTTTGAGCTCCTGGTATTCCCGGTCGGATTGCAGGTATTTTTTTTCCTTGCGCTCGCATTCCGACCCGCGACCGACCTTGCCCGTGCCGCAGGTGCCGTCGCATTCGCACTTATAATCCTGATAGTTTTGTTCCCTGATCTCGAAACTGGTCTTTATTTCCTGGCTCAGGCGATCAATTGCGGTTTCTTTCTCCGCAATTTTCTCCTGGAACTTCCGGTCTATCAGGTCCAGTTTTTCATTCTTTTGCCGGTCCTGGATTTCAGCGATTTCCGATTCAAAGATCCGCAATTCCAGGGGTTTGGAAATCACCGTAGCCAACAGGAGGGCCAGCAGGAACCGTGGCAGGGCGATGACCAGCTGGCGGCGGACCGACCCTTCCTTTTTGATGGTGGAAACGATAAACCGGTCCAGGTTGAAGATAATGGCGCCCCACAGGATACCCAGCATCAGGGCCAGCGGTACGGATTTGAAGACGGTGAAAAAGGCATAAGCACCCGAAATGCCCGCCAGCAGACCGGTAAAGAAGACCGTGGCGCCGATTCCCGCGTATTTGATATGCTCCGACCTGGGGCAATAGCGCAGGATATCCGTGTTGCCTCCGGAGCAAAACCAGCAGAAATCGCGGAGTAAATCGGGCTTTAAAACCCCGGTCGTGCCATTTTCCATATCTGCAAATTCCCGTTAAAGTTACGGCTTTTTTCTTTTGAACCAGGTCAGCCAGCCTTTCCGGGGGGGCTTGGGCGCTTCCTTTCCCGGCCGGATGGCGAGCGGCGGGTCATCAGCGGCCGGCGCCGCCATATGCTGGTCAATCTCCCAGTTGAGGGGTTGATTCAACCAGGCCGGCACCTGAATATTGTTGAAATGCAGCACCGACCGAACTTCCATGCTGTCGGGCAGGACCGACCGGATCTTCTCCATGGCAGGCATCGGAAAGACATTGATGACAACCACTTTTTTAGCCGCCATGCCGCCGTTGCGCGCAATTATGGTATAGGCGGTCAGTTTTTCAGGCGTCAATACCTTGAACCCGTTTGCAGCTACCGGTCCGATCCCGTCGATCTCAACGGATCCGGCATTTCTGACCTCCCAATACAAGGTAACGGCCTGGCCGTGGATAATGCCGTAGTGGTCCGGAAAATCCTCGCGAAAATAGAGCGGGATCTCGCCGCCGGTGGCAAAATCCAGGGTAGTGATCCGGTACAGGATTTTCGGATTTTTATCCACTTCAACGCTCAACACCCTCGACAGTTCCCTGTCTGAACCGACGGCGCGCAACCGGAATTCCGTACTGTGCCCGAGCGGTAACGCTGCAGTTCCTCTGGGCGGGCAAATGCCGATCCCGGGGGTGATCTCAACAACCGTCGCTCCGGTTACTTCCCAACCCAGTTCAACCGTTCCGCCGGGTTCC
Organism: uncultured Lewinella sp.; assembly: GCA_937873655.1. Taxonomy (GTDB): domain Bacteria; phylum Bacteroidota; class Bacteroidia; order Chitinophagales; family Saprospiraceae; genus JACJYC01. The sequence goes on along the minus strand of CALMYQ010000153.1, from coordinate 50,800 downwards.
ACGGTTCTGGGCCGGGCCTCAAACCAGGCTGTCAGCGGCCGGCCGGCAATGACGCCCGCCGGGTTCTTTTGGCCGTCCGGATCCAGGAGCGGGATCACCGCACCCGAAAGGCCCTGTTCCTTGAGCTTGCGAAACCGTTGACCATACTGCCCGATGAGGTCGGCCGCACGGATCATTTCCAGGCGCCGGGGATTGGCCGGCTGAACGGATTCGAGCAAAAGAAGGGTCCCGTCCAGCAGGATAAAAGAAGGGGGCAGATCCCGGATGCGCTTTTCCGCGGGATAGGCGAACCAGGCGCCTCCCGCAACCCGAAGGTTGTCGAAATAGGTCGGGTTGATGTCCACTCCTGCATAGAGGGATTCGCTTCCGGCGACCTCGACAGCCAATCCCTTCCTGGCCAATTCCAGGAGGCTCTGGAAAAACCAGATCTCCGGATTTCCGTTCAAGTGGACCAGGATCGAGCTTTCCGCCAAGCCGAACGCCTCCAGCATCTCCTCTCTATGTTCCCAGAACTGCAGCATCAATAGTCTTTGTCATTTTTATATTCTCCCAGGAGCTCTTCCAGTTCCTTTTTCAATACCTCAATATTCGTTTTCCACTTCCGGATGGTCAGATTTTCGGTTGAAAAAAGTTCATTGGAGTTGATGTAGACGATTCCCCACATCCCCTGGCCGGACTCTTCGAGCCGGATATGGTCGTAGTCGTTAAGAAAAACAGCGCCCTGCACGTTACCCGGCGCGATCAGATCGAGGTTCCACAGCACAATGCTGCCGTCGAGGCTTGACGAGGCCAGTTGATGCGCATGCGGGTTGAAGCCCAGGGTAGAAATGGTGGAAGATTGCAAGCTCAAAATACCCAAATCCGCTCCGAAATTGGCGCCGGGCAGCAAATCGTCTGCGGGAGCCAGAAAAATAGTCCCGTTTTCGAGACCTACGGCCACCAATGAGGTTTGTTCGCCGAACGGACCTGAAAAGGCATCGCTCACGGCCAATGCGGTTATGGCCGCGCCGGTGAAAGACACCGTTTTCAGGTGAACGAGGGACCGGTTGGGGCCCTCGCTGAGTTCAAATACCTCGAGCGCGCCGTCGCCTCCGGCAATCACCATATCTTTATCGGGGGAAATAGCGCATGCCCTGATCTCATGCAGGCCGGCATCCAGCCTGACGTTCTGAACCTGAACAAACCGGTCGGGGCCGCCCGTGGACGCAGACAGCAGTTGCAGTTCCCACGGGGTAACAACCAGCAGGTGATCCCCGATCTGAAATATGGCATTAATGGGTTTATCCATATCCGGCCCCAGCTCCAGTTTCGCAAAGGGAAAAACGCCTTTGCCCCTGGGGTCGGTGGCCAGGCCTTCGTACCTGAGAATGTTGCCCCTGAAGGTGCCGGCCAGCAGGGTTGCGGAATCGGCATAGGTGAGGGCCGTAATCCTTTCGCCGGAAGAGGCCGTTTTAAAATCGTCTTCTCCGTTGAAGATGCGGACATTCCCAAGGGCGTCGCCGTATGCGTACTGGGCCTCAATCCCGGGGTTGGAGGCAAAGGCCATCACCAGGGCCTGATCCTTGTGCCTGAAATTGTTGTGCTCCAGGTCGTCGTATTTCTGGGCCAGGATTTGCTGCAGGGTGGCGATATGCTCCTCAAGCGCTTTATAAATGAGCGGGAACTGATAAAAAGTATCCCGGACCGTGCGGTTGAAATTGATCGCTTCACCGGCAATTCCGAGGATATCGGAAGCCGATTGAATGATCAGCGACTTGGAATTCCGCGCGTTTTCAGCAACCTTCAGGGAATTCAGCGTCAGCGCTGCATTGATGGACAGGGTGTTGAATTTATCGATAACCCTTTCATTGTATGCTGACAGATTGCGGTTGGCCGCAACCATCGCATCGGGTATGAGGGCGATGTAAAAACTGTCTGCCAGGAACTTCAGCATGCCGCGCATCGAATCCTTCATTTCGTCCTCATCCAGCAGGGATTCCGTTCTGATCTCCTCTTTCAGCTTATTGTTGTACTCCTCCGAATGAATTTCCTTCCGGATCGTGCGGGTTTGGGAGAGGATATCCAGGAAATCGAATAATTCCACGTTTTGCCTGTTCAATTTCTCTGCCCTGCGCAAGCTGGAGGCGCGGATGGTTGCGATGACCGCCACGACGGCCAGCACCAGAAAGATGAGGGTCAGCCGCCTGGAATTATTCACCCGCCGCTCCTTTTCCATTTCCCTGCGCTCGACGATGCCCTTGACGTTTTCGAGGCTGAGGTCGTAGTAGGTTCTGGCCAACGCAAAATGGTGCTCAATACCTTTTTCCTGAACCAGGTATTTGTTCAATTTGTATTCCTCCAGCGCATCCGGGTCTTCCGGCGGCGGATCCTTGACCGGTATCCGGTGGGGGTTGTAATATCTTCTGGCCCAGGTCTCATTCGGGATATTGTTCTGTTTCCATTCAAAAGGCAGCCTGATGGAGTTGAGGGAGAGCTTCTCGCCCGGGTTGAAATCCTCCTGAAGGGAAAATTCAATCTTTTTATTGAGCAACTGCAATTCCCTTTTGACCGATCCGGAGATCATGCGGTAGTACCCCGCGATGAACTCCCAGATCCTTTTCAGCAAGCCGGTTTCAGGCGTGTTTCCGGTCGGACCGGCTTGTGCGCCGCCGGGCACGCCTTCCGCCGTTTTCTTGTAATAGGCTTTTGCAAATTCGATCAGGCCTTTGTAAATGCCGGCATCCACCACCTCCTGATCCGCCCAGGCCTTGATCCTGTTCCAATTGGAGACCAGGGCCTCTTCCCGGATGTAGACAATGCGGTCGAGGTCCTGATCAGCGGGCGGGTCAATGATACGGATAAAGGGGTTCGAAGGCGTATTGAAACCCATCAATTGATCCAGCACCTGCCTTTCGGTCAGATTTTTTGTCGTTTCATCGCCCCAGGGATCGGCATTGCTTTGGACGGCGTTTGCGGGGTTGGCTACGCTCCGCCGGCAAAGTTCCAGCAGTTCTGACAGGAACACCGGGCGGCGGACAGCCACGCCCGAAGGGTCTTTCTCCGTCAGCGCCTTGAAGGACCGCATGACGATCTTCTGATCGGTGGTCAGGGATGCCAGTCCGGCGGGCGTTTCGCCGGCAGCTTCGCCGGAGGGTTGAAGGGCTCCGAATTTCCGTTCCAGCCACAGATCGATCACCCGGCTGATTTTGCCGTTTTCCCGGTAAAGCTGGCTGATATCCGCATCCTGGCTTCCGGAGGCAGCTGCTCTCATTTGCTGAAGGGCGAAGGTCAGTTTGAACAATGCGTGCGGATCGGCGCCGTTATTCCCGTTTTTGAGGTCGGCGGCCAGGGCGTCGATAAAGGCCCGTTCCGCTTCGGTTTCCGTCCCGCCGCCGGCGGCTTGCCTGACCCATGCCGCCGCGCTCTTCGGGTCGAATTTCCTGAGCTGAAACCGGTTCTGATCGATATCTTCCAGGAAGCCGCTGTATTGATAAACCTGATTGAGGCTGCCCGAATCCATCAGCAGGATGATATAGACGGGCAAGGACGACCGTATGGCAGAGAGGATGAGGTTGAAGAAAAGGGCGTCATCGCCGGTCTGACCGTGCCAGGTGCCGTTTTCCCGGAACATGGAAATTTCTTCCAACCTGTCGACAACGATCAGCAGGTTGAAATCCTCCGAATCCTTTTCCGACTCGTAAACTTCCAGCAATCCATCGATGCCCGACCGGAGCTTCCGTTCAAGGGTCTTTCCGAAATCGGCTTCCACAGCGGCCCTGAGCACGCCCGGCTCAGCGAGTGCGCCGGCAAGGTTGCCGACCGGATTGGGGCCGGGCGTCAGGATCGGGGCTATCGACCAGTTGAAGCCGGCACGGCCTTCGATATCGCTCTTCCTGACCCCGCCTGAGCCGGCTGCAGGATTTCCTCCGCCGTTCGTTTGCAGGGAGGGCAGGAGTCCGTCAAAAACAAGCGACCGCAGCTGATAGCTCTCCTCCCCGAACACAGCCAGGAAATTGCTGTATTTGAGCCTGTTTTTTACTTCCTCCAGCTCTTCCGGTCGGAAGAATGAGATCTTTTCCGGCAATCTTTGTAAAAAAGGACGGACCTCGGTCTTAGTGGCAGACATGACCAGTCGTTTTAGGCGTTGAAGAAATCCAAAGGCAGATCCGGCACACAATGAAATGGATGGGAAAGGTAATCATTTTTTCAGATCCGTCAAAAATACAGGCCTTGCCGATTCAAAAAAAAATCCTAACTTTGACGATCCCGAATCAGGAGATTCAGCCGTTCCTGAGCGTATTAAACCTGAAACCATGAAATCTTCCGCTTTCGCCTCTTCCCGCAACTCCCGCAGCCGGGCCAGCGCAAATCATGCCGGCCGGCGGTCAGGCCATACGTCTTCTTCCGGCTTTGCTGACAACAGGGCCATCGCCGCCGTACAGCGGAGCCTTCAGCCTTCCGCCCAGATGATGGCCGCACCGGAGGACGAATTGCTGCAGGGCAAATTCAACGGGCAGGCCTCCCCCGCGCTTCAGCTGGCGACCCCGGATGAAGAAGAACTGCTGCAGGGCAGGTTCGAACAGGGGCAACCGGCGGCGCTCCAGAAAAAAGAAAATGCGACCGGCATGCCCGACCCCGTGAAGAACCAGATGGAAACCGCCCTCCAGGCTGATTTCTCGGATGTCCGCATCCATGCCGACTCTTCCGCAGCGCCCAAGGTAGGCGCATTGGCCTATACCCAGGGCAGTGATGTCCACTTCGCACCCGGACAGTTCAAACCCGACACCTCATCAGGACAGGAACTGCTGGGCCACGAACTGACGCATGTGGTTCAACAGCGACAGGGGATCGTAAAAGCCACTACCCAGGCGGCCGGCCTCCCGGTAAACGATGACCCGGGGCTCGAAAAAGCTGCGGATATCATGGGTAAAAAAGCCGCCCGGACCCGATTGGATTAACATTGTCTGTGTCAGATTCCTGCACTTTGTTGAATCGAAAACCGATGCAGGATAAGTTGAAATCTTTATTTGCAGGTCTTCTTTTGCTTTTGCCGGCCCTGTTGGCCGGACAAAAAGAAGCAGCCTGTTCCCCTCCTCCGCCGGACCTGACGGCGGCTATCCGTTCCCATCCCGCAATGACCGGTTATAAACTGTCGGAGATCTGCCTGGACACCCTGGGCATCGATACCCTCCGGGAAGGCGCGACCGTGACGTTCAACGTCAAAACGCGGCTCAGGGTCATCCGCAGGAAAGAACCCTTGTTGTGGTCCGACAGGGATTCCATCCTGATGGAACCGATCCGGATCTCCAGAAAAAAATGCCCCGCGCTGGATTTGAACAAGAAGAGAAAGGCCAAAAAAGGGAAAGATAAGTGCACTTGCCTGACGTTTGACCTCAAAGCGCCGGGCCAATCCAAGGATACTGCCCAAAATCACTACTTGCTCCGTGGGAGGGGCCTTGCCGGCGACAGTCTGGTCATTGACCTGAAGACCGTTGACGGCAAGCCCCTCAAAGCAGCTGCCCTGACCGACAAGGAGGGCAAAATCATCGAGGCGAACCTCAAGGCGGCCTCGGTCCGGTACACGGCGCTGCTCAAGGGCTCCGCCGAGCGCTTCAACCTTTACCTGAGGGGGGGCAGTCTTTTCCGAAAACAATTTGCGACCGTCAAAGCCGGCCTGCACTCCCCTGCGGATACCGTCTACTGGTCAGCCGCCGACCTGGGAGCGAGCCCTTCTGATAATCCGGCAACCGCATCCGCACAGCAGCTGATCTTTAAAAAGGAGCAGGTCCTGGTTCCGACCGGTGATACCATTCTGTTGCAGGTCACGGATATTACCCTTAGTCTGACCGGCAAACGAAACCCCATGCAATCCGGCGCCGGAGTGGTGGAGGTCAATATTCCGGAGCATGCGGAGGATAACGACCTCTTCCTGTTCATCACCTATTGGGTGGGCATCGGCGCGCCGACCGTCGCCGCCTATGCAGCCCTGGAGGCCAGTACGCCCCCTGAATGGTCCCAGCCGGGCGTAACGCCGCCCCTGGCGGCATTTGGCCTGGGCCGGCCGATCGTTCTTCCGGCCGTCAGCCGCATCGATCCGGGATTTGATCCGAACCTGGTACCGTACGTCATTGCCGATGACCGGAACAGGGAAAGGTTCCTGAAGTCCGGGAGGCCTTCCGGCGCGACAGAGCTCTTCGGACACAAAAACAACCCGAACAATTTCGGCAAGGGGTTTCCGGGTACCGGCAGCCGCAATTTTTATTTCGCATTCATCAATCAACACGACATCAATACCTTTCCCGTACAGGTGAAAGTGGTGGCCTATTACCAGCGGAGAAAGCCGCAGGAAAGGCTGGTACGCCAACCCTGAAGGGACGGGTAAAACCCATAAGGCAACATGAGAAAGGCACTGATATTGTGGATCATGCTGGCGGGCTGGATGCAATCCGGCAAGCTGCAGGCCCAGAACACCTCCGACGGGCAGGCCGAAAAGAAGCAGTCCCGGATCGAGGTGGTGTGGCAATCCCTGTTCAAGCCCGACCGGGATACGGCGGTCAGGCCCGCGTTTCCGACCGAAAAAGGCATAAAGGACAAACTGGGTTTGATTTACAACGCCATCCACAGCGAAGAATTTGAGCGCTATTCGGCGGTTCAGGATTCCCAGGTACAGGATTGGCTCGATTATTTCCGCCTGGAGGACAAACAGGTGCTCTACCAATCCCCGAAAGGCGATACCCTTGTGATCGCCAACAACGTCAAAGTGTTCGGATGGCATCCCTTCTGGATGGGCGAGGCCTACAAAAGCTACAACTATCAACTGCTCAATTACGTTTCCCTGTTTTCGTATAACCTCAATACCGCGGCCGAGCCCAATATCGCCTACGACAACCCGGAGGTCGTGGAAGGCTGGAGCAACCCCAATTTCAAGCTGATCGGCATGGCCCACGAAAAAGGCTGCAAGGTGCTGATCACCCTCACCAGCTTTTACAAATCGGGCAACCGGCAATTCCTTGACAACAAGAGCCGGCAGCAGGAGCGATTGATCCAGAATTTATCTGAATTGCTGGTCAAATTGCAGGCTGACGGGCTGGATGTCAATTTCGAACAGATTCCGGCCGGGTACGAGTTGAAATTCTCCCAATTCATCCGCAAGCTCCGGACCTCGCTGCCCCCCCACCCTGCCGGCGGCAATTATATCGTCAGCGTCGTCTTGCCCAAGCTCAACCAATACCAGATCTATCAGGTAGACACCCTTCAAAAGTACGTCGATTTCTTCATACTCACCGGATACGACTACCATATCGGGGCCAAAATGCCGCCCGGGCCGGTGGCGCCGCTCTTCAAATCGGAAGGGTCGATCGAGCAGTCCGTATTTCACTGGCTGGAACAGGGCGTAAACAGGCGCAAGCTGTTGTTGGGATTGCCGTACTACGGCGCCCTGTGGTCGACTACCAACGCCAATGACCCCAACTGGCGGGACACTTCGAAGATCACCTTTCAGCATATCCCCTACTGGCGCATCCGGCAGCAATACGGCAACCGGCGGGAGCCGCCCAATTACAATATCGAATCCTGGACGGCCAATTACACCTATACGGTTACGGATTCCATCGGCAACACCGTCCGGCGCGAGACCTTGTATTTCGACGACTCCACTACCCTGAACGCCAAGTTCAACTGGGTGCTGAAGGAAGGCCTGGGCGGCGTCGGCATCTGGGCCCTGGGGTATGATTCGGGCAGGAAGGAACTCTGGTCCCTGATCGACACCCTGTTTGCGCCGTCCCAGGACACGATTGCGGTATACCATCCGGCGCAGGAGCGTTTTTACCTGCCGCAATCCCTGTCCAAATACCGCGACGTGGTAGCGGTGGGGAGCGTTTTCCTGGTGGTCTTCCTGCTGGCAGGATTTGTCGGCGCGCTTTTTGACGCTGCGGTCCGGGATGTATTTTTCGCCAACAAGACCCTGAGGCTGACCTACATCATGGGCGGCTTTTTGTTTATAGCGGTTGCAGCTGTCCTGTACTATTATCTGAAGGTTTCGGAAGACCCCTACGCCAGCCCGTACACACCGGAGCAGCTGCTGGCCCGGAACCGGCTGGTGGTCCTGGCGGTGGGCATCATCAGCGGGATCCTGATCACGGTACTGGGTACGGCGCTGTTTGAACGCAGAAGAAAACGGCTGCCCTGAGGCCGGCGGGCGAATGCTGTTGATAACCGGTTGTAACAATAACCTTGTTTTTCGATCATGAAAAAATTCATTGCAAAGGAGTTTCTTTGGTTCCTGGGTTCGCTGGTGGCCGCCTTGCCGCTGTCGCTGCTTTTCATGGCATTGATGGACCTGGTTTCGGGCGAGCGCTATTTTTCGGAAAAAGAAAAATTATTGATCGTCGAGTTGTTTGTTTTCATTTATATCGCTAACTTTACAGGCATCTACCTGATACGGCTGGTAATTTCAGCAATTAAAATACTGGCCAGGAAGTAGAAATGTGTTGCGATCCTAATTTTATTTTTCCTTGCAGCATATAGCCCTGAGTAATTCACTGCATTATCTGCAATTTTTCGTCAGATTCCCACACAAACAGCCTCTTCCGGCTTCAGCCGCGGCTGCCCTTTTGTTAATGATTTAATTCCGCAAGCGACCTTCAGCCCCTTTTACCGCTCTTAAAAAGATTTAAGGGTTAGTCTGTTTATGCAGGATGATGACTGATGTTGGACCTCCGCTTCAGCCTTTCTCAGCATAGCAATGCCCTGGGTATTTTGTTTTAGGGAAAACCACTATTTTACAATGCTTCAGCATGTACTGCCTGTCATTGTGGAGGAATTGAATAATTTCCTGAAAAGGCGATTTCAGGAAAGAGAGGCCAAGGTAATTCTGTCCGACCTGGTCAAACAAGATGGTTCCGTGCCGGCTGCCGGTGCGAATAAGATCATCTGTTCGCTGGTAAACATGGAACAGGAGCGGACCAGTTTGAGTTTTGGCCACCAAAATTCCGTTAAGACCAATCCGCCCGTCAACCTCAACCTGTACGTTCTGTTTGCCGCCTATTTCCCTGAAACGATCTATGAGGAATCGCTGAAATTTCTGTCCAGCGTCATCGGTTTTTTCCAGGGCAAACAGGTGTTCACCCCGCAAAACACGCCCGGCCTGAGCGCTTCCGTGCAGAAGATCGCTGTGGAAATCACGAACCTGACATTTCACGAACAAAGTAACCTTTGGGCTACTTTGGGCGCAAAATACATCCCTTCTGTCCTTTTGAAAATGCGTATGATCACCATTACAGAAGACATGATTCTGGAAGAAATTCCTGAGATCACAGAAGTGGGGACACCTAAAGTTCATTCCGGCAGCTAAAGGGGCCCGGCGCCCCTTTGCTGCCTGCTAAAGTCTGCATTTAAATGGCAAAAAAATTCCGGCCATTATCACATCTTGCCTTCAGGCACTCCTTTTTCAACCGCAACAATGAGGTTTGCAGGGATCTGGAGTTGGCGCCTATGGCTGCAACGCTTGCTTCGTTCAGACGGTATGACCTGAGGTTGCACGAAGACCCGGCCGGTTTCGGCCTTTACTATGGTGAAGAAAACAACCTCAAACCGCCCGTCCTGTCAGCTGGGCAAACCCTCCGGCTCCCGTTTTTCATCCGGGTCCGGAATCCTTATTTCATCAATTATTCAGACCTGCCGCTTACGCTGCCGGAAAATACCCTTCATTATTACAATAACCTGAACCCGGCTGAGATCACGGACCCGCTTTACGGGAAGTTCGGATCTCCGGCCGGCTTGCTGGACAGCATTTTGATCAGAAAAACAGGGATATCCTTCGCACACCGCAAGGCCCCGAACGGATCGGCCGGCCGGCTGGTTTTGAACAACGCATCGGGCCCCGTGGCAGCAGATCCGGATTACCCGTTCGCAACCCCGGACCCCGACCAGAACACCCTGTTCAGGATCAACCTGGCGCAGGAAGACATTCCCGGTTATTTCGAACTGTCCGGCGCCGGGGAAGGAGACGAGGCCGCTCAGCAGGATGTTCTCCGCTTTTTTGCCTCAGATCAGGAGATTGGAAACGACGTTTTCGGCATTGTGGAACTCTTTCTGAGCCCGGAAAAAATGCTGAAGCCGGAAAACGGCGCGGAGGTCCTGCAACCCGTGCAGTATGAAATCCGCTTTAAGGCCCGGCAGACCCTGTGGCGGTACCTTGTATTCCAAAACAACGAACACGTCTATGAGGACCTGTCCATAAACGGATCAAACGAAGCATCCTTTCACCGGTGGGCGCCTGCCGGAGACGCATTGGCCCCTGAAAGCCGCCAAAAAGCAACCATATTCATAAGCGACGCCCCGATAACGCTGCAGGAACAGAGCAGCCGGCAATTCACCCTCAAACTGCCCGGACTGGGGAACGGTGCGGAGATCCGGTTGCCCGCGCCTGACATCAAAACCATTAAACCCGAACCCGATGGATCGAACGATCGAAAGATCTATTCCGATATGTATGTCTATTTATAAACCAAATACCTAAAACAGATGGCAAGAGTGCTTGCAACGCCTGGCGTTTACATCGATGAAAAGAGCGCCTTTCCCAACTCAGCGGTACCGGTGCCGACGGCTGTGCCCGTTTTCATCGGTTACACGGAGAAGGCGATCATGGGAAAAAAATCGCTGTTGAAAGTTCCCACCAAGATCAGTTCTTATGGAGAATTCCTGGAATTCTTCGGCGGGCCGCCCAAAGTAAAATACACCATTGAGGCAGATGCCACTGTGGGGTATAAGCTCACTGTGGACAAATCGACCCAATTTATCCTGCACAGCTGCATGAAGCTGTTCTTTTCCAACGGCGGGTCGGATTGTTATATCGTTTCCGTAGGAAAGTACACCGACGCCCCCGCCGGCGTTGTGGGCGCCGACCTGACCAGCGGGATCGAACCGCTGCTCAAGGAGCCGGAACCGACCATGGTCGTGATCCCGGAGGCGATTCTGCTGGTTGAAGAATCCACCGCCAAAGGGCCCGATCCGAATGACAATACCAAGCAAATTGATATTGTCACCCGGGATGCGCAAGGCGCCTTCGACCTTCAGGTGGCCATGCTGGGGCATTGCGGGCTCGATATGCGCAACCGGGTGGCCATCCTGGACGTTCCGCTCGGCAACCTCGACCTGCGGGAAGACGTGGTCAAGAATTTCCGCGTAGGGATCGGCCAGAATTTCCTCCAATGGGGCGGCGCTTATTACCCCTTTCTGGAAACAACCATCGTGGCCGCGGAAGAGCTGGATTTCTCCAACATCGTCAATATCACCGGGGATGATATTAACGCCGATGCGCCGGATTTCGCCGACAAGCTCGACGATAAGCAGAAACTGATCGCCGCCGCCAACAAGGCAGCCTTCGACACCGATACAACGGCCATTGAGGTTTCAAGCCTTGCCACCTTATTGTACAAGAACCTGCGCGAAGAACTCTCCGAAAGCCTCATTTCCGGCAAACGGGCGGTTGAAATCCAGGAACAGATCGTCAAACTGGCCGATTTCAAAACCGGCATCACCGAAGCGCAGGCCGACGAAGCCACCCAGCTGCATCAGACCCTCCTTGCCGTCAGCCCGACCTACAAGGAACTGATGAAGAACCTTCGTTCGAGCATAAACCTGCTGCCGCCGAGCCCCGCCATGGCCGGCATCTATTCCATGGTGGACAACACGGTGGGCGTACACCAGTCACCTGCCAATATCAGCGTAGGATCGGTCATCAAGCCCGCTGTCGACCTGACCGCCAAGGACCAGGAAGACCTCAACCTCCCGCTGAACGGCAAAGCCATCAATGCCATCCGCACCTTCCCCGGCAAAGGCGTACTGGTGTGGGGCGCCAGGACCCTCGACGGCAATAGTCAGGACTGGAGATACATCAGCGTCCGGCGCACCGTGATCTTCATTGAGCAGTCCATCAAGTTTGCTGCCGAAGCCTACGTATTCGAACCCAACGTGTCAAGCACCTGGTCGAACATCCGCGCGCTCATCAGCAATTTCCTGACCAATGTCTGGAAATCGGGCGCACTGGCCGGCGCTACCCCCGACGACGCCTTCAGCGTAGACGTCGGCCTGGGCACCACCATGACCCCGATCGATATCCTGGACGGCATCATGCGCATTTCCGTAAGGATTGCCGTAACCCGCCCGGCGGAATTCATTGTGATCACCTTCCAGCAGAAGATGCAGACTTCGTAGGGGGATGCTGCCACGCTGAGGCGTGGTGGATGCTGGATGTTGGATGCTGCCCGCCGTCGCTCTTAGGGAGCTATGGCGGACGGAGGATGCTGGTTGCCGACAACTGACAACTGACAACTGACAACTAATTTCAAACACCTTTAAATCAGAATAAAATGGCTAATTCAGGCGATGCCCAAGGCGCACCGTGGCCCGTACCCAAATTTTATTTTCAGGTCAAGCTCGGCGATGTCGGGGTAATTTCCTTTCAGGAGGTTTCCGGCCTTGACTCCGAGCACGATGTGATCGAGTACCGGGCAGGTGACAGCAAGGCATTTTCAACCATCAAAATGCCGGGCTTGAAGAAGTCCAGCGATGTGACGTGCAAGAAAGGCATGTTCAAGGACGATACCGCGCTGTTCGATTATTTCAATTCCATAAAAATGAATACGATCAAGCGGGAAACCGTCACGATACAATTGCTGGACCAGGACGGGAAGGCCATGTTCGTTTGGGAATTGACCAATGCCTGGCCGATGAAGGTAACAGGTACGGATTTCAATTCCCAGAACAGCGAAGTGGCGGTGGAGGAGATCGTCCTGTCGCACGAGGGCATGTCGATGAAAAAAGGCTAACGGATGAATACCTATATTCCTCCGGTCGGTTTTTTTTATTCTGTCAATTTGTTAGGCGGCAACTCGCCGAATGCAGCGGTAGATGCCGGATTCCAGGAGGTTTCCGGTATCTCCCTCAAAATGGGGACGGACGAGATCCGGGAGGGCGGCGAGAACCGGTTTGCGCACAAAGTGCCCGGCCGGGTCGCATTCGACAATCTGGTGCTTCGGCGCGGCCTGGTTGTGAAGTCCTCGCCCTTCGGCAATTGGGTTCGGGATACGCTGACCGGGGGACTGGATCAGAAGATCGAACCCAAGGACATCATGGTCGACTTGCTGGACGCCGGCGGATCCCTGGACAAACCCACGCCGCTCATGTCCTGGCATTTTGTCAACGCCTACCCCGTTCAGTGGGAAATTTCAGACCTGAAAGCCCAGGACAGTTCCATTGTGGTGGAAACCCTGACCCTGGCTTACAGTTATTTTTCCTTTGTCGATACCGTCGTGGTCAAATACCCGCACGACGACAAGGGATGACCTAAAACACATATGCTATGCCGATCGAGATCAAGGAGTTGGTCATCCGGGCCAATATGTCCGAACAGAAGGATGAGGAGGGCGCCAACGCCGTCTTGCTGGAAAAAGACATTGACATGATCCTTGAGATGGTCAAAAGCGATCCCGCCCTGATTTCCCAGGACATGAAAAAGGAGATTGTCCGGGAATGCATCGAAAAGGTGAAAGCGTTGCTGGCAGATGAGAAATTCCGATAAAACCTGAGATCCATGGCGAAAAAACCGGCAGCGGGTTCGAACCCAAAGCTAAAAATCTGGGCGTACAAGGATCCTGATTTCACCCAGCTGGCGCCTGGTTTCTCCCAAGCGCTGGAGGTCAGCATCAACCCGGAGAAATACAAGCGGGTTTTCAAACCGCTCACCTACGACGCCAGCTATTCCGTCAAACTGGCCAACGGCGACCGCATTGACGGCCGGATCGTCGATCCGCCGCCGGAAACCTTCCAGCTGGAGCTCTGGTTTGACGGCACGGGCGCCGTTCCGGGAACCGGAGAGGTGTACGACGAGATCGAAAAACTCCAGCAGTATGCGCTGTATTACAACGGCAGCATCCATTCCAATCACTATGTCAAGATCGAATGGGGCGGCGACAAGGGCCTGCTGTTCAAGGGACAGTTACAAAGCATCTCGATCGACTACATGCTGTTCGACAGCAACGGTAAACCCCTCAGGGCCAAAGCGGATGTCTCCTTCAAGCAATTCATCGACGCCCAGACCCGGGAAAGCCTGAAGAACAAATCGTCGCCGGACCTGACGCACGTCAGGGTCGTCCGCGACGGGGACAACCTGCCCATGATGTGTTTTGCCATCTACCAGGACCCCGGTTATTACCTCCAGGTCGCTGAATTCAACGGACTATCCAATTTTATGAATTTGCAGCCCGGACAAAAAATCATTTTCCCACCCTTAGAAAACTGAATGTTATGGCACAACCGCTCCCAATCGACAACATTGACGTGGTTTCCTACACCATCAAGATTGACGGCAGCCCGATCAAAAGCACCTATTATGTGCTCTCCATCGATGTCAGAAAGGAGGTCAACCGGGTTGCTTCCGCCAAGGTCATATTCGTACTGGATCGCGGGCAGGCAGCCAACGAAGCTTTCGAGCCCAGCGAATCCGATGATTTCAAACCCGGGAAAGAGATCGAGATCCAGTTGGGGTACCATTCCAAGGATAAGACTGTTTTCAAGGGCATCATCGTCAATCAAAGCCTGAAAGCCCGGCCCGACCGCAGGGTCCAGCTGATCGTACACTGCAGCGATAAAGCCGTTAAGATGACCTTGGGCAGACGAAACAAGTATTTCAAGGACATGACGGACAGCAGCGTCATCTCCGGGATCATTGACAACTACGGCCTGGAAAAAGCCGTTGAAAGCTCCGCTTACCAGCACAAGCAGCTTATCCAGTACCACGCCGTCGACTGGGACTTCATGGTTGCCCGGGCTGAAGCCAACGGCATGATCGCCTATACCTCCGACGGGAAAGTGTATGTCAAAAAACCCCTGGCCTCCGGCGCCGCACAATTGAAAATCAACTACGACCGCGATGTCTTTGAATTCGACGGGGAGATCGAGACCCGGTTTCAGATCCCCTCAGCCGTTGCCCATTCCTGGGACATGAAAAAACAGGCTGTCACAGAAGGGAAATCATCGCCGCCGAGCGTACCGTCACAGGGCAACCTGACGGGAACACAACTGGCCGCTACCCTGAACCTCGATGAATTCGAACTCCATTCCACCGGCCCCATCGAAGCCGCCGAACTGAAAGAATGGGCGAAGGCCGCCCTGCTGAAATCGACCCTTGCCCGGATCCGGGGCCGGGTTTCGTTCTTCGGCAACGAGATGCCGGCAGTCAATACCCTGATCACCCTGGAAGGCTTCGGCAAGCGGTTCAACGGCGACGCGCTGATCTCATCCGTCCACCATACGGTCTCGGAAGGCAGCTGGATCACGGAAGTAGGCTTCGGCCTTCCGCCCGAGTGGTATGCCGAAGAGCGCCCCATCACCACGCCGCCGGCGGGCGGGCTGCTGGCCGGCGTCCATGGCCTGCAGAATGCCACGGTCAAGAAAATTGACGCCGACCCGGACGGGGAGTTCCGCGTGCAGGTTGAAGTGCCCATGATTGCCGCCTCCGGCGACGGCATATGGGCCAGACTGGCCAATTTTTACGCCACCAATAAAAAAGGCAGCTTCTTCATTCCGGAGGTGAACGACGAAGTCGTGATCGGATTCCTCAACAATGACCCCCGCTATGCGGTCATCCTGGGCAGCTTGTACAGCAGCAAACAAGCGCCGCCCTATACCCCCGATGCCGAAAATTCGATAAAAGCAATCGTAACCAAAAATGACCTGAAACTCGAATTCAACGATAAAGACAAGATCCTGACCGTTCAAACCCCCGCCGGAAATAAATTCATTCTTTCCGACAAGGATAAAAGCATTACCGTCCAGGATCAGAACGGCAACAAAATGGAAATGGCCGCAGCGGGCATTACCATCAAAAGCGCTAAAGACATCACCCTCCAGGCCACCGGAAAGATCGACATCAAAGCCAACCAGAATATTTCGGCGCAAGCCTCCGGCGGCGATGTCAGCCTTCAGGGATTGAATGTGAACGCTAAAGCCAATATCGCCTTTTCCGCCCAGGGATCTGCCAGCGCCGAACTCAAGGCCGCCGGCAATACCAGCATCAAAGGCGCTATGGTGATGATTAATTGATTATTGTTATTTTTGTTTATTTTGGTTTGTTGTTGTTTATTTTGGTTTGTTGTTGTTTATTTTAGTTTATTGTTGTTGCCGGAACCTTACAAACAATCACCAACAACCATAAACAACCAACAACAATCATAAACAACCAACAACAATCATAAACAACCATAAACAACAACCATAAACAACCATAAACAACCACCAACAACCATAAACAACAACAAACCAAAAAAATGCCGCCAGCAGCCAGATTAACAGACATGCACACCTGCCCGATGCAGACGCCGGGGTTACCGCCCATTCCGCATGTCGGGGGCCCGATTGCAGGCCCCGGAGTGCCCAACGTGCTCATTGCCGGGATGCCGGCCGCCGTAATAGGCGATATGTGCGTTTGTGTCGGCCCGCCGGATACCATTGTCAAAGGGTCGGCGACGGTGATGATCAGCGGTCGCCCCGCAGCGCGCATGGGCGACACTACCGCGCACGGCGGCTCCATTGTGCTGGGCGCGCCTAATGTGATGATCGGCGGGTAAAGGTTAAATGCAGCTTTTATGAACGAAGAGGATAAGCGAAGTTTTCTGGGTACCGGCTGGAGTTTCCCGCCCGCCTTTGACGAACACAAGGGCGGTATCAGGATGGTTTCCGAAGAGGCGGATATCCGCCAGAGCCTGTTCATCCTGTTCTCCACCATACCGGGCGAGCGGATCATGAAACCGAAGTACGGGTGCGATCTCCACCGGCTGGTTTTCAGTTCACTGACCAGCAGCGCCAAATCCCAGATCGTGGACATGATCAGGATGGCCGTCCTTTGGTATGAACCCAGGATCACGGTTGAACAGATCGATGTCCGGATAAACACCGAAGATTTCGGCGTCATTTACATTACACTCGAATATACGATCCGGAAAACCAACACGCGGGATAATATCGTCTATCCGTTCTACCTGAAGGAAGGCACTAATATCCAGGGTGTCTGAACCCGGAGCAAACAGGTCAACATTGGCAAAACAAAGCGACAAATGGGTTGAACTTGCAGGCAGCGCTCAACAGGAGCGTTTGCTGAGTTCCCTGTTGCCCGGTTCCATCCCCATCGATGAACGCCAATTGAGCGACCTTCTGGTTTTTGTTGCCGCTTATTCCAGCAATGTCAATTTTTATAACGACCAGAACGAACCTGCCGGCGACTGGTCTCAGTTTTTCAGCCGGGACATCAGCGTATTCCTGGCCGGGATCATCCGGACCGATCTCGAATCCATAGACTTTCAATTTGAGGAAGCGCTCCATTCCACCAGGCTGGTCAACGATCCGGATGAGCGTCGGAACCGCCTGTCCGTTCTGTTCGGCATTGTTCAGCGGATCCCTGAAATGTTGAACGGCTGGTACCTTAGGGCCCAAACGCTGCGCCGGTTCGATGAGGAGACCCGCCTTGAAAAGGAGATCGAGCAAGGCATCCAAACCGATCTGTGCTGGCAACTCCAGATTCTGACGGCATTATCCGGCGCCGCGCTGCCGGGGAGCGCTAAAAAGGACTCCGCCTCCAAATACCATCGCATCTGGCGACTGGAAAAACAGGAGGAAATCGCAGGCATCGAAACACCCGACCCCGCGGACCTGAATGCGCTGCTCGGTAAGATCCAGGAGGTCCACCGGAAATTTTATCTGTTTGCGCTATATCTGCGGGAACTCACTCCGGCCCTGCTGGAAAAATCCCTGGAGGAAAAAAGCGATCATCAACCCCATACCGGGTTGCTGATTGCATTCCTCAGGATTTTCAGGTTTGCCCAGGACAACCTCAATACCCTGACCAGGCGTCACCTGGAATACTACTTCTATGACGTCCTCAAACAGCAAAAAAGGGCCGGAGTACCGGATCGCAGCTTTGTCTGTTTCACCCTGGCCGATTTCGCCTCACCTTACCTATTGCCTAAAACCACCCTGCTGCTGGCCGGCATCAATCAGGAGGGGCTGGAGTCGCATTACCGCACCTTGCTTCCCCTGGAAATCAACAAGGCCCGGGTCGCAGCATTGAAAACCCTGTTCGTCAGCAAAAATCCGCTGATCAGTACCGGCAGTTCCTACAAACTGGTATCCAATATCTATGCCGCTCCTGTTGCCGCTTCGATGAACGGCCTGGGTCTGCCCTTTGAAAACCCGGAAAAAAGCTGGCCCGTTCTCGGAGCGGAACAGATCGACAAACCGGCCGACGAACGCCGGATGGTAGCCGGCACGCTGGGTTTTGCGCTGGCTTCATCCGTCCTGCTGCTGTCGGAAGGCGAACGAACCATTAAAGTGACGCTGGCATTCAACCCCGGCGCTTTCCACCAGTTTGAATCCCTGATCGAGGACATCAGTCACAATGAAGGCATAGATAAAGAATCCATTTTTCACCGGATCTTCAACAGTTCCCTGGAGCTGTCGGTGACCGGAGCAGAGGGCTGGATCCCCGTCAGGCGGTACGGCGTCAATCCGCTTTGGGCGGACCAGCGCATTGTGATCACCTTCGGGTTGACCATGGCCGATCCCGCCATTGCCGGGTACGATCCGGGGGTCATTCCCGAACAATACGATACCGAGTGGCCGTTGCTCAGGATCCTCCTGGCAGCCAATGAGGCCGTCTACATTTATTCCTTCCTGAAGGTATTGCGGCTGGAGACCATCGACCTGGACGTGGAGGTCCGCGGCATGAAGTCTCTGCAACTGTACAATGAACTGGGCCTCCTGGACGGCAGCGCGCCCTTCCAGCCTTTCGGCCCCACGCCCAACCGGAATTCCTATTTGCTGATCGGCAACCGGGAGTTGTTCATCAAAAAGCTGACCGATCTGAAGATCAATATCCACTGGAACAACCTGCCCTACGATAAAAACGGTTTTGAGGATTATTACGCGGCATATGAACAGAACATCGACAACGACAGCTTCCGGGTGAAATTAACCGCGTTGTCCGATTTCGATTTCTTCCCCAAGGGCGCCGAAAAACAGGAAGAATTTCACTTGTTTGAATCGGCGGCCGGCGAAGATAAAACCTTATTGCCGGATACCGGATGGCAGATCAATGACCTGAAAACCCTCCAGATCCGGCCGGATTTCCGGATGCAGCAATTGCCGGAGTATACGAACAGCGCTAAAACGGGCTATTTCAAATTTCAGATCAGCAACCCGCCCATGGCTTTCGGTCAGGCCGTTTATCCCCGGCTGTTTGCCCGGATAGTCAGTGAAAACGCACGCCCCCGGCCGTTCAGCATTGTCCCGGGAGTAGAGGAGCCCAAACCGCTTCCCAATGAACCCTTCGTACCGGTTGTCCGGCGCCTGACCCTCAATTACGCGGCCGGCGCCCGGTTGAATATGCGGGTGCAGGAATTCCGGGAGAACGACCCGGCGGCGCGCGACCTGCTCGTGCACATCACGCCGTTCGGAAAACGGACGGTCTTCAGCAACGGAAAGGCGGATGACCACTACCTCGTCCCGCAATACGATGCGGACGGTTATTTGTTCATCGGGTTGGAAGGCCTCAATCCCCCGGAGGAGCTTTCCCTGTTATTCCACCTGACGGAAAGCGTGGGAAAACCTTCCCAAATGCCCATCGAGCTGGAATGGCAGTACCTGAGCCATGAAAACTGGGTTACTTTCCCCCCGGACCGGGTGCTGATGGATTCTTCCGACGGACTGACCAGGGCCGGGATCGTGTTGCTCGACATCCCGCCGGATTGCACCCCAAGCGAGGAAATGCTGACGCCTGGCCTGTTCTGGCTGCGCGTCACCGGCAAAGGTAACCTCAACGCGCTGGGCGGCGCTCACACGATCCGCCCCCATGCCGTCGAAGTTGAATGGGTCGACAACGGCGACAAAACGCATTACGACCAGAACGGCAATCTGCCTAAAATAAAGGACCTGGTTCAGCCCATCCCGCAGATCGCTCAAATCTATCAACCGGTGGGCTTCAAAGGCGGCATTCCGCCGGAGGACAGCCGGATGTTCTACACCCGGGTCAGCGAACGCCTTCGACACAAGAACAGGGCCGTAACCATTTGGGATTACGAAAGGCTGGTGTTGGAAAAATTCCCGGAAATCCGTCAGGTGAAATGCCTGGGCAGTGTCGGGAACGAACAATTTCTGGAACCGGGTGAGGTCATGGTCGTGGTCATCCCCGGATTCGAAGGGAAAACGGTAACGCCGAGGGCCGGTTTCTACGACCTCAAAGCCATCAAATCCTACCTGGAGCAGCAAGGCAACGCCTTTGCCCGGATCCGGGTGGTCAATCCCTCCTATGAGCGGCTTAAAGTGAGTTGTTCCCTCATGCTCAAGGCCGAATTCGAATCAAAAAAGGGGGTTATATTGAAACAATTGCACCGGGATATCCGGGATTATATCTGCCCCTGGGTGAAAGGCCAAAGCCTGGAGCTGGGCAGAGCGCTCAGCAAGAATGACCTGTTTGCGTTCATCCGCGATCAGCCCTATGTCCGGTATATCACCGGGTTTTCCATCGTGCAGGTCTTTGAAACGGCGCCGGACTATTATGAGCTGCGGGATACCGCCGGCCGGGAATCCGAGGCGGAAACCCTGCGCCCGGGAAACCCCTGGAGTGTGTTTGTCCCGGTCGAGGAGCACCTCATCCATTTTGTGGACAAGGAGGCCTTCGGGGCGCCCGAACAGGCTGCCATTGACATCATGCGCATCGGATCGGATTTTGTGGTCTTGCCGGATGAGAACCAACCGGTAATTTCAACCAGGCCGCCTGTCAGGGAAACAGAGGAGCACCCCGATGATGAGTATTTTTTGTTTGAATAACCGGCGACGGACGCCCTAAATCATAGCTTATGTCCCTTTTTAACCGGAAAACGCTGAAGAACTATTTCAAGAAGGGGAGCTTCCCCTCAGAAGTGCACTTCAATTACCTGATCGATTCAACGGTCAACAAGATCGACGACGGTTATGCCAAAACGCCGGAGGACGGGCTCCAGCTTTCCCCCCAGGGCGAGTCCACCCAACTGATCAGCTTTTTTGACAACCTGGCAGCGCCGAGCCCCAGGTTTCAGTTCAACCTACTCAAAAACGAAAACGCCGACGGTCTGAGCCTCGACCGGTTATATACCAACGACGAAGGCGTGACCCTGCCGGAAAACGCCCTGTTCGTCAACGCCAAGACCGGCAATGTCGGCATCCATACCCAATCGCCGGCCACCAGCCTTGAGGTCAGCGGCACGGCTGCACTGGAAACCCGGATCGGCGCCCTGCGGATCGGCAGAGTGCCCGGCGACGGCAAATGGCACCCCTTGTTTGAAAAGGAACTGACCGGCATGCACATTTTCGAGGTTACGGCCAGGATAAAAGGCCCCAAAGGCCGGGGCAAATACGGCTTCACCCACGCCGTTGCCATCGGGGTAAACCGGCACAGGGGCAGCAAGGTGCAACAGACCTGCGCGTATTTCGGCAGTTTCCTCAACAAGATCCGCATCCGGTGGAAGGGGGGGTGGGTGCCGAACGAAAAAGGCGAGCTCGAGTACAAGTACAACCTTTACGCACGCACCTTATGGCCGTATCGCGCCGTCACCGCCAACAAAGAGGAAACCGAGTACCATTACATCTATTACCATGTGGCAGGCCTTTGGGATGACGACTTTTTCGATACCTACGAAAATGCCCTCTCCAGCAGATCGGAGCAGCCCGCCGCCCAACCGGCCAAATAACCAATCGGATGGACCAGCCCAGCAGCATAAAACGAATACCGCCTGCCGATAAAAGCATGGATTTTGACTTCCTCAGAAAGGAGGCCATCCGCTATGCGCAACAACTGTCGGGCGACTCCTGGACCGACTACAACGAACACGACCCCGGCGTAACCTTGCTCGAATACCTGGCATTTGCGATCACCGACCTGGGTTACCGCACAGCCTTCGACATCAAGGACCTCCTGTACGCTCGGGAAAACAAAAAAGCCCCCGCTCCCGAATACCCCCCGAAAAACGGGAAGGAGCCGCCTATCAACGCCTTTTTCGGTCCTCCGGCCATTTTGCCGGCCGGGCCTCTTATCGAATCCGACTACCGGAGGCTGATCATAGACCGGTGCAACCACCTGGTGAAAAATGCATGGTTTCAACCCGTTACGGACCAGGAACAGGGCTACAAAGGCCTCTACCGGGTGCTGGTGCAGCTGGCCGAAGACTACAACCCCGAAAACGACAGTGAAGCGCTGCAGGAGATCCGCCATTTGCTGGCCCGCTACCGCAACCTGTGCGAAGACATTGAGGAAGTCCGGGTCCTGCAATCCGAACCGGTTACCGTCTTCGCCGACGTGTACCTGATGCCGGACGCCTTCGGCGAATATGTGCTGGCGGAGATCATATTCGCCCTGGAAGAGTACCTGAGCCCCTCGATCCCCTTTTATCAGCCCGATGAATTGCTCGAAATGGGTTGGGACATCAACGAGATTTTCGAGGGGCCGCTGCCGCTGTACGGCTTCATTCGCCCGGCCGACCTCCGGCCCCTGGAATCCGCCGTCATTGTGTCCCAATTGCGGGACCTTGTAGCCGGCACGGCGGGGGTTAGAAGCGTCAATAATCTCTACCTCCGCAAAAAAGGAGCCCGCGTATACGGCGATGAAGTGGAAATTGATCCGGGCACCTATCTCGTGCTGAGCAAGAAGGAAATGATCAGCCCCGAAGCCGTACCCTATCCCGTCCGGCTGATCAAGGACGGCGAAGAAGTGCCGGTCAACTTCAGCCAGGTCCTGCGCATTTACCATACTATGGCCGCCAAAAAGCGAAAAATATCCCGGCTGCCGCAGGATTTTGAGGAGGGCGCGCCGGTTTCCGGCAAAGACCTCGCCAAGGTACGCGAATACTTTTCATTCCAACGCCTGCTGCCGGGGGTTTACGGCGTGGGAAATTACGGTCTGCCCGAAGTGGCCGGCCGGCAACGCAAAGCCCAGGCCAGCCAGTTGAAAGGGTATTTGCTGGTATTTGAACAGTTGCTGGCCAACTACCTCAGTCAGCTGGCGGGGGTGCGGCACTTGTTTTCCCTGTCAGAAGACATAAAGGCCACTTATTTTGCCGGTTTCCCCTTTGACATTCCGGATGTTCTTCACCTGCAGAATTTTGTACCCGAAGCCGAAGACCTGCCGCCCGCCGAGGCGATGAGCGCCATCCAGGAAAGCATGAGGAAATGGACGACGGAAAATTTTGACCCCGGGGCCGGCCGGCGCAATCGCTTCCTGGATCATTTGCTCGGGCGTTTCGGCGAAATATTCACGGGCGACCACCTGCGCGCGCTATTCAAGGAAGAGTCCAATTCCGGGATGCTGAAAAAAGCCCTGATCCGGACCAAAATCCGTTTTCTGCAGCAATATCCCGAACTGAGCCGCGACCGCTCCATCGGTTTCAACTACCGGGAACCTGCCTGGGAAAATGACAATATTTCCACCCTTAAGAAAAGGATCTGCCTGTTCCTGGATATCAAAAACCAGCAAAACTGCTCCCTCACCGCCGGGTTGGAACTGTTTGAAAAAACAGAGAAAGCCCCGAAAAAGGGAAGGCTCCTCCCCTTGAAGACCATGCTCCGCCTGGGCTGGGATGAACACCGCTACAAGATCACCCCCGACGGCGAAAGGTGGAAATTGATCCTGATCACCAACCCCGATCCGGCAGCCGCGGGCAACCTGTCGGATGAAAAAGACGTAATCCCGCTATATTCCGGCCAATCAAAACAGGATTGCGAACAGGCCCGGGTCCGTTTAATGGAACAACTGGGGAAGTTCAACGCCGGAAGCGAGGGCTTTTTCATTGTGGAACACCTGTTGCTGCGGCCCAAAAGGGCGTCCGGCTTCAAACTGGTTTATCGCGCAGCAGGAGAATACGAAGGCATACCGCTTGTTTTTAAGAGCATCGATTTTCAGCCGTCCGCGGAACTGAACCGGGTATTGAACGACCTCGTCTTTCTCGGAACCGTTTTCATGAATGATACGGGCGCCGGCCGAACCGATACCCCGGAGTTTCCCAATTCGAATTACCTGCTGCTGGAAGCCAGGGAAGGCGGATACTATCTGTTGCTGCTCCGGAAGCAGATTCCCGTGCTGATTGCCGGCAGGGAGGAAGACACCGAAAAAGGGAAAACGGTCCGCATTCTGCCCTTCAGGACACGGTCAGAGGCGCGGCAGGCCATCCTCAATGCAATGGATCACCTGCAAACCCTCAAAGGCAACCCTTCGGGCGTAGCTGATTTCACGGACTTTGAACCGGAACCCCTCAGCGGCCTGGCCCACATCGAAAGGGATTTTTACAGTCACCGGCTCAGTTTTGTTCTCCCGGACTGGCCGACCTACTTCCAGGATCCGGATTACAGGCAACTCTTCGAACAAACAGTCCGCCTGAATATCCCCGTTCACCTCAGCATTCAGTTCAAATGGCTGGGATTCAAACAAATGCAGGCTTTTGAAAAGACTTTCCAATCCTGGCTGGAAGTCAAAACCGCCGATTCTGCCGACCCTGGAAAGGCGGACGACCTTTCCCTGGAGCTGTTGAGATACCTGCACCCTTCGGATGACATTGAAAGCCGGATCGCCGGATCCAGGGCCGAAAAAACGGCTGCGGCTACCCCCCTGCGGTTCTTCAAAGCAGCCTACAGCCATCCGGTTCTCCGGTTCTCCTACTTCCTCGGGGAAAATGACCTCCAGGCCATAGACGGTATCGGGCCGGAGACAGAGGGCATCCTCAAAAGCGCAGGTGTCCGTTCCTGGATCGGGCTGGCCGTAAAAAAAGAGGATGATCTGCTGGAACTGTTCACCGCCGCAAAATTCAAGATCGGCAAACAGGACGTTCAATACTGGAAGCAGCAGGCCAAGGCAGCAGCCGAGGGGAATTGGAACGGCCTCCTCAAACTTCAGCGCAGAAAAATCGAACAGGAAGAAGCAGCAGGCGTCATCCGGCCCGGCAATCAGACACAGGCAGAAAAACGAGCCTTTATCCGGTTTGTCGCCCGTTTTGACACCACCGACCTGACCCTGTTCGAAGGCATCGACGAAGCCGTGGAAAAACAATTGCGCGACGCCGGCATCCAGTCCTGGAGCGACCTGGCGAACGCCAGGAACCAACGCATCCTGGAAAAGGTCAACCCGGAGAAATCCCAATCCTGGAAGGCTCAGGCCGAGTCGGCCTTAAGGGCAATCAGGGGAGATGGCGATGACGCCAGGCCCCCGCAACGCAAGAAAAAACAGGAAAAAAACCGGAAAGACCAATAACCGATGGCCGCAAATTCCCATACGATCGGCCGGCACATCTTCGAGATCGATGTCGATAATCCGGCGGATGCGCAATTTGCAACCGAAGCCTTGAGTCAGCTGTTCCATAACCGCCTTGTATCCGGGTTGGAAAAGATATTATCCGGTTTTTCCCCCGGCGACGCCGTCATTCATTTCGACCGGATCGAACTGGATATCGGCGCTTTGACCAGGG
The DNA here is from genome assembly GCA_937873655.1 of uncultured Lewinella sp. Classification (GTDB taxonomy): domain Bacteria; phylum Bacteroidota; class Bacteroidia; order Chitinophagales; family Saprospiraceae; genus JACJYC01. The sequence goes on along the minus strand of CALMYQ010000153.1, from coordinate 25,283 downwards.
ATGATTTCCAACTCCAGGCCGGTTCGCGGATACTGGAGGCACTGAAAGCATTCCTGGGACAAAAAATAAGGGAACAGGCCGAAACGCCGTCACAAGATGAGATCCCGCCCCTGGAGACGATCCGCTTTTTCCTGCGTTCGGGCAGGTTTCCCTGGTGGAAGGACGGCAAACAACCAGGCCTGTTTGCCGACCTCCTCAAAGCCGCCGCCCGGCAAGACCCTTCAGCCCTGAGGCAGGTATTGTTCGAAGAAATGCAGGCTAAAAAAAGAGTCCGGGATCGTATAAGGTGGCAACTTCACGCAACCGAATTGTCCGATCTGAGGCATTTGACCGGAAGAGCCTCCCCCGCTATCCTCCGGTCTGCAAAAGAGCTGGCTGACTTCTACGGCAGTCGCCCGGATGCAATCCCGCCGGGGATTGCGTTGGATCAGGAACTGGCATTCACGCTGCTCTATGCCGATCTGTCATCCATGACGCAACCCGAATCATTTCTGCGCTTGTGGATCAGTCGTCTTGCCGAAATGACCGGCCGGTCCGTGGAGGCTCTTCTGATCCGGTTGAAAGAAGGATTGCAGGAAACAGCGGGCTCAACAGGAGAAAGGCGCACCCTGCAAGAAGCTGTCCTAAAGTTGGCGGAGATCGTGAAAGCTTCCCCGGAACCCGCTGCGGGAGTTCCCGGTTCCATTGCCGTACCCGGTGCAAAGCCGTCGGGTCCGGTTGAAACAGGGGGAAGCGCCCCATCTGTAAAAGCGCTCTATCAGGATCAGGAGCATGCCCTGGAAACCCCGGCAGATCCGAACCCAATTGCCGGGTTTGAGCCGCCGGCTGAAGAAACCGGCCCGACTCCGGCAGGATCCGCCGCCGGTGATAGCGAATCCGTCGCCAGCCTTTCCGGTATTTCGACGGAAGACCCTGACCGGATGCTGATCTTTTTCCTGCTGAACGGTTATTTCCCCGGCAAGCCCGATATTCCGGGCGGCCCGGAGCCTGATCACTTGTTCCGGTCCCTTACCGGCCCGGCCCGGGCAGCGTTCCAGACCGCATTCCTGCCCCTGGCCGCGGATATAGGCGTCATGCGGCGAATCCGGTCCCGGTTTTCTCCGTCTTCACAAATCCGCCTGCTGGATTGGGTGACGGGACGGGATTGGACATCCGTCCTTGATCTGGCAACCCGGTTATCCGGACTTTTCCAACACCAACCGGCGCCGGGCGAGGTTGCTGGTGATCTTCGCATGGTTTTGGAAGAGGAAATGGCCCTCTTGTTTGTGGAGCGCCCCGAACCCGGGGAGGCGAGAAAAACCATTTTGAAACGATTGATCAGCCGCCTTCAGGTTGCGACGGGATCCGAACCCGGCGTCCTCGCACCCTATTTTCATTCGGTCATCACCCGGGAGGAAATGGAATATTTCTTCGGTCGGCAAAACCGGGAGAAGGAGGCTGTTCCCCAACCGGGCTCCGGGGAGGTGGTCGGCTCCGAGACGCTGGCCCTCCGGATCGAAAACCGGCTTGACCATGGGGAGTTTATCCCGGATGCGGCATTCCCCACTCCCGCAGCGCTTGAACAGGAAATCATCCGAAGGGTCCGGACCGGTGACCAGGTGTTATTGGACCGGTTGGTCCGTTTGCATAAAAAAACCGAAAGCGCGGGAAAGCAATCTGCCGGGTGGAATCCGGAACTGCTCGAAATCCTGGTTGAAAAAGTTGCGGGGCCGGATTGGGCCGCTATCGCCCCGGTAATGGCCGACCTGAGATTGATCTACGGTCAATCGCCGGTCAGCGGGCTTTCGATCCGGGAATTCCAGGTTTTGCAACAAAAATTGCTACTCGACCTCAAACTTTCAATCAGCCGGGATCTTGACCCCTGGCGGTTCTGGACGGCGATCCTGGAGAAGGTCGCAACCGCAACAAAACGCTCCGAAGCCGCTTTGCTGACCCGGTTCCAACAACAAATTCAATCCTTTGCCAGTCCTGCCGTCTTTCAAAGCGCATTGCCGTTCAGGATCCAGACAGCTGCTTTGACGCCCAAAAAGAAAACGGCGGAATCGGCCGACCGGGAGGCTTATCTGCATTTTCTTCAATTCGGGGCCTGGCCGCCCGGAGAGATCGTACCGGACCCAGCCCGGAAAGAAGCTTTTTTTGTCCGGTTCCTGAAAGACGCGCCGGATGAATTCCGGTCGATCTGCCTGGAGCTGCGGGACAAGACCAACCTGGCGCAGCGGCTGGTCACCTTCCTGAGCCTGAAAACGGTTGACCTGCTGATCCTGACCCTGACCGGAAACCAGCAGGTGTGGAAGGAGTTGCTGAAAGAAACAGACCGCCTCGGAAAAACAGGCCTGGGCTTAGCGGGATTCCGGTACCGGCCCGCAGAAATCCGGGAATACCTGCTCCAGACCATCCTGCGGGATTTGCGAACGGGTCCGGATCTCGTCCGGTCAACCAGGCATCTGCTGACCCGGATTGCGCAGGACAGCGGCGCCGAACCCGCCGACCTGCTCGCCGGCCTGGTCCAAATCGTTCATAAGCAACCTTATCCGGCAGCCTTCCGGTCGCTGCTGCAGAGGGTCAGGGCTTATCTGGAGCCGGCAGCCGTTCGGGATATCGAAGCCTTTCTGGCGTCGGAAAGGGAAGCTGTCCTGCCGGCGACCGGGGACGAACCCGTATTTTATTATCTGCGGACCGGTCAATTCCCCTGGTGGGCGCCCGATCTGGAACCGGAGGAAGCGCTTTCCGGATTGCTGGAAAGCGACCCGGACGGGGCCCGCGAGGCGCTGCTGCCGTTTCTGCGCCGGTCCGGCTGGCTGAAAAAATGGCTGGCAAGGCTGGATCCGCAGGCCCTGGTCCGGTTCACGGAGGCCGCTGCCGGAAACTATGCCGGTTTCGTGTCCGCTTTCCTTGAGCTGTTCCCCGCCCTGGCTGACCGGGGCAGCATCCGGAGAAGAGATACGCCGGATGCGGTTCGCGAACGCGTGATTTTCGCGCTGCTGACCGGTCCGGGCATGGGTACCGATACCCTTACCCGGCGGATGATCGACGCTGTTGCGAAACAGGAAAACCTGGACGTGGGAACGGCAGCCGCAGCAATCAGTGAAGCCGCCGCAGAGCGGGTTGGCCGGCAGGATATCCGGTATTACCGGCTTCTTGAGCTTTTGGAGCAATGGCGACCTTCGACCCGCAGCGGGTCCGGGGCGCCCTTGCCGGATAGTCCGCCCGAATCCCAGGAAAAAGAAATCCCGGTAAACATTGCCGGATCCGATCCGGAAAAAGAACAGGAAGAAGCACCCGGCCAGGATTATACCCAAACCGTCAGAAGCGGGCTGGCGGCATTCCGGCATTTTCTGCTGACCGGCAACTTAAAAAAAGGCCAATCGCATTGGCGCCAGGCCGACCTTGAGCAAATACACCTGGAACTTATCGGGGCCAACCCGGCCTTTTACAAAACCTATATCCTGGGGATAATCAACCAGAACAGGGCTGCAAAAAGGCTGGCTGCGACATTTCCCAGGCTGAGGCTTCCCGTAGCCTATCTGCTGCTGGAACCTTCAATGCCCTGGATACTTGAAACGCTGCAAGCGGTGAGCCGGGCAGAAGGGAGATCCCTGTACCAGGACCAGGCCGCTTATTTCCATCACCTTTTCGGATATGCAGTCCGGAAAGGCGACACCGATCCCCAACAGGAGGACTATTTTACCGATCTGGCCGGTTTCCTGGCGGCAGCAGCGCCCATGCCGGTTGCGGTCTGGCTCGACCGGCTTGAGTCGGCCGGCGGCGGAATGCCCGAATGGATGGCTGGACTCATCCGGGCTGCAAAAAAACGGCCGGAGCCCCCGAGGGAAAAGGCGGCCAGGCCAACGGCCAAAAGCAGCGCAAAAAAAAGCCGGGGGTCGGGTCGGCCGGAGGAAGCGGTGTACATCCACAACGCCGGTTTGGTCATCCTGGCGCCGTTCCTGCCGCGTTATTTCGACATGCTGGAGATGACTGCCGACGGGGCATTTGTTGCCGAAGAGGCTGCCGCAAGAGGTGCGCACCTGTTGCAGTATCTGGTCACCGGGCAGACCGAGACGCCGGAACAGCTGATGGTTTTCAACAAGATCCTTTGCGGATTGGCGCTGGAAACCCCGCTGCCCTTGTCCATTGATTTAACGGAAAAAGAACTCGATATTAGCGGTCAGTTGCTGAACAGCGCGCTGGCAAACTGGGAAAAGATGAGCGGGTCGACTGTCGATAACCTGCGGGCGACCTTTCTGATCCGGGACGGCCGCCTGCTGGAACACGAAGACAGCTGGGAACTGAAGGTCGAATCCAAGACTTTCGATGTTCTAATGGAGTATCTGCCCTGGAGCACCGCCCTGGTCAAGTTGCCGTGGATGTCCAAACGAATAGAAGTAGAATGGAAAAAATTCAATTGACGTTAAACGCCAAAACCCTGGAAGGGGAATTCAATTGGTTGACCCAGGTTATCCATACCCGGTTCAAGCTGTACTTCGGCCAGGAGAGCGAATTTTCGGATATCCGGGAGATCGAACCGCCTTCGCTCACCGGCGACCCTTCGCTTTACGCACGCATTGCCTGCCATTATCCCTTTTCGGTGGAAGAAAGATTGATGGTGTTGCTGACCCTGGCGCCCCATATCCAGCCGCAGGCGCTCGATTTGTTTTTCACCAAAAACAGCATTTACGACCGCGGCTATACCGAATTCGGCGGACTGGTCGGGCAAAACCACAGCGGATTCCTTCCGACCGGAGAGACGGCTCAATTCCTGATCGCCGGCAACGACCTGCAATACAGGATGCAGCTGACGGCGCTGTTTGACGAACAGCATTTCTTTTTCCGGCATAATATCCTGCGGCTGGCGTCCGGCAAGCCCGAAGAGCCTTTTCTAAGCGGTGCGCTGACCCTGAGTGCGGAATACCTCGCCTATTTTACGACCGGCGATGATTATCACCCCAACTACAGCACAAATTTCCCGGCCAAAAGCCTCACTACCGAACTCGATTGGCCCGACCTGATCCTGGATCCGCATATTCTGGAAGAGATCGAGGAGATCATCGCCTGGATCAGGCACAACGACAAGATCCGGAACGAATGGGAACTGGGCAGCCGCATCAAACCCGGGTACCGTTCCCTGTTTTACGGCCCCCCGGGAACCGGCAAAACGCTGACCGCCTCGCTGATGGGCAAGACCACCGGCCTGAGCGTTTACCGGATCGATCTGTCGCAGGTGGTGTCCAAATACATCGGAGAGACGGAGAAAAACCTGGCAAACGTCTTTGACCAGGCTGAAAACAAGAACTGGATCCTGTTCTTTGACGAAGCCGACGCGCTTTTCGGGAAACGCACCAGCACAAAAGATGCCAAGGACCGGTATGCCAACCAGGAGATCGCCTATCTGCTGCAGCGCATTGAGGATTTCCCGGGCGTGGTCATCCTGGCCACCAATATGAAGGACAATATCGACGACGCCTTTGCCCGCCGTTTTCAATCCATGATCTACTTTCCGGTCCCGGACGCCGAGCAGCGCTACCTGCTCTGGAAGATGGCCTTTTCGGACAAGCTGGCGCTCGAGTCCAAAATTGACCTGCACCAGGTAGCGGAAAAGTATGAGCTTTCGGGCGGCGGCATCATCAATGTATTGCGATATGCCGCGATTGCGGCTGTGAGGCGGGACAGCAACAGCATTTTGCTGCAGGATATCCTCCGGGGCATCCGCAGGGAGTTCCGAAAAGAAGGAAAAACGGTTTGACCGCTACCCTTTCTTCCCCAGTTCCTCCATCATTTCCACCTGCAATTGCTGGATCTCCAGCAGCCGTTCCCATTGCTGCAACAGGAGGTGATCCATTTTCTCGTGCAGGGCGCGGATCTCCAGTTCGGCCTTGAGGTTGATGCGATAATCCTGTTCGGCCCGGAGGCGGTCCTTGGCTTCCTGGCGGTTCTGGCTCATCATGATCACGGGCGCCTGGAGGGCGGCAATGCAGGACAATACCAGGTTGAGCAGAATAAAGGGATAGGGGTCGAACGGATGGCTGACCAGATAGACGTTCAGGGTTATCCAACTGAGCAAGATGGCGCCGAAGATGATGATAAAGGTCCAGCTGCCGCCGAATTCGGCGATCCGGTCGGCCAGGTGCTGGCCGAAACTGAGGTTTTCGTCGCTGATTTTATTGACGTTGGCCGCTGTGAGTTCCCCTTCCCGGATGCTGTCGAGGATCTGGCGGTCCAACTGGCTCACCTCGCCCTTTTCCTGTTGCAGGACCTTTTCCAGGAAAACGCTCCGGTAATGGTTCAGGTCGGTGCGGCAGACGGATTGTTTTTCATTCCAGTCGGGGTGATCCGCCATGATCAGTTCGGCGATGCCCCGGCGCACCAAAGCCCCGGGTACCATTTGATGGGCGGGCCGTTGTTTCCCGCAGACCGGGCATGCAGTTTCTTTGGCTTTCATGAACGAAGGATTTATAGCTTAAAGGTGGAGAATTCCGGGGAAAATCAGGCAAAAAAAAATCCACCCGGCGGCTACCGGGTGGGCTACAAGGGAAAATAATACTACTGATAACAACCTGGAATAACGAAAGATTAGTATGAAAACCAAACCGTTGAAGGGAAAAATGCGGGGCCCAAGCCCGGGTCCCCGCATCATACAACCCATCAAATCTATTCTCTTTAACTGTCCCTTTTTTCTTTTCTCAGGTTTTCCTTCATTTCGCGGGAATAATCCCCGGCGCCGGAGGGTTTGACCTGGTTGCCGCTGCCGTCGTAGACAACGGTCATTTTTTCGCGGCCTTTTTCCAGTTTCACCCGATAATACACCTGTTGCCTGCCGGGTTTGTAGACGGTAATGAGCTCATGGTCGCCGGCAACTGCCCAGCCCGGGTATTCAGCGCCGATGGATCTTCCGATCTGGTGCGGCAGGATGACGTTCTTCAGGTTCTCACGCGCGGATATCAGCCGGCCGTTCGCGTCGTAGGTAGCCGTACCCGCAAACGCATTTCCGTCGATATCCACCTGATAGGTATCGTATTTGTCCTGATTGACATCGTTGCGGACTACCGCCCAATCCTCGCCGATCGACTGGATCGGGATGGCGGAATAGCCCGTAACGGTGCTTTCGGGAAAATCCTTTTCAATCGACGACATCACGACTGGCGGGATCTTGTCCTTCTTCAGCGGAATGACGAAAAGTTGGTCCTGGGCTTTGAGGAAGCTGCAACTTGCCAAAATCAGACCGATCAACAACAGTGACTTTTTCATGGTATTTGGTTTTTTTCAGGAAATAAGCATCAGAGGAATTTGAGAGAAAGACCCGGGTTTTTCAACTGGTCACCTGCAGGTCTGTCAATTTCGTTGGAAACAGCCCGTTTCCAGCTCATTTTCAACCATCCAATGTGCCGTATCGGCGAATCCTTTTCCGGTACTGCCGACAGTTTTGAACCTTTCACCGAACGGTTATCCCTGTCCTTTTTTTTGATCCCCATCTTTGGACGGCAAACCATGCAGCATTTGCGGGCGGTCAGCCGCAATTCGGTCACTGATTCTCTCATTTTAAATCAATAGCCATTATGAAGACTTCATCGAAAATCATCCTGCTGTCGGCAGCGCTTTTCCTCGCTTCTTCCGTTACAATTTCTGCCCAATCCAGCACAGGTTCCGGACCGGCCGCTACCCCGGCTTCCGCTACCCTCGCCCATGCTTCAGGGCAAAAACCAAAGCACAAGAAGAAATCCGCATCAAAGCACAAGGCATCCGCTGCGGGCAAAACGGCCAAATCCAGGGACAAACACGCAACCGACGCCAATGCCGGTGAAATGAAACAAAAGCAGGATGCCAATGCCGGGTCGGAAAGAAAACCCCATACGATGACCGCTCGCTCCGGGCAGCAGAAGCAGGGCACCACCGAACAGGGCGCCAAAACGGCCCGGGCCAAAAAACCAAAGGAAAACGGCGACACGGAGGGCAATAACTGAATACTGTTTATCCAACCTCATGAAATTCGGGCCGATAGCTTAGGTTATCGGCTCTTTTTATTTTGCCGGCTACCAAATGGAAGCGTACAGGATTTCTTCCAGCCTGTTGAGGAACCCAAAACGGCCGGCGCCGCTCATTTCATGCACGGAGGCAAACGGGAAAGCGCCGGCCAGTTTTTTCCGGACTTGCCGGTTGGCGGGGCTGTCCGGTTCGTTGTGCCATAGATGGACGCGTTGCCGGATGTCCTCGAGCCTGAAAGGCAACGGGCGTTCGAGGGCCGCCAGGTCGCCGACGGGCCCTGCGGCGGGGTCGCTCCAGGCGTCTTCAAGGGTAAGGTACAGGGCTCGCCTGATCTTGTCCGACTGCAAAAACCGGCGATCCCGGTCATTGAGGTCTTTCAGGAAGAGTTGCAGCCATTTTTCCGGATTTTTGCGGTATTTTTTGGCTTGCCGGAAGAAATAACGGCGGGCGATGCCCGGGAAATACCGGGCCAGCAAGGTCGACCACCTGACGGCTCCATCGGCCAGCTTCCAGTATTCGCGGTCACCGATGGGCGGCATCGGGCTGATCAGGATCAGGAATTCCACCAACTCGGGGTAGGCCGCGGCAAAGGCTATGGCAAAAGGCGCGCCGGCCGACCACCCGATGGCAGCGCAGCTCCCGTGTCCGAGTTTTTCCACCAACAGCGCGGCGTCATCCGCAATGTCGCAGAGGGAATACCCCGGCCGCGAATCGGAAGCGCCAACCCCCGGCCGGTCAAAGCTGACCAGCGACCAGCGGTGCCGGTCCAGCCATAGCTCATCCGCCACCAGCGTATTCCGGGAGGATCCGAAGTCGTGGAAGAAGATGACCGGAAAATGCGCCTGATGCCCATACAGGTTATAGGCCACATTTCGTTGGTCCGGCATTCTGATGGTGGAAGTTTTCATTGCGTTACCCGTCAAGCCTAAGGAGGACTTTCAATCCGTGAATGGTCACGCGCGCTTATTTTTTCCTTTCTTCTTTGCAAGACTACCGGAATTGGGGTAACTTGCATCTCCTTAAAGGCTTTGCGGAGATATGATTGAATGCGTGATCATCGATGACAATCCAATGGCCAGGACCGCCCTGCGCAACCTGGTTCGCCAGGTCAAAAGCCTGGAACTGATCGGTGAATGTGAAAGCGCCATGGACGCTTACGGGTTCCTGCAGCGGAAAAAAGCCGATCTGCTTTTGCTGGATGTCGAAATGCCGGACATGAGCGGCCTGGAGTTGTTGCGAAGCCTGGACAATCCGCCGGCGGTCATCCTCATCACTTCCAAATCCGATTACGCGGTTGACGCCTTTGGCCTCAAGGTGCTGGATTACATCGTAAAGCCCGTCACCCTGGCGCGATTGCTGCAGGCCGTCGACCGGCTGGCCGAATCCCGGCACACGGCCAGGTCAGCCGAACATGCGGGGTACATCTTCGTACGGGAAGAGAACACCCTGGTCCGGATCGACCTGGAAGACATCCTTTACCTGGAAGCTATGGGGGATTATGTCCGGATCGCCACCCCGCAGAAGAAACACACCGTTCACCAGACCATGAAAAACCTGCTGGACAAACTTCCGGCCGACCGGTTCTTCAGGTGCCACCGTTCCTATATCATTGCTCCGGACAAGATCGAAAGCATTGCCGACAATATGATTGTGATCAATAAGGATGTGATCCCGCTCAGCGAAACGAACAAAAAGGAGTTGATGGACCGGATCAATCTCATTTAACCGGATGACGCCCCCTTTATGAAAAGGCTATTCGACACAATTTTCCATATCCCCAAAAGCTGGCGGCTCGAAACGCGCGTACTGGGCCTGTCGGCGCTGGGTCTGTTCGCGTTGATCTTTATCCAGGTCAATTTCGGCGAAACCCTGGACGAAAAGGCCAATACCCGGGAGATGGTCCTTCGATACCTGATTGCCTATGAGTCCTTTGAAAACGTAGAGGATACATTGGTGGAGGTCAATCAGCTGCTTTCCGCGCTGAAGGAGAATCCCGATCCGGCCGACCAGGCAAAAGTGGAAGACCACCTGAAACACCTGACGCAAAGCCTCGACCGGCTGAACAGCCACCTGGCCAATGAACCCGAACTTAAGGACAGCATCAACCGCCTGATCAACAACAGGATCGACCAGGCCAAAGCCGACCTTCCGCTGCTGATGAACAAAGTCCCCGTAGACCTGCGGAAGGTCAACTGGAGCGAGTCGCTCAACCATTTCCGGTCTGCCCTGTTCGATAAACGCGAGGAAGCCATCCGGCTCGCACTGGAAAAAGGCGCGCGCGATGACGACCAGGAAGGCATTTCGGGGCAGATCGGCGTGATCATCCTCTTTATCCTGATCTTTTTGATCTTCTTTGTCGTTTACCACGGCATGCGGCGCACCCGGCAGGATGAGCGCAAGCTGGTCAGGGCCCGCGAGGAGGCCGAGGCGGCCGTGGTCACCAAAGAGCACTTCCTGGCCAATATGAGCCATGAGATCCGGACCCCGCTCAACGCTATCATCGGTTTTTCGCGCAATCTTTCCGAAACGCAGCTGAACGAACGCCAGTCCGAATTCGCACAAGGCATCGAATCCGCCGGAAGGACCCTGCTCACCATTGTCAATGACGTGCTGGACCTGTCCAAACTAGAGGCCGGCATGGTCCGGGTCGAGGCCATTCCGTTTCAGTTGAACAGCCTGCTGGACTCTATCGGCCGGATCTTCCAGCGGCAGGCCCACGACAAGGGGATCGAGCTCGTTATTCACCAGGAAAATCAGGCGCCCGACATCCTGATCGGCGATCCGACCCGGCTTACGCAGATGCTGGTCAATCTGGTGGGCAATGCCGTTAAATTCACCCCGCACGGAAGCGTAGATGTCTTCACCAGGGTCATCAACCGGCAGGATGAAAACGTGGTGATCAGTTTCAAGATCCAGGATACCGGCATCGGCATTTCGGCGGATAAACTGGAGTCCATCTTTGAACGCTTTGAGCAAGGTTCAGCCAGCATAACCCGGCAATACGGCGGAGCGGGGCTCGGTTTGTCCATCGTTAAAAAACTCGCCGAGCTCCAGGGCGGGCAGGTGCTGGTGCACAGCAAGGAAGGGAAAGGCACCACCTTTTACCTGGAGATCCCTTACCGGCTGCCGCGGGAGGGCGAAGTCCCCGAACCGGCATTTGACGAGGCCGAACTGCTGTCGGCGCGCGACCGGCTCAACCGGTTGAAGGTGCTGGTGGTGGAGGACAATCCGCTGAACCAGCGCATTACGGCCCTGATGCTGGAAAAATGGGGCGTTCGGGCCGAACTCGCCAAAAACGGGCTTGAAGCCGTCCGGTTGGCGGAAGAAGCGCATTTCGACCTGATCCTGATGGATCTGCAGATGCCCGAAATGGACGGTTATGAGGCCGCGAGCACCCTCCGCAAAAAGCTGGATCTGAAAGCCCCTATCATCGCCATGACGGCCCACGCCCTGGCCGGCGAACAGGAGAAATGCATAGACGCCGGCATGAACGCCTACCTGAGCAAACCCTTCCGCGATCAGGACCTGCTCAAGGTCATTTTCCGGTTTTTCCCCGAGGACATGGAACTGCCGGAAGCGGAAAAGGGGGAAAACGTCCAGATCAATTTCAACTACCTGAAGGAACTCAGCGGCGGCGACCCGTCGGCGCTGGCAGAACTGGCCGGCATTTTCCTCAGCCATGCGCCGGCTGAACTGGAAAAAATGAAAAAGGCGTTCGGCGACCGCGATTTCCCGCTGCTGGCAGAGACGGCCCACAGCATGAAAAGCACCGTTGCCTATATGGGTATGGATCAATCGCTGGGCGCCCGGCTTAAACAACTGGAAATCATCGCAAGCGCGCAAAAACCAAAACCGGCCGAGATACAACCGCTCCTTAACCAGGTGGAGAAAATGACCCAAACGGCCACGGAGCTGGTGCGAAAGGAGGTCATCCGGTCCGAAAAATGACTCACCGAAGTGATCCGGGGATTAAACGACAGATCCGGGGCGCTCAACGAAAGGTTCCTTCCAAACCCATTTCAGACAGGTAATTTTGAGGTATTGAACAACCTGAATAAAATTACTTGCCATGACAACCCAATCTACCTCGCAGCTCGCTGACGAAGAACTTGTCGCCGGTTTCAGAGCGACACGGGATGAATCCTGTTTTGTTGAATTGTACAACCGGTATTCCCAGAAGATCTTCCAATATTGCCTGACCATCACCAAGGATGCCGAAGTGGCCTCGGATATCAGTCAGGATGTTTTCCTTTCGGCCGTGGAAAAAATGGACCAGCTCCGCAATCCGTCCATCTTCAAAGGATGGCTGTTCCGCATCGCCCGAAACGAATGCATGGACTATTACAAAAAGAACACGCGCCTGCGGTTTGTACCGGCAGACGAACGGTTCGACCTTGCAGCGGACGAATCCGGCGTCGAATCCGCCCGGGAAAAGGAAAAAATGCTTTCCTCCGTTGAAGCGCTGTTCAGCAATATGGAAGAAGATACCCGTACGCTGTTAGGCCTCAAATACTTTGAAAACTATACCATCGAGGACCTCGAAGCGAGGTACCACGTCGGCAAAAGCGCCATCAAGATGCGCTTGTCAAGAGCCCGCAACCGGATACTGAATGCCTACCAGGAAATGCAGCGGGCATGAACTGAATATGTTCAATCCGATTTCCCCCAAAAACCAACCATGGTAGAAGCGCGGCCGACGCAAGTCAACCGCGCCTTTTTTATTGATGTTGCTCACCTTTGGTCATCATCCCGTTCGCCATCCGAAAGGCTTCCGCCCCGGGTTCGGATGAGTACGACTCCGTTGCCGCCGTCCGAGCCGTATATCATGGTTTCGGCCGGCGATTTCAGGACCTCCACCGATGCGATGTCGTAAATGCTGACAGCATTGTTGGCCTGCACATAGCTGTGGCCCATCCGAACGCCGTCAATCACGTACAGCGGCCGGCCGCCCCGGATAAATACATCGGCATTCCCATAGCGGTCGTCCACGAACACGCCCGGCACATAGACCAGGAAATCCGCAAGGGTTTGGGGGTTGGAAATGGAGATAACCCGGTCGTCGCTGTTGGCGCCGGCGTATTCCGTATCTGTTCTGGTGGTTGCACAGGCGGAAAGGAGGACCGCTGTGAACAAACCTGTGATGATGTGATTTTTCATAGCTTAATATTTTGGTTTTACCGGTCAAAAAAAAAGAGGCGCCGAAAGCGCCTCAAAGAAATTCACCCGACTGTTAAGAATAGTCTTTTTAATTGCTTTTTGGTTAACGGCTTTTGGGTAATTAAGCGAAAGCCGGTCTTCCCTTTTTGAGGTTAGACCGGCTTTTATAATCAAAGGTTTATGCTGCTTTCAAACAATTTTGCTTCCGGAGATCAAAGCCCGAAGGCGTAGTAGTAGACCTGGCTGGAGCCCGGATAGACCCCTTCGATCATCACGCCGCCGGATTTTTCCTTCAGCGCTCTGGTCAGGTCCTCCACGGAATGAACCGGGTAACGGTCCACTTTGGTGATGATGAACCCGACGCGCATATCGGTCTGAGAGCGAAGTTTGCCGGTCATGAGCTTGGTCACTTTCAGGCCTCCGGCGAGGTTATTGTCCTCTTTCTCCTTGCCGGAAAGGGGTGTGAATTCAGCGCCGAGCATGTCAATGACTTCGCCTTGTTCGTCTCTTTTTACAACATCGGTATTGCCCGCCTTGTTCTTCAGGGTCACCGGGATGGTTTTTTCCTGGCCTTTGCGCAGGACGGTCAGGTCGACCTTGTCGCCGGGGCGGTGGCGGCCGATTTGTTCGAGCAGTTCGGGTGAGGAATTGGTCAGGGCGCCGTCCACTTTGATGATGACATCACCGACCTTAAGACCTGCAGCGGCAGCGGCACTGTTTTCCACCAGGCTGTCCACCCAGACGCCGTCATTGACGGAGAGGCCTTTTTCCTTGGCAAATTTGCCGTCTACCCCGCGAATGATCGCGCCGAGGTAACCGCGTTGGACCACGCCGTATTCTTTGATGTCCTTGATGACCTTGGCGGCGATATTGCTCGGTACGGCGAAGGAATAACCTGCATACACGCCGGTCGGCGTAGCGATGGCCGTGTTGATCCCGACGAGTTCACCCCGGATATTGACGAGTGCACCCCCGCTGTTACCCGGGTTGACGGCCGCGTCCGTCTGGATAAACGACTCGATCGGCGCCTGGCCCTCCAGAATGTTGATGCTGCGGCCTTTGGCGCTGACGATACCGGCCGTCACGGTAGACGCCAGGTTGAAAGGATTACCGACGGCAACCACCCATTCGCCGACCTTCACGTCATCGGAATTGCCGAATGTGATGAACGGCAGGTCTTTTTCGTCGATCTTGATCAGGGCGATATCCGTATTCGGGTCGGTGCCGATCAGCTTGGCCGTATAGACCCGCTTGTCGTTGAGGGTGACTTCGAGGTTCTCGGCGTCGCCCGCCACGTGGTTGTTGGTGATGATATACCCGTCGGTGCTGATGATGACGCCGGAACCGGTGCCTTCCACCAGATCATCCTGGGGTTGCTGGTCCTGCCGCTGGTCGGGGTTCCCGAAAAAGTCGCGGAAGGGTTCCGGAAGGGAACGGAAATCGAATCCCTGGGCCATATCCCTGTTCCGCACGTGTTCGGAAGCACGGATGTGGACAACAGCGGGGAGAGTTCGTTCTGCAGCAGCGGTAAAGCCGTCGGTCGGTACAACGGCGTCATAGGCCCCGGGCACATGGTTGACCAGCCGGGCATTGGTCACTGCGGGAAAGGGCTGCGAGGAGGTTTTATCGCCGAATCCCAGGATTTTGGCTCCTCCCAGGGCAACAAGACCGCCTAAAACAGCGGTGAGTAATAAAACGCTTATCTTTTTCATCTGTGACGAATTTTTGAAGTTATAGACCGTAAATGATTGCGGTGTTTTTAACTAAAAAATCGTCTTAAGGACTCAAAGGTTGGATGCGGTCATCCGGAGGCGGGGGAGTTTAACCAAAATTTAACAGTTCAGGACCTGATCAGCTCCTTTTTACAAGGTTGAGCGGGCTTTAAAAAGACCTCCTGCTTTTATCATTCGGGGCGTTTATAAAGAATAAATTTTACGCCGTTGTCCTTCAATTCCAGCCATTTGATCCAGTCAGCGGCCAATATGTCTGTTTCCGCATCCGAAAAGTCGTTCATGACATTGCTGTACAGGATCCAATTTTGCCGTTCCAGGTCCTTTTCAACCATCCCGTCCGTCCGGTCGGATAAATCCCTGAATTTCAACGGGCCGATCTCGGGAAAGGCCGTACCGACGCGGTCCAACGGAATGCCCGCCGCTTCCATTCGATCCAGCATTTCATCCCTGAGATCGTAATAAGGCCATTGGGCCAATGTCGAATCCCATCCTTGTGACACCTTATCCGTGTAAATCCAGCAATTGCCGGTTGCCAGTCCTGTCAGGACGACCAGAAAAACGCCGGTTTTGATCTTGGGGCTAATGGCCGAACGATTGATTACCGTAAGGAAGAACAAGGTAAAGGACAAGAAAGCCGGCAACAGATACCGGTGGGCCTGCAGGCCGGAATAGGACAAAAATGAAATGCTCAGGGTAAAAGAAAGGACTCCAACCAGGGTAAAGGCTTTTTTTACAACAGGGTCCCTGAAGGTCTTCCATCCGCCTCGCCACAGCAAAAAGGCCAGTCCCAGCCACAGGAAAATCCGACCGAAATCCAGCCAGCGCCATCCGGCTACAGCAATGTTCTTCAATAATCCGCGAAAATCTACCCGCTCGAAACCCGGCGCCCAGGGCGAATCCGGATGATACCCGATCCATCCCTTTACCTGGTAATGGTAAACGAGAAAGGCCAGCGCCGCCAGCCCGCCCGGGATGAAAGGCAGGGCTGTTTTCAGACCCTGGAGCCACCATTTCCGATCCCGGTCCCAACCGGTAAGGAGGGCATAGAGGTAAAGTCCGGCAGCCGTCATCATCCCCCGCATGCTGATCAGGGCCAATCCGGCGACGGCGAAGGTCAACCAGGTTTTTCGTTTGTTCTCAATGGCGTTTAAACCCAACAGAAAAAAGAACACCAGCGGGATATCGGGGGTAATGAGGATGCTTTGGCCCAGGAGAACGGGGTCGAGGAGGAAGAGCCCGCCTGCGCCAAAGGCTGCGGCGGATGAGGAGAGGGGGTGAGGGAGGGAGGGGGTGAGTCCTCCTCCGCCAAAGGCTTCGACGGATGAAAGGGGGTGAGAGGGCGCCTTCGCTTGAGGCTGCGACGGATGAAAGGAGGTGAATTTTGCGGTCAGGGTAAAGAGTTGATAGATGATACCGGTCAGGAACGGGAACATCATCCAGTGGCTTGCGACGAGGTTGGGGCCACCGGCCAGTTTCCAGACGGCGGCCAGCAGCATGCCGAAGAACGGCGGATGCCCGCTGTCCAGCTCGTCGGGCAGCAGGAAGCGGCTGAAGCCGGTATCGTAATACCACCAGGCATGCTTTGCGCCAAGCTGGATGGTATCCCAAAAGAAGATATGGTCCTGCGCCGGCCAGATGATGAGCACGGCGAGAAGGGGGGAAAGAAGGGCGGGGAATTGTTGTTTATTGTTGTTTATTGTTGTTTATTGTTGTTTATTGTTGCTCCGCCCGCCATAGCCTCGGCGTAGGCGGGTTTATTGTTGTTAAGCGGCCCAACCACCATAAACCAAAATCAACCATCATCAACCATCATCAACCATCATCAACCACCATAAACCCGCCCAAAAGGGTTCCGATTCCTCAGTTCCTCAGTTCCTCAGTTCCTCAATTCCTCAATTCCTCAGTTCCTCAATCCCTCCCCCGACCGCCGTAGCTCATCAAGAGCGAAGGAGGTAATTCCTCCAACTTCAAATCACTCCCCATATTTCTGCACAATAGCAGCCTGGACGAACGCGACGAAAAGCGGATGCGGTTTTTCAACCCGGCTTTTCAGTTCGGGGTGAAACTGGACGCCTACGAACCAGGGATGATCCTTGAGCTCAACGATTTCGACGAGGCCGGATTCCGGGTTGATGCCGGAAGGGATGAGGCCTTTTTTCTCCATGGCATCGAGGTATTTGTTGTTGAATTCGTAGCGGTGGCGATGGCGTTCCTGTATCTTCAGGGCGCCGTAAAGGAGCTGTGCTTTGGATTTGCGTTTCAATTCGCAATCATAGGCGCCGAGGCGCATGGTTCCGCCCTTGCGGGTGATTTTCTTTTGCTCCGGCATCATATCGATCACCGGTTCCGTTGTTTTGGGATTCACCTCGGTGGAGGCGGCTTCCTTGAGGCCCAGGACGTGGCGGGCAAATTCCACGACCGCGCATTGCATGCCGAGGCAGATGCCGAAGAAAGGAATGTTGTTTTCCCGTACGAACCGGATGGCTTTTATCTTACCCTCGATACCCCGTTCGCCGAACCCGGGGGCTACCAGGACGCCATTGAGGTCGCCCAGGCGGCGGGCTACGCTTTCGGCATCGCCTTCCAGGGCTTCGGAGTGGATCGGATCGATGGTGACCTTGCACTCGCAAACAGCGCCGGCATGGACAAAAGACTCGTGGATGGATTTGTAGGCGTCCTGGAGTTCGTTGTATTTGCCGACCAGGCCGATGCGGACTTCCCGGGTCGGGTTTTTGAGTTTGCCGAGGAAGTTCTTCCAGGCGCTCATATCCGGCTCGCGGCGATCCAGGAGGCGGAGTTTGCTGATGACCACCGTGTCCAGCTTTTCCTTGAGCATGAGCATTGGAACGTCGTAGATGGTTTCCGCGTCGATGGCTTCGATGACGGACCCTACGTCGACATTGCAAAAGAGGGCCAGTTTGCGGCGGATATCCATGCTGAGCGGGTATTCGGAGCGGCAGACCAGGATATCGGGTTGGATGCCGGTATTGAGCAATTCCTTGACGGAGTGCTGGGTCGGTTTGGTTTTGAGCTCTTTGGCGGCGCTGAGGTACGGGATCAGGGTCAGGTGGATGACCAGGCAATTGTCGGCGCCTAATTCCCAGCGCAATTGGCGAACAGATTCGAGATAAGGCAGGCTTTCGATATCCCCTACCGTACCGCCAAGCTCAGTGATGATGATGTCATAATCATTGGTAGCGCCCAGCAACTGGACGCGCCGTTTGATCTCATCCGTAATATGCGGGATCACCTGGACGGTTTTGCCCAGGTAGTCCCCGGATCGTTCCTTGTTGATCACGGTCTGGTAGATCCGGCCCGTTGTCACGTTGTTGGCCTGAGAGGTGGAGATATTGAGAAAGCGCTCATAGTGACCAAGGTCGAGGTCGGTTTCAGCGCCGTCATCCGTTACGTAGCATTCGCCGTGTTCGTAGGGGTTGAGCGTTCCCGGGTCGACATTGATGTAAGGATCAAATTTTTGGATGGTGGCTGAAAAGCCGCGTGCCTGAAGCAATTTGGCCAGGGAAGCCGAGATAATGCCCTTGCCTAAAGAAGAGGTTACCCCACCCGTAACAAAGATGTATTTTGTCATGATTTTGCTATGCGTTGCAATTGTTACGGGATACAAAGGTATGCAGTTTTTGGAGAAACCGGCAAGTAATCGTCAAAAAGAATCCGGCAGGGGCGGCCCGTTTTTTTGCGGATATCTTGCTATATTTGTTTAAACATCACTCTTATTTTAAATACGAACCAACTTTAAAGTATTCAAAATGAAGTACAATCGCAGGAATTTCATTCAAACCGCGGGTTTGATCACCGGAGGTACAATTATCCTGCCCCAATGGGCCTGCAAAAACAGCGGCAGCCAATCCGCTGAAAACGCAGAAAGCGAGGATGCAGCCCCTCAACCCAGCCTGAGCGAATTCGGCATCCAGTTGTATACGCTCCGGGATGATATCCCCAAGGATCCGAAAGGCATATTGCAGCAACTGGCCTCATTCGGATACAAGCAGGTAGAGGGTTACGAAGGTCCGATGGGTTTGTTCTGGGGCATGACCAATACCGAGTTCAAACAATATATGGACCAGCTCGGCATGAATTTCGTTTCGAGCCATTGCGACATCAACACGGATTTCGAAATCAAGGCGGCACAGGCCGGCGAAATCGGCATGAAATACCTGATCTGCCCGTACCTCGGGCCGCAAAAGTCTCTGGATGATTTCAAAAAATTTGCGGAAAAATTCAATGAGCTGGGCGCCATCTGCAAGAAGAACGGCCTCCGTTTCGCCTATCACAACCACGATTATTCCTTCAAGGAGCAGGACGGGGAAATGATCCAGGATGTCATGATGAACCATACCGATCCGGGTCTGGTCGACTTTGAAATGGATATTTACTGGGTCGTGACCGGCGGCGCAGACCCGATCGCTTATCTCGACAAATACCCCAACAGGTGGCGCCTTTGCCATGTGAAGGACCGGATGAAAGGCGTACCGGCTGAAGAACGGGAAGTTTCCTGCGACCTGGGCGCCGGTTCCATTGATTATCCGACCATCCTGAAAGCGGCTTCCGAAAAAGGAATGCAATACTACATTGTCGAACAGGAGCGCTATGACAATTCCACCCCGTTGCAAAGCGCAAAGGCAGATGCGGCCTATTTGAAGGAATTGGTGTTTTCCTGATTGTTGATGCGGCCTGCCACGCGGTACGCGTGGTTGATGCGTTGTTTGGCAGCCTTCGCCGAAACACCGGCTGCCGGAGCTCGATTCGTTGACTTCGGCGGCCGGTGTTGGTTTCAATTCCCCGATTCCTCAGTTCCTCAATTCCTCAGTTCCTCGATTCCTCAGTTCCTCAATTCCTCAGTTCTTCGATTCCTCGATTTACATTTAAAGATGGAGGGCAGTTCGCGGTGAATAGAGCCGGTTTTAATGCAAGACGCCCCGACGAACTGCCCGTAATTCCACCTTATTAAAAAGAACACGCTTGCTTGTCAATACCGGTCAGGAATCCGCGGGGGCCTTTCCGGTGAGCATCAGTTCGGATGCCACGATTTCGGGGAATGACCTTTCTATGCCGTCCTTGTCTTTGTAGGTCCGGTAGGTAAGTTTACCGCGGACAACCACCTCTTTACCCTTTTTGAGCAGCCCGTTCATCGATTCGGCTTTTTTGCCCCACAGGATGACGTTGTGCCATTGGGTTTCCTTTACTTTTTCGCCGTCGTTATTGCGGTACACTTCATCGGTGGCCAGTGTGAATTTCGCAAACATCCTGCCGTTTTCGAGGGTTTTGGATTCAGGGTCCCTGCCGAGGTGGCCGATGAGCGTAACACTGTTTTTAAGAGCGTTCATATTTTGAGATTTTAGGTTACGTAGTATTCAGGGAATGTAATAACGGGTTAAATCACCTTGAAGGCATAACCGCCTTCACCGTTGAATACCTCTTTCGTTGGTCCGGGATTGGCGATGTTTTCCAGTATGTGGAAATGGTTGTCGGCGCCGTCGTTCATCAGGTAGTCCACCCGAAGGGTTTCGATACAATCGGAATTTGCGAACAACACGCCTTTAGTATCATCGGTGAGGTTGTAAAATGCCAGGTAGAAGGCGCCTTTTTTACGGCAAACCATCCCGACCCGCAGCCGGCGCACGCCCGTTTCTTCCGTTTCATAGATCACGCTGGTATGGATTGTCCTGGAGAGGATGACAAAGTCAAGTCGTCCATTTTCAAAAATATAATCGAAATGGGGTTCACCCGGAAAAAAGGGAACCGTATCCTGCCGCGCAACCACGGCCCTGACATGAAAATCAAACTGGGAAACATCCATCAGCTTACCCGACAGGCTGTCCTCCAGTTCCACCGGGATTTCGGATTCAAGCCACAGCGTATCGCCGATCCGGAAGGTATCCCGGGCGGGTGTAACGGTCATTCCGATTCGGAATTTATACTCCAGGAAACATTCAGGGGTATCGCCAACCCGGCATTTCATCCCTGAAAACAGCAGCCATGACCCGACTGCAAACGCC
This sequence comes from uncultured Lewinella sp., assembly GCA_937873655.1. Lineage (GTDB taxonomy): Bacteria > Bacteroidota > Bacteroidia > Chitinophagales > Saprospiraceae > JACJYC01. The sequence goes on along the minus strand of CALMYQ010000153.1, from coordinate 4,399 downwards.
ATCCATTTATTCATAAGGTGTGCTTTATTTTTCAAAAACCGTATTCGCTGAACAGCAGCTCCAGGTCTGCGGCCGATTGCCCGGGGGGCAGGTGCTGGAGCATAAATGTCTTTACGCAAGGTATGCATGCCCGGCCGGCAACCACGGCCTGAAAACAGGTGGCCATGCTGAAATCCTTGACCATATCCGCCACAGGATCTGTAACCGATGCCGGATTCAGTGCGTTATCGTCCATACAATCCAGGAGCAGGCCTTCGGGAATCCAGGCATCTGCCGGGTCATTCGCATTGGGTGATCCAAGGGCTGATTTCGGATCGAACCGTTCCAGGGTATTCAAATGCCGGTGCCGGTCAATGATCACCGGGTCGGAATTGGTTACCAGGCTGTGGAACATTCCGTAGGTCCTGTCCGCATAACTGAATCCGATATGGTTGCCCCACATTTCAATGACGGCGGTCGGGCCGGCGCCGGGTTTTGTACCGTCGCCGTAGGGTGGGTTTGTACCTGAAATCTGGTTGCCGACCAGGTAAATGGCGTTGTTCAGCCAGTAAATATCGTCACCGATCGCGTGGAAATGGGCCGCGTGACCGTATTCGTGGTACATGGTCCGTTTCAGCCTGTCGGACGGAAAATCGGTCAGCTCCCCGTAATTAAAGATCACGTCCGGTGAATAGGTTACAATATAGGCCCAAAAAGCGGCTAATGTAACCGTTGCCGGTAAAAAACCGACGCTCAGGACGCCTGCGGCCACCATCCCGATTTCGTAAGCGGCCATACTGATCAGGGGGTTGTTGGACATATCGTCGAACATGGGCGCCGCAGCGCTGCCCCCGAAATTGGTCAGCAGGACATCGAGTTCCATCGGCACGCCGGGTATGCCGTCGGCTGCCGCGTATTCGTTGTATTCGTAAATGGCGTTATTGGCTGTGGCCGCAAACCAGTAAGCCTTATCCCGGCTGCCGTTGTCGTTGTCGGGGAAATAGACGATCCTGATGTTGTTGTACGGCGGTCCGCTGAAGTAGGCCTGGTCCTGGATGGCAGCGGCATATTCCCAGATCCGGGCGCCGCGCAAGCCGCGAATGGTCTTCTGGTCGCTTTTGAATTTAACCCACATGTAGGCGCGGCCGCTTTCCCGGTGATCGATGGCCCAGCAACCGTTTTCGTCGGTGAATGTCTTGCGGATATCGAACCAGCCGTTCCACCAGACGATCCTGACGTCCCGGACGCCGTCCGCATGCACGCTTTTCCCGTTGATCAGGGTATTGTCCGGCAGTTCCGTGTCCACTACCTGCACGCAGCCGGCAGGGGTCCGGGCATTGCCGGGAACGACGCAACCGCAATTGTTGAGGGTTCCGCCGCCGGGCCCGTCGCCGCCGGTCGACAGGCAGGCAGGATACCCGGATTGTCCCGGCAAACAATCCGGGTTCAAGCCTTTGCACCACTGGGGCACCACGTCATCCCCGCAGTCCACCAATCCGGTCAGGCAGCAGGGATAAGAAGGGCAGTCCGGGTCGCAGACAGGTTCGGGGTACAGCAATTCAAGGCCGGATTGCCCGCTCCCATCCTGTTTCAAAGCCGTTTGATCATAGGGCTGACCGGCCAACCGGAACGCCTCGGCTGCCAGGTAGGAATCGTAAGGGACCAGGTGGAGCTCACCCAGGATCTCGTAGGTTATGCCGGGAAAGGCAAAATCCGGTTTGACCACGGTATACAACCAGGTGATGCGATCCTCTGGGACGGCGGGATCCTGATAATAATCGCCGGCCAGGGTAACCTCATAGTCCATCGGAAAATCCAGCAATTCCAGGCCCAGGCTGTCCAGTACCGCGTATTCCTGCAGGTTCTCGGGCAGGAACCGGACGTACAGGTCGGTCACCGGCAGTTTTTCATAATGGGCTGCATACAGATTGTTCCAGGCGTTGGTCATATTGGTTACCGCATATGGGTTTGTTTTTTTGGCGCCGAGTTGCATCTTATGATTGCCTCCGGATTTGACCGGAACCCCGGATTGATTACCGCGCAGGACCATCAGCGGACCTGCCTGGCCGGGGATGGCCGTTTGTTGGGTCATGGGTTGAATTTCATTTGATTCATCCTCCACAAAGGTGCAGGTCCAGAATAGGATCAACAGCAAAAGCGAACCCATTGCCAGGGTCAGTTTAATCAACCTGTTCATAGAATGGCGCGTTTTAGGTATTTTGGATCAATTCTGCAAAAATATCCGCCGGGAAGATGCCGGTCAAGGACAAATTTGCCGTTTTGGAACAGGTCAAATTTTTATTATTTTTGTCCCACCAGCTCCACGCTCACACTTTTCCGGAACTCATTTTCATTCACTCAAGCCAACTTAAACAATGGTTAACCGCATTTTTTACCGGTTTCCCGGCATGGAAATCTTCTTTTCTTTTATGGTTGTTTTTGGCGCCTCGCCTTCAAGCGCGCAACCTGAAGTCACAGCCTGGGGCAACCTGGAGGGCATCCGGGTAGAAGGGCAATTGCTGGAATTCGAGACCAGTTTTCGGGTGGTGGGCGCCGATTGGACCAGGATCGCCGCCACCGGAAAGGAGCGGCAATCGCCCCGTTTTTCCCGCGAAAACAACATTCCGACGGTGGAAACCCGGATCGACAGCCTGTTTTTCAAGGCGACCTTTGAGGACAACGGTCCCGGCGCCGCGACCGTCAACGCGGAATTCCGCTCCCGCGCCGATACCAGCCTGGCCGGCGTATATTTCTGCATACGGGTGCCCGCCGATGAATTTGCAGGCGCCAGGCTGGATGTGATCGATCCGGCTCCGATGACGCTGGAAGGGCCTCCCCCGCCCGGCCTCAACGAGTACCTGCGCATGCCCGGCAACGGGGTTCGCCTCAGAGCGGACAAACGCTGGCTGGAGGTAAACCTGCCGGAAACCGGGGTGATCCTGGTGAAAGGGGAGACGGAAACGGACCGGGATTTTTACGCGGTTTATATCCCGTTGGCCGGCGGAAAACTGTTCAAGGGCATGATCTCCAACAGGCAGTTTACCGTCAGGACCGGCGGGGAGATCGACAAGACCCCGGTTGCCGTCTCCATCGACCCCCTGCGGCCCGGTCGGGTCTGGGACGGGCTCGGCGGCAATTTCAGGATCCAGAATGTGAAGGTGGACCCGCCTGTTATCGATTATTGCCTCAACAACCTGACCGTTAAATGGGGGCGGGTGGACATGCCGTGGATGCTCTGGCAACCGTCGGATACCATCAACCCCATCGCTGAGGCCAGGAAAGGCAACCTGCACGAGCGGGTGAAAATGGCCATGGAAATGGCCCAAAAGCTGGACAAGCAGGGCATGCCCGTGATCCTGTCCGCCTGGTTCCCGCCGCAATGGGCGATTGTCGGAAAGAAAGTGTTCGGCCGCGGCCCGGACGGACAATTCGGCAACCCGCTGGATACCGCCAAAACCCGGGAGATCTACGCTTCCATTACGGACTACATCCTCTATCTGAAAGAAGCTTACGGAGTGGAAATCGCCATGTTCTCGTTCAATGAATCGGACCTGGGCATCGATGTGCGGCAAACCGACGAAGAGCACCTGCAGCTGATCAAAGGCCTAGGCGCTTACTTCAAATCCAGGGGGTTGAAGACCAAATTGCTGCTGGGCGATACGGCCGACGCCAACGGCTACGACTTCATCAATAAGACCATGAACGACCCGGAAGCGTGGCCGTTCGTCGGCGCCATCTCCTTCCACTCCTGGCGCGGTTGGGCGGATGCGACCCTGCAAAAATGGGCCGACGCCGCTGCGCGCATGAAGCTTCCGCTGCTGGTGGGAGAAGGGAGCATCGACGCCGGAGCCTGGCGATACCCCAATATTTTCCAGGAACCTTCGTATGCGATGGACGAGATCGGGCTGTACGTCCGGATCCTGAATATCTGCCAACCGGCTTCTATCCTGCAATGGCAACTGACTTCCGACTACTCGGTGCTGGCCGGCGGCGGCGTATTCCGGAATGACAGCGAACCCCTCCACCCTACCCAGCGGTTCTGGAACCTGAAACAACTGGCCGGGGCCCCAACCGGATTAAAAGCCCTGCCTGCGGAATGCGCAAACAAAAACATCAGTTGCGCAGCCATGGGAAACAGCGAAAAAGGCGTATATGTGGTGCATATCGTCAACGACGGGGCGACCCGGGAGACGACGATCAGCGGGTTTCCGAAAGGCGTGAAACGGGTGAAGGTCTTTGTGACGGATGAAAAACGGGCGATGGAAGAAGGTAAAAAGCTGAAGGTGGAAAACGGGAGCGTGACGCTGACGGTGGATTCGCGGAGTTTTGTGACGTTGATCGGAGAGTAGGAAATCTGTTAATTGATTCGATTGTTCGATTGATTCGATTGTTCCGATTTGGGGCGTCCGTCAGTCGGTCA
>CALMYQ010000152.1 GCA_937873655.1 uncultured Lewinella sp. | reverse complement strand
ATGACTTACGACTAATGACTTACGACTAATGACTTACGACTAATGACTTACGACTTACGACTAATGACTTACGACTTACGACTAATGACTTACGACTAAAATGAATAAATACCGCATCATATTACCGTTTCTGCTGGCCATCCTCTGGGTGACTTCCGCATTTGCCCAAAAGCAGATCCCGGAACCCACCAATTTTCTGGTCAACGACTATGCCGGTCTGCTCACCCGCGATCAGGTAGTGAGCCTGGGGGATAAACTCAGCAATTACGCCAAAGAGACCTCCACCCAGATCGCTGTTGTGACCGAGGAATCCCTGGAAGGGGAGGAGGTGTTTGATTACGCGCACAAACTGGCCCGCAAATGGGGCATCGGCGGGGATGAGAAAAAAGACAACGGCGTACTGATCTATGTCGCCAAACAGGAACGGAAAGTGACCATCCTCACCGGCTACGGCTCCGAAGGCTTCCTGCCCGATGTAATGGCCGGCCGGATCATCCGCGAGATCCTTACCCCCGCCTTCAAGGAAGGTAAATTCTACGAAGGCCTCGACCGGGCCACCGACGCCATTATGGCCCTCGGTAAAGGCGAATACACCAACGATTTGCCGCAAAAAAGCGGCAGCGGCATACCCATGGTCTGGATCATCATGGTCCTGGTGGTCGTTATTTTCCTGCTCATCGCCTTCAGCAAGAAAGGCCCTCCGGGCGGAGACGACGACAATGACGGCGGATACTACAAGGACGGGCGCTACAATTACCCCAAGCAGCGATCTTACCCGCGCAGAGGCGGCGGCTGGGTCATCTTCCCTGGCGGCGGCTGGAATACCGGCGGCGGCGGCCACAGCGGCGGCGGCGGTGGTTTCGGCGGCTTCGGCGGCGGCGGCTTCGGTGGTTTCGGCGGCGGCGGCTTCGGCGGCGGCGGTGCTTCCGGGGGGTGGTAGTTGGCGCCACGCCTCGGCGTGGTGGATACTTGATACTGCCCGCCTTCGCTCTTGGGGAGCTATGGCGGACGGGGGATACTGGATGCTGGATACTGCCCGCCTTCGCTCTTGGGGAGCTATGGCGGACGGGGGATACTGGATGCTGGATACTGGTGACTGGATGCTGGTGACTGGATGCTTGATGCTGCACTTCGACTACGCTTAGTGTGAAGATGCTGCCAACTGGCGAACTGCCCCGAAGGGACTCCTTTGGAGCTATACTGAGTTGTAATAGGTTTTGTGCATTAAGGATAGATTCCCCTCTTTACCAGGGGCGGGTGCTGGCGAATGCACAAAACCTATTGCCATTGAGTATAACTAAATCAGCGGATTTAGGGTGTAAGCCTGCCATTTTTTGCATGGTTCCGCTTAAATTTCAGCATGTCCTTTTACTTTTATCCTTTTACTTTTAATTCTTACCTACCATCCATTTCAACGGCCGGATTATATTGTTCCCTTCACTATGGATGGAGATAAAGTAGATCCCATCGGGAAGATTTGTCGGCAATTCTGTGTTTATTTCGGCGGTTTTGCCGGAAGGAATTGGCTTAGACCAGATCGTTTTTCCCGAAGCGTCTATGATGCGGATGAAAGCCGGCCGGTCGCTTAATCCACTCAGGTGCAAAACAGCGGGCAAATCGTATTTTACCGGATTCGGTGAAACATAGGCTTCCAATTGATCCTGAAGATTCCGGACAGCGGAGACCTGAGAGACCTCAAATGAAAGCGTTTTCAGACATCCGTTTTGATCGGTTACAGATAAGTCATAATCTCCAACATCCAATCCTGAAAGTGAAGCAGTTGTGTCGTTGGTGTTCCAATGATATAAATACGGAGGTGTGCCGCCGTGAATACTGTCCATTTGAATGCTGCCGTCATTCAGGCCAGGCCCGCTGACCCCCGTAACGTTGTACCAAACGGAAAGAGAATCAGGCGATGAGATTTCCACCTGATTAATAACTATACAATGCTGGCTGTCGGTTAATGTCATGCTGTAGGTTCCCGGATTAAGCTTCGACAGAGATAAACCGGTGGAATCATTTGACCAGTTGATTTGATAGGGCGCCACACCATTGTCAATGACGGCTTCTATTTGCCCGGTTGCTTCGCCGTAGCAGCCGGGATCCAGAGAAGTCAAATTAACGCGAAATCCGGGGGATTCATACGCGCCGATATCCGGCCGGGGGCCTTCGGTTCGGGGCATGCCGGAGATGTCGGTCTGAATATTCCAGGTATTCAACAAGCTGTCCGTGCCGGCATCTATGGCAGGAGAGCAGCGGTGAAGGGAGAAATCACCGGTTGAGGGAGAAATTAACCGGGGTGATTGGTTGAAGATATTGCCGGGACCGCAATCGATTTTGGGCCATTGAACGGCAACTGTCGGACAGGAATCCAGCTTCCAAAGGCAGTTTTCAAAATAGAAAGCGCCGCCGCTGAAATAGTTGTAAGGATTGAGCCCTGATGTATCCCAAAAAATACAGTTATAAAGGGAATCTTCTATAGCGCCGCTGGAGATATGACCCTGGTTCAAAGCGGAATTATTGAAAAAGGTGCAATTTAGAAATTGAGAATAATCTGCGAAACCGCCAACAGCGCCTCCATCCAAAGCTTCATTTCCATTAAACAGGTAATTCGCAATTTTGCTTTTTGATGCGAAAAAATAGATTGCTCCGCCATTTGATGATCCATTCATTTTGAATTCACAATTTGTGATATTAAAATACCCTATAAGATTAAGGGCGCCTCCATTGCCTTCTTCAGATTGAAGGCCAGCCTCATTATTAAAAAAAATAGATCCTGAAATTTCACCTGGAAAAGAATCTGTGCTTATTTGAGATCTGATTGCTCCACCTCCGAATGGACTGTAATTCCCTTCAAATTGGCAGTTAATGATTTTAAATTCGTCAGGAGGCGCACCCTCTTCATTGTTAAAATCTGTAAAATAAATTCCTCCTCCTCTGGTAAAGCTCCCCTCATTGAATAATATCTGAGTGTTTTGACATGTAACGGCAGTATTGCCCTGGCCTGCTATTATACCGATACCTCCTCCTCCTGACCTTTGAGCTGGCGTATAAGCATCCGCGATATTGTTCCTTATTGTTGAAAAAAGAATATTTAATTTAATGATTCCTTTTGTGGCCAGGGCTGCTATTCCGCCGCCGAATCCTGCGTAATTTTCTTTTATTTGACAATTTTTAATGTCAATATTGATAAAGGATTCTTTATTTGTTGCATCAAGCAAAATACCACCGCCTTCTCCCTGGTCAGCTTGATCTGCATATCCTGAAAAAATAATTATTCCATCTAAAATAATTAACTCTGAGCTGTTATTTATTGTAACAACATGATAACAATTATCCTGTAAATCAAATTCTTCCCCTATGTTGCCGCTTAAAATTGTATGATTGCCTTCCCAGTCCCTTTGATTTATCGATATTTCAAATCCTTCAAATCCGCCGTACAACTTCACCCCGTTCGGAACCAAAAAAGTAGCGCTTCGATCCGTACCCGAAGTCGGTTTATAAGTTCCCTTTGCTATCCAGATCTCGTCAAGCGGCTGGGCGGTAGCCAGGGCGGGCTGCAAATCCAGGAATGCATTTTCCCAGGATTCGCCGGTATTGACTCCAGCAGCGGCCTGGTTAACATAAATTACAGAAGCGGGCAGCGAGGTCCATAAAAACATGGAAAGCAGGAAGGAAATAATGCGGTTCATGCCGTAAAATTGAAAAGGAAAGAAAAAATTGGTATTACTTCGATCCGGACGAAAAAAACCAGGCGAAGTAATACCCGGATATCGCGAAGCTTAGTTTTTAAACACGCGCTTCGTGACGGTTTTTCCATTTGAACTTATGGATACAAAAAACAGGCCCGAACCGGGTATTTCGCGGTCAGTCAGTTGAAGGCGGTTGATGCCTTTATCGAAGGACTCCAGCGCAAATATACATTTTTCGTATTTTCCCCCCAAAAAGGGGATCATGCGAAAATTGCTCTTCATTTTGCTCGTACTCAGCAATACTTTCTCACTGTCCGGACAGAATTTCGACATCCTCATCCTCAACGGCAAGGTCATTGACGGGACCGGCAACCCCTGGCGACTGGCGGATATCGGCGTGAAAGACGGCAAGATCGCAGCGATCGGGCATCTTGCCGGAGTGCCTGCCGTCAAGACCATCGATGCTGCCGGCAAGGTCGTTTGCCCGGGATTCATCGATGTGCACGCCCATGTGGAAGGCTCCATTGAGATCCGGCCCGCAGCCCGCAATTTCCTCCATGACGGGGTCACCACGCTCGTTACCGGCAATTGCGGCGGATCCCGGATCGATATCGGCAACTGGTTCAGGGAACTGGAAACCAAGAAACTGTCCATTAACATCGCTTCCCTGATCGGGCACAATTCCATCCGGCGCGTCGTCATGGGCAATGAAGATCGAGATCCCACAGCCGAAGAATTGCAAAATATGGAAACCCTGGTGCAGCGGGGCATGGAACAGGGCGCCGTCGGCCTTTCTACCGGCCTGATCTATCTGCCCGGTGCGTTCGCCAAAACGCCCGAAATTGTCGCCCTCGCCCGGGTTGCCCATACCTACGGCGGGGTTTACGCATCCCATATCCGCCAGGAGGACGACCGGGTGCTGGATGCCATCAACGAGGCCGCTGTTATCGGCGAAGAATCCGGCATTCCCGTTGAGATCAGCCATTTCAAGATCACGGGCAAGACGAACTGGGGCCGAACCGGCGAAATGATCCGGCTCGTGGAATCCTACCGGGAAAAAGGCGTCGATGTTACCGTGGATCAGTATCCCTATACCGCCAGTTCAACCGGACTGGATGTCCTGCTGCCGGAATGGTCGCGTGAAGGAACAAACGAAGAGATCGCCGCCCGCCTAAGCGACCGGGCCACCCGTAAAAAGGTAATCAGCGAAATGAAAACCATGCTGGCCCGGACCGGGTTCAAGAGCTATGCTTACGCAGTGGTCGCCGGGTGCCCCTGGGATTCGACCCTGAACGGGAAGAACATCACCGAAATTACCGCCCTGACTGTCAAAAAACCGAAAGCAAAAGACGAGATGGAGACCGTCATCGACATGGTCGCCAAAGGAAGGCGGGTGCAGATGGTGTACCACAAAATGAACGAAGAGGACGTAAAGATCCTCATGAAATTGCCCTATGCCATGGTCGCTTCGGATGCCGGCATTCCCGCTTTCGGAGTCGGCAATCCCCACCCGCGGGCTTACGGCACCAATGCCAGGGTGCTGGGGCGTTACGTCCGCGAATTGGGCATTCTGTCGTTGGAAGACGCTATCCGGAAAATGACCTCCCTGCCCGCACAAAAATTCAACCTCCACGACCGGGGTTTACTCCTGGTGGGGATGGCCGCCGATATCCTTGTGCTGGATCCCGCAAAAGTGAGCGATACGGCCAGTTATGACCGCCCGCACGCCTATTCCACCGGCATCGAACAGGTCATAGTCAACGGGTTGCCTGTGATCGAAGACGGCAAGCACAACGGCGCAGGCGCAGGCCAGGTGCTGCGCGGGCCGGGGTTCCATACGGATCAACGGTAATGAATATCGCCAGGAGGTAACATACATTTAAAGGTCATTCCAATACTAAACCGGTTATTCCCCGTATCTTTCAACCTGGATGTTGATGATTGATTCATAATACCGGACAAAATGAGCAGAGTGGGAGACTTAGAGAGCGAGCGAGAGGGTGAAGGCAATGCTTTTCTCCTTCTCTCCCCCTCCCTCCATCTCCCTGTCTTTACCTCTTTTGCAAAAATGTCCGGCAGTATGGGGTTGATCCCATCATACCTTGCCAACTAGAAACAAGACACATGAAAACCAACCTACCCGTTTTGCTGTTCCTGGCTACCATGCTGGCCGCCTGTACCGCAAAAAAAGACAACAGCGCACTCTGGATCTTGTCGGCTCCGGCGGGTGACCAATACACCCATATAGACCGGGCCGGTAAAACCGTCATTCCCAACGGCAGGTTCATCACACCGGTCGGCAGGACGATCGTTACAGCGCCGCACCCTTACGGATTGACCCTGAGCCCTGACGGCAACCTGGCTGTAACGGCCAACTCCGGTACCAGCCCGTTGTCCATTACCATTATCCGCAATATACTCTCCGGTAATCCGGAAGTGCAACAGGTCCCGCCCGGGCCGTCCACCGACCAGGGAGTCCTTGCCTCCGTCTTTATGGGATTGGCCGTTGCACCGGATAATAAAACCATATACGTAGCCGGCGGCCAGGAAAACAAGATCTTCCTTTTTGATGCCCAAACCGGGGAGAAAACGGGATTTATCGATTGTTCATCCGTGTCGGATTCCTCGGATTACAGCCATGGCTATATCGGCGACCTGAAGTTATCCGCCGATGGAAAAACCCTGTATGCCGTGGATCAGATCGGTTTCAGAATGGTCATTGCGGATACGGAAACGCGCACCCTCAGGCACTCGGTGCCGGTAGGGCGGTATCCATTCGGCATCTGCCTGTCGAAAGACGGGAAAAGGGCTTATGTCGCCAACGTGGGGATGTTCCAGTATGCCTGGATCAAGAACGGCCCCGGCGATTCGGCCGCCGTCAAACCGATCCTTTTCCCGCCCTTCGGTTTCAATACAGAGGAAATGAAAGAGGGAATTCACGAAGATTCATTGGAGGTGCCCGGCCTTGGCGACCCTAATGCGGTAGAGGCTTTTTCTGTATTCACCGTCGACCTGACGGACCCGGCCGCTCCGAAGGTGGTTGCCAGGATCAAGACCGGGCATTTGGTGGGGGCTTTGGTGGAGGATTTTCCCGCAGTGGGCGGCTCAAGTCCCAATTCGGTGGTCGCGACCGACCAATATGTTTTTGTCAGCAACGGCAATAACGATAATATTTCGGTGATCTCCACCGGCCGGGATACGGTGGTTCGTACGATCCCGCTCGTCCTTGACGACCGGCTTCGTCAATTCAGGGGCGTTATTCCGTTCGGCCTGGCCGTCGATCCGGATCAGAAAAGGCTCTACGTCGCTGAATCCGGTATCAACGCGGTGGCAGTTATCCGGCTTTCTGATTTCAAGGTGCTCGGGCATATCCCGACCGGCTGGTTCCCGTCCAAAGTGGAGGTTTCGCGCGATGGGAAACACCTGATCATCGCCAACGCCAAGGGGTTTGGCAGCGGTCCCAACGGCGGTTCCGGCTTTGAGATCGGACCGGAAGGCAGCTATATCGGTTCCCTGATGAAAGGGACCGTTCAGGTCGCAGACGTGCCCGCAGACGACGAGCTCCCGGCCATGACCCGGCAGGTGATCGACAATAATTTTCATTTTGCCCACGCCGGCCATCCCGAATTTCAGGCGAGGGCCCAAAATCCGGTTCCGTTATATCCGGGGCATCGCGAAAGCCCGATCAAACATATCGTATTCATTTCCAAGGAAAACCGAACTTATGACGAAGTTATGGGACAGGTGGGGAAAGGGAACGGCGACCCAGCACTCGCGCGATACGGCAGCGGGGTGGATTTTACCAACCGCGATAAAACGAGTTCGGTTTCCAATGCCACCATCATGCCCAATCACCTGGCCCTGGCCGCTCAATTTGCCGTTTCGGATAATTTCTATGTGGATTCCGACGTATCGGCCGACGGTCATCGCTGGTTGGTGAATACCTATCCCAACGAATGGTGCGAAACGTCTACTGCGGCCAGTTACGGCGGCAACCGGAGCTTCAGGGAAGATTCAAAAGCGCCGGGCGTGTTTGCCATGAACGGGGCTGCCGGCGCTATTTACCCGGAAGACTACAACGAAGCGGGCTCTATGTGGGACCACCTGGAACGGCATCAGGCCCGGTTTTACAATTTCGGCTTCAGCATCATGTTTGAACCCGCCCTGTATGAACCCGACAACAAGCTGACAGGCATCCGGCATTACGTCAATTATCCGGTGCCGCAACCGCTTCATGAACGGACCTCCAAGATGTATCCCACCTATAATACGGCTATTCCCGACCAGTTCAGGATCGACCAGTTCATCCGGGAATTCGACCGTAAATGGATGGGCGGTCAGGATACCATGCCGCAACTGATCACGGTCATCATCCCGAACGACCACGGCGCCGGGGAGCGGCCGGAAGCGGGTTATCCGTTCCGAGAGAGCTATATGGCAGACAACGACCTGGCCGTCGGCCGGATTGTGGAATACCTCTCCCGGACGCCATACTGGAAGAGTACCATGATCGTGATCACCGAGGATGACGCCCAGAACGGCGTCGACCATATTGATGCCCACCGCAGCCTGTTGATGGTGATCTCTCCCTGGGTGAAGCGGGATTATGTCAGCCATACCCATTACAGTTTCGGCAGCCTGTTCAAAACCTTCTGGAATATCCTCGGCTTGCCGTACCTCAACCAGTACGACGCCGGCGCCTCCGATCTGGCCGATTTCTTCACGGATAAGCCCGACTTCAAACCCTACAACGCCATCCCCGCCGATGCACGGTTCTTTGATCCGCAAAAAGCGCTCGACCCCTTCAGCGAGAACTTTGACTGGAAAGCCATTACCGAATCTCCGGAAATGGACGATGTGGAAGACATGATGCGCGAGAGCAAGGAGCAGGACGAGTACCGGCTGGAGGACCGGGAGCGGAAGAAGAAAGAGTAGGCTGCCCGCCGCCGCTCTTGGGAACTCTGGCGGACGGTGGATGCTAGATGCTGCCACGCTGAGGCGTGCTGGATGCTGGGGTCAACAACTTACGCAGCTTTCGCATAACAAAAATGGATTTTTCCGATTTGCATCCGTATTACCAATCGATTCTGAATCGACCGACCCAGATGTTGCCCGTGCGAATTCATCATATACCGGCTCTACAGGCCGGGAACCCAATATTCAAACCTAAGGCTACCGATATAGCGGACCTGACGGCCCGCGGGTGGGAAATCCCAATCAATCTTTAACCCTGGGATCCCAGCCATTGAACATTGGTTCTTTGTAATCGGCGTCGCTGCCATAAGGCTTCTTTAACCTTTATCCTTTAACCTTGATCTGACGGCCCGCGTTGCCGTTAAAATGGGGGTGGGAATTTTGGTGCATGCGCCGGAAAACGCGCCGGAAAATCTTCCGTCTCTACGGACACCCGACTTATCCTTCGACTACGCTCACGAGATCCCCACTTACGACTTACCACTTACGACTTACCACTTACGACTCATATGTTTGCAAGATAAGAGAAATAGATGCATTTTGACGAAA
>CALMYQ010000151.1 GCA_937873655.1 uncultured Lewinella sp. | reverse complement strand
AAAAAGACAAAGGTCATCGCAAGCACGATGACCTTTTGTCGGGGTGACAAGATTTGAACTTGCGGCCACGCGCCCCCCAGACGCGTACTCTACCGGGCTGAGCTACACCCCGCACCGATCGCCAGAGCTTTAGCGACAGCGATAAAAAACATGGGTTCAGAAAAAAAGAAACGGTCAGATTATCGGGTCAATCCGCCACTCATCAAATCCTCAAATCCTCAGTTTCTCGATTCCTCCTCCAAAGTGGGTGTTACTGGATTCGAACCAGTGACCTCCGCCCTGTCAAGGCGGCGCTCTAAACCAACTGAGCTAAACACCCGATTGCCTGCTCCCAAAATCCCTTCGGATTTTTTTAAAGCGGACGCAAAAGTACAAACTTTGCGTTTATTCCGCAATGGGAGCAGGCAATTTTTTCTATTCTACTTTAAAGGCCGCATCATCAAGGCCTTTGTTGATCTCTACGCTCTCCACTTCAAAGACCAGCGGAAACGGCGCCATGCCCACCACCGTCATCTTGTGCGGGTACTTGATGCCGTCCACTTCGCGGTAATCCGTCCAGTCGTTGGTGATCGGGCCGTTTTCCGTTTTTTCTACCTCCCGGATCTTGAAGCCGGTTTTGGTATCGTAGTATTCGGTCTTGGTCGTACCTTTTGGTGTGGTCACATCGATGCGGTAGGCCTGAGCGCCTTCTATGGGCTCGGCGCCTTTCAATTCCAGCTTGTAGCCTTCCTCGCCGTATTTGGTTTCCGGGAAGATCATCGCCTGCTCTTTGAGGCTCTCAGCGTCTTCACCGGTCACTTTTTCCGATTGCGGCCCTTGGGAAACCACCCCTTTTTCGCCGTCGAACTTGGTTTCGCTTACCGTAAAACCGCCGGCGCTGACCAGAATATGCAGCTTACCGGGCGATTTCTGGGCAACGGTCATTTTCAGCGCCTGGCCCTGGATCGAAGACCCTGCCGTGACCGTTACATCCTTGACCGAAGCCAGCTTTTCGCGGCCGCCGATGGCGTTGAGGTAGTTGTCGATCACGTCGGCCGCCGTCAGGTCGGTCGGGATGGCGCTGCCTTTCATATCGACAGGGTTGCCGTAGTTGTCGAAGTACTTGATCTCGCCGGAAGTAGCAAAAGGCTTCAGTTTTTCAGCAACGTCGTCCTTGCTGCCGACCACCACGATATGGGCGTGTTCGGGCGTGATGTATTTTTTGGCAGCAGCCTGCACTTCGACTGCCGTTACGGCCTGCAGGCGCTTCAGGTAAGTGCTGTAATAGTCCTTCGGCAGCTTGTACCGGAAGGTGTTCAGCGCAAAATTCGCGATGGTTTGGGGGCGCTCCATGCTGCGGGCAAAAGAACCTGCGATCACGTTTTTGGCCTGGTTCAATTCTTCGTCCGCCACTTTTTCGTCCCGGATGCGGTTCAGTTCGTACAGGAACTGCACGATCGCGCTGTCCGTCACTTCGTTGCGCACACTGGCGCTGGCGCTGAAAGAGCCCACATACCGGTCTGGAGAAAGGCTGGAGTAAGCGCCGTAGGTATAAGCCTTGTCTTCGCGGATATTCTTGTACAAACGGCCGGAAGAGCCCGAACCGAGGATGGCGTTCATTACGGTTGCGGCGGTACCGTCAGCGTCGCCGGTTTTCAGGGCCACCGGGTAGGTGATGTTCACAACAGATTGTACGGCGCCCGCTTTGTTGACAAAGTCCAATTCCGTCTTTTCCGGGGCCTCGGGCATAGCGTATTCTTCCATTTTGACGTCGCCTGTTTTCCAGCCGCCGAAGTATTTCTCGGCCAGCTTTTTGGCGTCGTCAAACTTGATGTCGCCTACAATGACCAGGTACGCGATATTGGGTTTGAAATACGTATTGTAGAAGGCCTTGCAGTCGTCGAGCGTCAGGTTCTTGACCGTTTCTTCGGTCGTGATCTCGCCGTACGGGTGGTCCTTGCCGTAGCGCAGCACCTGGGTCACGTTCCCGGAAATGGCGTTGGGGTCATCCTTGTTGGTGGCGAGATTGGACAGGTACTGCCGCTTGTATTTCGTGAACTCCTCCTCCGAAAAAGCCGGATTGAACAGCACGTCGGTCATGATGGCCAGCAGCTTGTCCTTGTGTTTGGTCAGGGAAGCGCCGAATACGCCGCCTGCGCTCGAGCTGAGCGTAGCGCCGATGAAATCGATGGCCTCGTCGATCTGGGCCTTCGAGCGGGAAGTGGTGCCGGTGGCAAGCAGGTCGCCCGCAAATTCGGCGGCGCCCGCCTTGTCGCCTTCCTTGATCATCGGCAGATCCAGCGTGACCTGGAAAGAGACCCGCGGCAGTTTGTGATTCTCCACCACGATCACCGTCAGGCCGTTTTTCAGGGCCACCGACTGGTATTGGCCCAGTTCAATGGGCCGGGCCGCCCCTGCCGCCGGAGCGGACTTTCGGAAATCATCCTGCGCCTGAAGTCCCTGTACCAGGACCACAAAAGCCAGGAGCAAAATATATTGAATGCGTCGCATTATGTTTGTTTTTTATGGTTTAACTCAAATTTTGCCTTTAAAAACCACGTCAATTCCTCGATTCCTCAAATCCTCAATTCCTCAATTCCTCAATTCTAAGGTTGCGTCGGCTTCGGCATATAATACAGCACCACCCGGTTGTTCTTGTTGAAGTATTTCTTGGCCGCGGCTCGGATATCTTCCTTGGTTACAGCCAGGTAGCGGTCCAGTTCGGTATTGATGAGGTTGGCGTCGCCGAAATACATTTCGTAGTTGGCGAGGCTCTCCGCGATACCGGCAACGGTCGAGTTGGACGAGATAAAGTCGTTCTCCACCTGGTTGCGCAGTTTCTGGAACTCGTCATCGGAGATCAGGTCTTTCTGCACTTTTCCGATTTCGGCGTCCATGGCCGCTTCCAGGTCGGCCGGCGATACACCCATATTGGTGATGCCGAAAGCGATGGACAGGCCCGGGTCTTCCATCGAGATCGGGAAGTTGCCGACGAACAGGGCTTTTTGCTGATCGTCGACCAACGCCCGGTAAAGGCGGGAGCTTTGCCCTTGCGACAGCAACTGGCCCAGCATGCTCACGGCATAGAAATCCTTGGTGCCTTGCGCCGGGATGCGATAGGCCTGAATGACGGCGGGCAGCTGGATATTGTCCAGCACCGTGTCGCGGATCTCTTTGGTCAATTCCGGTTCAACCACATTGGGGCGGTAGACCGGCTTTTTGCTCTTCGGAATATTGCCGAAGTATTTTTTGATCCAGGCTTTGGCCTGCTCGATGTCAATGTCGCCGGCTATGGACAGGATGGCGTTGTCCGGCACGTAGAAATCGTGGTAGAAATTGACGTAATCCTCTTCCTTGGCGGCTTCCAGGTGCTCCATTGATCCGATGATCGGCCAGTGGTAGGGATGCTTCTGGAAGGCGCGTTTGAAGACTTGTTCCAGGATGGTTCCGTAAGGCTGGTTATCGATCCGCTGGCGGCGTTCTTCCTTCACCACCTGTCGCTGGGTTTCAACGCCCTTGATGTCGACTTTGGCGTGCAGCATGCGCTCGGATTCCAGCCAGAGCCCCAGCTCCAGTTGGTTGGAAGGCATGATCTCGTAATAGTAGGTGCGGTCCCAGGAGGTATTGGCATTGAGGGTGCCGCCGGCCTGGGTCACGTACTTGTCGTATTCTCCGCGACCGATATTGTCCGAACCTTCAAACAGCAGGTGTTCAAAAAAGTGAGCGAAACCGGTGCGGTCGGGCTTTTCGTTCTTCGATCCTACATGGTACATGACCGAAATGGCCACGATCGGGGTACTTTTGTCCTGGTGGAGCAGGACTTTCAAACCGTTATCCAATTCATATTCCGTGAACTGGATCCGGTTCATTTGCGCCTGGGTTTGCAACAATCCGAGGCTGAATAAAACGATCAACATCAACTTACTTCTCATAGAATTTTTGATTATTCTTGATTAAGGACTGCGAATATCCGTAAATAGACCATGAAATTACAACGGCAGACGTCAAAAATCGTTCGTGAATAGACAAATGAGTCCTTTTTTCCGAAAAAAGCAAAAGCCGACCCCTGGTTTGAGGCCGGCTTTTGCCGTTATTGATGGTAGCGACGCAAAATCTTGCGTCGCTATAGTTGTAAGTTGTAAGTTGTAAGTGATAAGTCGTAAGTGATAAGTCGTAAGTGATAAGTTGTAAGTTGTAAGTCGTAAGTGATAAGTCGTAAGTCAGTGTTTCTACTTAACACCGGCAGAGCGCCACCAGCCACCCCCGTCCGCCATAGTTCCCAAAGAGCGACGGCGGGCAGTACCTTTACACTGAGCGAAGCCGAAGTGCAGTTTCCAGTTTCCAGTTTCCAGTCACCAGTCTCCAGTTACCAGTCTCCAGTCGCCAGTCACCAGTATCCAGCATCCAGCTACACCACCTTATCCGCACAAGACGAGCTCGCAAACGCGTCGGGTTTGGCCTTGAATACAAAGCCCATTCCCAGGATATAGCCCATGGCTTCCTTCAGCGCGGTATTCGACTGGAAATGCGGGTCCGTATTGATGTCGGCGTGGACTTCGAGTTCGACATCATGGGCGTCCAGCAGATCGCAGAGGGCATAGGCTACCTCTACCGACCGGGCTACTTCAGAGATCATGCGTTCGCGGAGGCTCATCTGCTTTTCCAGCCGTTGGTTGCTGATGAACATGAAACCTCCTTTCTTCTCCCGGAGGAAAACGATAACGGTGGCAAATTCGATCACACCGCTTCGAACCTGGGAATCGGAACCGATGCAAACTTTCAGGCGGTGGCCGGCGGCCGTTTCCCGAAGGATAGCTTCTTCCACCGCTTGCTTGAGCGGCTGCTCGATCCGTTGGCCATTAAGTCTTCTCCAGTTCATGATAATAATAATTTTGCGAAAATTAGCTATTTCTGCTAAAAATTCTATTAAATAGCGGAAATTTAAAACAATCTTAAACGAAATTTAACATCCTGTAAACCGGCCGACGGCGCTAAAAAGTTCCTGAAATGGTTTGCTCTGGTAAAATTATTATCTTTGCATCCAGTTCATAAAAAACCGATGCTTTGAACACTGACCTGAAGTCCATTAACCTTTACCTCCCTTGCTCATGAAAACCTTTCAAGAAAAACTTGAAACGCTGCGACCGGGTTTGATCGCTCTGGCAGGCGTTCCTTTCGACGAATATTCCTCATTCCTTAAAGGCCCGGCACTGGCCCCGGAAAAGATCAGGGAGGCCTTCCATTCCCCTGCGGGCAATTATTACGCGGAAGGCGGCATAAAACTGTTTCCAAATCCGCAGATCATGGATCTCGGTGATATGGAGATAAAGGAATACCTTGATATAGAGGAACGGATCAATGAGATCCTGCTGGCCGGGGCTAATGTTTTCTCCCTCGGCGGCGACCATTCGGTGACCTATCCCATCATAAAAGGCCATGCGCGGCACTACGACCGCCTCAATATCCTTCAGTTGGATGCCCACGGGGATCTGTACGAGGAATTCGACAATAACCGGTATTCACACGCCAGCACCTTCGCCAGGATCATGGAGGAAGGCCTTGTCCAGCGCTTGATTCAGATCGGTGTCCGCACCCTGTCCGAAGAACAGCGCGAAACCGCCAAGAAATACGGCGTAGAGATCATTGAAATGAAATCCTGGCGGTCGGATAAAAAGCTCAACCTGAGCGGCCCGCTCTACCTTTCGCTCGACCTCGACGTCCTCGATCCCGCTTTCGCCCCCGGCGTAGGCCACTACGAACCCGGCGGCATGAACACCCGCGACCTGATCGACCTCATCCATCGCATCGACGTACCCCTCATCGGCGCCGATATCGTGGAATACAACCCCAACCGGGATTTCAACGGCATGACCGCCGCGGTTGCCGCCCGCTTGATGAAGGAAATCCTGACGGTGATGTTGAAGGAGGTCCGGTGATTATGGTTGTTGATGATTGTTGATGGTTGTTTATGATTGTTTATGATTGTTTATGGTTGTTGATGGTTGTTGATGATTGTTGCGGGCGATTGGCTACCGAGAACAATCATAAACCAAAATAAACCAAAATAAACAACGCCCCAAATCCCAAGGCCGCGATCGCAATATATTTCAACCGCCTTAATCCGGGGTATTTCCCAGCGTCCTGGCCAGGTGCTCCCGGAACAGCGAAAACCGGTATAAATTCCCATGCCTGCCCCGCTTGATGACCACAAACTCGTCTTCTGGTTTCAATAGGGGTTTCAGCCCGACGGCGCTGCGCAGCGGAACCAGCTCGTCCCAGGTGCCGTGATAGACCACCACTTTGCACCGGATATCGCACAAAAAACGGTCATTCGGAAATTTAAACCTGAATTCAACCGGCAACCACATAAAGGGCAGCCGTTTCCGGAACGCACTGGTGATGTTGTCAAACGGCGTTTCCAGGATCAGCAGCTCGGGTTCATGCCGGGTTGCCAGATTGGATGCCACCGCCGACCCCAGCGAGCGGCCGTAAAAGATCACCCGCTCCGGCCTGAATTCCGCCATACCCCAATGGAATACCTTTTCAGCGTCGTCGTAGAAGGCTTGTTCCGATAACTTGCCGCGGCTCTTGCCGTAAAGCCGGTAATCGGGCATCAACACGTCATATCCCAGGTCGGTGAGTCGTACCGCGTATTTGCCCCAGCGGTGCAGGTTGTCGGCGTTGCCGTGAAAATAAAGGATCAACCCCCGGCTTGGTCCGCCGGTAGACGGGAAGTAAAGCGCGTTCAGCTCCGCATGTTCATCCACCTGTATGAAATGCTCGTCAAATGGTTGATTGAAATGAAACCGGTAACGTTTCCCCAGCGGCAACGGCTGGAAGAGAATATATTTTTGGAACAAATAGATCCCAAAATGCGCAATCAAAAATAACGCGGCGGCTAAACCCAGGTACAGCATTTATTAGTTGTCAGTGGTCAGTAGCGACGCAAAATCTTGCGTCAATGTTGTCAGTAGCGACGCAAAATCTTGCGTCAAGGTTGTCAGTAGCGACGCAAAATCTTGCGTCAAGGTTGTCAGTAGCGACGCAAAAT
>CALMYQ010000150.1 GCA_937873655.1 uncultured Lewinella sp. | reverse complement strand
ATCAGGAGCTAAAAAGCACAGGATGAAATCGGTATCAAATTGAACAGCCTACCATTAAAGGGAGTAGGAGACGCGGCCCAAGTACGACCCTTACCCGGCCACATATTACGCCTAGTGTGAAAAGTTCAAGGTACCCCCCTACTTAAAAAAATACTTATTCGACAAAATCTTTTCATGAACCCACTCTTTATTGGACCGGCTTATGGGCACAAGCTCATCTCCGATCCTTATTTCAGTTTGTTCAAAACTGTTGATCTTGGATACCGACACGATATAGGATTTATGCACGCGGATGAATTGAACGGGGTCCAGGTTTTCCTCTAAGGTCTTTAGCGACATCAGCGTCATATATTTCCCGGTTTCCGTACGGATCATCACGTAATTCTGAAGCGACTGGACGAACAGGATCTCATCCGTTCTTATCTTCTCGTATTTGCCTTCGCATTTGATGAAAAAGTAATCCGGCTCCGGCTGAACGGTCCCGGATGTTTTTTTCTGATCCTTGAGAAACTGCAATTCCCGCGCTTTTTTTACCGCCTTGAAGAACCGGTTGAAGGTAATGGGTTTCAGCAGGTAATCCACCACATCGAACTGAAAGGCTTCCAGGGCATAATTGGGATAGGCTGTAGTGAGAATGACCGGAGGAAGGGCAGATTTGAGTTTCAGAAAATCAATGCCGGTCATGAACGGCATTTCAATATCCAGAAAAATGAGATCGGGCGTTTCCGTCTCCATCAGCTGGTCCAGCTCCACCGGGTTCTGTACGATTCCGATCAGCTCCAGGTAGTCCACCACCTCGATATGCCGGGCCAGTCCCTCGCAGGCCAGCGGCTCATCATCTGCTATGACACATCTCAACTTCACGCCAATGCCAGTTTCAGTTCTACATTAAAGACCTCCGGATGCGCTGCAATGACCAGTTCATGTTTGCCGGGATACAGCAGGTTCAGCCTTCGTTTGACATTGGCCAATCCGATTCCCGAAGATGTTTCAGGCTTGCCCTGCCCGCTGCTGTTCTCAATCACCAGATGAATGACCCGTTCCCCGTTTACAGTCAGTTGCATCCGGATGAAGTTAGCCTTATTTTTTCCTTTCGAAACATGTTTGAAGGCGTTTTCTACGAAAGGGAGAATAATAAACGGGGCGATCTGCACCGACTGGTCCGCCTGTTGACGGATATCAAAGGTCAGTTCAGTCTGGTCTTCCCGCAGCCTCAGCCTTTCCAGCTCGATAAAATCCTCAATGAAATCCAGCTCTTTTCTAAGCGGAATAAAGGGGTCGTTGCACTCATAGAGCTGGTACCGGAGCATGTCCGAAAAAGACGCCAGCGACTCGGCGGCCAGGTCCGGATTCTTATGGATCAATACATAAATCGAATTGATGGTATTGAATAAAAAATGCGGGTTGATCTGCGATTTCAGGTATTTCAGTTCCGTCTCCAGGTTTTCCTTTTGAAGGGTGAGTTTTTCCCGCTCGGTATGGATCCAGTTCTTGGCCAGCTTCACGCTCATCGCCAGGGTCATGCTGGCCGCTGTGGAGGGCAGGGCCGCCCTTGAAAAGAAAAACATGAAGTCTGAAGGCGGCCTTCCGAAAAGCTCCGCAAACGTCTTGTCCGAAAGGTAGGCGTTCAGATAATAGCCGGCGGCGATCAGGGCCGAACAGGCCAGTATGGTCAGCGCAAGCAGCAGGATATATACGCCGAACTTCCCCTTTGACAGCAACTTCGGGATGAGAAAATACAGATTGAAATAGGCCCCCGCCGCCTGAAAAATGATATACCCGATGAACTTGACCGGCAGGTCACCGCCAAATAGATAGGCCCAGGAATTCTCCAGGCTGTCCGTATTGATGACCAGCCAGGTGAGGTGGTAAATGATCCAGAACGGAATATGGTAGATCTTGTATTTGTACAACCAGGAGATCATGCGATGAATTCATCAAGTTGGCCCAAAGTTAGGCATACTTTCAGGTAACCGGCGGCACATTGACGAATGGTATGAAATAATTGACAAACGGAAAAGCCGGCCCCGGGCGCCGCATATCAGGTTTTTCATACCGGTGGTCAATGCGTTCTGAAAGATGGAAGGGCGCCCTTTTATTTTGTTCAAAAAAGAAATGACCAAGTCTTTTTTAACGATCTTTATCGCTTTGATCTCCCTTCCCGGTTTTGGCCAGATAAGCGGTACCGTTGCCGATGACCGCCGGCAGGGTATCCCGTTTGCCAATGTGCTTTTGTACGAGGCGGCCGACAGCAGTTTCGTCACCGGCGTAAATACCGCTGACAACGGGCAGTTTCTGATCGGTCATCAGACACCCGGAAATTATTATCTGCAGATCAGCAGTATCGGATATCAACCCATGGATTATTTGACCGTAATCCTTCCGGCGGCAGGCCGGGCTGACCTGGGCACAATTACCCTGGAAAGCGAGACCGCCACGCTGAATGAGGTGGTCGTGACGGCCCGGAAAGACATCGTTCAGCAGACGGCTTTCGGGAAGGTGGTCAATGTACAGAACAGCCTGCTGACCAAAGGAAGCAATGCCCTGCAGGTGCTGGAGCGGCTGCCCGGCGTGATCACCGACAAGCGGAATAACGAATTCAGCCTGAACGGGCAAACCGGCGTCCGGGTACAGATAAACGGCCGGCCGCTCATGATGAACCCTGCCGAGATCATGGCCCTGCTCGAGAACACGCTGGCCGATAATATTGAAAAAGTAGAGCTGATCACTTCGCCCTCATCCCGTTACGATGCCGACGGCGGGGCAGGCATCATCAATATTGTCCTGCAGCAAAGCACCCCTGAAAAAAGCCGGTTAGGACTCACCGCCATGGCCGGCTACGGCTTCGGCGAAAAGGCTTCGGCTTCACTGAATTACCAGAAAAACGGGCGCCAACTGGGTTTTACCGGCTCATACGGTTATGTAAGGGACGTGCGGCGGTCGGGTTTTGCCGGTTTCGGCACCTCCTCCAAACCGGCAATCCTGGGCGGCAACAGCTCGGCGGATTTTTCTACTTTCGGCAGGGCC
Organism: uncultured Lewinella sp.; assembly: GCA_937873655.1. Taxonomy (GTDB): domain Bacteria; phylum Bacteroidota; class Bacteroidia; order Chitinophagales; family Saprospiraceae; genus JACJYC01. The sequence goes on along the minus strand of CALMYQ010000150.1, from coordinate 28,951 downwards.
TTTCAAAACGGCCATAACCTCAATCTGACCGCGGAATACAGGCCGGCAGCCGGCTTCACTGTGGGTACTGACTGGATGCTGTCCTACGCTCAGCACCGCAATTTGTCAGACAATAACGTGGCCTGGGATACCGAGGAATTTGGTTACCTGGCCATGAAGGGCCGTTCGGATGGCGAAAGCCGCAGGCTCAACCTGATCGGTTCGGTGTTTGCCGACAAAGCCTGGAAGGACAACCGGATCAGCCTTGACCTGAGCATGCTGAGCTATTTCAACGATAACCCCGCCGACATAGATGCCCGGTACTTTGACGAAAACGGAGACCCGCTGCTCCCCCCTTCGGAAATCTTTACCACCGGTAACCGCGGACAGAGCCTTTCCCGGATACAGGCGGGCGTGGCCAGGATTGATTTCGAACGGACTTTCGGACCTGCTGTAAAAGGAGCGTTGGGCGGCAAGATCAGCTTATCCGACAATAAAAACGACAGCAGCATTGAAAGCCTCATCAACGGAACCTGGCAAACGGACCCCCGGTCGCAAAGCCTTATGCTGGGTAAGGAAAAGGTACTGGCCGCCTACAGCCAGTTCACATTCAGGCTGGGGCGTAAAAGCAGCCTGCATGCCGGTCTGCGATATGAGTTCTGGCGCAGGGACATCAATACCGAAACAGCTCCTTATCGCATCTCCGGCCTGTTTCCTTCCCTGCTTTTCACCAGAACGCTCAAAGAAGGTCAAACCCTGAACCTGGGCTACAGCCGGCGGATTACCCGGCCGCTTTATACCGACCTGGTCTCCAATCTGTTTTACAACGATCCCACCTTTGTATTCTCCGGCAACCCCGCCCTGAAGCCTACCCTGACGCACCAGATCAAGTTGGACTATAATATCCCCGGGTTGAGCAGCAGCCTTAGTTTTCAATATGATAAAGACCCTGTTCTAAGGTATCAGATCACCACCAACAAGGAACGGAACATCGGCATTTCCTCGCCGCAAAACCTGGACTACAGCAGGAGCCTGACCCTTTTCCTGAATGCCCCCCTACAGCTCACCGGTTGGTGGAAAATGTCGGTAAGCAGTACCACCGCGCTCCGGACGTACCAGATTTCTTATACGCCGATGGTAGCGGCCAGGACCTATCTGTTCCAGTCCTTTAATTTCAGTCAGAACTTTACCCTGCCGGCTGATTTTGAACTGGAATTATCCGGCTGGCGAAACCTGGGCGCCTACGAAGGAAGCAACCGCACCGCCGGCTTCGGGGTGGTGAACCTGGGCCTGGCCAAAAAACTGAAAAAGGACAAAGGGAGCTTTACCCTGAGCCTGCCCGATGTGTTCAGGACCTTCAGGGTGCACACCTATATTGGCGGCATGACCGATCTTGTTTTTGACATCCGCACCGAATCCGATTGGTGGGATGAAACCGCCTTGTATCAGGTTTTCAGGCTGAGTTATTCCAGAAGCTTCGGCGAAAAGGTGGCCCGAAAGAACAGGAGCCGGGAAGAGGAGCTGAGGCGGGTGGAGCATTGACGGAGGCGGTATGCTGCCGGCCATTTTTGTGAAAGCGGCAAAGATGGGCAGAGTGGGAGACTCGGAAAATGCCTGCCTGTGCCCCGTCGCCGTAGCGGCTATGCCGCATAGGAGACCGGCAAGGCAGGGGAGAGGGAGAAGGCTGTCAATGTGCCTAAGAATAGGCGTATTCTATTTAAGCAAAGCATCCGGCATTGGAACTTTACAGCTCCAATCCCGGTTTTGAGGCTTTATTGCAAAATCAAAACCGAACAGTTACCATGAACATCTACTCCAAAAGCAAGGATTGGCGGGAACGGATCCTGTCAAATTTTGCCGCAACCCCTTTTACCATACAAATTGGCGAGGAAACCTTCCAGTGCGGATCCGTGGAAGGCTTGTGGCAGGGACTGAAATGTAAGGATGAAATGCGATTGCATGTTTTCGGGCTGTCCGGGATGAAAGCCAAAATGGCCGGGAAAGGGAAAAAGCCCGGGAGCATCAGCATTGGCGGATTGCAGTTCCGTTACGGAAGCGAAGTGCACGAAAGCATCATCCGGGAGGGGATCAGGCAGAAGGTCCTGCAGAATGTGAAAGTCACCGATGCGTTGCGGGGAAGCAAAGGAAAAATAACCCACCATGTACCCGGCTCATCCAAACCGGTCTTTAAAATGGAGAACCTGCTGATGTCTGTTCGCGCTGAATTGTTTGGACACTAATGCAGCTTTTCTGACGTTTTGTTGCCAATTGGAGATCCCGGAGGAGCGAGGTATCTTTGCCAGACAATCACAGAAAACAATAAAAAAACGTAATTATTTACCTCGATGTTGAACAAACTCAGATTCGTAGCTATATTAGCTGAACATGAGCGTGTCTCCCGCAGATTACGCAGATTTTCGCAGATCTAAGGCAACCTTCATCTGCGAGATCAGCGCGATCTGCGGGAACCTAAATAGTTACAAAAAAACCATATGCGGAAAATAATCTCATTCATGCACATATCCCTTGACGGTTTTGTGGCCGGCCCGAACGGGGAAATGAACTGGATTAAGGTTGACGAGGAAATCTTTGACCACGTCGGTAAGCGGATAAGCAAAGGCGACACGGCATTATATGGGCGGGTGACTTATCAGATGATGGAAAATTACTGGCCGACCGCAGGCGACCAACCGGGTGCGACCAGGCACGACATTGAACATTCAAAGTGGTATGCCAACGTTCACAAGGTTGTTTTGTCAAAAACCATGAACGGCGCGGGGATGACCAATACAAAAATCATCGGCGACCACCTTTCGGACAGCATAAATGAAATCAAGCAGCAGCCGGGTGAAGAAATCCTGCTTTTCGGCAGCCCGACAGCTACGCACGCACTTATCCAACAGAACCTGATTGACGGCTACTGGCTGTTTGTCAATCCGATTATCCTCGGACGGGGCATTCCCTTGTTTGCAGACATCAAAGACAAAATAAAGCTGAAACTATTGCCCGCCACCCGGCAATTCGCCTGCGGGGTAACGGAATTGAATTACGCCGTGGACAAATCCCGAAATCCTTGAACAATGGATAGCGAACAAGCCCGTACATCAAAATAAGAAATGAACAAATCAATATTAACCTCCGCAATTGCAATAATTTTAATTTCTTGCAATTCAATAACCAACACCAATAAAATGGCAGAACAACACAAGGAAACGGCAAACGCCGGCTCTCCAAACGATACCACCCCCAAAGTGACCGGGATCGGCGGGATCTTCTTTTATACCGACAATCCGAAGGAAACCAAAGAATGGTACACCAAAAACCTGGGCATCGAGATCAACGAATGGGGCACTTCCAGCTTCGAATCCAGGAATATGGACAACCCGGACGAAGTAAACTCCCTGCAATGGGCGCCTTTTAAAACGGGAAGCGAATATTTCGCCCCTTCCAAAAAGGACTTTATGATCAACTACCGGGTCCGGAATATTGAAGGACTGGTAGACAAACTCCGGGAGAACGGCGTAACCATCCTGGACAGCATAGCCACCTATGACTACGGGAAATTCATACATATAATGGACGCGGAGGGCAACAAGATCGAGCTTTGGGAGCCTAAGGATTAAATATCAAACCCCGCATGTCAGGAGATGACCAGGTTATATGAAATCGATAATGATTTTTATTCTGATTCAGGTATTTGCCGCTCCCGGGCTGCAATCCCAGGACGTCCTTAAATTCAAGGCCCTCGGATTGGTCCGCTACAGCGATTTCGGCGCCCGGGGCGACGGCCGGACCGACGACATGGACGCCATCGCTGCGGCCCATGCTTTTGCCAATCAGCACCGCCTGCGGGTGAAAGCCGACGACGGGGCAACCTACTACATCAGCGGGAAAGAACGCACCGCAATCATCCGGACCGATACGGATTTCGGCACGGCCGCCTTCATTATTGACGATACCGATGTGCAGAACCGCAACGCACCGGTCTTCATGGTCGGTTCCGGCCTGCAACCTTTCCAGCCGGATGCGATATCTTCGTTGAAACGGAACCAGGAGAAGATCGACGTTTCCCTGCCCGGCGCCTGTCTGATCACGGTCACCAATTCGGATGTAAAACACTACATCCGGTTTGGTCCGAACCAGGACAACGGGTCTCCGCAGACGGACATCTTCGTAGCCGACAAGAACGGCCGGGTGGATATGGATGCCCCGATCATCTGGGACTTCGACCGGATTGCCGAGATCACGGCGCTTCCCATTGACGAGGATACCCTGTACATCACCGGAGGCCGGTTTACCACAATCGCCAATAAGGCCGAATCAAAGTACACCTACTACAGCCGGAACATCGCGATCAGGCGCTCCCATGTTATTGTGGACGGGCTGGAACACCGCATCACGGGCGAAGGAGACCACGGAGCGCCCTACGGCGGTTTCCTCAATATCGGTGACTGCGCTTACGTGACCGTCAAAAATACCATCCTGACCGGCCACCTGACCTACCGCACCATCGGCTCGGCGGGGGAGCCCGTCTCCATGGGCAGTTACGACATTTCGGTCAACCGGGCCCTCAACATATCCTTTGTGAATTGCAGCCAGACCAATGACATCAATGACAGCAGATACTGGGGAATACTGGGGTCCAACTACTGCAAGAACCTGCTGTATGACGGTTGCATCTTTTCCCGGTTCGACGCCCACAAAGGCGTCGCCAATGCTACTATCCGCAACTCGACCCTGGGGCATATGGGGATCAACGCCATCGGCAGCGGAACCCTGATCGTGGAGAATACCACCGTGCGCGGAAGGAGCCTCATCAACCTGCGCTCCGACTACGGCAGCACCTGGCAGGGCGAATTCATCATCCGCAACTGCGTCTTTGTGCCCGCCGGCGGCAAACCCGTCAGTTCGGCCCTCATAAGCGGATCTTATTCCGGCCAGCACGATTTCGGCTACACCTGTTATATGCCGGAGCGGATCACCATTGAAAATCTTCGGATCGACGACGCCAATCACCCGGATGATTACCAGGGACCCGCAATTTTCGCCGATTTCAATCCGCAAATGACCGACAGCGCCTACCAGGAGAAATATCCCTATGTCAGAACCCGGGAAGTCATCCTCCGGAACGTGACCACCGCCAGCGGCAAGGCTTTGCGGGTCAGCGACAATCCGTTCATGTTCAGCGGGGTAAACCTGCACTGATGGTGTCGTCATACTATTGGATAAAATGGGCAGCGTGCGAGGCAATAAAAGGTATATTTGATTAATTATCCTTGAAAATTCGGATTAAAACTCCGAATTTTCAAGGATAATTATCTATCTTTGCCAAAATGTAGGGTATGACGGGTAAAATTCTTGAGCGGCATAAAGACCGGGCGGCCATTGCCGATCTGCTGAGCATTTTCCCTGTTACGGCCATCTTGGGCCCGCGGCAGGTCGGTAAAACCACGCTGGCTAAAACCTTTAACCCGGACCATATCTTCGACCTGGAAAACCCCCGTGATTTTGCTATATTGGGAAACCCCCAACTCGCTTTGGAAAAGTTGAATGGGCTCATCATGATAGATGAAATTCAACGGAAGGCTGAACTTTTTCCACTTCTGCGCTACCTCGTGGACAACAACCCGGCACAGCGGTTTTTGATTTTGGGCAGCGCTTCCTCCAACCTGCGGCAGCAAAGCGGTGAATCGCTGGCCGGACGTATCGGTTATCATTACCTTACCGGGCTGAACCTGGCCGAAACCGGTGAAAACAGTATGGCGTCATTGTGGCTGAGAGGCGGGTTTCCCCGTTCCTTCCTCACGGAAACGGACAATCAAAGCATGACGTGGCGCACCAATTTCATTTCTACTTTTTTGGAAAGGGACTTATCCCTGTTAGGTGTCAGCATTCCGGCTCCGGCCATGTATCGTTTTTGGGTCATGCTCAGCCATTATCACGGCCAGACCATCAATTACAGCGAACTCGGCAGGTCGTTCGGCATTTCGGATAAAACGGCGAAATTCTATCTGTCCATACTCGAAGACACCTTCATGATACGTCAACTTATGCCCTGGCACGTCAACGTGGGAAAACGCCTGGTGAAAAGCCCGAAGATCTACCTGCGCGACTCCGGAATCTTTCACGCCCTCCAATCCATCAATAACATGCAGGAGCTTCAGATGAACCCGAAGATCGGCGCTTCCTGGGAAGGTTTTGCACTGGAAGAACTGGTCTCCGTTTTGGATAAACGAGACAGTGAGGTGTTCTTTTACGCCGCCCACAGCGGTGTCGAACTCGACCTGTATTGGCTGGAAAAAGGCAAAAAGATGGGCGCCGAATTCAAATATCTGGATGCGCCCGGCGCCACCAGATCCATGCACCAGGCTATCGCCGACCTGGACCTGGACGAGCTTTGGGTCATTTATCCCGGCAACCGGACTTATGAGTTGACGGATAAGATCCGGGTGGTGCCGTTGACGGAGGTGGGGTGAGGAAGCAAATGTTTTAACAAATCTAACTTGCTTTTGAAATTGAACCTGCGTATTTTACAACCGCGTTGCGATATGTGTTTTATAACTAATAGTCAAGTTTGAAAATAGCAAGAAATTTTTAAAGCTGATACTATTCTTTGCCTTTTCATTTGCCAGCGACCAAGGTGGATGATGTTTCGATGTTGGCAATCTTCCTAAGTCGAAATTTAATTTATACACGCGGCCTTATGGAACTAAAGTAATTATAGGTGCTAAATTTTAAACTATTTAAATCTCAATTATTATGATTTTTGATGCTGAAATAAGAGATTACGTCATTTATTTCTTTTTACAGGATTTAAGACAAGTGCATTACAATAAGGGGGGGCGGCAGGTAACACCTTTAGAGAATTTATGCAGTAGGATTAGAGATTTATTGATCAAAAGAAGATGGACGATAGAGTTATTGGACAAACATGGAATTAAATTAGAAATGATGGAGTCAATTGCGATAGAACTAATTAAAGATAAGTATATCGAAATACATAGCAAAAAAATCAAGAAAGGATTTGTCTTTAAGAAAACTATAGAACATTATTATTATAAAATTACAACCATTGGTCTAGAATATTCTAAGAAAATGTCTCATCCTCAAGATCCATTGAAAAATATGCGATGAAATTAAGAATCTAGTGGCACGAAATTCAATTAACGCTTAAGTTTAGTATCTTGCGTAGAAAAAAGGGATGCCAACGCCGAAGAGTTTGAAAATACAAGTCAGCGAGTTGCAAAGATCGATATTGGAACAGCTCCAGGGCCAACGAAAATCCAGTGTGTCGGAAGCTGGTCGAAGTCAGATCATATTGGAGATCAGCAAGGGGCTGGCCAACACGCAAGTGTCGCAGAATTTGGGAGTCCAGTATGACCGGGTTCAACGGTGGAGAAAACGGTGGTTGAGTTTTGAATCGGCTTTTGCGGCCTTGGAATCCGGTCCGGATGATGGCCATTTGCGGTATCGGATGACCCAAAAAATAAAGGAATGCCTGGCCGATGGCCACAGAAGCGGTCGATCTTATACCTCCAGTGCGGAACAATATTGTCAAATTGTAGCCATTTCGCTGGAAGATCCAGCCCAGAGGGAACGTCCGATAAGCGAATGGACGTCAAAAGAAATAGCAGATGAGGCGATTAAACGGGGAATCGTCAAAAGCATCAGCTCGAACCAGGTTCGGCTTTTTTTAAAAGGAAAGCGAAATCAAACCCCATAAAACCAGAGGTTGGCTCAATCCCAAGTGCACGCCCGAAGAATTGGCACAAGGTTGCCCCCGAATCTGTGAGGCTTATCTGGCAGCTCCCCAAAAGTGGGCGGATGCCGCAATAAAAACCCTGAGCGTAGATGAGAAAACGGGCATTCAGGCCCTGGAGCGAATTGCACCGGATTTGCCCCTGCAACAGGGAAAAAAACGGTGTCAGGAGTTTGAATACCCCCGGCATGGAACTCAATGTCTGACAGCCAACTGGGATGTTGTCAACGGAGGAATTATTAGTCCCACCATTGAGCCGACGCGTACCGAAGAAGATTTCCTGGCACATATCCGCCAAACGGTTGAGTCGGACTCCAATGTAAAATAATGGGCTTTTGTCTGCGATCAACTCAATACCCATCAATCTGCATCCCTGGTCAAATGGGTGGCAAGTTTGGTTGATCCCCAAATTGATTTAGGCCAAAAAGGCAAATCCGGTATCCTTCAAAATAAGGAAACCAGGGCTGCCTTTCTAGCCGACGACCAGCACCCGGTATATTTTATTTATACGCCAAAACACTGTTCGTGGCTCAACCAAATAGAAATCTGGTTCAGCATTCTTTCCAGACGATTGCTGCGCAGAGGCAATTTTTCTTCAACACAAGACCTCAAAGAACAAATTCTCCGGTTTATCGACTATTTTAACCGGACGATGGCTAAGCCTTTTAATTGGACTTACAATGGTAAGCCTCTTTCTTTTTAAAAACTTACGTGGCATTTATATTTCACGCCACTAGCCTTAACGCACACTACTTTAGTTCCACCTTGAGGACGGTTGCAATTTCGTCCATTGCCGACGATTCAGGCGTGGTTACCACCAATTTTTTGCCTTCAACAGACCATTCCAAAGACTTGTTGCTGCCCACCACCGATACGCCGGCCACAGCTGTTCGATCAGCATCCGACAGATGGTCAATTTCAAGCGTAGATTGGGCCTCCGGCAGGCCCAGAATGTAAATAAAAACAGACTTGCCGTCTTTGGATCTCGAAAACCTGAAATCATTCTGATTGTATTGCATGGTAGCGGATTGCCCCCCGAACTGCCCTTGCTGGAACGCGGCATTGCCGTATCCGTATATGGAATGAACGCGTGTTTCGTATACCGCTTCCTTGTGTTTGGCAATCCACCGGCCGATCGTATCCAGTACTTTTCGCTGTTCTTCATTAATGACCCCGTCAGCGGTCGGTGAGATGTTCAGTAACACAATCCCCTTCTTGCTCCATACATCAATCATATTTCTGATGATCAGCGCCGGATCTTTATAGGTCTGTCCTTCCGTGTAGCACCATGACCCGTAACTTATCGTAATGTCGGTCATCCAGTAATCCTCCGCGATGTCCGTCTCTCCACCCTGTTCAATGTCGAGAATGCTGACCTCCTCCGGCAGGTCTTCCTGCTTGTGTATGACCAGGGGGAGTTGGTTTCTGCTGATAGCCGCATTAAAATGATGGGCGACCATTTTTTGGAGGTAGTTTTCCGGGATCAGGTCCAGCCAGGAGTCAAACCAAAGGATGTCAGGCCCGTACTGGTCTACGACTTCATTGATCTGTGCCAGCCAATAATCATGGAATTCTTCCTCCCCCAGGTTTCCGTAGAGCTTTCTGAGTTTCGGATCCGTAGAAGAGGTAACGTAATCCGGATGATACGGATAATGGCTGTTCCAGCCGACGTCCGGACCGTTTCCTGCCCAATTGCCCGGGTCGTCGGCATACCTTTGGCCCAATCTGGCATGGTGGAATGTTGCGATGGTTTTGAGCCCTCTTTTTTTCAGGGCCTGAAACAATTCTCCTGTAATATCCTTTTTGGGGCCCATATCTTTTGCATTCCAGGGGTTTACTTTGCTACCCCACATGGCGAAACCGTCGTGGTGTTCGGCGACCGGCCCCGCAAATTTTGCGCCTGTTTTTTCAAAGAGGGATGCCCATTCCTCCGCATCAAAATGTTTGCCGGTGAACATCGGGATAAAGTCGTGATAATTGAACTTTTCAATCGGGCCGTAGGTCTCTTTGTGATGGGCAAAAACCTTTCCGCCCCAATTGTCTCCCCGGTCCGGCATATACATCCATCTCGGATACCACTCGCTGTCAAATGCGGGAACGCTGTACACCCCCCAATGAAAGTAAATTCCCAGTTTGGCATCTTTGAACCATTCAGGCGCCCGTTCATTCGTTGCCAATGATTCCCAGTTTTCTTCGAACGCCGGACGTTCTTCCGGCTTTTTTGTTTCGGCAGAATTGTTGCAGGCCCAAAACACGCATAAGATACCAATTAAAGCATTGAAGTGGATTTTGTTTTTTTTCATCTTCCTTGATCTGGTTATAGGTGAAAAAATAGATTACCTTGTCCGGGTAACCGATATGCGGAGTTTGCCAAAATTATTCAACTCCTGCACAAAAAAAAAATCCAGGAAAAAATTTCACAACCCATGTCAAACACACAATCGCCCCTGATGATCCTGATCGCCGGTCCCTATCGCTCCGGCACCAACGACGACCCCGCCCTGATCCAAAAGAATGTGGACGCCATGAACGAAACGGCGCTGACCGTTTACCATAAAGGGCATTTACCCGTGTTGGGCGAATGGTTCGCCCTGCCCCTGATCGAGACCGCCGGCTCCAGGGCCATGGGCGACGCGATCTGGAACGAGCTTTTCCACCCGGTCGCCATCCGCCTGATCAGCAAATGCGATGTCATTTTCAGGATCGGAGGCCCTTCCTCCGGCGCGGATGAAATGGTGCGGATCGGCAGGGAGCAGGGAAAAAAGATCATTTACAAGATAGAGGAATTGGAATGAAAGCGGATTGATCGAAAATTTTGGCAATATTCCCAAACCGCCCTATTTTGGCAAGGCTTAGGGTTGGAACCAATAAGCAGATCGCAACTTTTCAACCGGGCACCAATTTAACCAGGCCAACACCATGAACCAGGACCTTTGGGATAAAATCCTTCAATTCGACCTTGACGCCCAACCCGGCGAATACGTTTTTTCCATCCGTCTGGCCAGGGAAAACAACTGGACACAAAATTTTGCACAGGGCGCCATCCTTGAATACAGGAAGTTCATGTACCTGGCAGCCGTTTACGATCTGATGGTCTCTCCATCGCCGGTCGTTGACGTCGTCTGGCACCAGCACCTGATCTTTACCCAGTCCTACCAGGCATTCTGCAACTTGCTGGGCAAGCAGATCCAGCATATCCCCTCCACCCATCACAAAACGGATTTTGAGAAATTCAGGCAGGCAGGCGAACGAACGGCGAGCCTTTATGAAGAAAATTTCGGCCCGCAACCGCGCGCATTCTGGGGATACGAAGATATGTACGGGAGCCTCAACCTGGGGCCGGGCAGGTATAAAATCGGCAATACCATCTGGATCGGCATGTTGGCTTTTATAGTCCTGGTCATCCCGTTTTACCTGTTGTTCAGGCCGGTTTACGTCACCATAGGCAATCCGGACTTCATTTACGGATACCTGGTGCTGATCCTGGCGACTTTTGGAGTCCTGGAACTCTTCAACCGGCAAAAACTCAAAGAGATCACAGATCAGTTCGACAAGGAATCCTTTATTTTCAACTTGCAGCCTTATGAACTGCTGTACCTGAAGGACCAGAACTTGTCATCGGTGATCAACGGCGTAGTGAATGAACTGATCCATAACCAAACCGTTGTTGCGAACACCGATAATACGGTTGAACTGACCGAAAACGACGCAGCGGATTCTTTTGAACAGCAGCAGGTGGTAGAAACCATACGGTCGCTCGGCCGGCCATCCTACCCCAATGTGATAAAAGCAGTGGCTTTCAAACCGGTTTTCCAGAACATGACCGGGGCCATGGATGGCTTTAAAAAACATTTCCGGCAATCCAATCCGTTCGGCAACCTGTTCAATCTGAACTTCGCCGTACTGTCCGTCGTCATGATGCTGGGTACCGGCCGCCTGGTTACGGGAGTACTCAGGGATAAACCGGTGATCCTGATTTTTTTTGTATTGTTCATCCTGCTGATGGTGATGGTCGTTTTCCTCGCCAGGTTGTCCGGTCAGATGGGTAAGCAGATCATACCCAATTATTACAGGAAAACGATCCTGCCCGGGATGCAAACCGAAGGAAATTGGCAATGGCGCTATTTCCTGGTGGGGACAGCGGCTTTGAGCGCATCCTTTCTGCCCATCGTCAATTACGTGAACAGCAGCAGCAGCAGCAGCAGCGATAGCAGCGTATCTGATAGCGGCTCCTCCTGCGGCTCTTCCTGCGGAAGCAGTTGCGGCGGCTGCGGCAGCGATTGATATTTCCGGCGGATTACTAAGCCCGGAATGCAATGAAGGGATTGGTAAGCCAATTGTTACCATCTAGATCGCTATAAGCAGGCGTATCAAGGTGCTCCTCGCCGCAGCAAGCACCCACCCTTATGCGAGCGGCGGACTGCCGGCGATAGAAAAGGTAGCAACATTCAAAGGCCTGAAAAGAGGTCTGGACAGCGTAATGGAATTCTGAACACATGAAAAGAAGAGACTTTCTCACCCATACCGCCCTGGCGGCTTCCGGAGCCATGGTCTGGCATTCCGCTTCCGGCGCCATCCTGCCGGTATTTGAGCGCGACCCGCTCGACGAACTATTCAACGGATTCCAAGATCCGCCGGGCAGCGCCCGACTGTTCGTTCGCTGGTGGTGGAACGGCAACCGGCTCAAGGCGGAAGAAATACTGCGCGAACTGGATGTGCTGAAAGCCGCCGGCATCGGTGGAGTGGAGATCAATCCCATCGCCTTTCCGGGCGGCCCTTATGTGCCGGGATACGAGCCGCTGACCATGTTTGAACCCAAATGGCTGGATATGCTGCAAATCGCCCTCCAGGGTGCAAAAGAACGCGGCATCACTTGCGATATGATCGTCGGTTCCGGCTGGCCGTTCGGCGGCGAATTCCTGAAAAAGGACGACCAGACCCAGATGGTCACCATCGAAACCCTCGACCTGGAAGGCGGCAACAGCTACAGCTTCCGCGTCGACGAGCTGCTGGACAAGGTGAGCCCCCATTTCCACTCCGCCAATAAATCGGTCTTCAAGGATATGGTGACGGTGCGCCTGGTCCCGAAACACCCCGAAGAATTTGCGGCTGGAACGGAACTGATCGACCGCATCCACAACGGTGTCCTCAACTTTGATGTGCCGGAAGGGGATTTTGTGCTGTACTACGTGGTAAAACTGACCGGCTATATGGCCGTCATCAACGGTGCGCCCGGCGCCGCGGGGCCCGTATTGAACCATTACAGCAAGCAGGCCGCCGAGGATTATCTCAACCGGATCTCCGGCTTCATAACCGGCAAGATCGGTCATATGGGCGATTATATCCGCGCCATGTTTTGCGACAGTATGGAACTGGAAGGCGCCAACTGGAACGACGACCTGCCGGCTGAATTCGAGAAAAGGCGCGGCTATCCCCTCTGGCCTTATCTGCCGTTCGTGTTGAAAAAAGTGGGCCATATGGGCAACCCGGTCGATGAGGAATACGGAGCCCGGTTTCCGGCAAAGGTGTTGGAACGCCTCCGCCGGGTGGACCTGGACTATTACCGGACCCGGATCGAACTGTTCAAGGAGCGGTTTATCGACACGTTCAACGACTGGTGCCACCGCAACGGCGTAAAATCCCGGATGCAGGCCTACGGCCGGGGCATGCACCCGCTCGAAGCCAGCATGGAGGTAGATATTCCGGAAAGCGAAACCTGGATGTTCAGGGAAGTGGGCCGGGAATACCCCGATACCGGACTGGAAGGCCGGGCGCCCAGGATGTGCAACAAATTCGTATCGTCGGGGGCGGCGCTGGCCGGGAAGCGGGTGGTGAGCTGCGAAGAGATCACCAATACCGCAATGGCCTTTATGGCGACCCTTGAAAACATCAAGGTGGCCGGCGACCAGAGTAATATTTCGGGGGTTACCCATTCCATCCTGCATGGGTTCAATTATACCCCGCTGGAAGCGCCTTTCCCGGGTTGGATCCGGTACGGCGCCTTTTTCAACGAACGCAACACATGGTGGCCTTATTTCCGGCAGTGGTCTGATTACAAGGCCCGCCTTTCTTACCTGTTTCAAAACGCAGTGCCCCGGGCCGACGTGGCCATCCTGCAACCGCTCACGGACCTATGGCTGAAAATGGGGCCGCAGCGGGATCCGTTCCCGCAAAAATGGTACCCCGAATACCAGCACAACCTCTGGGAAGCGGTTCACCAGAACGGCGGCGGTTGCGACTACGTCAGCGAGAACATCATCAGGAAGTCCACCTTCAGGGACGGCCGCATGTGGTTCAACGGCCGCAATTATCATACCGTCCTGCTCCCGGAGATCGAAACCCTGGACGCAGAAACGGCGCACGCCTTATCGACGTTCGCGGACCAGGGCGGCAGGGTCGTCTTCATCGGCAAAAAGCCGTTCCAGTCGCCGGCGTACCAGAACCGGGAAGCCGCCGACGCTGAGATCAGCGGGATTATCGACGCCTTGATGAACAAGGAACGGGTATCCCTGTACCCCGCACCGGACGGCGACCTCATCAAATGGTACGGCGAACTGCAGGATAAACTGGGCATCCGGCCCTATGTGAAATTGGACCGCACCGATAAATTCCTGAGCCAGGTGAGTTATCAGGTGGGGGAAAACACCCTGTTCTTTATCGCCAACAGCAGCTTGTCGGAACCCTTGTCCATACAGGCCGAATTCCAGGTCGGGGGCCGGTTCTATCCCTGGATCTGGAACCCGGAAGACGGCACAAAACGACGCTATCCGGCGGGCAAGGACGGCAAAACCATCCGGTTGGAGCTCCCGCACGCGACTTCCCTGCTCATTGTGTTTGAAAAGGCGAAGGGTAAATCCCCAAACCCCGCCGGACCCGAAGCCAGCGGAATGGCCGTTGCAGGCCCCTGGACTTTGCACCTGAACCATATGAACGGCGACCGGCAGCAACTCGTCCTGGAAACCCTGCAGGATCTGGTAAAGGACGAACGGACCCGGCATTTCGCCGGCGAAGTGATCTACGAAAAGACCATCGTCGTGACCGATACCGGCCATACCCATATCGACCTGGGCGACGTGCAGGGCGTTTCTGAGCTCACCCTGAACGGCCAAAACCTGGGGACGCGCTGGTACGGCGCCCATGTTTACCCGGCCGGGAAAGCCCTGAAAAAAGGCGAAAACAAGCTGTCCGTCAAGCTGACCACCATCACCGGCAATTACCTGAAAGGCCTGACCGACAACCCCGTCGCCCAGGGCTGGACGGGGCGCCAGGATTACTACCCGATGGGTGTGATGGGACCGGTGCGGTTGGTTTGAGGCTGGATTGCCAAGCCCGCAGGGATTGGTAAGCCTTGTGGCGGACAGCCCGCCGGAATTTCATATGCCGGTCCTGCCGGATCGCGCGGTCACCGGTTAAATCAGGCAGGACCGTCAGACCCTGATCATGTTCTCCTTTATCGGTTGCGGCGGCTGCGAATATGTCGTCCGCGAATTGAAAAATGCGAATTATAAAATCTGGGAAGGATTGGATTTTGAACTGTTTCATCCAATATTCGGCGCATTGGGCTCCGGAACAATCCCGGCCTTGTTATATTTGACGAAAAAACCGCAGGAATGAAAAAACTCTTGTCCGTTTTGGCCGCCGGCGCCTGGATCAGTATCTCGGAATTCTTCCGGAACGAAATCCTCCTTAAATCTTACTGGACGGAACATTACAGCAAGCTGGGGCTGGATTTCCCCGACGATCCCGTGAACGGGGCTTTATGGGGATTGTGGTCCTTCCTGTTTGCCGGCGCCATATTCGTCATAGCCCGCAAATTTTCCCTGATGCAGACGGCAATGCTCGCCTGGTTTGTCGGTTTTGTGCTGATGTGGGTGGTCATCGGCAATATGGGCGTACTGCCGTACAAGGTCCTCTACGCTGCCGTCCCGCTGAGCCTGCTGGAGGCCTTTGTCGCAGCACTTCTGGTGCATAAAATTTACGGAAAACGGGTTAAATAACTATCTTCGCGCCGTGAAAAAGGCAGCAGTCATATCACTGGCCGTTCTGATCGCCTCCTTGAGTTTCAAGGACCTGATCACCTATCTGGAATTTTACCTCAACCGGGATTATATCGCCGGCAATCTCTGCATCAACCTGAACGATCCCGCTGCGATGTGCTATGGATCCTGTTTTCTGAAAAAGTCGCTCAAAGCCAATCAGGAACAGGAACAGAAATATCCCTTCGCTAAAAAGGAAGAGCGATCCAATACCGTATACCTCCCGATCGCCAGATCCGCGCTCTACAGCTTTCCTTCAGCTCAAAATCACACACAGATAACCGGTCACCCCGGATCCCTTTATTCATTTACTTACCTGACGGATATCTTTCATCCGCCCAGCCTGGGTTAAATCTCTTTCTTAGGATAAGTCTGTTTTGCCGGACCTGAAAAAATGCGATTTTCAGGAACCGGTGAATAATTTTTTATCAGCAAACTGTCGCCGGGGCCGGAAAATCCCCGATTCCATGCGGGTATTCCGGAGCAGGATACCCGAATCCGTTCCATTTCCCCGAACGACTCTATTGCGTAACTCGCTTTTCTCAATATTTAAACCATTTTCCAAAATGAAAAAATTTCTCTTTGCAGTTGTTGCATTTTCCATCGCTTTCTCCATTTCGTCCTGTAAAAAAGACACGGCCGAAACGGGTCCCGGCGCCATCGACATAGAGTTCGACAACATTGCCGTTGTTGACGGCATCCAGCGCCAGTTATCTCTGGTCACGCCCGGCAGTGCCAGTTATACCTACCAGAACGGCATGGGCCAGGACTTCAACATCAACCTGCTGCGGTATTATATCTCCAATATCAAACTGGAGGGACCGAACGGGGAGTTGTTTGAGGACCACGTCCACGTGGACGTATCCGGAACCGAAGGCATTTACCTGGTGGATGAAAGCGACCTGTCCACCGGCGTGATCAACCTGGAAGATGTGCCCGCGGGCCAGTACAACAAGATCACCTTTACGGTAGGTGTCGATGAGGACGGCGTTCAGGAAGGCGCCGCAGGAGGCGTACTCGATCCGGCCACCTGCCATATGTTCTGGAACTGGAACTCAGGGTATATCGCCATGAAGTTCGAAGGGCAATCACCGGTCTCCAACGGCGGCACTTCAGGCGGCGAAACCGTTGACGGAACAAGCCCGAACGGCATCGTCTACCACGTCGGCGGCTGGCGCGATATGCCCGGTACCGCCTTTGTGAAGAACAACAAGACCCTGACCTTCGGTTTCGATACGAATGCCCGGGTTGAAAAAGGTCTGCAACCGCGCGTACACATGGTGTTCGACGTCCTGAGCCTGTTCAAGGGCCAGAATATGATCGATTTTACCGGCAACCACAACGTCCACAAACCCGTTGACGGCCAACCGGTGGCTGAGAATATCCCTGCAGCTTTCGCTTTCGATCACGTACACCAATAAGCCGCAGCCATTCCCAAAAACCAGCAATTGTTCAACCGGGAGGGGCCTTTCGCGGCTCCTCCCCAATTCAAGGTTATGAGAACTGTATTTTTAGCAGCCGCAATCGGCCTGTTGCTGGCCGCCTGCCAGAGAGCCGAAATTGAAGCTGGAAAAGAGGTCTATTCCCTCAATAAGCCGGATTATTTCCCGGATATCGCCTACCCCATGGCGACCAACCCCATCACCAAGGCGGGTTTTGAATTAGGTAAAAAGCTGTTCAATGACCCCAGGCTCTCCCTGGACAACAGCATAGCCTGCTCCAACTGTCACGTCAAAGCCGTGGCCTTTACCGACCCGCAGCACAACCCCAGCGTCGGCATTTTCGAACAGTCGGGCTCCCGGAACGCACCCATGATCGCCAATATGGCTTTCCAAAGCGAATTCCTTTGGAACGGCGGCGTCTCCCACCTCGATTTTGTGCCTGTTTTTGCCATCGAAAATGAAAAGGAAATGGGCGAAACCCTGGCCGATGTCATCCGGAAACTGAACAGGACGGACGACTACCCGCCGCTGTTCAAAAAAGCTTTTCCCAAAATAGACACCATCACATCTCCATACATGCTCAAGGCCTTGTCGCAGTACATGCTGCTCCTGGTATCCGATAATTCGAAGTACGATCAATCGGTCAGGGGCGAATTGCAGCTGACCGCCGAAGAAGCGGCCGGCCTGGACATCTTCAACCGGAAATGCGCGAATTGCCACTCGGGCGCCCTCTTTACCAACCACGATTTCCTGAATAACGGACTCGACAGCGTTTTCGAAGACGAAGGCCGGGCACTGATCAGTGAAACCGACGACGACCTGGGAAAATTCAAAGTGCCGGGTTTGCGCAACGTGACCCTGACAGCTCCCTATATGCACGACGGCCGGTTCAAAACCCTGCAGCAAGTGCTCAACCACTATCGCTCAGGGGTAAAGGATGCTCCGACACTGGCCCCGGAATTGAAAAAGAACGGACAATTGGGGATCCCCCTGACCGATGACGAGGTAGAAAAACTGATCCTTTTCCTGGAAACACTGACCGATTACGACTTTGTGTCCAATCCGGTATTTTAAACCCGGACAGCGCCGAACGAAAACAACCGCCCGGTATCGCCGACGAAAAGCCCTGTGTTTCAACCGCCCTGAATAGCTGCATCCTATCCAAAAATTGCGGATATTGCACATCATTTCCCGGAGGGAAAGTCCCGGGAGGAAAAACGGATGGACAAGGTAACCCTGAAGGAATGGGTAGGCGACGGCAAACTGGAGCAGGCTTTCACCGCCATGCTCGACTATGGCAAAAGCAGGAAGGCCGTAGCCTGGTACAACGCCCTTTTGATCCAGTACAATCAATTCAAGGAACTGGAGCAGGACGAGCTCGAAGGGGTCTTGTCCGACGACGAAGAGAACCTCGCCAGGAACCGGATTCTTTCGGCCACGCTGGCCCTCATCGATGACCTGCCGGCCGGGGAAAGAACGGAAGCGCCATATGAACCGCTGGCGGCTAAAAGCGGCAAAGCCCGCTGGCCGCTGTGGGCATTGGTGGGCGCCGTTGCGCTGATTGGCCTGTATTTCGGTTATACCAGGCTGGACCTGTTCGCCGCCAGATCCCCGTCAATGGAAACCGGCGGAGCACGGGCCCTGCATTTTCCGGAGGGCAATTCGCTGACCTTTATCTCCACCGTCGGGGATGAGATCAAATACAGCCTGCTCAAAGGCGAGCTGACCGATCTGGGCGGCGGGACCCGGCAAGTGTCCTTCAGCATCCGCTGTGCTACCCGGGACGGTTACGGCGCCAATTTCTGGGACGACTCTTTCCGGCTTGAACTGGACGGCGGCGCCGGCCTGCTCGCGCCCAACAGCGGCCTGAACGAGTTGGTCGCAAAAAACAGCTTCAGGGACGGCACCGTATCCTTTGCCGTCAACGGTTCGTTTTCCAATATGAAACTGGTGGTGATCAACCCCTGGAACAAGGAAGAAATGCGCAAACTGGCCATTGGTTCCTGATGGGCCGAAACCAAAAACGACAGCATCCGAAATGACCTGGTACAGCAGTCAACTCCAAATGATCCGGGAGCAGCATTATTTAAAAGCCCGGACCGTCGGCCACGGAGGATTTCAGGCGGGCGCGCGCAGTGCATAAACGACAAGTTGGGGGGTAAATTGCGTCGGGTGTTGCAGGAGAAATCCTCCAAAAATTCTCCACCTACAGCATGAAGTTGGCCATAGTCGGAGATTTTAGCGATCTTTCGAGCAAAAGCCTGCGGGATTTCATTTACGAAAGCAACAAACAGGGCCGGGTCAATTTTGCAGCATCCGTAGAAGACGCCCTGAAGGCGCTTTCCCGGTGAAACGCGGGAACAACCATTGTTAACAAGTTCCGATACCTGCACACCTTGAAATTTATGAAGCTGTTTTTTGCCCTGATCCTGACTGCTGCAGCCGGCCTTACCTGGCGCAAAGTCAATGCCCCCGAACCGGTAACCGATCCGGTGCAAACGGATGACCTGAGCCGGAAAGAGATCCTGACCGGCGCCGACCAGACGGAGAAATATGTGCCCTACCTGGTCGATAAACGGGTGGCCGTACTGGCCAATCCCACTACGGTCATCGGCTCGCGACACCTGGTGGACAGCCTTCAATCCAGGGGGATCCGCATCGTCAAGGTATTCGGTCCTGAACACGGCTTCCGGGGCAACGCCAGCGCCGGCGCCAAAGTGTCGGACGAAACCGATCCGGCCACGGGCATCCCCATCATTTCCCTGTACGGCAAAAAGCGGAAACCGTCGGCGGAAGACCTCGCCGATGTAGACGTCATGATCTTCGATATCCAGGATGTCGGTTGCCGGTTTTACACCTACATCAATGTGCTCCGCGACGTGATGGATGCCTGCGCCGAAAACGGCAAGGAACTGATGATCCTCGACCGGCCCAACCCCAACGGCTACCTGGTCGACGGCCCGGTGCTGGACATGAAGCTCCGGTCGGGCATCGGCCAGTTCCCCATCCCCATTGCCCACGGGATGACCATCGCGGAATTCGCTCAAATGATCAACGGCCAGGGCTGGCTGCCGGATAACAAGCCCTGCAAGCTCAGGATTATCCCCTGCGCGAATTACCGCCACGACCGGGAATACGTTTTGCCCGTCAAGCCGTCGCCCAACCTGAATACCCAATTAAGCGTCCTGCTGTATCCGTCTACCTGCCTTTTTGAGGGCACCATCCTGAATCACGGCCGCGGCACCATGTTCCCGTTCACCGTCCTGGGCAGCCCGTTGCTGAAAGGCAAGTATGATTTTTCGTACACCCCGGTGAGCATACCCGGCATGAGCGAGACCCCGCTCCACATGAATGAAGTTTGTTACGGGCTCGATCTGCGCAACTACGACGTGTCCCTGTTGCGGAAGACCAAAAGGATCAACCTGGACTGGATAATCGAACTCTACAACGCCTATCCGGACAAGGAGCGGTTCTTCGACCGGTCGCAAAGCAACCAGATCGGCAATATCGACGGCCTGTCGGGGGATGCTGCATTCAAAAATCAGATCATGGAAGGCAAGTCGGTGAAAGAGATCCGGGATTCCTGGGAGCCGGCGTTGTCGGAATACAAGAAGATGCGGAAAAAATATTTGTTGTACCCCTGATCCAAACAGGAATGACATGGCTGCGAAATACAAGAAGGCCTTCGGCCGGGTGCTGAAACAAGCTTTCCCCAAGGAATACAGGACATTGCTGGACGAAACAGAACAGCATTTTGCCTACATCTCCAAAGATGTTGCCTTCGCAGCCAGATCCGCCAATCCAATGGACAGGCGCCTGGGTTTTTCAGCTTATTTCCTGAGCCTGATCAAGGCCATGGAGAAAAGCGGCGAGCCGTATGACGCCATCCGGAGGGTCTGCCTGGCCGTGGCAACGGAATACGTCCGGCCCAAAAACCGGCTTCAGGCTTTTTTAAAGCGATTGCCGCCGAAACTCATTGGCACCCGGATAGGGCGCCTCCTGACCGATGCGCTGCATAAAAAAGTGAGCGTCAAAGGGCACGAAGACGGTTTCGAAGCCCATATCATCACCGATAAAGCGGAGACCTACGGCCTGGGTTACGGCGTCAACATCACCGCCTGCGGCATCTGCAAGCTGTTCGACAAGCACGATTCAGGCAAATACACCCATATCCTGTGTGAAGTGGACAAGATCACAACCAGCCTGGCGGGCCTGGAAATGTACCGGACCGGAACAATATCCGGCGGCGCTGAAGTTTGCGATTTCAGGTACCGCAAAAAATGATTGCCCTGAATTTGGCCGGACTTCAGTCCGACCTAATTCTTCAATTTCGCCGCCTGCTCCTCCTTCCCCGATTCATCCCACTCCGGCATCGCTTCCTTCTCGCCTTGTTTGAATTTCACCCGGAGCTGGTATTTGCTGCTCATCGAAGAGATCAGCGGCGAGAACATGGTATTCATCAGTTCGATGGCCTGTTTTCTGGCCTTGTCCATGACGTTGTCCTCGTAGATGGCTTCGCGCCGGAATTCCTCGCGGAGGGTATTGAAGCTTTCGTTAAAGTTGATGCTCTTGACTTCGCGCAGCCAGCCGATATCCAGTTTGTCGATCTTGGGATAAACCTCGTGCGACAATACCGTAGGTTCGGGCAGCGTGATGGTGACGATCCCCGCCTTGCTGTTGAGGCTGATATCGAAATAGTCCTGCAGCCGGAAGCCGACCTTCAGGATGCTGATGGCCGTGATCTCCAGGTCGGAAGAGGAGACGTTCATACCCCAGATTTTGGTCTGCATCTGTTTGGAAATGCCTTTTTTATCGCGGAGTTCGTAAGTCCCGAGTTCGGCAATGACCTTTTCCACCTTCTCCTCCAACAGGCCCTTGGACCGGGAGAAATCGTCGATCTTGGCACGGTCCTCCAGTTTTTTCATAAAGGGCTGCAACGCTTCATTGGAGGCGATGGAGCAGGGATTGTCCACCCCGCGGCCGCGCGCGAAGAAGGTGCCTTCCTTGGTCTTGATCACGGATGAGATGATCTGGGTGACCAGGAAACAGGTATACTTCGAGGCGACCTCATTGAGCGCTGCTACGGCGCTGCCGCCGCCGTTGTTGTACCAGGTCTCGTAGAGCTGTGAGTTGGTATCCCGGGCAGCGATGAAGTCATTGTAGTACAGGGTGCGGAGGTAGGGGTGCTGATTGTCGTATTCCGCCCGGATAGCCGTCATGGCCGAATCGGGGAGGCCCATCCTGCGGGCAACGTGTTCGAGCAGCGAAGTATTGACCTGATAGACCAACTGGTCAAATTCGCGGCGGTACCGCTCGGGGTTGGACAGGATGGCAATGGCGTCTTCCTCGTCGATATCCATTTTGAAATCGGCGGGCATATAGTTGAGGGTGTACTCCTTGGGCACGTTCGTAAAGTCGGCGCCGAAGCCCGCGACATTTCTCAAATACCGGAAACCGACAACGCCCAGAATGCTGACGCCCAGCACGACAATGAGCATCTTGGCTATGCCGATGTTGGATGCGGGTTTCGGTGAGCTTGAACCTTTGGACATGTTTTATTAAAAATTTGTCAAATATAAAAATAGAAGCCGGAATTATTTAGACGTTTGAATTCAGGATAACGTCACAGTACGCTTATTCCGGATGATCTCTCAGCATATAACAAGCGGCGACCGGACAGGGTTGAATGATTAATTAACTGAAAAACAGGTTTTTAAGACGTTCCTTGCGGCGGATTGAGCGGATTTTCAGTGGCTCCGGCGGGCAGATTGCCGGAAAAGGACCCTCTTCCGTATTTATCGCATTTTATTTTAAGATATACGTCCTTTCCGGCCGGATTGTTGCATGTCCTGCCGGTTTCGGCAGCGCCGGCCCGGGACAGCGCCGGACATTCCTTCAAACGGGGCGGCAATCTCTTTCAGGGTTCCATTAAAATATTACCTTTATGTTGAAAAATAGTACCGCCAGGTTATGCTCCACCCTAGGGTAACGCTTAATTGCAAAGGAAAGCCGTTGTCGCTCGATCCGCCGGCCGTGATGGGGATCATCAACGCCACGCCGGACAGCTTTTATGCCGGGAGCCGGGTCAGCTCGGTTGATCAGGGCCTGCGCATGGCGGAACAGATGGTCATTGAGGGGGCGGCGATACTGGATATCGGCGGCATGTCATCCAGGCCCGGGGCCGTGATTATTGACGTGCAGGAAGAACTGGATCGCGTCGTTCCGCTGATCGAGGCCGTCAACCGCTCCTTCCCGGATACTGTGATCTCGGTTGATACCGTACGCGCATCCGTGGCAAAGGCGGCCGTCGGAGCAGGCGCCCGGATCGTGAACGACATCTCCGCCGGCAGGATCGATCCGGATATGTATCCGACCGTGGCCGGACTCGGCGTGCCCTATATCCTGATGCACATGAAGGGCGAACCGGCCACCATGCAGCAGGCCCCTCAATACGAGGACGCAGCCCTGGAAGTGCTCGATTTCTTTATTGCGGAAACGAGGGAACTGGAACGGTTGGGCGTCAAAGACATCATACTGGACCCCGGGTTCGGGTTCGGCAAAACGATCCGGCACAATTTCCAGCTGATGAAACAACTCCACATTTTCGGGGTGCTGGATTATCCGGTCATGACGGGCATCAGCCGAAAATCGACCATCTACCGGACCTTGGGCGTACAACCGGAGGAGGCGCTCAACGGCGCAACAGCGCTGCACATGGTGGCGCTGCAGCACGGCAGCCGGCTGCTGCGGGTCCACGATGTGAAACCCGCCCGGGAGGCAATTCTTTTATTTCAGGCATTGGAATCGGCATAAATGCAAACCAGGCTCAGCGAAGACGATATCAAAAGCATTACGCTTCGTTTCCTGAAGGACTATTACAAGTTCTTTCACCGGAAGCGGGACCTGCGTGAGGCCCTCAACCTGCGCGGCAGCGACGGGGTGGTGGCCGACGGCCTGCTGTCCTTTGAAAAGAACGATGACCGCATTTACACCATCACCTTCGAAGCCACCTCGGCCGACGTGAAGGAGGAGGTGCAATTCAGGATCAACGACCAATTGCTGGGTTGGGATGCCATTGCGACCACATCCCTCGTGGTCACAGCGGTGTACACCCTGTCTTTCCTGACCCGCATCTTTGCCGTGCCGGAGATCTCCCTGTTTACCCGCATTGTTTCCATCATGCTTTTCGGCTTCCTGGTTTTCCGGCTGTACCGCTACCTGGGGCGAAAATTCCCCCGATACCGGTATATCTACGCGGTGGAACAGTTCAAACAATATTACGCTGACGAACAATGGATCTCCGTGGGCTGGGATGTATTTGATGACCCGGTGACCGACACGGGCTATCACGAACTGCGCAGGCAATGCATCCTTCACGGATTCGGGTTGATCGTAGTGAACAAGGACCGGAGAGCCAAAGCCGTAATTGCGCCTTCGCTGGAAGACCAGTTCAGTTCCAAACGAAAAACGATCCGGTTCCGGACCCTGGGTGAATTGCGAAACCCCTTCAGGCGGCGAAAAGAGGATAAGGACAGGCCGGCCCGACCGGCTTTCAGCCTCCCCCGGGAGTATAAATTGTTGAAATGGATCAAACCCTATTTCCAGGATTCCTATTTCCGTTTCAACCGGACCTATTACCACCAATGGGGATTGGCCGTTACCGGCGCCGTTGCCTTTTCCATTCTGCTGGCGCAGGAGTGGAACCGCTTGCCGATGCGGTACGTTGACGAAAACATCTACGAGCGGCGGATGGAACGCATGAAGGACACCCTCAAGCCCGAATCAAGGATCGTGTATTACGACGCGCCCATTATCCCGTTCGGACAGGTGGACAGCGTGCCGTTGTTCCGGATCGGAGATTCGCTTTACGGCGGATTTGCCGGCAGCGGGGAAATGTTCTCCTACGACCCCCTGCGCGATTCGGTGGTGGCGTTCGACTGCAAATTCCTGGACCGGCTGGATACCGTGAACTACATGATCCAGGCGCTGAGCCTGCCTGATTGGCCGAAAACCCTGGGACTGATCCGATACCTGACCGATAAGGGGTTCCGGGTGAGCGCCATGTCCAAAGACTGCTTCAAAGGCGCTGAAAAGGGATACCTGATCTATTTTGAACCGCTGGTCACCGACAGCCTGGAGGCCCGGCGTTTGGCCGACCTCTACGACCGGCGCCTGGAAAAGCTGGAAGAAGATTGGCCGCCGCCTATGATCGTTCCGCTAATCCCGAAGATCGATCCGGTTGCCAAACGCGCAAAGGCGATAGCGGACTCCCTGTTGCGGGACTCCGTCCGGCGCGTACAGCTCAGGAAGGACGCCTTGTGGCGGGATTCGCTCAGACGGGATTCCATCCGGCGGGATTCCCTGAAAAAAGACGCCCTGAGCCGGGATACTTCCAAACGGCGGGCGCCTTTTTAATGGAGTAAATTTGCAGTTGAATTGCAAATTTACTAAAAAATGTCTTACCCCAAATTTCACACCCCCCCGATCCGCTTCGCAAAATCCGCGGTCTCCTTCGCCAACAGCTCAATAGCGTCTTCCTGGCTCATGCCCGAGCTTTTCAGGGTTTTGAAGGAATGGTCACCCGTTTCGATCTTGACCAATTCTGCTTTTTTGAGCTGTTTGCAAACGCCGGTAATAAGATCGAAATCCGCCAGGGTATCGCGCGTACCCTGCAGGTATAGTTGCGGGATCCTGATATCCGGTAAATGGGCGGCCCGTTCCGTGCCCGGTTTTCCGGCGGGATGCAGCGGGAACCCGTAATAAACGACGCCTTTGACCCCGGTCAGCTCGCCCGCTGCGGCTACCTGGGAGGTCATCCTGCCGCCGAAGGATTTGCCGCCGGCCAGCAAGGTCCGCCCTTCTGCGTATTTCGACGCAGCCTTCAGGGCAGCCCTGATCACAGCATGGGCTTTCGGCGGCCGGTCGGGGCCGCCGCCGTGTTCCATATAGGCAAAATTGTAGCGCAAAGTGCCCACCTTGCGGCCGGCCAGCCGTTGCGCCAGGTCCTCCATGAAGCTGTGCTCCATACCGGCGCCTGCACCGTGGCCCAATACCAGCAGCGCGAAAGCGTCTTCCGGCAGGATCAGCAACCCGGAAACCGTGCCGATTGCTTCGGAAACGTCGATTTTCAGTCTTTGCGGTTTGAACATGATTCGGCTTTTTAATTCCCGGGTTGCAGTCGGCCGACTGCAACCCGGGAATTTTGGATCAGTCAGTTATTGAAGCTTCGCCCGTTCAGCCGCCACTTCCTCCGCCGTCACTTCACCCGCATTGTTGTCGAAACTGCCCCGGATAAAGGTCAGTACGCCGGCGATCTGTTCATCCGACAGGAAGGCGTGGGGCGCCATCGCGTTCTGGAATTTTTCTCCGTTGATCTCTATGGGCGCGTTCAATCCTTGCAGGACGACATTGATGAGCCGCGGTTTTTCACCCAGGACCCAATCCGTACCTTTGAGGGGCGGGTTCAGGTTGGGCACGCCCCTGCCGTTGGCCATGTGGCAGACCTTGCAGTATTGGTCGTATACGGTTTTGCCGAGGGCCATAGCGCCGGTCAGGTTGGAGCCGTCGGCCGCATTGCCGGCATCGGCCGTCAGGTGCTCAACCGGTTTGCTGGTGATTCCCGAGCCCTCGCCGTAATAACAGATCCGCCAAACCCGGCCTTTCTGAGAATCGGCTACGTAGAGCGAACCGTCGGGGCCTTCCGCCAGGCCGCAGGGGCGGTAGGTGGCGTCGCCGGTGCTGACGATCTGTTGCGGCCCGGGGAAGCCGTTGGCAAAGATCTCGTAGTCGCCGGTCGGTTTGCCGTCCTTCATGGGTACGAAGGCCACCAGGAAGCCCGCCTGTTCGAAATTGAGGCGGTTCCAGGAGCCGTGGAAAGCGATGAAAGCGCCGTTCTTATATTTTTCAGGGAACATATTGCCCTTGTAAATGAGCACGTCGTTGGGCGCCCAGTGTCCCGGGAACGCCACCAGCGGTGATTTGATGCCTTCGCAACGGCCCTGGGTTTTGCCGTCGCCGCCGTATTCCGGACAGAGCATCTTTTTGCCCTGGAACTGGTCGTAATAGCAGTACGGCCATCCGAAATTGTCGCCTTCTTCCACCATCAGGAATTCTTCGGCCGGCATGTCGCGGCTTTGTTCGGGCGTATAGAGTTCCGGCCAGAACCGGTGCAGGTCGTCGCGTCCGTGTTGGACGGCAAAGAGCTTGTCCACGTCGGGGTCCCAGGTCAGGCCGACCGTATTCCGGATGCCGATGCCGTAGGGGGTTCCGTCGTCCTGGACCTGTCCGGTCTTTTCGGCATTGAACTTCCAGATGGCGGCCCGGTACGGTAATTCAGGACAGGGGTCTTTCCCTTTGGAACCCGGCGAGCGCGGTGTCTCCTGGCAGGCGTTGGTCCGCGAGCCGATATTGGCGTAGATATTCCCCTTGCCGTCGAAGGTGAAGGACTTGGAAGAGTGGCCCTGAAGGGTGGAATCGGGGAAGGTTATGATGGTATCGATCTTGCTGTCGGGCATCATTTCACCATCCTTCAGGGCGGCCCGCATGATGTAGGTGGGGGAGGAGAAATACAGGTAACCCTTGTATTTTTTGACCTCGGTACCGAAAGAGTTATCGGCAAAGTATTCCGTGATGTCTGCCTTGCCGTCGCCCGTGGTATCCCGCAGAATGGCGATACCCTTATTGTTGTTGGACCGGATCAGCCGGACATAAACATCCCCGTTGTCATTGACAAACAGGTGCCGGCCTCGGCCGAGGGTATCCGCTACGACGACAGCGCCGAAATCATCGGGCAGGTGAATGCCGCCCTGATCGGCGTCGGGGGTCGGCAGGTCGGGTTGTTCCGCTATTTGGGTTTTGCATCCCTGAAATGCGAAAAGCGCTGAAAGCAGGATCAGCGCGAACATGATGGGTGTTCCGGTTCTCATTTTGTTATTGATTATTCCGTTTCCGGTTTTCGGATTCTAAGTTGGTAGTAATGATGGGCTGAAATTTTCATCGAGCTTGAATCGCAACATTTTCAGGCTGCTTAAAGCTTCTTCAATCCGCATATTAAAACTGCAACCGGCCCGTAAAAGTTTCCAACATGAGCTGTACACGATCATTTATCGTACCAGCAACAAATAAGCCGCCACATAAGGCAGCATAAAAATAAACCCGTCGAACCGGTCGAGCAAACCGCCGTGGCCGGGCATAAGGGTGCCGGAATCCTTGAGGTGCTGGCTGCGCTTGAGCATGGATTCTACGAGGTCGCCGAGCGTGCCGAACACAATAATGATGGCGGCCAGGATCAGCCAGTTGGTCAGGGTAAGGTCCTTGAAAAAATAGGCCAGAACCGCGGCTATGAGAAAAGTGATAACGGCCCCCCCGATGGAACCTTCCCAGGTTTTTTTGGGGGAAATGCGGTGGAAAAGCGGCGTTTTGCCCCATCTGGATCCCGACAGGTAGGCGCCGGTATCGTTTGCCCAACTCAACAGCAATAGCCCAAGGACGATGTCAGCGTAGAAATGCTCTCCGTTGAAGGCGATGAATTCCAGCAGGGAGAACGGTACGCCGATATAGACCATACCCAGGATAACGAACGCAATATTCACAAACGGCTTTTCCGACTGCGTATACAGTTCATAAACGAAAGAAAGGAAAATGGCGGGGGCAAAAAAGAGGGGAGGCACCCCCCGAAACGCTTCCCCGCCGGCCGCCCGCCCGGGGGCGGAGCCGGTCGTCAGGGACCGGTTCGT
>CALMYQ010000149.1 GCA_937873655.1 uncultured Lewinella sp. | reverse complement strand
GACTTACGACTAATGACTTACGACTAATGACTTACAACTAATGACTTACAACTAAAAAAGGGTATAGCAATGCTACACCCTCCTACTAACAAACAAAACCAACTAAAAACCAATATTCTTTACCAGGATTCGGTCTTTTAATTGGCTAACGAACGAGGAGGGAAAAGTGCTGCCTGGATCAATAAAAAAAGGCCGCTTGTGTTAAGCGGCCTTCATATTAATTATAATCCCATGAACATATCCTAATCGAAAAAGGCAGAAAGGAAAAAAAATTCCCTGACTATTCTAGGAAAAAAGAAATTTCTTCCTACCTTAGCGGCGTGATTTAGTGCTTTCATTAATCCCATGAACATGATTCGGCTGGCCTTTACGGGTCAGCTTTTTTTTTGCCGCTATATATCTGAATTAAGGACTCTCAAAAGAAGTGAGTCGAAAATAAAAGCTAATCGACTCACCACCAACAAATTATAATCCCATGAACATATCCTAATCAATGTTGACAGCAAATTCTTCCATCCGCCATCCTTTCTATCTCCTCTTTATCCATCTTCACGATACAAAGATTCAACAAAATTGAAGGCAAAACAAGTACAAAAATAGTCAGTTGTGAAAAAATAGATGCGAATGATTTTTAATAAAAAACTGATTATTAGTATTTTATGTTTTTAAAAAGTGAAAAAATCATTGAAATTTCTGGGCGCTTTGGCGAAAAAAATTTCAATGATTTTCACTGGAAAGCGACTTTGGATCCGGCCTTTAATCAAAAACGACATCAAAAGTCATTTCTTCGCTGCCGCGTTTCACCACGACCTTGGTCTTGTCGCCCGGGTTATATTTGCCCAGACCTTCCATATAGCCGTAGATATCCTTGACCGGCGTATCGCCGATTTTTATGATGACGTCTCCGCTTTTCATGCCGGCTTTGGCGGCGGGCTTGCCTTCCGTTACGGCATCCACGCGCATGCCTTCGACCTGGCCGACGTAATCCGGCATGACGCCGAGGGTGACCTTGAAGCGCGAGGCCCTTTTGCCGCCTTCTTCCTCTTCGTCCTTGGTTTTGGTGAATTCAAGCTTTCCGGCCTTGTCGAGCTGTTCGATCACGGCAATGATATAATTTGAGACCGACAGCAAGCCGGGGAAATTGATCAGTGCGGCATCGTCGGCCGGCTTGTGGTATTCGCCGTGCTGACCGGTGAAGAAGTGCAATACGGGAATGTCCTTGAGATAGAACGAAGTATGGTCCGAAGGGCCCACCCCGGAATCGGAAGTCTTGGCGCTGATGCCGTCAACCGAGATCTTGTCCAGCACCGGTTTCCAGGCCGGAGAAGTGCCTGCTCCGTTGATGGCCAGCACTTTTTCTTCCTTCAGCCGGCCGACCATGTCCATATTGATCATATAATTGGCCCTGGCAAGGTCGATGGTCGGGTGGTTGGTGAAATACTTGGAGCCGATGAGGCCCAGCTCTTCACCCGAGAACCCGATAAAGAGGTAATTATTGCCATTGGCTTTGCTCTGGGCGAGGTAGGCGGCGATCCGGATCATGGCCGCCACGCCGCTGGCATTGTCGTCGGCGCCGTTGTGGATGGCCGGTTCGCCGGTATAGAGCGAGCTGAATTTGCCCATGCCCAGGTGGTCGAAGTGGGCGCCTATGATGACGGTGCGTTCGGCGTTGTTATCCAGATAACCGATCACGTTATGACCGGTACGGGGTTCTCCGCCCTGGGCATGCGGGTTGGTGTTATAATTGAAATCGAAAGCCTGGTACCAGGTACCGTTTTCTCCGGCGGGCTTCAGGCCGATTTCCCGGAACCGGTTGGCCAGATAGTCGGCAGCCGTTTGCTCGTTCTCGGTGCCGGTTTCGCGGCCGCCCAGGTAATCGGATGACAGGTAAACCAGGTCGGTTTTCAGGGATTGCATCACCGGATCGGGCTGACCGTTGAGCGCTGCAGCCGTTGTTGCTGCCAGCAGGGTATATAAAACCAATTTTCTCATTGCGAAATTTTTGGCGAATATCGGCATTAACTCCCTGTAACCCAACAATCGGACGGATTTTGACATAAATTCAACATTGGTTGATTGCAGGGAGCATACCGGCAGCAGAGAAAAGGAGGGGGACTTCGAACCGGGTCGGCCCGGCCCAAAAAGAAAAAAAAGGGTTTCAGGAGTAAATAATATGGATAATAAGGCCAGAAGAGGGCAGGTGTAAAAGAAAAAAAGTTTTAGGTGCCGAGAGCGCACTGAAAGTACTAAAACAAAACTAATATGGGTTTGAAGGTTTTTTTAAAAAAAGCTGACCTGATCAGGGTCAGGTCAGCTTCCAGTAGTTAGTTGCTTTTTTCCTTAGCATTGGAGCCTGGTATCGATGACCGGCTCGCTTATCAGGTTAAAAAAAGGCATGAGATTAAGATTTGCTACAACTTTCGATCGGTTAAGGGATTGTTGTCGCAAAAAAAACAAGTCGTCTTATGCGTCAAAAGTACGCCGGATATTTGAAAGACCGCTCAGGCTTATTGTCTTTTTCACAAGCCAATTTTGGTACGGTGAATTTGATAAAGAAGTGGTCAGTTAGAGAAATGGAACGGTAAGCTGCAAAAGCAATATGTACTGAACTTCGAAAAAAAAGGACTGTTTTACCCAAAAGCGGCTCGGATTTTCAGGGACCGGCAGGTTTTCCCGATCAACGGGTTTTTGATGGGATTACCCGCCTTATTTTTGTGATTGTCCTATATTTGGATCTGCATATTAAATCACTTAACCGCATGGAATTCAGAACGCAGCTGCCGGTTCAAAATCCAGGATTTAACATCGACCACCATCATGCGATCTGCTGCATGGGTTCCTGCTTTGCGGAGGAAATCGGCGCGCGGCTGGCGGCATCCAAATTCAGCACCCTGGTCAATCCCTTCGGCATCCTCTTCGACCCGACTTCCATTTGTACCGGATTAATACGCCTCTTGAAGCGCGAACCTGTCCGGCCTCAGGAATTGTTCCAAAACCAGGACCTTTGGCGGCATTTCGATTTTCACAGCCGGTACGCGCATCCCGACAAAAGCCGGGCCGAACAATTGATGAATCATTCTGTTGAACAAGGCGCGGATTTCCTGGCCGGGACCAGTATCCTTATCCTTACCCTCGGTACGGCGTACGTCTATTTCAGGCAAGGCAAACCGGTGGCCAATTGCCATAAAGTGCCGTCGGGGCAATTTACCCGCCGAAAGCTGGAAACGGAGGAGGTGGCCGATCAGCTGTCGGCGACCATCCGCATCCTGACGGAAAGGCGGCCTGACCTGAAAATCCTGCTGACGGTGAGCCCTGTGAGGCATCTTCGCGACGGATTGGTTGACAACCAGCGGAGCAAGGCCGTCCTGGTCCTGGCAGCGGAACAATTGGAACGGTCGTTCGCGGCCGTACATTATTTCCCAGCATACGAACTGCTGCTCGACGACCTGCGCGATTACCGGTTTTACGGCGCCGACATGACGCACCCCAGCGAACAGGCCGTGTCCTACGTCTGGGAAAATTTCCAGGCCTGGTATTTTTCCGTACAGACCCGGGAATTGGTCCGCAGGGCCGGACGACTGCGGGCGGCGATGGACCACCGGCCTGTTCATCCGGAAACGGAGGAGTACCGACGGTTTCTGCGGGCCGAGCTGGAGACGATCGATGAGATGAGCCGGCGTTTTCCCGAGTTGGATTTATCGGATGAAAGAACTTTCTTTACATCCAGGCTTGATAATTTACAAAACAATTGACCATGTTGAAAAATGCCCGATTCGCAGCCTTAGCGGTTGCGCTGGTGACCGCTCAGTGTATGTTCGCCCAAAACCTGGTTTCATCCGAATACCTGGGCGACCGTTCCTTGTCCAATCTGCAGGCTCAATTCGGCCCGCTGATCCAGAACGGCGTGAAATTGTACAAACTCACCTATACAACGCCCGATGCATTCAGCCAACCCGATACGGCTTCAGGGCTGATTGCTATTCCGGACCGGTCGGGGGATTGGGCCTACCCGCTGCTTTGCTTCCAGCACGGTACGGTCGATTCCCGGTCGGATGTACCTTCCCAATTGCGGGGCGGTTATCAGGCGGCGCTGGTTTTCGGCGGCATGGGGTACATTTCCATCATGCCCGATTTTCTGGGGCTGGGGGATGCCCGCGGGTTTCATCCGTATGTGCATGCCGCAACGGAGGCATCGGTCGGCGTGGATATGCTGCGTGCTGCCAAAGCCTTTGTAGAATCCTTGGATAATGTGGAGATCAATGCGGAGCAACAGGTTTTTGTCTGCGGCTATTCTCAGGGCGGACATGCGGCTATGGCCCTGCAGCGGTCGCTCGAACACGACTATCCGGACGAATTCAACCTGATCGCCTCGGCGCCCATGTCCGGACCGTACAGCATCTCCGGCGCCATGATCGATGCCCTGAGCTCGGAGGACGAGTATTTCTACCCCGCCTATATTCCGAATACCTTCCTGAGCTACAATTATGTGTACGGATTGTACGATTCGATCCAGCAGGCGTTCAAAGAACCCTATGCCGGGTTGATGCAACAATTCTTTGAGGAGCAAATGACCTTGTCACAACTCAACGACACCCTGATCAATACGCTGACCGCCCTGGTTGGCGGGTCCAAACCCAAGTATATGATCCAGGACAGCCTCTTTGAAGCCATTCTGAACGATCCGGACCACCCGGTAAATGTTGCCCTCCGCGCCAATGACGTTTATGACTGGACGCCCCAGGTACCCACCCGCCTTTACTATTGCATGAACGATGACCAGGTGGTCTATACCAACAGCGTGCTGGCCGACTCGGTCATGAACGCCAACGGCGCGCCCGATTTGCACGCCATCGACGTCGATCCCGCGGCTGATCACGGCGGCTGCGTCCAGCCGGCCTTTATCGCCACGATCCTGTTTTTTGCGCCGCATCAGATGATCAGCCAGATCAACGCAACAGCGGATCCGAAATGGTCTCAGATCCGGATCGGGCCGGTGCCTGCATCGGATTTCATCGCCGTTTACGATGCGCCGGAAAGTACGGAGGCCATGGTGTACTATCCGGACGGCAAAATGGCGGATTACACCATCCTGGAAACCGGGACCGGGCAGATAAACCTGGACAGGCTGCCTGCAGGCATGTATTATCTGGTATTGAAAAAGGGAACGCATATGACCGTGAAACCGTTGGTCAAGCGATAGGTTTTAGCGGTCCTTTAGTCGTGTTTCTCCTGGAATTGGTCGTGCATTTTCGGAAATGCCGCGTCTGGAATATAAATTGAGAAAAAATGAAAGGACATAAAAGTCCGATTACTAACCTCAATTTACAGCCGTGTCATACGGAACCGCAGTTGCGGAAATGATCCGCAAGATCAAGGCAAACCGGGACCTCCAGCAGAGCACAGGCGCCTTTTACAAAAAATAAGGCGTACCACGAAACAAAGGCGATGCGCCAAACCCGGTATAAATTCGGCCTGAGACTCGAAAAAGCCAGAATACATATGCAGGACTAAACCCCGGTAAAAGATCAACTTTTGAAACACCTAAAATATTCGAATCATGACGAACGAGCTGATCGATTCAGTCCTCCAGGTACTGGCCTTTTCCCTGATTCCGTTCCTGGTCTATCTGATTGCCAAAAAGAAGGTCAAAGGCTTCTTTGATTATATCGGCTTGAAAAAATCAACCGCAAGAGCCAATGTCTTTGCCGTCTTGAACACCCTGGTGTTTCTGGCGCCGACCCTGACCCTGGCCTTTTTCAACGAGGCGTTCAAACAGATCCTGACCGATCCCGGTACGATCACGGGCCAGTTCAGGGCGATGGGCTTCAGCATACCGACTCTCATAATGATTCTCATCGTTGCCCTTGCGAAAACCTCTTTATCCGAAGAGATCTTCTTTCGCGGCTTTGTGGCCAAGCGGCTGATCAACTGGCTGGGGTTTTCGGCGGGCAATATCCTGCAGGCGGTCATTTTCGGCGCCATCCATTTGTTGCTGTTTGTATCGGTCACCAGCAATCCTCTTTTCCTGGCTTTTATTTTTGGATTCCCTGCCCTCGGCGCCTGGATATCGGCTTACCTGAATGAAAAACTGGCAGGGGGCAGCATCATTCCCGGGTGGATCTCCCATGGACTGGCGAATACGATCTCATATTGCGTCGTGGGGTTCCTGATTTGAAACCAGCATAATAGGAAACAAGATCCCAAAATCAGGTGGTTGATATTCCGCTGTAAATAGGTTACCTTGTCAATTCAAACTTAAAACACCTGAAATGACCATTCAAATTGTGAATCAAAGAGGGGATGATAATCTGCTCTTTTTGTTATTGACCGGCAACAGCATTTCCAACCTGACCGGGTTGTCTGCGAATACCTGGACCGAACTTTCCAATATCCCTGTCAGCGCCGGCGGAACAAAGGAAATCTCAATGGATGTTATAGACGGCGGCCGGCTCTATGTCGGTTACGCGCCCTTGCCTGACCCCGGAAAAGAACCTGACCCCGAAGGACTTCAGTATTACGGCTGGATCGAATTCACGAAAAAACCTGGGGAGAATACCTTTGTCAACCTCTCAAACGTGGATATTGTCGGATTGCCTTTGGCTATTGCCGGCACCCAACCGGGCGTCACGGAAACCTGGACATTGGGCTACAAGACCTCCGTTGCCGATATCGTTGCCGAGATGAAAACAGTCATCAAAGCCAGCGACACGGACGCCATAAAAACGGCTCAATCCGGACAAACTAAAATTGTAGCGCCCAACATCAAACCGGATAGTTATGTAGGCAATTTTGACGGCTACCTCAATCAACTGGCAAACGCAAAAGCACCGTTGACCATCTTTTCTGATGCGCCGGTTGAAAACGATACCTCTACCATCAAGGTGTTCACGGGCTCGTTCCTTCCGGCCACCGCTGACAGTGATGCCGTTATCAAGCTGACCAGTGCCCAAAATGATGTGCTGGAGGTGCCGAAATCCTGCTTTACCTCCGAGATCATTTTCAAGTGCGACGCAATAAAAGCCAATGATGCCTCCCAGATGTTGAGGTACAAAACAGCCGGTGACACCCAGTTCAGACAAGTGAAGCCGAACAGGAACAAAGATGCGGCCGGACAGGCGGACGGCCCAAAGGAAGAGTGCATTATCACCAATTCCGTTTTCCGCAACCTGTGTATCGGCATGAATGAAGGGTACTTTGCTTCCCAGGGAATGAACTACAGCGCCAATTTTTCTTTCCTCTCTCCATTTCCCAATGACAATGCCGGCAAACCGGTGGGGAATGCCTATGCCAGGATCATTAACAAGCATTCCAATTCCTATGGCTTCCCCTACGCCGATTCCAACCTGAAAGTGCTGGTGCAAAGCGACCCCGACAAACTGATCACACTCACCATTTTAAAAGATGACGAAACCGGCGGGTTCGGTTCGGCATTAGAAGAGAATAAACCCAACTTCAACGATTTTGAATTTGCGATCGGAGCGAACAGCAACCTGGGTACCATTACCATCGGAAACTGCCGTTATCTGCCCACAAAGGACAATGCATACGGCGGCTTTTTTCCAACTTTGGAGACCTGGACCAAAATGTCTTTCAATACAGAAACAAACCAAGATCGGTTCATTTGGATCAAAACGTTCCCGGATAATAAAGTGGTCATTGACCCCAGCAGTAATTTTCTCCAAAACAATAACCGCTCCGGCCTCAAATGGGATCAGGCAACAACCAAAAGATGGGATTGGGGGGCGAATATTTCATGGGATGTAAATTCAACCTCCCCGGCCCAGCCGGATCAGACGCCTTCGGCCGGTACCGGTCAGATTGCAGGCACGATCGTTGAAGCGCCGAAAGCTCCCGATCAGCAAAACAACACGAGTGCTTCCAAAAAGGGCCTGCTTGCCAGGTTGCTGAGGTTTTTGGGTGTCCCCCAATAGGGATTATCCCTGCATTCCAACCGACACTTTTCGAAGTCATGCGTTTGCAGCCTGGCCTGGAATCCTAACTTTGACGGCATGCAGGTCAATTGTCTCAAAACAAAGATTGCGATCACAAAGCCGGTTAAATGGGGAAGCTGTATGGGAGCTGGTATGACGGCGTTTATCGAAAATGAGGAACGGAATTTTTGGAAATATCACCCAGGTTGAAAATAGACTTTTCAAAGAAAAAGGCCTTAAGCCGAGAACCTTCCATAAGGACTACGAGGAGTCGCTGAAAGAGAGCCTGAATGTACAATTGGAAAAATATCAAAAGTCCGAGACATTTGATGAAATGGGTTTTTCTAAAATTTTGGACAGTATAACGCAAAAAAAATTCGACCAGGCCGATAACCTATTGAAAGAAAAACTAATCTATACTCAACGGCAATAGGTTTTGTGCATTTGCCCGCGCCCGCCCCTGACCCCTGAAGAGGGAAACCTACCCTGAATGCACAAAACCTATTTCAGTGCAGTATAAATTGACCGGCGCCCTGCCTGCCGAAACCCGATTTTAGGCCTACGTACACAACATTAACAATTGCAGTTTTTCCGTTAACCTTTCAATCGCCTTTCCGATAGGTCGCCCACCTTAATTTTATCCGAAACATTCCTTTTAGGACCGCTGAAATAATAACTGTCCACTTTCCTAGGAGGCCTTTTGCTCCTTGCATCCCATCCGCGAGCGGTTCGCGCGCTTGAATGTTCACCGAACATTCACCCGTTGGGATCGCTTGCTCATGTTATGGAACCGCCTCCCTTAGCTATGGCTAAGGTCGGGAACCCATGCCTTGGCTAGAATCAAAATGCCTGACCTATAAAAAGCGACACTTATTAATTCACCGATCCTTAACCTTAAAATCTCCGAAAATGAAAAGAATGGTATGGACGACCTGGGCCGCCCTTTGCCTTGCAGTATGGATGCTCTCTGCTCAACACCTTAATGCGCAATCGGCTAATCGCGAATTCGGCATTCGCTTTACCAACCTGAGCGGATTCGACCTGATCTACAAAAAAGCGAAATCGGAAACCAAATGGAGCCGGTATCGGTTGGGCGCCTCGAATTTTCAGTACTACAGGGCCGACTCCCTTAACAAAAACTGGCAGGGCAACCTTGAATTGGCAATCGGCCGGGAAACCCGGGAAAGGATTGCAGACCGGGCCGTTTTCTATCACGGATTTGAGCCCCGGGTTGGATTCGCATTTTATTCCAGCGCCTATTCAAAACAAAAGACAATTTCGCCGGGTATCGGCTATGTATTGGGCTTTCTGTACGATATTTCCCCGCGCGCTTGTGTCGGAGTAGAGGCAACACCTGCCGTATATGCCGTCTTTACATTCGAAAATTATGGGGAAACCCGTACGGCCTTCAATAGTGCCGGATTTTCTCTCAATTCGTTAGCCATCGCCATCGCTTATAGGTTTTAGCATAAATTGGAGTTGGTTTCAGTCGGCAAATTGCTTAATTTTGGCAACGATTTGTTCAGTTCAGCCTTTTCCGACATGAGACCAACTTTTTTATTTTCCGTGTTCAGCCTTTTTTCCTGCCTTATTTTATCTGTCGATGCCCATCCGCAATCCAATGCAGCTCCGGCAGACAAAGAACTCCTTAATACTTTTGGAATCCCGCAACTGGCCGGCGTGTGTGACGGAAAGGTTGTCGCCGGTCTTGTAAATGAAAATCACAAAAAACGGACCAGGAATCCGGGTCCGGATAATTTAAACGCAATATGAATATGAAATTTAACATGCTGCTCTTTATCGGGCTGGCTTCCGGCCTGTCGGTGAATGCCCAGAATACCATGACCCCTGAACTGCTCTGGCAGTTGGGGCGGGTGAGCGCGCAAGGGATCACCAAGGACGGCAAATCCGTTATTTACGCCGTTACGCATTATTCCGTAGAGGAAAACAAGGGTTCTTCCAAAGCGTATATGATCCCTTTGGCAGGCGGCGACCCGGTTGCCGTTTCCGACCCGGGGGCGTACATCGGCAACCACCTGGTTTCACCCGACGGTAAATCCGAGATCAAGGTGGAAGAAGTGAAAGTCCATCCTATTGAAGGCAATGAGATCTACCCGGATCTGGCCAAAGCGGACGTCAAGGTCTACGAATCCCTGAATTACCGGCACTGGGACGAATGGGAAGACGGGGTTTATAACCACCCGGTCCTGTACACCACCAAACCGCACCCGGTGTACAAAATGCCGGTGGAAATGCGGACGGACCTGCTGGAAGGTGAGCCCTACGATTGTCCCACCAAACCCTTCGGCGGCGATGAAGACATCGTCTGGAGCCCGGATGGGAAGCAGGTCCTGTACGTCACCAAAAAGAAATTCGGCAAAGACTATGCCGTCAGCACCAATACCGATATCTATGCCTACGACGTGGCGACCGGTCAGACCAAAAACCTGACTGAAGGCATGATGGGATACGACGTCAATCCGGCCTATTCATCCCAGGGCACGCTGGCCTGGCTGAGCATGAAACACGACGGCTACGAATCGGACAAGAATGACATCGTCGTGATGGCGCCCTCCGGCCCGATGAACCTGACCAGCCGCTGGGACGAGTCGGTCAACAGCTTTATCTGGAGCAACGACGGATCCCGCCTATACTTCAACGCAGCTGTTCAGGGGACCATCCAGCTGTTTGAGGTGGATTACCCGGGCCTGACCAAAAAACTGCCGGTCGTTCGCCAGATCACACAAGGCGATTTCGACATTACCGGAATGGTCGGCCAGGTCGGCAACCTGATGGTGATTTCCCGGACGGACATGAACCACGCCACCGAGTTGTACACCGTGGATGTGAAAACGGGTGAAATGAAGCAGCTCACCCACGTGAATGACGACGCCTACAGCAAACTCACCCTGTCTAAAGTCGAAAAACGCTGGGTAACGACCACCGACGGCAAGAAAATGCTGGTGTACGTGATCCTGCCGCCCAACTTTGACGCCTCCAAAAAATACCCGACCCTGCTGTATTGCCAGGGCGGCCCGCAGGTGGCCCTGACGCAGTTCTATTCCTTCCGCTGGAACTTCCAGTTGATGGCGGCCAACGGCTACGTCGTGGTAGCTCCGTGCCGCAGGGGCATGCCCGGCTTCGGTGTGGAGTGGAATGCCGAGATCAGCAAGGACCACGGCGGCCAGGCCATGAAGGACTACCTGTCGGCCATCGACGACGTTGCCAAGGAGCCGTATGTGGACAATAACCGGCTCGGCTGCGTGGGCGCGAGTTACGGCGGTTACTCCGTATTCTACCTGGCAGGCGTTCACAACAAGCGCTTCAAGACCTTCATCGCCCACGACGGGATCTTCGACCTCAAGAGCATGTACGGCACCACCGAGGAAATGTTCTTTGAGAACTGGGACCTGGGCGGACCGTACTGGGATAAATCCAACGCAGCGGCCCAGAAATCCTTCGCCCAGTTCGACCCCAGTTCCATGGTCGACAAGTGGGATACCCCGATCATGATCGTCCAGGGCGGCAAGGACTACCGCGTGCCCATCGGGCAGGGGCTCGAAGCCTTTCAGGCTGCCCAGCTCAGAGGCATCAAGAGCAAACTCCTCCTGTTCCCGGAAGAAAACCACTGGGTGCTGAAAGTGAACAACGCGCTGGTCTGGCAACGGGAATTCTTCGGTTGGCTGGGAGATACGCTGAAAAATTTGCCTTAAAACAGGTTGAAAAATTACCGCTGAAGACCTTTGAAGTGCACTATGGCGACCGCTATAGTGCACTTCGTGTAAAGCCCTGTGCTCCTTGTGGTAAGAACGCCGAAATCCAAAGCGGACCTGGCGTGAATAATCGTTTGCAGCGAGATTTATGCAGAGGGGACAAGGAGTGGGATTATATGGCTGAACCGGGAAATTAAAAGTGAGATCTGTTTCTATTGACATTCATGGTTTACGAAACCCTGGAGGTTTCGCAATCCTGCACGCTTTTTCCTATTTTTATCCCAATCAACACCCATCTCATGCAAAAGATCCTCCTGTTTATTCTCCTGCCGCTTGTGGCCCTGCAACCCGTCGGCGCACAAACCCGGCGGTCGTCCGACCCGGCTATTCAGGAAGCTACCCGGCTCATTCAGGATCTGATGACCGAACAACGGATCCCGGGCATTTCCATCACCATCCTGCGCAACGGGAAAACCCTGTGGTCGGAAGGATTCGGGTTTGCCGACCTGGAAAACCAGTCGCCCGTTATTCCCGGCAAAACCATGTTCCGGATCGGCAGCGTTTCCAAACCGTTTTCCGCAGCGGCCCTGGCCCTCCTGTACGAAGCCGGGAAGGTCGACCTGGATGCCGAGGTGCAGACCTATGTCCCGTATTTTTCCAGGAAAAAATACCCGGTCACCGTCCGGCAGGTAGCGGGCCATATTGCGGGCATTCGCCATTACCGGGGGCAGGAATTCCTGTCGGCCGACCGGTATCCGTCGGTAAAGGAAAGTTTGTCCATCTTCGGCGGCGATACGCTGCTGTTTGAGCCCGGAACAAAGTATTCCTACTCCAGCTACGGGTGGAACCTCATCTCTGCCGTGATCGAAGGCGCCTCGGGGGAGGATTTCCTGACCTATATGCAACGCGAGGTCTTTGACCGCCTCGGCATGGACCATACCTCGCCGGATTTCAACGACAGCATCATCGTCGGGCGGACCCGGTATTACGCGGTTAATGACAAAGGCAATCTGGTGAACGCGCCTTACGTCGACAACAGCTACAAATGGGCCGGCGGCGGCTTCATTGCCACTTCCGACGACGTGGCCCGGTTTGCCGATGCCCATATGAACCCCGGTTTCCTGAAACCTTCCACCCTGGAAACCTGGATCCAAAGCCAGCACCTCAAGGACGGCTCAGCCACCAACTACGGCATCGGGTGGGGGAGCGGAAAGGACAGCGACGGCAGGCCCTGGTTCGGCCATACCGGCGGCTCGGTGGGCGGCATCACCATGATGCGCGTATATCCCGCAGAAAAACTGGTCATTGCCATTCTGAGCAATTCGTCCGATGTGAGTTACGGTAAGGCTACGGAACAACTGGCGACCCTTTTCAGCAAATAAAAATCGCATTCCCCGGGACTCGGAGGAACCAAGAATCAGGAACAAAATCCCTATCTTTGGCCTCATCCCCATCCCGGAAACCCGTTCATCACCAGCGCTTGACGACC
The DNA here is from genome assembly GCA_937873655.1 of uncultured Lewinella sp. Classification (GTDB taxonomy): domain Bacteria; phylum Bacteroidota; class Bacteroidia; order Chitinophagales; family Saprospiraceae; genus JACJYC01. The sequence goes on along the minus strand of CALMYQ010000149.1, from coordinate 4,939 downwards.
ATGAAGAAACCCGGACATATCCACCTCGTTGCCCTGTCCCTTTTCGGGGCCATCGGCCTGTTTTCCATGATGCCCGTTGCGGAGAACAAAGGCGGCGCTTACCGCCCCGAATCTTTTGCCGAATGGCATAAAACGGTATTCCTGCTCGACCCTGTACCGCAGGAACTTATCTTTCCAACCACCTATTATTGCGGCGGCTGCCATGGGCCCGATTATCTGATGCATGCCATGGTGGACGAAATGGGCAACGACGTCAACCTCTTTGACGACTTCAGCACCACCATGATGGCCAACTCGGCCAAGGATCCGTTCTGGCAGGCCAAGGTCAGCCATGAAATGCTGGTCAATCCCGGTCACAGCCTCGACCTGCAGACCAAGTGCACCTCCTGCCATGCACCCCAAGGGCATTATACCGCCATTCTTCGGGGCGCCCAACACTATACCATGGCCGATCTGCTGGCCGATTCGGTAGGCATCCAGGGCGTATCCTGCGGAGCCTGCCACAGCATCAGCCCGGAAAACCTGGGCAAGGAGTTCTCCGGCCAGATCCGTTACGATACCAACAGGGTGGCGTACGGGCCATACGAAAGCCCTTTTGCCGGTCCGATGACCGATTTTGTCGGGTTTCAGCCCGTTTATAGCCCGCATATCAACGACGCGGGGCTTTGCGCATCCTGCCACACCCTGATCACGAAATCGGTGGATCTGAACGGTAACTATACCGGTTCCGACTTTGTCGAGCAGGCTACCTATCACGAATGGCTCAATTCGGCGTACAACACCGACGGCGGCGCCACCCCGCAAACCTGCCAGGGCTGTCACCTGCCGCGCATCGACGACTCCGTGGTCATTTCGTCGGGTTACGCTTTCCTGGAAGGCCGTTCGCCGTTCGGCCAGCACGAACTGGTGGGCGGCAATACCGCCATGTTGAAGCTGATGAAGGCCAATAAGGCCGAACTGAGCATCGGGGCCGCGGATGAGCATTTCGACGAGACGATCGCGAAAACCCTCAGGATGCTGCAGGAGAAGACCCTGGATGTCCGGCTGGAATTGGAAAACATAACCGACGACACGATCTATTTCTCGGTCCTGTTGCGGAACAAGGCCGGCCACAAATTCCCGTCCGGATACCCCTCCCGCCGGGCGTTTGTCGAATTTACGGTCACCGGAGCGGAGGGCCCGCCGCTTTTCCACAGCGGCGCCGTTCAACCAAATTATGAGGTAGCCGGCCAGGGCCCGGGCGTCATGCCCCATTTCGATATGATCAACCGGGAGGATCAGGTCCAGATCTACGAGCTGGTCCTGGGGGATGTCAACGGCGATTTTACGACGGTATTGGAACGGTCGCATCAGGCGCTGAAAGACAACCGCCTGCCGCCGGCGGGATTCACCACCGGCCATACGGCCTATGATACCACCCGGGTGGTCGGCGCTGCGCTCACCGATCCCGATTTCAATACGGAGAACGGCCAGCAGGGAAGCGGGACCGACCGGATCAGGTTCCACATTCCGCGAAACCTGTATTCGGGCCTGGTGGATGCTTCCGTGCGGATCTATTACCAGTCGCTGCCGCCCAAATGGATGGCGCCGCTGCTGGCGGAAAACACGCCGGCGATCAATGCTTTCCGGGAGATGTACCAGGAAGCCGACCTGACGCCGGTATTGATCGGCAGCGATTCCCTCGGCGGACTGGTGCTGGAGCCTGTATCCGTCCAGGAGCCCGGGGCTGGACTGCTGGAGATCTATCCGACCGTTGTGCGCAAGGGGCAAACCGTACATTTTGGGCAGTCAGCCGGGTTGCGGATAGCCGGGATCCGGATATTTGACATTTCAGGCCGCCGGATTTTAGAAAAAACGGGCAATATTTCCGAAATTGTCCTCCCCCCTTATTCCGCCGGGGTCTATATCCTGGAGGTAATGACTGACAAGGGCAGGATCGTTCAGAAAATCATCGGTAACCTGTGAAACGTTCATCCGTCATTCAATCCGTATTGCTGGCGGGCCTGCTTTCGGGCTTCGGCGCCTGTAAGAACAGCCCCCCTTCGGAAACCAGCCTGTATTCAACCGATCCCGGTTTGATCGCAGAAGGAGAAACCTTGTTTACCGGCAATTGCAGCTCCTGTCACAATTTCAGACAGGACGGGATCGGCCCCGCGTTGGCCGGCATCACTGATGATGCGCCAAGAGACTGGCTCCGCCATTTTATCCGCGATCCCCAGGCCATGATCGAATCCGGGGATGAACGGTCGAAAGAACTGTTCAGCAAATTCAAGGCGTATATGCCGCCGTACAGCTACCTCACCGACCTGCAGATCGACGAGATCCTGGCTTATATCCACACCCAGAAAGCCGCGGAAAAACCCTCCGGTGGATCGGATACCGCTGCCCTGGCCGATCCGGTTCCCGATACCATCCCGCCGGCAGGTGTGACCGTGAATATGGAACTGGTTGCGCAGTTTCCGGCAACTGCGGATAAAGCGCCGCTGGCCCGCATCACCTTCCTGGATACCAGACCGGGCAGCTCCGACCTGTACGTGCTTGACCTTCGGGGCAAACTCTACCGCGTTCGGAATAACCGCCCGGAAGTGTACATGGACATGGCCCAACTGATGCCTCATTTCATCAACCAGCCGGGCCTGGGTACGGGGTTCGGCAGCTTCGCCTTCCACCCGGATTTCGAAAAGAACGGCTTGCTGTATACCACCCATTCGGAACCGCCTGCATCGGCTAAAGCGGATTTCGGTTACCCGGATTCCATTCCCGTTACGCTCCAATGGGTGCTGACGGAGTGGCAAACGGATTCACCCGGATCATTCCCTTTTAAAGGTAAAAGCCGGGAATTGTTGCGCGCGGACATGGTCACCGGCATTCACGGCGTCCAGGAGATCGCTTTCAATCCGAATGCCCGGCCGGGCGACCCGGATTACGGGATGCTGTACGCCGGATCCGGCGACGGCGGCAGCGCGGAAAACGGCTATGTGTTCCTCTCCGGCAGCCCGGACCGTTTCTGGGGATCCGTGATCCGGATCGACCCCGCAGGGAACAACAGCGCTAACGGCCGGTACGGCATTCCGCCGGACAACCCTTTCGCCAAAAGTGGCGGGCTGCCCGAAGTTTACGTTTACGGTTTCCGCAATCCGCACCGCATGACCTGGACCCAGGACGGACGCATGCTCGTCTTCAATATCGGACACCAGCATATCGAAGCAATTTATATGGTGAGACCCGGCCAATTCTGCGGTTGGCCGATCCGGGAGGGCGGCTTTGTGATCAACCCATACGGCGATATGGACAAGGTTTATCCATTGCCGGCGGACGAGCCCGCCGGCATGATCAATTACCCGGTCGTGCAGTACGACCACGATGAAGGCAATTCCATCTGCGGAGGGTACGAATACCTCGGAAAGGCCCTGCCGGAGTTGCGGGGTAAAATCGTCTTCGGGGATATTGTCCGCGGCCGGATTTTTTATACTGATGCTTCCGGGTTGCAACCGGGGCATCCGGCGCCGGTCAGCGAATGGCAAGTATCGTTTAACCACAAACCCGTAACCCTGGCGGAACTTTGCGGGAACAAACGGGTAGAAATGCGTTTCGGCAGGGATGCCGCCGGCGAACTTTACATCATGACTAAAGCGGATGGGAAATTGTACAGGCTGACCCGCCAGGAAAACCTGAACTGAATGAACCGATCCGATATAGCCAGATACAGGTTGCACCACCAGCAAATATCCGCCGGCCGCCTGCGAACCGTTGAGGAAACAGCGGCCTGGATGTGCGCCATGCAGGCACAGGATTATTCCATGGTCAAGTGGGCTTTCGGGGCCCGGTTGCCCGGATTAACCGAAAAGGAGATAGCGGCTTCGATCAACGCGGGCGAAGTGATCCGCACCCACTTGTTGCGGCCGACCTGGCATATTGTCGCCGCCGCCGATGTGCATTGGATGCTGGAACTGACGGCGCCCCATATCCTTTCCTCCTCGAACTCAAGGCATAAAGACCTGGAGTTGACGCCCGCACTGGTATCCAAAACCCGGAAAATCATCGAAAAAGCCCTGGCAGATCATCCTTTCCAAACCCGTCAGGAACTGGTGTCCCGTTTCGACCAGGCAGGAATAGACCTGGGGGATAACCGCGCCGCCCATATCCTGATGCTGGCCGAACTGGACGGGCTCATCTGCAGCGGCCCCGATTCGGGAAACAAACAAACCTACGCCCTGCTGGCCGACCGGGTTGCCAAACCCAAAAAGCTCCACAGAGAGGAAGCGCTGGTGGAACTGGCGCGCCGGTATTTTACCAGTCATCAACCCGCTACCCTCGAGGATTTCATCTGGTGGTCGGGGTTGCCGGTTCGGGATGCCCGCAAAGCGATGGAAGGGATCAAGCCGGATTTTGTACCCGAGGAAGTTGAAGGGCAGACCTATTGGATCTCCCAATCCTTTTCCGTGCCTGCAGCCCCGGATCCCGGCGTTTTCCTGCTGCCCGCTTTTGACGAATTCATCATCAGCTACCGGGACCGGACCGCCGCCCTGACCTTCGAGGATCACACCAAAGCGGTTTCCAACAACGGCATTTTCCGGCCTACCATCGTGGTCGACGGGCAGGTGACGGGCATCTGGAAACGGGCCGTCAAAAGGAACAAAGTGGAAATGGAAGGTCTGTTTTTCAGGCCCCACTCCAAAACCGAGCAGGAGGAGGTCCGGTCCGCAGCAGCGGACTTCGGCCGATTCCTTGAGAAAGAAGCCGCCATCGATTTTAAGGCCATTTAACCGTAGGCTGTTCAATTTGATACCGATTTCATCCTGTGCTTTTTAGCTCCTGATCGAAACGCCCTCGCAGGCCATGGCCGCAGTTGCGATTTGTCTTCGGAATAAAAAAGGAAAAAGGAGCCTGGTTTTGGTGTCAAGCAGCAACTTGCCGTTGCTTCTTGATCTGGTTGTAA
>CALMYQ010000148.1 GCA_937873655.1 uncultured Lewinella sp. | reverse complement strand
CGCCGTTGGCGTCGGTTGTGCCGATGCCTTTGTAGCCGCCGCTGTTGACGCAGACGACGACCCCTTCCACGGGCGCACTGTTCTCATCCTGCACTTCGACGGGTACGGACCGGGCGTCAAGGGTGGCCGGCGCGCCGGAGATATTGGCGGTTTTGACCTGGCTGGTGTAGTTGACGGTACCTTTGAACTGCCAGTTGCCGAGCATCAATACGGTATGGATCTCGCCGTTGGCGTCGGTTGTGCCGATGCCTTTGTAGCCGCCGCTGTTGACGCAGACAACGACCCCTTCCACGGGCGCGCTGTTCTCATCCTGCACCACGACGGGTACGGACCGGGCGTCGAGGATGGCCGGCGCGCCGGTGATGTTGGCGGTTTTGACCTGGCTGGTGTAGTTGATGCTGCCTTTGAACTGCCAGTTGCCGAGCATCAGCGGGGTGGTGATGAGCCCTAAGGCATTGGTTTCGCCCAATGACTTGTATCCTCCGCTGTTGATGCACACGGTGACATTTTCGATGGCAATATGGTTCTCATCCAACACCTGTACCGGCAGTATCCTGGCGTCCATTACGGCGGGGCCGCCGGAGATATTGACAGTTTTGACCTGGCTGGAGTAGTTCATTTCCATTTTGAACTGCCAGTTGCCGTACAGCAGGGCGATATCCACGATGCCTGTGCCGGCCGTCGTACCCAGATTTTTGTATCCGCCTGAATTGATATAGGCGGTACCGTCGTGAGAAGTCACGAGGTTGCCGTTTTCGTCCCTCAATTCGATGGCCATGGTCCTTGTTCCGAAATCGACCACATTGTTGCTGTTCAGGTTTTGGGTCAACACCTGGCTGGTGTAGTTGTAATTGCCCATTTTGAACTGGTGGTTGTTGGCGAACATATCCACATGGAGTTCGCCGTCGCTGCCCAGAATGCCGAGTTGTTTGTATCCTCCGCTGTTCACGCAGACATTGGCATTCGGGTCGCCGCCGTCCGCTTCGGTCACGACGGAGGAGCCGTCCCAGGTCCGGAAATGAGCGTCGGCGAGCTGGAAGGTAACGCTGCAGGTACTGCCGATATTGACCGTTTGGGAAGCGGAGGTGCTCAGGAAGCCGGGGTCGCCGGCCCAGTAGGTCATCCGCAGCTGGCGGTTGCCCAGGAGGCTGCCGTTGAAGAACGCCAGGAGCCGGCCGTTGGCGTCGGTTTGGTCGTCGGCCTGTTTCCAGCCGCCGGCGTTGATCTGTGCGTTACCGCCGGACTGACCACCGCCGCCGCTGTTGAGCAGGTTGAAGACCACGAGGGTCTGGTCGATGTTGCAGGCGCCGGTCAGGTCGATGGTTTTGACGATGCCGTCAAACCGGAACTGGACGCTGCCCTGGAACAGGCTGGTGGGGTTGGATAGCGGCAGCCACTGGTTGCCTTTCTTGTATTCCGCGTTGCCGCAGTAGTGGAAGGAAACGTTGGAGGCGTTGAATACGGCGTAAGCCGGCGTCCAGTTGATCGCAAAGGTCTGATCCCGGGCGTCGCCGTTGGGCAGCGTCATGAGGATGCGCCGGTTGCCGGACAGGAGGCTCTGGTTCCTGACGATGCCGGAAGCGTCGGTTGTACCGAGCAGTTGCCAGCCGTTGTCCCAGATCCGGGCTACGCCGCCGGCAATCCCGCCGTCGCATCCGTTGAGCAGCCGGACGGCGTCCTTGACGGCTTCAAAAACGGCAACATCGGCGCCGCAAAGGCCGGCCCCGCCGGTTTGCTGGAGATTGAAGGTCTTGTCGACGGCCGAGTGGTTCAGTTGCCCGAGGAATCGGCGGTTGCCTTCCAGCACGACGGTTTCCAGGGTGCCGTTGTTCGTCGTTCCGAGGGAATGCCATCCGTTATCCCAGATGTGGACCGTCTGTGCGCCTTCCGAATCGGGCAGCAGGTCGCCGGATTGATCGCGGAATTCCACCGGGTTCCGGACGGCGTTGAAGGAGGCCTGTTCGGCGCCGCCTTGCGCCAGGGCAAAGGTTTTGTCGATGGCGGAGTGGTTCAGTTGCATAAGGAATCGGCGGTTGCCTTCGAGGATGACCGAGTTTTCGCTGGTCTGGCCGTTGTAGGTGATCTCGCCGTCCACATCGTTGCCGTCGTCGTCGTCGTTGCCGAGGAAGTGCCAGCCGTTATCCCAGATATAGACCGTTGCATTCGGGTCGCCGGCGGCGCCGGTTCCGTCGCATTGGTCTTCCCATTTGACCGGGTTCCGGAGGGCGTTGAAGCAGGCCTGTTCGGCGCCGCCCTGGGTGAGGGTGAAGGTCTTATCGATGGCAGTATGATTCAGCTGCATGAGGAATCGGCGGTTGCCTTCGAGGATGACCGAGTTTTCGCTGGTCTGCCCGTTCATGGTGACTAAGCCGTCAACGGTGCTGTCGTCGTCGTCCTCGCCGAGGAATTTCCAGCCGTTATCCCAGATGTAAACCGTGGCATTCGGGTCGCCGGCGCCGGCATATTGGTTCTGGTCCAGCCATTTCACAGGATTCCTGATGGCGTTGAAACTGGCTACAGGGTCGCCGATGGCCAACGGGAAGGTTTTGTCGATGGCGGTATTGTTCAGTTGTGCCAGGAAGCGGCGGTTGCCTGCCAGTACGGCCACTTTGAAGGTGCCGTTGAGGCTGCCGTCGGTGCTCAGGTCGGTGCCCAGGGCTTTCCAGCCGTTATCCCAGATGTAGAGGTTGCCGTTGGGGTCGTTGCCGGACAGCAGGGTATGGGATTGGTCCCTGATGGTGACTGCATTCCTGACCGTCGGGAAGTCGGCATTGTAGTCGCAACCCGATACGGGGAAGGTAATGTCGAGCGATGAATAGTTGTAGCCTGTCATCAGCAGGCGGCGGTTGCCCGGGAAGAGATAGGTATTCAGGATCCCGTTGGCGTCGAGTTGGGTATTGGGTTCGAGGCTCTTCCAGCCGTTGTTCCAGATATAGACCGTTGCGAGGTCGCCGCCGTCGGCCTGGCTGACGACGCTTGAGCCGTCCCAGGCGCGGATATCGACGTCGGCCAGGTTAAATACGGCAACGGAGTTGGTCGAAATGTTCTGGTTGAGTTCGGCTGAATAGGTATTGTTGTAGAACATCATCATCCGGCGGTTGCCGGTCAGGGTGCCGTTGAACCAGGCGATGAGCACGCCGTTGGCTGCGGTAGCGGAGGCGGTGAGCCAGCCGTTGTTCCAGAGGTAGCCCGTTCCGCCGGCCACCCCGGCGCCGTTGCATTTCTGCATTTTATAGATGACGATGGTGTTTTCGATATCGCAACCGGAGATGATTACGCCGTTCTGCTGATAGCCGTCAAACCGGAAGATGTAGGTGCCTTCGAGCATGCTTTGGGCGGGCTGGGTGAAGGTATGCCAGCCGTTCTGGTAGTATTGGATGGCGCCGCTGTATTGCAGTTTGACCAGGGTGGCGTTGTACGACAGCTGGGTAGCGGCCATTTGCGTCACGACAAAAACGGTGGTCTGTTTGCCGCCGTTGTAGTTGATCTCGAAGGTGAACTGACCGGGCAGCAATTCCCTGACCGCGTTCCCGTTTGCGTCGGTGGTACCGAAATCCTGCCAGCTCAGTTGGTGATATCTTACAAGGGCGCCGTCCAGGCCGCTGACGCAGTTGGACAGGTTGACGGTGGTCGTAACGGTGTTAAAAGTGGCTTCAAACGCCGGATCGGCTGGTACGACGATGACTTTGGTCTGGCGGCTGTTGTTGATGGTGGCTTCAAAGGTATATTGCCCGGGGAGCAGTTCGATGACGGTATTGGCCTCGCTGTTCCAGTTGGCCCAGGTGATCTGGTGGTAGCGGCCTGTGCCGCCGGATTGGGGTACGCCGTCAGAATCCTTGATAGCCAGGGTGGTGGTGACGGTGTTGAACGCGACCTCGAAAGCCGGCCCGGCGGGTACGGTGACGACTTTGGTCTGTCGGCCGTTGTTGATGGTGGCTTCGAAGGTATACTGGCCGGGGAGCAGTTCGATATCGGTATTGGCCTCGCTGTTCCAGTTGGCCCAGGTGATCTGGTGGTAGCGGCCTGTGCCGCCGGATTGGGGTACGCCGTCGGAATCCTTGATGGCCAGGGTGGTGGTTACGGTATTGAAGGTCGCTTCGAATGCCGGGTCGCCGTCGGGAACGGTCAGCACTTTGGTTTGTCGGCCGTTGTTGATGGTGGCTTCGAAGGTGTATTGGCCGGGGAGCAGTTCGATGTCGGTATTGGCCTCGCTGTTCCAGTCGGCCCAGGTGATCTGGTGGTATCTGCCTGTGCCGCCGGACAGGGTGGCGCCGTCGGAATCCCTGATGGCCAGGGTGGTGGTTACGGTATGGAAGCCGGCTTCATAGGCAGGGCCGGCCGGAACGGTCAGCACTTTGGTCTGTCGGCCGTTGTTGATGGTGGCTTCGAAGGTGTACTGGCCCGGCAGGAGCTCGATGTCGGTATTGGCTGCCGAGTTCCAGTTGACCCAGCCGATCTGGTGGTAACGGCCTGTGCCGCCGGATTGGAGCGCTTCGTCCGAATCGCGGATGGCCAGGGTGGTGGTGGTGGTCTGGTAGGTGAAATCGTCGGCGCTTGCATGTCCGCCGACGGTTTGGCGGCCGTTGTTGTAGGTCATTTCCAGGGTAACCGAAGCGGTATTGGTGTTGACCTCGAACGTACCGGTTGACGTTTCGGAAACGGTGTGCCAGGAGCCGTCATGGAATCTCAGCGACCCGCCTGACAGCAGGTTCATGTCGCTGTCTTTCAGGTAGACCTGGAAGGTGAAGGTGCCTTCCTCCGGTTGTTCGGATGGAACGTCTGGATGAAGGCCGAAGGGGCTGTTGTCCATCGCGCGGGCATCCGGCAGGAGTAAAATAAACACGGAAAACAGCATGGTCAGGGAAAAGACATGTCTGATTTGTCCGGGTGGGGAAGAGAATAAAGAAATTTTCATGGAATGAAAGGTTTAAAGTTTTGAATAAAGAATGGAAAATTCCGGTAAGAATGCCTTTCCATTGACCGGACCGACCGGCATGGAGAGGGTAATCACACAAAGAGGATTTGGGTGGTGAACTTCAACAGATATTCATTGCAGAAAAATGCCTTCCCCGAAAATGATCGTATGTGCTGAGGAGGCGCAAATCGACTTTTGGATATAATTTACCTATAAGCTTTATGAACTTCCGGAGCGCAGAGCGTGCCCACGACTGATTTGTTGATTGGTCTGTAATTAAGACGTCGCCAAAATTATATTATATAATTTTTAATGGTTTTAAATTCCAACAACTGGCCTTATTCCTTATAAAAACGGTACAATATTTCCAAAAACTGGCAGGATTCATCTTAAACCGCTGTATTTCAGAATTTTTCGGCCTTAAAAATTGGTTTTTTACCGGGAATAATCGTTAGTTTTACAAAGTGAACAACGCAATAATCGATTACTAAGACTCCTAATGCCGTGAAGAATGAACCCGCCGAGCCCACCCAGTGCCGTGTCCCAAAGCGTTTTGCTTTTCGACAGTGACGTCAATGCCCGCAACGCTTTGAAAAAAATGATCTCTATTTACCAACCCAATCTCCAGGTGGTTGGCGAATCCGAAACGGAGGACGGTTTTCGGATCAGGCTGGAGAACGATGGCTGCGATTTGGCCATTATTGATGTCCGGTCGCCGGACGACCCGATTTTCGAAACCCTCAATCATTTTCCCGACCCGGGTTTTCACATCATTTTCACCACTGCAAATAAGGATTTTCCGCCGGAAGCTTTTCGTTACAAAGCCGTGGGGTACCTGTTCAAACCCGTGGAATCCAAGGCTTTTGCCCAGGCGGTGGAAACCCTCTGGAACCGGGAATACCGCAGCATGGTCACTTACATGATGGCGTTGCTGGAAAAAGAACAAAAGGATCAGCAGCATTCCAAGCTTGTGCTTTCCTCGATGGAAGGGCTGGCGGTCCTGGAGGTCAGGTCCATTGTTCGCCTGGAGTCGGACGGATGTTATACCACCTTTTACGCGGAAAACGGTGAGAGGACCCTGGTGACCAAAAACATCAAGGAATTTGAAAAACTGTTGCCCGCGGAGAAGTTTGCAAGGGTCCACACTTCCCATATCGTCAATGTGGACTTCGTCAAAAAATTTCTCCGGGAGATCAACGTCGCCGTCATGTCGGACGGCAGCCAGGTGCCCATCTCCCGGAGAAAAAAGTCCGAATTCCTGAAAATGTTGTGGTTGCAGAATGTGTAGCGGTTCTTCATGCCGCACACCGCATTAATGGTTCAGGATCAGGAATCGAAGGCCGCCTCCAGCTCCGCCACCACGATCTTTTGCATTTTCAGCATGGCGTCTATCGCCTTTTGGGCGCGCGCCCGGTCGGGGTGGTTGATCAGCCGGGGCAGCGCTTCGGGGACGATCTGCCAGGCTACGCCGTATTTATCCTTGAGCCAGCCGCACATGGATTCGCGTCCGCCGTCGGCGATGAGGCGATCCCAGTAATGGTCGACCTCCTGCTGGTCCTTGCAATCCACCATAAAAGAGACCGCGTCGTTGAACCGGTCGTGCGGCCCGCCGTTGAGGGTAGAGAACCGCTGTCCGCAGATCTCAAAGGTGACGACAAACGGATTCTCGCTCAGGATCCTGGAATCGGGAAAGATGCCGACATAATATTCAGCGGCTTCCTTCGCCTGGCTTTCGAACCAGAGGAAGGGGGTGATTTTGGGTGACAAGGTCATTTTGTTTTTTTTTGTTTTGTATTGCAAATATACAATACTTTTTTAGGGAAAACAGGGTGGGATTGCGACGGAGTTGCGGGGCGGATGCGGCGGGATAGGTTGGAAGGATAGGCAGTTTCAGATTTTTCAACCTAAAGCCAAAATAAATTATCATCGTAGGGGCTGATAACAAGGGTCCCCCGAATGGTTATGCGAGTCGCGATAGAGCGGGTTGCAATAGATTATTACTTCAGTTTATCTTTCACTTCCGCTGCTTTCTCTTCCGCCGCCTGCCCCAGCGCATACATGCAAAGCTCTTCAAAATTGACATCGTTTTCCACGGCGATTTTTTGCAGTTTTTCAAAAGAATCCATCACTTCAGGGGGGATATATCCGCCCCGTTCGTCGGACAGCCATCTTTGTTGGTAATATAAAGGATGGACATTGACGCCGGGATCGCCGACATAGACCTGAAAGGGGTGTTTTTCTCCGCCAAAATCGCATGGAATGGTAAATTTCTTCATGGTTATGATTTAGGACAGGCCCACAATTTTAATGAGTTCATTATATAATACATTGTCCAGGGAAGTCAGGAAAGCCGGGGTGCTCGCACCATCTTCCCAGGTATAAACGGATCGGTTTTTTAGGGGGTGATCCTTTGTCAACCGCAGATAGTCGGCCATCCGCCTGATGATCTCCTGGCGCAGGTTGGCGGTCGTTTTTTCATTTCGCGCCACTTCCGACAAGATCAAGGCCGAAATCTGCATCACCAGGCCCGGTCCTTTTTCAAGGTTGCTGAACAATAAATCAAGCATCAGAGGATTGATAAATGACTGGAAATAGACGAAGCATTGTTGGGCCTGCTTTCTGGTAAAGGATACATCCCGAAGGGCTTTCCCCAGGCTTTTCAACGCCTTTTCGTCCAGTTCACCAGTGCTGGCCAGCATGACGATCGCACCTTGCCTCGCCATCCAGAATGGATGCAATTCGATGGTTTCGGTCATCAGGTCCCGGAAGTGATTGCGGTCGACCAGGGAAAGAAAGGTTTCCGGCCGCAAAGTCGCTACGTGGGCCAGAATGATGGCCAGGTATCCGCCGAATGCCGGGCTTGAGTCAAAGTCGATCAGCTCGTTGTCAAGCTCTTCAAGCGTCCACCTGACCAGCAACTCGGTTTGCCCGGGAAGTTCGACGATCTTGTCTGCAAGGGTCTTTCCATCCCGGTAAATTTCACTTGTGGGGACATATTTTCCCGCGCCTGCTGCTTCCATTGCCTTGAAAAAAGCCTCATCGCCCTGGGCATAAGCGCCTGAGAAATCGATTTTCAGCCGTTTTTCCAGCAAGGCATGCGCCGTGGAGGTCATTTCCGAACCAACGGGTTTGTCAGGGCGGGTCATTTCGGTTAACACTTCTTCCACATCGGAAATTGTGAGCTTTTTGCTTAAATCGCTTTCCAATAAGTCGAGGTAACTTTCAGGAAGAAAATTTCTCACTTTCCGGGGATCGGGAAATAAGGCTAACGGAAGCAAATAGCATTGTCTGCCCAATACTCTAAGCAGGGGATAAGCTGATTTTTTCTGTTCAAATTCGGTGTTTTCGAGGTGAAAGATCAATCGTTGCCAGACGGCATCGGTCAGCTTTTCCATGGTATTGATAGTCGACTTACCTATTTTCTGATCAGCCTCCTTCGGGCTGTTCAACAACTGGACGGATTTTTCAAGGATGGCCTCGCTGTCATGGACCAGGTTGTGGTTCATCCAGCCGAGGACCTGATCGACAGCAGGATCTGAATTATAATTGGAGGACCTCAATTGCTCAAGCCGTTCAAAAAAGGCCATATTCATATTGGATGCCGAGAGGGTCCTGTTAGACTGTCCGCCGCTAGGATTCGCACCATGAATGGCAATCATAGCCCGGAATCGCAGCCGGTCCGAGTCGCTTTTCAGGCAGTCGATCAACAGGTCAATATTTTCGGCGGTCAGCTGGCCCGTTTCCGCCTGAAGCAATGCCGACAATTGGCGCAATCCGGGCCAGGAGTGGCTACTCCAGGGAGTAATCAGCGGCAAAACCGCAGCAGCCGGTTGTTCCAGCAAGGGAAGCAGGTTGTGCAGGATCGCCGTTTCCCGGTCTTCTGCCAGGCGGGTAACAGCCCTGAAGGCCAATGCATCCAGCTTCAATCCATTCCGTCCTTTCTTTATGAGCTGCGATGCCGCAGACACCTTGCCCCCGGGTGTCATCAATTCCCGCCATAATTCCCCGATTTCATCTCTTTCGGCAAAACGATAGCTCAGTTCCTGCGCGGCTTTTACCAGGCCTGTCAGGGCCCACCAATCGGGTATGGGGCGGAATTTCTCCGGACCTGATTGGTCTGCAGCTAATTCATCAAAAGAATACCAGTTGAGGTAGTTTTTTCCAAGTCCCTTGTTGAGTTGCCATTCAGCGCTGAAAGCAGCGTTGATGGCCGGCCAACGGCCATACCGGCCGGCTACCGGCCCGTAGCGTCGAAGAATGAATTCCAGGGCTTCGGCTCGCCGGCTGTCGCTTTCCAGCTCCGGCAGCATGTCCATGGCTTTGAACACGCAATCGGCGGCCTTTTCTTCATCCATTTGCATGTCGCTGAAATAACACCATGCACGAAGCCTGTTCTGCGGAGATTCTATGTGAAGTATGGCGCTTTCGGCATTCCCCTTGATCTCTTCCATCGCTCCGTCTTCCATCAGGATATGGACATTGGTCCGTCCTTCCGGGGTCGTGAAGATATCCGTGGAGCATTTGGTCAGCAGGTCGATCAGGTCGAAGGTGGCCAGAAAAATCGCTTCGGGAGCCTTCAACTCATTGTAGGCGTTCAGGTATCGGCTTAAAAAGGGTAAGCTGTAGGTTTGCCGGAACATTTTTCCCGCTGCCGCCAGCCGACTATGGGGGTCTGTTACGGCGTCTATCAGCGCGGCTATATTTCGAAGCCCTCCGGCTCCCGGCTGGAAAATATCCGGCGCCGCCAGGCGGACCCTGTCCTGGTAAGTGGAAGAATAAAGCAGGGACAAGGCATAGGGCTTCAGCTCGTCCGATTGTTCGATCAAAGGCCACAGGGCGATTACATACCATTCCCTAAGGACATCGAATCTTTTGGGTAACCCATCCACAATTTGTAAGGCATGCAGCAATGGGCTTCTTTCATCCGGTTCGAAAAAGTACTCCGGCATTCGCCATTGGAAACGGTAACGCCCACTGAGTTGAGGCGAATGCGGTAATGCAAGAAGCGACCGCAGGATCAGCGGATAGTTTTGCTGAAGTTTCTTGCCGAGGGTATCCAGTACGACGTGTAATGTATAGAAGGGGTCATCAGACCACAGGCTCATCAAGCTGGAAAAATATTCAGCCTCTATGAAAGCAGCTAACTCGGTTGCGGTATCCTCCTGTTCTTCGTGCCACGGCCGCTTGTTCCAATCGATATAACCGTAACTGACATTTGGCAATCCCATTTGGGAAAAGGTGTTGAGGAGCATCCTGAAAATTTCAGGCCTGCGCTCAACGGGTATCCTGGACCAATTGGTACTCTTGGGCGATTCGAGGTTTTTCGTGAACCGGTAGTAGACGTCCATTACCGGGTAAAAAAGCATTTCCTTCAACCTTTCCAGATGACGCAGGTACCGGTCGACGGCGTCCTTGTCGGCGTCCTGCAATTGACTCTGATACACCAACGCCGCTACATTATAACCGATACAGGTGAGTGCGAGCAAGGCCAGCGCCTGAACCGGCGGAGAACCTGAGGCATTCCATTGGTCCAAAAAATAGGATTCCAGTGAACGGGCCGGCTCTTTCTGAGCAATAGCGCGCAACAACGGACGTGAAAAGGGACTGTCGCGATAAATATACCGGGCGTCAAAGTCATTCGTTTCCTCAAGGATTGCGGCGACCATTTCATTCCGTACCGCGTCAAGCCGGGTACCCTCCGAGGAGGTATCCGCCGCAAGTGACCGACCGGTCAAATTCCGCCATTTATCTTCGAGGTTTTTGCGATAGACGGTTACCCGTTCCGGCTGGTTCTTCCAACCGCCGTACAAGGCCGTCAGCAGCCGGATCCAGGCGGGATCCTTTCTGACGAATTCATGCCATTCCGGGTTTTGCAATAGTTTATTTCGCACCAGCAAGCCGGGGGGGGCTTCAAATTGGGGGTGTTCGGAAAAATAGTCCCTCAAAAGGTGATTTGCCGGCCAGTCCCAGGCAGCCCGGTCCTCGTCAATATGCCGGACCACGGCCGCTGTCCACTCCGCTTGCCACCATCCCTGGTCGCGGATCAGCGACAACAGGCCCGACCATTCGTCAGGCGATCCCGGGTTTTCCAGAATCCGGGTAAAAAACCGATTAAGTACCCCGGATCTTTTTCCCTCTTTCAATTTGGCGAACGCCAGGCTCAATTGCTGCCGTATGTTCTGGTATTTGGCAATGCCGTGCAAGTCACTGTAAGCCCGGAGCAATTGCTTCAGAATATCGGTCACCAGCCCTTCTGACAGGTGCTCCATTTCCGGAATGGCATGCGCGATAAAAAGGGAGCTTCTGGGCAGGAGGTCCAGCAGCGGATCATCGGCGAATAAAAGCGACTGGATGAGCTCTTCGAGCTGGATGGACGACCACTCCAGGTCGGCAGCGCCCAGGGCTAGCAGAATGGGCTCGCGCCAGACCGGATCGTCGATCCGCTCAATGATAGCGCCGGATGCCTTCGCTTTGTTGGCGATCAGGGAAATGCCCGCCAGGTATTCCTGGAAGGTGCGGTGCAGGAAATGGTATAATTTTTCGCCCCTTTCAGCCAGGAGCCCTACGTCTTCTTTCAGGCGCAGGACGAACTGGCGGACTTCCATTTGGATTTCAATAGGAATATCCAAGGCCGGATTGCCTTTGCGTACGCGGGTCAGTTCCCTTTCCAGGAAATAGATAAGGTCGGATTCCCGGATGTCCTCCGAAGGACTTTCATGCATATGGGCCGCCAGCGGGGCCAGCATGGTGGTGAATTCCTGGGGCGTTATCGCGATATGCCCTTTCCACTTATCGACCAGGATCCGGAAGGCCCGTTGGTACAGTTCGGCCCGGCTTTCCGGCAATTTTCCGTTCTGACTGCGGAAAATAAGGGCCAGGATGGTGATCAGCAATGGATTGGCTGCCAGTTCCCGGATGCGCGGGCGTTCCGGGTCAAAAATGGCTTCCTGCAATTGACTGATCTCCCGGATGACTTCGCCGCCGGTCGGTTGATGACCTTGCCGGATATAAAGCTGGGATACCCAAACCGAGCAAAAGTGCCGGACGGCAGCTTCCTCCATCGGTTGGATCGTTACGTGCGTCAGGTTGCCGCTCAGCGGGGCAGCCTGATAGCCTACAATTCTGGAGGTTACGATAAGCTGGTTGCCGCCGGTCAGGTAAGGCTTGTCCTCCTCTGGCCAAAAGGCCGGCGTGTGGCGCATGAAATCACTTCCGTGGACCCAATGGTCGATGAAGCTGGTCACTTCCCGCAGGATCTCCGAACGCGCGTTAATGACCTCGTCCAATCCATCCAGCATAACGACAGCCTGATTGGCTGCCAGGTACTGGCGAAATGCGTTGTTTAGCGCCTCCCGGTTCAGGATCGGCAGGCTCGGCAAATGAAACCCCAGATAGTCGATAATGCCGCGTGCATGGGTTGGAAATTGTTTTTTCTGGTCTTCATAATAACGGGCGTATTCCGAGATCCGGACCAACACCGGCAGCCTGGCCGGGCCGAGGTTGAGCATTTGCAGGTCGTCCTTCAGCCGGACGTCCACCTGATGGCCCGGAGCCATTACAGCCTGCGCTTCTCCTGTCTTCAGTTGGACCTGCAAAGCCTGGGCCAACCGGACGGCCAGCCAGCGGAGGAGGGTGCTTTTGCCGCTGCCCGGATCACCGAGAATAACCATATCCCGCTCGTTCTGGAAAGCTTCGGCCAGGCTGATGGGAGGGGCGTCTTTATCATTGTTCGCGACAGCCTGGGTTTGCACCCTCAGCGCGTTTAAGCGTTTGCTGTCCCAGACCTTCAGTTGTGCGTTTTTTTGGAGAATTTGCTCGTAAATGGCTTGTTTTTCCGATTCGGAAGGGTCAAAATCCAGTTCTTCCAGGATTTTGTTGAAAGCCCTGACCAGTTGCTTGTGGGAAAGCTCCAGTTCCCGGTTGGTCGACTTGCCGCTCACCTTGAGCGCGACAAAAACCTCATCCAGCGGGATCTTCGGCAGGTCCTGCCCTTCTTTGATGGCCGGCAGACTGATCTGGTTGTATTCCGCCTGCATCCATTGCAGGTACCGTTCGAGCTCGCCGGGATCAGCGGATGTTCTGTTATTCGAGCCTGTCTCAGGGGCGGTCAGGCGCCAGTCCAGCAGGGATTGATGGGTTTCATTGACGTAAAGCCGCCAGGGTGCATCATCCTGCCAGGGTGCGCCTTCCGCCAGGTCAAAACCCCGGCAAATTGAAATTTCCTCACTTCCATGCTGGTAGCGGTCGGATTTCAGCTTGAGGGCAGCCGATGCAATCCGGAATGCATCGGACAGGAGATAGTGTTTTGTCAGCGCGTGGTAAAACTGTTCGGAAAAGAAGACAGCATCGATATCCGAGATCTGCCGGGTTGTAGTCAAAACGGCAGGAATACCTGCTTTAAGGTAATGAGCAGCCTGGTGATGAGTAGAACATCCGTTCAGGAAAACCAGCTTCAGGCCTTTTTGGAGGGCCAGGAGTTCTGCCATGCCTCCGACGAAACCCTTACCGTCCTCAAAAAGCAAATGCTGACCATTGGCATGGCCGCCGTAGTGAAAAATAACGATCCTGTCCTTGAATTGGGTCATCAACCGGACCAGGTCTGAATGATCCGTGCTTTCTTCCCGGAGCATCCTGATTTTACCCTGATCCTCTAACGGCAGGAAAAGATCGCGAAGCAGGGAACTTTCCCGTTTGAGGAGCTCGAGGTGCGGCTGTGACGAAGATTGGGCAAAAGCCAGAAAAACAACGGGGGGATCTGCATTTTCTTTCATCAAAACACCAGGTTTGTATGGTTTCTTCCTAAGTAAAAGGGAGTATCAGGCACGTTGATGAGGCCTTATGATCAAAGGTACATTTTTTTAATGTCTTACACACGGGTTCTGACATCTGGTCAACTATGGTAGGTACTTTTTGTCCTGGGTTTTGGTTCATATGCGTGCCATTTTTCTTTCAAAACTTAAGGGTCGCCACCTGTTCAAAGTAACGACCCGATCAGAGAGGGGCCCGGTATGGTTATGGTTTTGTTTTCAGCGAATGGAAAATCGAACTCTTATGCCTTGCCGAATGGCCTGAAAGCCAAACTGCCCCGGTTCTTTATTTACCCGACTTTGCAACCAGCACGCTGATACTCAGTACCCTGTTGTATCGTTCAACATCCCGTGAGATATTGACCAATCCGTAGCCGTAGCGGAGATCTGTCGTGAGAATGGATTTCTTCATGTTGAAATTGTAGCCGACGCCCGCCTGGAAGCCGGCATCCCATCGTTTGAAGTCACCGGCCGCATGACCGAATGGAATTTTTGCCGGGGTTTCCGGCAGCGTGCTTCCCCCTTCTCCTTTTATCCGGCCGCCTAAAGTATAAGCCGTGTAAGGGCCGGCATCCAGATACAGATTATGGCAGTGCAGCCGGGCAAGGACCGGCATTTCAAGACTGGAAAGGCGCAAGGTTGACTTGCTGACGGTAAGGGGGTTGTCTTCTTTCAAACTGCCGCCTTTAATCGCGAAATACAGTTCCGGAACCAAAGAAAACGATGGCGATATGCCCGCCTGGTAGGAAATTCCCGCTTTCAGGCCTTTATAGTTCTTTTTGTAAGGCCGCAATTCCGCATTCGACTTTCCGTAGTCGAAGTTTGTGGTCAGGGAATTCACGGAAATGCTGAACCGGCTGGTCTGCGCTGACAAGGTGGCTGAAAGGGTGATCAGCAATACGGATGCCGCTAAGGATTTGATTGTTGATTGCATCGGATTTGATTTTGATTTTGATTTTAGATATTTGGTTGAAAAGATTTTTTAATGCGGTCAAATGTTTTGTGCGATATATTGAATATTGAAGCCTTTTGAGATAAGCCGCCCGGCAAGGATCATTTCGTAGATAGCAACTGGGAAAGCCAGGAGTAAATCGCCGGCTGAAAGAGAAGGGATTATGCCGAACAGCTCCGAAAGGGCGTTCATGAAAACCAGGCCTGCGCCGGTCAATCCCAACAGCGATAGCTTTCTGGGTACAAGCCCTGTTTTGAGGAAGACATAACTGTAGATAAAGGTGTTGATTCCCAGCACGAACTTGGGACCAAGGATGAAGGTCCAATCATGGAATGATTTGGCCAGAATACCGGCGGCATAATAGTGAATACTGTCGGCGTTACCGGCTTGGGCATAGGAATGGCTAAGCGTTAAAAGAGACAGTATGCTTACAATGCCCAGCAGGATGAAGACGGTTTCGATCACCCGAAAGCAGAAATATCCCAGCGCCATACGCTCATTGTAGGCCTTCAGGTATGGATAAAGCATGATGGCAGTTCCGCAGTCGGCCAGCACCAGGATCATTTCAAACACGGCGCCGGATATGATTTGCCTGGAATGCGTTGCACCTTGTTCAAGAAAGTCGACCGTGGTAAGCATCGGGTCGTAGAGTTTTAAGCCGATGATAGCCGAAACCGTTGCCGTAATAAAGAAGTAGCCGGTAACAATTTCATTCACCCTGCGGGCATTTTTTTCCGGAAGGGCAACAGGTGTCCTGTCCTCCCTTGCGGAAGGTTCTTTTGTACTTTTCATAGAAGGAAATTTTAGGAGTTAAAAATGTTTAGATGAGCATTTGGAAAAGGCAATGGTATTTGCATTAAAAGTCCTCATCGATGAGGGCATTATTGACCATGATCCCGGTCGTTGTGCCCGTCGAAACCGCATTGGCAACCGTACGCATCCGGGTGGTATTGTCTCCGCAGGCATACACACCCTGTACTGATGTTCTTTGTGCAGCGTCCGTTTTGAGATAACCTTCCGGCGTTATTTTGCAGCCTAAGGCCCGGGGAATGGTTGAGTGCTGAACAAAGGGAAGTCGCGCATACAAGGCCTTTCCGGTCGCTTTTGTCCCGTCGCTGAACACGATATTCTGGAGATATCCGTTGGCATGCTCAAGGGCTTTAATCTGCGCTTCCACTACATTGATCTTTTTTTTGTGCAGCTTCTCCGTTTGAGCTTCCGTAAGGGTTGATTTTCCGTTCGTGAAGAGGGTTAGATCCTTTGTCCAGTTGGCAATGAGTGCGGACATTTCGAAACCGGTGTCGCCGTTTGCCAGGATCCCCGTCGTTTGCCCGCGCACTTCATAGCCGTGACAGTAGGGGCAATGCAGTACGCTTATGCCCCAGCATTCGGCAAAACCCGGTATTTCGGGCATGATGTCCCTGATGCCTGTCGCCAGGATCAGCTTTCTTGCGGTGAACGTTCCGCCGGTCTCCACCCGGACCTCAAAACCGCCATTAATTTTATTCCCGATCGTTGCCAGGTCCTCCAAATAAGTGACCGAGCTGTAATTGGCCACCTGCTCTCTGGCGAGCCCGGAAATTTCCTCCGGCGTTTTGCCGTCATTGGTCAGAAAGTTGTGCGAATGTGGGGTTTGTTTGTTGCAGGGTTCCCCGCTGTCGATAATGAGCGTCTTCCGCAATGCCCTGCCCAGCGCCATGCCCGCTGCCATGCCGCTGTAACTGCCGCCCACGATGATCACGTCATATTTTGTTTCTGGTCTCATTTTGCCGCACCCTTTTTTGATACCCGGCGAATAACAAAATCGAGAAAAGGAACGCCGATGAACATCATCCAGGGTACCAGTGAGACGGTGAGTATGAATGTTCGCTGGTATAAAGGAAAAGCGGATAAATGCCGGCCGAACAGGAACAGGAAAAGGGTGATGGAAGGATAGATGACCATCCAGATTTTCAGTGACATCAACAACCTCGTCTTTGTATTCATTTCAATTACTTTTTTGATCAATAACTTTATCGACCACAAAAATACAGTCCGCAAAAGGGGGAGGTGGTAGGACGGTTTTGAAGTAGAATAGGACTTATTTAAAATTCTTCCGAAAGGCTTCCGGTGAGTATCCCGTGTGTTTTTTGAAGAACCGGATAAAGTAGGAAACATCATCATAACCCAGTTGATCGGCTACTTCCTTAACCTGATTGGCGGTGGCAAGCAAATATCTTTTGGTTTCGAGCAGGATGTATTCATCAATGAGCGCGGAAGCGGTCTTGCCGACAGCGGTTTTGGTTACTTCATTCAGCTGATAGGACGAGAGATTCATGAATTCGGTGTAGGCTGATACCTGCTTGTGCGAGGCTATATGCGTTTCCATTAATTCAATGAATTCCTCAAACCGCTCCTGCATGTAGGCGCCGGAAGGAGCAGCCGTGCCTGCGGGGCCGGAGCTTTGCCTGACATATTCAATGAAGAAAATTTCCAGACTGGCTTTGATGACCTCCTCAAAACCGTCCAGTTTGCCGGTAAATTCCGCAAAGATGCCGGACAATATCGTATTCAGCTTTTCAAAATTGCCGGCTTCCAGCAGGCAAAAATGCTTATTGCTTGCCTTACGCAACCGCTGGACCGCGGCTTTATTGGCAGGGCGGTAAAATGCAGTATCGAATTCCATTAAATAGCCTACGGAGCCTGCCGTCAACTGAAGTTGGTGGACCTGTCCGGGGCGAAGGAAAAAGAGGCTCTTGTCAACGACAGGATGAGGCGTGAAATCAATTTCGTGATGACCCTGCCCGGTTTGGACGGCGAGAATGAAAAAGAAGTTGTGCCGGTGAAGATCGTGCTGCAGATCACGACCGCCGAGTATATCCTGGACCCTCCGGATGTTGAAACGCCCGGATGTTGATTCTTTTGTCGAATGGATGTTGCGGACCGGAATTTTTTTCATATTCAAAAGTAAAGGCTACCCGAGCTCTTTTTGCCGTGTCAATACGTAGGCCAGCGGAATCCGTTCCTGCTCAAGCCGCAACCGATTGGTATTCAGATAGTCGAATAATGCTTGTTCATCTTCGGTCAGGTTGGGGAGAATACCGGCCGTACTCTCCGGGGCGTCCGTGAGGTGGTATTCGGGAAAGGCGTCGAGGGTAGCCCTGTCCATCAAAAATGACCGGGTTTGCGGGTAATAGCCCCGCAATTGGGACAGGATCTGGAGGCCGTGCGCGTCGAGATCGCCCCAATAGTAGATTTCCGCTTTTCGGAGCCAATCAATGTCCTTCAGCAAACCGAGCCCGAAACCGCTGCCGAAAATGCCCGCGGTGCCCGGATGCTGCGGCAGGGTGAGGAAGTTCATCAGGTTGGAAAAATTGGTTTTGTTTTCCAAAATGACGACCTTCTGTATGGGCATGGAAAGCTGTGCAAAATCGTTCAGGGGGATTTTCAGGTCGTCCAGTCCGCTGAAGTACTGCCGGGCCAGACCGGCGTCCAACAGGCGCAACCGTACCATGGGCTGCCGGTATTTCAGGCCGTAGCGCTGTTCGAATTGCTGCACCCCCCGGTAGTTTTCGTCAATCCGGTCCGGCGGCAATACGGCATCCAGCATCGAAGCCAGTATTTTGCGGTGGGTCTCGATGAATTTGGTGGGCAGGGCCAGCGGCAATTCCCGGATATAAAACCGGCCGGGCCGGTGTTCGTCCATAAAATAACGGACGGTGAGGAGCAGCTCCGGCCAGTGCCCGTGACAGGCTTCAATGTCCAGGGGCTTTTGTATGCTCCAGTCCTGCAGTTGGGGAATTTCCCGCAAAATGAGCGCCGCGTCGTCTACAAACCGGCGATGAACGGCTCCGCGGCGCAGCAAATGCAGATAATCTTCGAGGGTATCGATGCTGACGCCTGCAATGAACCGATTGCGGCCGACATTGCGGTAGTTTCGCTCTTCCCAGTGAAGGGTATACCCCTTGTCGTTGCGGGCCTTTGATCCTGCCAGGAGCGCCTCCTGTTCGGCCCGGATGCGGTCAAATTCCTCCAGGCGCTGATTGGGCCTGACCTTATCGATCCGATTCAGCGACCGGGGAAAGAATGCCTCTCCTGTGAGCGTAGTGCGCAAGACTTCCGGCCACCAGGTTTCAGCCTGTTGAACGATGGCTTCAGGGCTGATCATTTATCTGCGTTTTGCCGGGCATAATACCGGGCTTTTTCGGCCTCGTATTCCGCCTTGCTGATGTTGCGCACCATGGATTGCTGCCCGCTGGGATTGGATACGTAGTGAACCGCATTGATATAATCCTCGATCACATTTATCTTTTGCAGGGGCGTTACGATGAGCAGTTGGAGGTTGAGGCGCTCGAAAAGCTGGAGCCCGTACCGGGTACTCTCATCCGAACCGCGCCCAAAGGCTTCATCGATGACCACAAAGCGGAAGGAGCGGTCGCGGGAACGGCCCCATTCCAGGCCGAACTGGAAGGCGATGGCGGATGCCAGGATGGTGTAGGCCAGTTTTTCCTTTTGCCCGCCGGATTTGCCGGAGGAATCGCTGAAGTATTCGTGCGCTTCGTCGTTTTCGCGCCACCGTTCCTCCGCTCCGAAGGTATACCACTCCCGGACATCGGTCACGCGGCGGGTCCAGCGGCTGTCTTCTTCATTTTCACCCCGGAAACGGTCCAGTAATTTTTTAACCTGAAAGAATTTTTCTTCGGTATAAATATCGTCGGAATCGCCGTAAACATCGCTGAGACAAGCCCGCAGATCCTGTTTGAAACCGAGAATATCCTCGCTACGCACTTCTTCCTTCGCGATGCATATATAGGTGCCCGGGTTATAGTCGATCTCCCGGAGATGGGTGTTTATCTTGTAGATCTTTTCCACGATATCCCGCTCGTATTCCTCCAATTTGGATTTAAAGGTGAGGATGCTCCGGATGGTCCCCTGTTTGAGCAATTCGCGGAAGCGCCCTTCATGCCGGGGAAGATCGTCCTGGAGGAGCCTGTTGTGCAATTCCCTGAATTCGGGAATGGATCGCGGATCGGCATCCACCTCCTGTGTTTCTTCGGGATATTTGTTTCTGAAATCATTCATCTTCACACTGATGGACTGGGTCAATTTGCCCACCTTGTCATTGCTGCGTTTCAGCAGGCCGCGGGGCCCCTGGATCTGGTCCAGCAGTTTTTGTTCTTCGGCTTTAAGGTTGTCGGGGTTATCGGAAAGCGGCCCGGCGCCAAGGAATTTTTTAAGGGCAGCGGAAGCCGGCAGATCGGGGACGTCGATCCGGGTAAATTGTTCCGCCAACTGGTTCATGCTGGTCGGCAAACCTTCTGCAGACCGGTCAATTTCCGGGGCCGGCTGACCCAGCACTTCCAGAAATTCAAAAATCTGTTGGGCCGTACGGGTCAGGTTGTTTTCCAGCGACCCGTTCTCCCTGATCAGCTTTTGTTTGTTTTTTTCGGTTTCATCCATCCGGGCGGAAAGTCCTGCGATCTGGGTTTGGAGGTCTTTCAATTCCCGGGACCCGGCTTCGAGCCGCCGCTGGGTGTCCGTCAATTCCTGGATCCGGATGGCGACGGACCGGACGTTCAACGCTTCAAAATTTTTGAATTGCAACAGGTTCAGCAACCCATCCCTGCGTTCGCCCAGGCGGCGCTCTTTTTTTCGGAGGGTTTCCAGTTCGCGAACGGCCTCGTTCAACGCGCCGGTTTCCGTCTCCAGGTTGCTTTCCAGGGCGGCGATCTTTTCCTTGTTGCTCCATCCAAGTATATACCGGCGGCGGTCGTTTACGTTGTACCGATCGTCTTTGGTATGGCTGATCCGGCCGGCCTTGCTCTGTCCGCTGCGGGTCAGGGCCTGGTGGGCGCGCCGGAATTCCTCCATTGTTTCGCAGCAGGCGTAATCATAACGGCTGTGCAACTCGGTTTCCAGCCAGGCATAAAATTCGGTTTCTTCCTTGATGCGGACCTTGTGGACCAGGGAATTCGGGGCGGGCTCTTCCTGTGGCGGACGATGGTGTTCCAACGTGCGCAGGTAGGTCAGTTTGCCGCCGAGATGAAGGCGGTCGACATAATCGCTGACGACCCGGTAATGCCGGTCGGGAACCAGCATGCTCAGCCCCAGGTTATGGAGCTGCCGCTCGATGGCGCCTTCCCAGTCTTTTTCCCCTTCCCGCACCTGGAGGAGTTCTCCGGCAAAGGGCAATTCCGCTTCGGGCAGGTGCAGGGCGTCCAGAATACGCGCGCGCAATTCCATGTTTTGTTGCGGTATCTGCGTGGGGCGTTTGCGGAGGGAATGCAGTTCGGTTTCCAGTTCATCGACCTGTTTCCGGTGGTGGTCGATGCGCACATGGAGGGGTTGCAGCTGGTCGCGGAGCAGGTCCAGTTCCGCGGTCAGTTGATCGAGGTTATTTTCAGCCCACTGCCGCTGTTCCAAAAATGCTGCGGCGTCTGAAGGTATTCCCAGATTCGGCGCTTCGTGCGGGAGGTAGCTGTTCTGCAGGCTCCGGCAGGTTTCGGCATAGGTGTCGGCCTGCTGCTGCCGTTGTGCTTTTTCATGGCGGCGTTGGTCGAGTTCCATACGGATGCTTTCCAACTGCTGATTGACCCCCAATTGCGAACGGAGGTTTTCGAGCCTGGACAGATCCTGCCGCTGCTGTTTGAGTTGTTGGGCGTGTTCATCCAGCCGGGCCTCATTCTGCTGCCAATGGAAGTGGAGTTGTTTCAGCTGTTGCTGTAAGGCCAGTACCTGCCGGTGGGCAAAAAAACGAGGGATTTCCTCCAGCACGGCTTCGAGCTGTTCGATCTCCCGGAAGGTTGCTTCGAGTTGACCGGCGTCTTCCATCAGGGGGGAAAGCATGCCGAGCTGTTCTTTTGCGCGTTGAACGGCGCGGTGGGCTTCCGTCAGGTCGCCGTACCGGCTCATCAATTCATCGATCTTGGTCTGGATATCGGTTTGCCCCAACATCTGTTCGCGGACAAAATCCGTCAGGTTGCCCACCGATTTCATGGAAACGGTCTGGTAAAAGAGGTCCATCGCTTCCGGTTGCCGGATGCCGAAGATCTGGCGGAAGCGATCCGAATAATCGTTGAAATGGTCGTAAACCTCGGTGTATTTTCTTTGGCGAAGTCCTTTTTTTAGTCGCATGATCTGGGCGCCGAAGTCGCTGAAGTCCTTTACGATGCTCATTTCATTTTCAGCCAGCACAAAAAAACGCTCAACGGTGTCGTTTTTCAGCCAGTAGACCTGGGCCAATGAAGCGGATTGCCCGTAGCCCTCATTGAAAAAAACGGCCAGCAATACGGTAAAATGTTCTTTGCCCGTGCGCAGGTATACGTCGCGGGCTTTGCTGGACTGGACCACCTTTTCGTTCTTGTAGGCGCCTTTGATATAACTGAGCAGGCTTCGTTCGCGGCTGCCGGCGCCGGCGGCTTTGTTGTAGGTGATCTTCCGGTAGGGGACCAGGAGGGTGGTGATGGCATCCACCAGGGTTGATTTGCCGGACCCGATATCGCCGGTCAGCAGGGCGTTATTGCCTTGCGGATTGATGGTCCATACCTGTTTGTCAAAGGTTCCCCAATTGAGCACTTCAAGTTGCTGCAGCCTGTATCCTGCGCGTTGGTTGTCTATATTCGAGTTCAGATCCAGTAACATATCAGATTATTCGGCCCGCTCCTGCGCGTAGGTTTTCAATTCGGTCAGTATTTCATTCAATTTTTCTACCGGCACGTAGGCTTTGAGTATTCGGCCCACTTCATAGCGTTCTTTTTCCGCTTTGAGCGGTTTGAGGAACCCGTAAAGCTCCAGTTTTTTGATGTGCAACTGGAGCTGGTCTTCCCGTTTTCGTTCGTTGGTATCCAGTTCATCCCAATAGATGCGCATCATTTCCACAATGTCGCCCAGGCTGAGCACGAGGCGCGTTTCGTTGCCTTCCGATTCGAATTCGAGCAGGCGTTTGCGCAGGAGCACCAGCAGGAGGGTAATGGGGTAGGAAAGCGTCCGGCGGCTCATCAGGCGCGGAAAATGATTTTCGGTTTCCTGATCATGTTCCCGCTGCCGAAGGTAGGCGTAGCCTTCGCCTTCATCCACGAACAGCTCCAGATCCAGTACAGCAAAATAGTCCTGCAGGCGCTGCCGGTAGCGGAGCAGCAGGTTCCAGGCCTCTTCCTGGCGCCGGTAAAGGATGCCCTTCAGTAAAAATACGGCCGGGATGCCGAATTCCTCTGTTTGTACGTTTCCCGTCATGCTAAAAAGAGCGTTTGCGGCAGGTCGATCCGATAATCGCGCCCGCTTTTGTGGTAAACTATGGATTCGGTCAGGTCCTCGTTGATGACTGCTTTTTGTTTTTGCTCCAGGCTGGTTGCCAGGCCGAAATAAGCTACCAGTTCGCTCAGCCCCTTTTCAATTGGGATCTCCTCCGTGATCTGGCGCAGACTGATCTGATCCCGCCCCCGCAATAGCACCTTGATCCGGCCTTTCAGCTCTGCCGGATCGATATAGAGCTGTTCGTATAAACCGCTGGCGACCACATCTACCGCGTCGCCGACTGAAAGCGGGCCGTTATCCAGGTTGAGGATTTCAGGCGGTTGGAACAAACCCCGGTCCATGAGCAGGTGGACGTTGGGTTTGCCTTCGAGTTCAACAAAAGACGACCCGGACGGCGGATTATTTTTCACTTTGAGCGCCAATTGTTCAATTTCCTCGATGATCTGGCCGGCGCGTTTGTTTTCCAGGAAAGCCCTGGACGCCAGGAATCGCCGGAGTTGTTCCACCAGCCGGTCGGTCGTTTTGTTTACGCGGTCACCGGCCTCCACCAGGGACATTTTCAGACGCGGCAGAACGGAGTGCCCCCAGGTGCCGGACAGTTCGGGTTGGTCGAAAACCTGCCTGACCAGCTTATCGAGTTCTTCCTGCCGGGATTGGTCCATGAGAAAAGCCCAGAAGGCGTGAAAGGTTTTGCCCTGGTCGGTTTCCATAATGGCATCCTGGGCCGAAAAGATCTCGTCGAGCACCAGGCCGCGGCTGCTTTGCCGGGTGATCTGTTCTTCCCTTGCCCGGGCATTGAGCTGGCGGAAATTATCTTCGATCTGGCGGAAGTCGGACAATAATTTGCCGGCGGTTTCTTCGATCAGGGCATAGCGTTCCCGGATCCGGGTGGGATCAAGCCGGTCAAATTCGTCATTATCAATGGCCAGGATCTCCTTGTCGAGGGCTTCGCGTTGTTCGAGCAATTGCTCCAGGCGCTCCTGTTTGGTCAGGGCGCTGCCGATGGCCAGGTCGCGCAATTGCTGGAATACCTGCAGCAGCCGGGATTCGGCGCCGATAAATTCCCGTTTGTCGAGTTCGGTGATCCAAAGGAGGGCCCGCTCGGTAGCGGGGGTGAGCTCGAAGGTAGCCTCCTCGTCATTGCCCTCATAAAACTGGCGAAGGAAGCCTTCCTGGGTCCATTCTTCCAGGTAGGTTCTGGCCGGTTTGGGGTATTGCGGTTCCCCTTCATTGGCAAAAAAGAGGTAATCAGACAGGAGGCTGGTGAGCTCCCGGCTGCCGTAAGCCTGGCGGTGCACTTCCTTGAAAGCCGACCACAGAAAAGCAATGATCAAGGGCGCGTGTTGTTTGCGCAACAGCTTGACGGCCTTGTGCTGATCCAATACGTACTGGACGTCTTCGATCCTGGAGAAATTGACTTTCATGGATGAAAAGTACGGTTTTTTGGAGAAAAACGGAGGGGTTTTTATTTGTTGGGGTGGTTTTGGGGGATTTATGATTTAATTTTCAAAAGAAGTCATTCGAATTCACTGAAACGGTTAAGTTAAGACCTGGCAGCTTCAGAAAATCACCAACCATGTTCCATTCCTAGGTGTTCCAACTCTGCCAATTTGTCTTTAAAATACTTATCCCCCTCCCCGCTTTGAATGCAAAACTGATACAATCGCCGGGCACGGTCGTAGTGATCTTTTTTGGGCGTCCCGGTTTGAGCAACCTTTTGTTTATACAATTCTGCAAAGGCTGCAATTTGCCAGATCGTTTCTGTTTGAAGGAATAAATGCTCATTTTCGGGACGGATTTCGAGAAGATCTTCCAATCCGTATTCGAATAGACCGGAGAGCCCGATTCCGGCTAATTGTTTTCCATGTCCCTTTAATTTAAACCAGCTTTGAGGTGTCAGTCCCCACACTTTGACAATTCCGTCTTCTGACCCTGTGGCTAGTTGGGTCATGTCTGCGGAAAAAACGGTGGAGATAATGAAATTGTCATGCACTGGAATCGTACAGAACGCCCGGCCTGTTTCAAGTTCCCATAGTTTGGCCGTTCCATCTCCGGATCCGGTTGCCAGCAGCCTGCCGTCAGGAGAAAAAGCAGCCGTATCAACGGACATGGAATGGCCTTCTAAAACCAGGATGGTTTTACCGGTCGAGGTGTCCCATACCCTTGCAGTATGATCATAGGATCCGCTGACAATCAGCTTTCCGTCAGGAGAAAACGCGACACAAGTAATCGTATTCGAGTGACCTTCCAGTGACTGGATTGCCTTTCCGCTGCTCAAGTCCCATATTTTGGAAATCCCATCCTTGGATCCCGAGGCCAGGTATCTGCCATCCGGAGAAAAAGCAACGCCAAACACCTTGTCATTGTGACCTTTAAGTTGAAGGGTAATATTTTTTGTTTCCAGATCAATTATATATACATCATGATCATGAAATCCCTCGGCTAAATATCTTCCGTTTGGTGAAATACTTTTGCTTTTATCAAAATAATAGTTGATCCCTCCTTTGATATTTAATGTTTGCCCGGTCTTCAGACTCCAGGTTATTATTTGGTCATCATAGGAGGCCGTAGTCAACATTTCCCCGTCCTGAGAAAATTCCGTTTCATATACGCCGTCGGTATGTCCGTCCAAAATTAAGGCCTCGGCGCCGGATTGCAAATCCCATACTTTTGCTGTTTTGTCCATCGATCCAGTGATCAGCTTTCGTCCGTCGGTTGAAAACGCGACACATCGGACGCTATCCGTATGCCCAATGATCTCAGCAACAATTCTGGCCGGATTGTTCAGAGATTCATCGATTTCCCAGATTTTGGCGGTTTTATCATAGGATGCTGTTGCAAGTTGTTTACCATCTGGTGAAAAAGCAACACTTAATACGGAATCCTTGTGCCCCTCCAGGCTCCACATCAAGGCGCCGGTTTCAATATTCCAGATTTTAACGGAATTATCACTTGACCCCGTGGCCAGTTTCCGACCATCTTGAGAAACAGCCAGGCCAATAATACCCTCGGTATGGCCTTCAATGGTAAAATGGACTTTTTGAGACTGCAAATTCCAGATTTTAGCCGTACTATCACCTGAACAGGTTATCAGCTGTTTCCCGTCGGGGGTAAAGATTGCCTTGTTAACGGGTTTGGAGTGTTCATCCAGGTTGACAACCAATTCGCCGGTTTCGATTGCCCAAATTTTGGCGGTATTATCCCGACATGCGGCGGCCAGGAGTTGTCCGTCGGGGGAAAAAGCGAGTCCTCCCATACTGATGTCGTCATTTGCTCCCTGGAGGGTTCGATGCAATTCGTTGGAAACCAAATTCCAGATTACCGCTTTGTTGCCGGCGCCGGTAATAAAATATTTTCCGTCCGGTGAAAAGGCTACAGCCATGGCGTCCTTCTCAAAATTAATCAGGGTAAATACATTTTTTAAAGTATTTAAATCATAGATTCTAGCTGTTTTATCCGAACATGCGGTTGCCACATATTGACCATTCGGAGATACGGCCAAATGATTGACCCAGTGCTGGTGCCCTTCCAGGTTTGAAGCCCAGGGAATGGGTAATTTAGAAGGATTATCGTTGTGATAGACCGCATCCAGCAGTGCATTGAGCACGTTAACATTTTTATTGTCTACGTATCGGTAGGCAAGCTCGGCTATGCGGAAAGCCACCGTGCGGTCGCCTTTATGCAAGGCGATCTGGCCTTTATTTGCCAGGTCGTTTGCATAATACCGTCGCGCCTTGTTGAGCGTTTCCTGAATTTGTTTTGTCAAATTCTCTTCGCTTGCTTCAATCCGGAGATATAAAGGCTCGGGAATAGGGAAATACTGCGCGAAAGGACGAATATAGCTGATGTCCTCCCTGGATAGATAACCTTCCCGCGCTTCATATACCCTATAAACCTCCTGTGCACGCTCGCGCAGTTTTATTTCTTCGGTCAGGTTTCCGCCCACTACGCGCGCAAGAACGTCATGGCTGATCTCGAATTTAGTCTGTTCCCCGATTTTTAGAGTGCGCAGTATGCGCCGTTCAAGCAGGTCGGACAAAAGATGGGACAAGTCTGCAGTTGCTATCCCATTTTTGTTCAAAGTTATTTCAATTTCTTCAACGCTGAGCTGGAGTTTGGTGTACCGTTCGGATATCAACAGGGCGAGCAGTTCCAACGGTTTTTTGTCCCCATGAGCAGGAGTCAGTTCCCGCAATTGTTTCTTCAAAAAAAGATCAAGGATGCGCTCCAGGTTATCGCTTTCGCGGATAAGGCCAGTATGCAGGATGGGTATTCCATCAGTTATTTCGATCACGGCGCGGTCCCAGA
Organism: uncultured Lewinella sp.; assembly: GCA_937873655.1. Classification (GTDB taxonomy): domain Bacteria; phylum Bacteroidota; class Bacteroidia; order Chitinophagales; family Saprospiraceae; genus JACJYC01. The sequence goes on along the minus strand of CALMYQ010000148.1, from coordinate 6,568 downwards.
GCTCGTCCAGAAATACCTGAACATGGGCAAGTTCTATTTCTTTTTGACTGTCAGGCAATTTCAACAGGATCGCCTGAGCCAATTTTTCCGGTTGGTGGGCCTTAAAATGCGCCTGATAAGGTTCGGCTTCTAAAATTTGCCAAATGACTTCCTGGACACTTCTGCGGCTCATTTTTTCCACCCGGAAACGGTTTTGAAAAATGCTGGGGCAAAATGACTCGAATGCAGAAAGGTGGCCGATAAACTCCTCACGTATAATGAGAAGGATACGGCAGGGTATTTTAAAATAGATGAGTTGCTGCAAATGCTGGAAAAAAGCTTGTTGTTCGCTTTCATCACCTTGAATGAGCAGCTCTTCAAACTGGTCAAACAGGAGGTAAACCGGTTTGAATTGCTCCGAAAACAAACGCTCCACAGCATGACTGAATTCAAAATGAGGATCGGACGGCATCAACGATTGCCCATCTACCTCGAACGGATTGCGCAATTGCTCACGGATGCGGGCAAAGACGGATGCCGTTATGTTGTTGCCTCGTCGAATGGTTATAGCGAGCCAATCCGCATCGGAAAATTGATTGCGTAGCCCGCATTCGATCAAACTGGTTTTCCCGGCCCCTGACGGGCCGTAAACCAGCAGATGTTTCACTCCGCTGAGCGCATCATAGAGCTGTTCGGTTTCCTTTTCGCGGCCGAAAAAGATATTGAAATCGGCTTTAAGGTAGGAATCGAGAAATTTGAAAGGGGATTTATTAATCATGATTTGTAGCGGTTTAGTAGGCTTTCCAGTTGTTCGTACAAATCATTTAATTTAGGTTGCGCGGAGTTTTCTGATCGAACCTTTAAGGTTTTGTTTGAAATAATCGGTTGGGAATTTATAGGCAATTCATTTTTATACTGAGCGTAATTATATTGCCGCAAACCGGCAGTTTGTCCGGTATAATAATACACTTCGGGGGTTTGGGTATTTTTTTCGGAAAATACGCTTTGGTCAATCAGCAGTGGCGAAAGGGACAGAAAAGTGTCCCGGTTATTGATGTTCTGGAGGCATTGTTGGATATCAGTTCCTTTAAAGAGCAACAGGCTTTGACTGAAAGTGTATACGCCTTCAACGGAAATATAATTGTAATCTTCACTTCTCGAGGAGAGCTGATCGTATACACCGTGCAGCTCACCGTATAGGTGGACAAACTGCTGCGTGGTGCCGAGCCGGTAATTGAGGCTTACGTCTTTTATACTGACGAGCCGGTACCTTACTAAAAATGCAATTTTGCGCAACCAGTATACCAGCGCTGTGCGGTATTCGTCAAGGAGTTGAGGCAAATTATCCAAATCGGTCTCGATATCGGCTGCGAGCAATCGGCGGCGCTGTTGATCCAGAAAAAATGCTGTTTCAAATAACTCTCCGGCTGTATCTGTGAGTTCTTTCACAAGACCGGCGATTTGCGGTACAAACGACGATTCCTCCGGTAATAGATCTGTACAGACCAGCAGCAGGTTCAGGTAATCAAAATTTAATTCTTCATCCTGGATCCCCTTGTTTTCCGCAGTACCCTGATTATTTTGCATAGTAATAAAATCCTTTATCGCAGGGTGGAATTTAGGTTGTTCCGCGTTCAGGAGTTGTGACAGTTGGATATAGCAGAGATATCGGAGTGAACATTGCCAGGTTTCTGTCATGTATGAAAAGGCACGTAACGTCTTTTGCTGACCTTCGGCCGTTTGCATTTTTAGCAAGAACGCTTCAATTAACCAACCGAAATGCTGTATGATTTCTGCCGGATGATTGCTTACCGGGACACCTTGTTTTAAAATCTCTCTCTGGAGGCTTTGCAGCCATCGCGTTTGATCGGTGACGACCTCATCCGCCAAATAGACCGGCAGGTGAGCGGCTTCGGGGTTTTCTACTTCCTGTAAAAACTCCAGAATGCCGAACCGTATTTGGTTACGCGTAAGGGTTGCCTCCTGATGGCTGATCAGGCCCAATCGAATTTCTTCACGGAGGCGATGAAAGCGACCGGTAAATTGCAGGGCTTCATTGGACTTCCGGGCACCTTGCAAGCGCGAACCTAATTGCTCCAAAGCTGCTTCAAGTTCATCGCGAGCGAGCAGGTTACGGATCTGGTTACACCAATCAGCGGTTTCCGCAGTTAGCATTTGGAATTTTAGGGGCAAGATAGTAATCCTGTTTTAATTCAATTCATATTTGTCTGCCGGATCAAAGCCACACTTGGATCTATTGTCCGGGTCAGCAGATCCAGCCAGAAACAAGTACCTCAGCAATTTGGGTATCCGTTTATTGAGCGGTAAGTATTTTAGTTTACCTCGATCCATGAATTCTCGGCTGGATACGGCGAATTTCGCCCATCACTTCCCAATACAGGAAGTAGTATTGTTGTTTATGTTGTTGATTTATAGTTTATTATGGTTTTTTGCTTATAGGGTGGGTACAAGGTGGGTACAAGATTTTGGGCGGATTTGGCGATTTTTTTGGGTTGGGGTTATTTCACCGGTTTGCTCGCTTTTTGGAGTGAATTTCTGTTTCCAGGAGTTGAAGTAAATGACCCAGTTTTAAGCCGATAGCCAATTTTGTATCCAAAGGTATCAAGGTTTTGGCATAAGAAACATCTTGATTGTTTTTCCGTAAATGATTGTAATAGACTAAAATATCGGCCCTTGTACAAATCAGAACTAAAAAGGAGATTTTTATTAAATTTTGAGACACATTAAAATAAAATTTTGAAAACTCTATTCCATGGATCAAGCACTTTTCATAATATCGGCGATTGTGGTTTTACTCTGTGTTCTATTATTTCGGGAATCTACCAATTTTCAAAAAAAGCTTCAACAGGCTGATAATCATAGCAGTCAACTAAAAACCCAATTGACGCAACTCCAACAAAAATTGACAGAAAAGATATCAGAACTGGCCACACTCTATAGGGAAGTTGATAAACGGGCAGCAATGATGAATGTCCAATTCAGGAATAGTGAAATGTCCAGGATCGAGGCCGAACAGAGAAACCTTGCGATGGCTTGGGCTAATAATCAGCTGGAAAAATGGAAAATTGAAAATGAGGAACAAATCCGGAAGGAATCCAAAACAAAAAGTGAAGATATTCAGATTGGCCAGATATACAAGCGATTTACGCCATTCCTGGAAGAATTCCCCTGGCTTCCTGGAGATACCCGCTTCCTTGGAGGCCCCATAGATTTTATCGTTTTCGAAGGTCTCCACGATGATCAACAGAAAATTAACCTTCACCTTGTACAGGTTAAAACAGGTCAAGCCTCTTTGGCAAAAAATCAAAAAAGAATCAAGGAAGCTTTAGACCAAAAGAGGGTATTTTGGAAGGAGATCAGAGCGCCTAAAGAAATTCCTATTGAGGTCGCGGTTGTAAAACCAACTCCAGTGCAGAAACCAACCCCGATACAGAAACCAGCACAACAGAAAAACTATCCACGAGGGCTTTCAGAGATATGCTATTCTATGGAAGCTCATGCCAGCAGCTGGAGAACCTTGAATTCTTCCAGTAGTTTTCAGCAATGGCATAACAATATTCCCAAAGTGGTAAAGGAAGCATTACCGTTGGTTACATTAAAGCAAATTTGGCAGGAAGCTGGATGATAAATATTAAGTGATCAGATTAGGAGGTTACTTCTCTAATTCATATTCTTGTCTTCCACCAACGCCTTATAAGGATCAATCACAGGCAAAATGGCGCCGTTAAAAAATGTCCCTCGGGTTCTATCATAGATAATGCCGCGGGCAGTTGAATACGACAGGGTATACAATGTGGCCGCCAGGTGAATATCGATTTCCAACTTATCTTTGGATTTTTTTACATGATCCTTGAAATTTTCTACCTCGAATTGAAATTCGATGCCGTATTCAACTTTAACGCCGAGTGGCTGGCCGGTTTCATCAAGCGCCTTTAGCAAAAAGAACAGGCGGTATCTGGACCGATTCAGGTCGTAGTTGTGTGCAAAATTATGCGCCAGGTTAAACTCAAAGGATTTGCTCTTTTGAGGGTTATCAAGATAGGCATCTGAAGTTTCCAAATCTGCTTTGAAAATATTGATGCTGAACAAGTTTATTTTTTCAGGAACTATGCCCGCTTTTTCCTTGCTCATGCTACTTGGAGTATTTGCTTGCCGTGCCATTTTGGGTTGCCAGATTCTTTATATTCCGTTTGATCAGGGATCACTTCATTAATTTTTGCCCGGACCTTCAGGGTCACGTAGGCAATTTGCTTGTACTTGTCCTTCGCTTTTTTCGGCGTAACAATTATATCCGCCTTCAGCGCCGCTTCCATCTTGGCGATACTGCGCAACGTCAGGTTGTGTGTGCCGCTCAACCATTTACTGATCTCGGCATCGCTCTTATCAAGTGCTTTCGCCAGATCGCTTTGATTCCACCCCTTTTCGTCCAGGAGGGCAAAAACCTGTTGAGAAATGTCCAGGTTTTTGTCGACAAATCTTTCGATATCTTCGGGACCTCTTTCCTCGAAGAAGTTGGTTATCTCTTGGTACTCGCTCATATTGCTAGGGTTGTTCCTTCGTCCAGAATAAGATCGTCATTGTCCTTGAATCGGATTTCACGGTCTTTAATGGCCTGATCAATGGCCTGTGTTAATTTGTTTGCTAGTAAGAAATGCGGCCGGACATTTTCGCAGTCCTGCGCTGTTTGTGCGGTCTTATCGCCGCCGTTGAAAAGGATGACTACGCGCGCATTGACGCGCATACAATAAAGTCGGAGTGAGCAGTCTACATTGATGTATTTTGCAGGGGGAGGTAACGCCCGGGCATCACCGCCGCGAGCTGCTTCGTTTCGGAAGTATCGTTCGTCTGCTCCAATCTCTTCTCCAAGTTTTTGGAGCCATGCTCGGATGATCGCCAGGTTTTCAGCATATTGCTCTCCTTTGTGCTTGTTGAGGAACTGTAGAAAGAGCGGAACTTCCTCGTCTTCAAATTTAACGGTGTAATAAGTTATCTTTTTAAACCGGTAACTGGATATTATGTTCGCAAATCTATACACTTTTAAGTTTAAAAGCAAGGAATTTTAACTTATAAGGCAAAAATATTGCTTTTTTTTGACTTTTCTACCTTTCCCCGGGGGCTTTTCTGCTTTTTTTTGATATACTAATTTAACCGCTACCCTTTCTGAGACTGATCATTCTCTGGAATCGACCTACATCTATCAAATTTTTCTTGAGAACACCCGAAAAACGCTCTCGACAGTTTATTGCCGCTTAGGAGAATATTCCCCAATTTTACATCCTCCTGATCAGAGCTTACAAAAACTAAACCATGGAGAATACCGTACTTCAACCTTCCAAAAGAATATGGGACTGGCAGTTATTCGGCTTGATATTGGCATATGCAGTCCTGCCCTCTCTTTATATTACCTATAGCTTATATTTGATTGGCAACGAACTGCCGAATGCTTCCGGCCTGGCGGTAGCCGCCCAATGGCAATTTGTCCAGATCGTCCTGGAAGTAGTACAGGAAGCGACCGTATTGCCCATTTTCTTCTTTGTAGGCAGTAAAATCGACAGAGACCGGCAAGTGATTATCCCTCGCTTGAAAACGAGTTTGGTGGTGACCCTTTTGTTGTCTCTGGCATTGATCGGGATCGTTTTAGCCAACCTGGATAATTTTGTTTCGCTGTCCGGCGCAGATCTTTCGATCCGGGCCATCACCAGGGAATATCTTTCCCTGAAGATTTGGGCCAGCTTGTTTAGTACGCTTAATGTAGGCGTTGTTATTGCCCTAGAATCCCTCAATAAAAAAAGAATACTCCTTTATTTGATCCTTTTGAAGGTCGTAGGAATGATCTTCCTGGATAGTCTTTTCTTTGGAGGTTACAGTTTTTCACTGGGGTGGGGTATACGAGGCGCAGCCTATTCCAACCTGATCATGGAGTTCCTCATTTTTACTATTACGTTCTTGATCCTATTGCGGGCTTATGCCGTCAGATTCATTGATTTTATCAGAATGCCGGGATGGGTCGACCTTAAGCTATTCAGCAATATCGGAATTGGTTCCGGGGTGGAAAGTTTGATCAAAAATGTGGCCTATTTTTTCCTGATCATCAAATTGATCAATGAGCTGGGGCCGGCAGAGATCTCCGGATATTATTTGTCCATGCATATTTTTTGGAGCTTTCTCCTGGTGCCGGTACTGGCCGCAGTGGATGCCACCAGAGCGCTGATCAGTAATTATGCGAATCTGATTCAAGCCGTTCGGGCAGTTTTAAAAAAGGCACTAACTGTAGTAAGCGCCGTCATTCTGTTATGGATACTTCTGATCCCATTCTGGAAACAAATATTAATGATCTTTAACCGGGATCAGCATATTGTTTTCCTCGCATATACTTCGATGAGTTACCTCATTCTCCCATATGTTCTCCTGGCCTTTAATTTCGTATTGGACAGTCTGTTCTATGGCCTGGGTAAAACACAGTATATGGCCTGGCAGGCTTTATTGACGAACGGAACTGTGTATCTGATAGCTGTATCCGCCCACCTCACCCCACCTTTCCCATTAAATGGGGAAGGGTGATCTTTGG
>CALMYQ010000147.1 GCA_937873655.1 uncultured Lewinella sp. | reverse complement strand
GGGGAGAACCGACAGTTCTTTTTTTAAAGCGTGATATTTCTTAATGAGTTTTTTCGCTTCCCTTTCAAAATTTGGAGTCAGGATCACATTAGATTTCATCCAAAAATGCTTTCAAGGTTCTTTTTGGTGATTGTCCGGATTGGATCTGTTTTACTTCGAAAAAGGCCGACTTAAGAGCGGCTTTCATCGCCTGATATTCATGCCATTCTTTCCATTCCTGTTGGAAAAGCTGCCATTCTTCTATTGGAATGAGAACGGCCTTTTTATTTCCCGACTCATCGGTTAGATATTGAACAGCCATATCTTTTATTATTGAATTGCCCATCTTAAATTTAAAAATCGTATTGGCATAACAGCTTCACATTGAACAAGGATAACAATATTTAAGTTTCCAATCATCATTAACACCAAACTAAAACAAACCGTCCTTCTTCCTGCAAAAGCTTCTTGCCGAAGGAAGAAATAACCGCAGGGACAGTAGCGTACAATGGAAAAATGTGCCGGGTTTTGTTTGCTCGCCAAGGGGGAGTGAAAATTTGTGTCTTTGCAGTTTTTGAGGGCTTACTCAGCGTGTTTTTCGAGATTTTGTATCGGATTCAAGTCTTACATTAGGTTATAATTTTGGCAAAACGTGCAGCATAACGAATAGCTTCCATAACCAGATCAGTTGTCAGCAAGGGATGCTTGGCGGTAATTTGTTCTAAGGTGCCTCCTGTACCCAGCCATTCCATAATAAGTTCAACACTTATCCTGGTGCCTTTTATGCATGGCTTACCATTCAGAATGGCCGGATCGGAAATAATATTTGGAAACATTTTTTGTGTCATGACTATTACAACAAAGATAACGGAATTTTAGTTTCCCTGTCGCTGATCTCGCCCAACTAAAACAAACCAAAATAAACCCGCCTTCGCCCCAGGCTTCGGCCACCGGACGACGAAGCCTCTGGCGAAGTTGTCGGGCGGAGCAACCCGCCTTCGTAACGCAAATAGCGTCACTATGGCGGGCGGAGCAAACCAAATAAACAATAACTTAGCGCCAAAAAACAACCCGATGTACGGCCCAACCGACCAAAAGTTGCTGTTTGAATTATCCAAGGCCTATCTGAACGCACAAAGCGCGGAGCGCCAAAAAGCGCCTGCCGCTCAGGCCGAAGACCTGCGCCGCCTGCTCGTCTATCACGAATGGCGCTATTATATCCTGAACGACCCCGTGGTCAGCGATTACGAATACGACCAGCTTTACAAGCAACTGGAGGCCCTGGAAGCGGAAGACGAATCCCTCATTACACCGGATTCGCCGACCCAGCGGGTATCGCCCGACCTGACCTCGGATTTCCCATCGGTGGAACACCTGGTGCCGATGCTTTCCCTCGGCAACTCTTACAACCCCGACGACCTTTTTGAATTCGACCAGCAGATCAAACGCTTCCTGAATATTCCGGAAGATACGGATATCGAGTACGCCGCAGAGCCCAAATTCGATGGCGGCAGCATTGCCCTGATCTATGAGGACGACCGCCTGGTGCGCGCCGCCACCCGCGGCAACGGCACCCTGGGCGAAGAGATCACCGCCAACGCCCGCGCCATTCGCTCCATACCCCTGAAGGCCGAATTCTCCCGCTACGGGCTTAAAAAAGTGGAGCTGCGCGGCGAAGTGCTGATCCGCAAGGACATCTTTGAAAAAATGAACAAGCAACGGGCGAAAGAAGGCCTGACGCTGTTCGCCAACGCCCGCAATTCAGCAACCGGCGGCCTGCGCATCAAAGACCCGAAAGAAGCTGCCCAACGCGGGCTGGAAGCCTTTATTTATACCCTCGGTTACGGTACAAATCAGAACGGCGAAAATGCCCTCGACGGGTTTGCTACCCACAAAGAAAGCCTGGATATGCTGGCGGCGCTGGGCTTCAAGGTGCCCGCCGACGGCGTGGAACGCAAGGTTTGCCCTAACATAAAAGAAACCGCCGATTTTTGCATGAACTGGCAGAACAAGCGGGAAGCTTACGCCTACGAGATCGACGGCATGGTGGTGAAGGTCAACAGCCGGGAGCTTCAAAACCGCGCCGGCTCTACCAGCCACCACCCGCGCTGGGCCATCGCCTTTAAATTTGCCGCAAAGCAGGCAACTACCCGGTTGATCAACGTAGAATACCAGGTCGGAAAGATCGGCACCATCACGCCGGTCGCCAAGCTGGAACCCGTGCCGCTGGCCGGGGTGACCATCTCCTCGGTTTCGCTGCACAATGAGGATTTTATCACAGAAAAGGACCTGCGCCTGGGGGATACCGTCCTCGTGGAACGAGCGGGCGACGTGATCCCCTACATCGTCAAAGCGATGGATGAACTCCGGGTGGGCGATGAAAAACCCATCCGTTTTCCGGAATTCTGCCCGATCAACGATACCGAAATGCCCGTCAAACTGGAACGCGAAGAAGGCGAGGCCGCCTGGCGCTGTCCGACCTGCGTATGCGGCGCGCAAGACCTGCAGCGCATCATCTTCCACGTCTCCAAGGACGCGATGGATATCGAAGGATTCGGCAAGCAGATCGTCGAACGCTTTTACGACCTGGGCTGGATCCGCAATATCGCGGATGTATATCGCCTGGATTTTGAGCAGATCGCCCAGTTGGAGGGCTTCGGCGAAAAATCGGCCGCCAACCTGCAGCAATCCATCGAAAAGGCCAAACAGAACCCGATCCACCGGCTTTTACACAGCCTGAGCATCCACCACCTGGGTAAAAAGGTGGCCAAATTGCTGGCCGCCGAGATCAACCACGTCCTCGACCTTACAAACTGGACGGAAGAGGATTACCTCCACATCAAGGATGTCGGCCCGACGGTTGCTAAAAATGCCATGGCTTTCTTCCAACGCGGGGAAAATATCGAAATGCTCAAAGAAATGGAGGCGCTGGGCGTCAACATGACCCAAACAGCCGATGACCGGCCCAAGGCAGCTTCGGGTGATGGGCCTTTAGCCGGAAAAACCATCCTGTTCACCGGTACTTTGCTGAAGATGGGACGTAAAGAAGCCCAGGAGAAAGCGGAGGCAGCTGGCGCCAAGAACCTGAGCGCGGTGAGTTCCAACCTCAACATCCTGGTGGTAGGTGAAAATGCGGGATCCAAACTTAAAAAGGCGCAGCAACTGGGTACGATCCAGGTTTTGACGGAGGATGAGTTCCTGGAGTTGGTCTCGTAGGAT
>CALMYQ010000146.1 GCA_937873655.1 uncultured Lewinella sp. | reverse complement strand
GTCAGGATTGGAGAACCGGAATGCCAAGCCTGAAAGGCTTAAATCCATCAGGCCGCCGGTGAAACCGGCGGTAGGGGATGGTATTGATTTCAAGACCCCGGAGGGGTCAAACAGGTTTTTCCATATCAGGCTGTTGATTCCGAATCGGATAATGTTGAAGCCCGTCAGGCTTCCTCACCGCTTTTTGAAGGTCCGTGGGATTCTCCCATGGTTTCCATATTTAAGCCCTCCGGGCTTGGGAATCAACTTAAAAAAGAACTGCCTTCATTACATTCCGGTGAAGGTGATTTCCGCCTGAACAAGCCGGATCAAATCCGACAGTAATTATTTCAGCGGTCCTTAATAAACAAGGTACGGTCATCGATAAATTCCGGGCCATCCGGAACACAACTGATATAGCTCAATCCGGCTATTGACGCCAGTCATTTCCAAAAACTATTGACGCTCATAAATTTGCAGTGGCAAACAGATCACTCCACCCCACGGCATGCACCTGGAGCGGAGGCGGCAGATCAATACATCAACGCAACCTCTTCCCCACACCCACCTGTGCCAGCGAGATCCCCGTTCCGACTTCTCCGAATATCGTGGTTTTAGGTGTGACGGCATACCGAATCCCCAGGTAGGCGCCGTAGCGCAGTTGCGTCCGTTGGGGCCGTATGCCGTACAAGTGCTCGAAGTCGCCGAACGGGCCGCTTTCCGACTGGATGCGGATATATTCCGCGCCCAATTCGATCCCGCCGTAGATGTCCATATTGTCGGTTCGTGTAAAATGGGCGGCAAAACGCCCGGCAAATTGGAAGGTCTGGTTGGTATAGTCCCGAATGAACTCTTTACCCGCGGATACTTTCGACATCCCGTAACGGGAGTAGCCCGCTGAAAATCCCAGGCTCAACTGGTTGTTCAGCATCCAGTCGGCGCAGGCACTGACCGGCAGGACGGACGTTCGCGCATTGGCTTTGGCATAGGTCGGCAGCACCCCGACACCGATCCGGACATCCGCCTGCCCGTGTTTGAAGATCCGCGTCGGCCGGTAACTCTGGGCATTCGATGCGGTCGGGGTACTCATCATAAAAACAAGAATAGCGCTCAAAAGGAACAAGGTGTTTTTCATGGCAGTTCATTTTTTGGTCAAACACCTCTTCTATTTGACGCCTCATCCGGAGGTTACCCGTGCAGGCGATTTTTTTTAGCTCTGCCGCAGTCGGCCCTAATTCCCTGTCTACCAGCATGCCGGCTCAATTCCTCCACCGACCGCCATAGCTCATCAAGAGCGAAGGAGGTGATTCCTCGCATCCTCACATCCTCGATTCCTCGATTCCTCAATTCCTCAATTCCTCAATTCCTCCTCTCACTCCTTCACCCAAAAATCCAAAGCCTGCACCCGCGGATCCACCTCCGGAGAAAGCGAAAAGAACGCCCCAAGATCTCCCTTCTCGCAATGGATGGCAAAGGTGCCCCGCAGTTGGTTTTGCGCCGCCAAAGGCCCGATGGAGACGATCTTGCCCGTCTTCTCCATCAGTTCCGCCAGTTCCTTTTGCCGCCGTTCGCGGGAAAAGTCCAGGTAAAAATTCTCCGCCAGGAAGTCCGCACCCAGGCTTGCATCCCAGGTTTGGAGCAATTGGACGACCTGTTCCCTGCGCGCGGCCAGGATATCCGATACCGGCAATTCGCGCGGTTGGAGGCCGGCTTTTTCCACCAGCAGGTTCAATACTTCCACGTCGGCTGCACCGGCGGGGGCATAGGTCCGGTTGGCGAAAGAGATGACGCCGATGCCGTAATCGGGCAGGAAAACGTGGTTGCTGCCGAACCCGGGCAGGCCGCCGCTGTGGGCAACGCGCGTCCGGCCCTTGCAGTCCTTGACCACCCCAAGGCCGTATCCGTACCCGACAACCAGCGGGCAGGGCGCGCCGTCCTTGTCCTTCGCTTCGGCGTTGAGGCGGGGGTCGTACAGCCGCTGCATCTCTCGGACCGAACTCCGGCGCACGGGCCCGGTTTCTGCCCCGTTCCTGGGCGGCCAGGCAGCCAGCAGGAACGAAAGGTATTTGCCGAAATCGTCGATGGAGGTGATCAACCCGCCCATGGCCCCGTATACCCCGTCGTGGAGCATCGGCTCCGGCTTCCACTGTTCGTCTTCCCAGCGGTAGCCCAGCGCCAGTTTTCCGGCAGGCAGCCCTTCGTATTCCCAATGGGTATCGGCCATGCCCAGCGGCGCCAGGATATTTTCCGTGATGTACTGTTGAAAGGGCATCCCGGCCACTTTCGTAATGACCTGTCCCAGGATCGCGTACCCCAGGTTGCTGTATTCAAATCCCGACGACGGGACCGTGGAAAAAGCCACCCCGGCCCGGATAAAATCCAGGAATTCGGTTTCGGAATCGGCCAGCTGGCGGTCGGCCCAGGGGTTGTCTTCGGGAAAACCGGCCGTCATGGTGAGCAGGTTGAAGATCGTCGCAGGCAGCGCATCGGAGGCGGGGTATACCAGCCCGGCCAGGTCCGGCAGGTACTTCGACACCGGGTCCTGCAACGACAGTTTTCCCTCATCCCGCAGCTTCAGCAAGGCCATCGCCGTGAAGCTCTTGGTCATGGACGCGATCCGGAACAGGGATGCCGCCGTTGCCGGTTCGCCGCTTTCGGTATTAATCACCCCCATGCCGCCGGAAAAGATCAGGGAATCGTCCACTACGATCCCATAGACATACCCCGGATAGTGGTTTTTCTCCGCATAATCACGGAATATCTTTTCCGCGTCCGGCAACGCGGCTTTGATCTTTTGAATGCGCTCCGGGTCCGTAAACACGGGCGCTTTATAGGTGTCTGAATACTGCAATTCATTCATCGTTTCCGGCGATTTTTTGTCGTCCGTTGAAGGTTTTTCCGGATTGAGATCCAGGCAACCGGTCGAAAAAACGACGGCCGCAAGATAGAGGACAAGGTGTTTGGATTTCATATTGAATGGTTTGAGGAATCGAGGAACTGAGGAATCGAGGAACTGAGGAATCGAGGAACTGGGGAATCACCCTACTCCACCCGCGTAAACTCAAACCGGCCGTTCCACACAAAGCCTGTCACTTTGCCGTCGGCGTCCAATTTGAGCACCACCTCATCGCCTGTGTTGATATCGGTGAATTTATCCCCGGCCGTCGGCTTCAGGTGGTTCGTATCCTGGTTATTGGGATCGAATACCTTCAGCCCATCATCTTCAACCGATACGTCGACCAGGTAGTCGCCGATGCCGGGCACCTGTTCCGTCAGCTTGTATTTGCCTGCCATAGCGGCAAGGTCGTTTTCAGCCAGCCGGATGACCTCAATCATTTTCGGGTTGTAAACGTTCCAGCTGTAGAGTTTGGAAACCGCCCGGTTGATCTCCCCGATCAGGTCGCCGCCGCGATCGGCGCTGGTCATGACGATCAGGCCGTCGCCGCGCCGGGCAAAGGCCATCATGTTGTTGGTGAATCCTTCGTTTTTGCCGCCGTGCTGGAAGATCAGGGAATCCGCGTCCCAGCGCAGGGAAGGCCCCAGGCCCCAGTTGCCGAGGTGTTTGGTCAGCATTTTTTCGACGGTTTCCCGGTTCAGCACTTTATGGGATTTCCCGGCCAGCGCTTCCTGGATCTCGATGCAGTAGCGGGCCAGGTCGGAAGGCGTGGTCCAGAGGCCGGCGGCGGCCTGTTCGGGGTAATTGTGCCAGAGGCCTTCCACGATCTCGCCGTCGCCATGGTAGGCGGCGCTGGCGTTCTTGCGCCATTTTTTGGGCAAGGGCTGGGCATAAGTGCTGTTTTTCATTTTCAGCGGCCCGAGCACCTTTTTTGCCAGGTACTTATCCAGCGGCATACCCGTCATATCTTCCACCATCTTTTCCATGACCGTGTACCCGCCGCCGGAATACCGCCAGATCGTGCCGGGGACGACGTCGACAAAAATAGCCGGCGTGTTCCCCTTCCCGTTCAGGACCGTTTCAATATCCGGGAATTTATCCAGATAGGTGTAGCCCGGGAATCCGTGGACGGTCATCCCCGCGGTATGGGTCAGCAGGCGGCGCAAGGTCACTTTTTCGGTTTTGGTCAGCTCGTTTTCGGGTACTTTCCAGGTTTTCAGGTACGTGTTCACATCCGCGTCCAGGTCCACTTTCCCCTCCTGCACCAGCAACAGGGCGCCCAATGCCGCCAACGGCTTGCTGATGGACCCCGCCTGAAACATCGTGTTGACGTCAACGGCTTTTCCGGTCCGGGTATTGGCGATGCCGTAGCCTTTCGCCCATCGGATCTTCCCGTCCCGGATCACGGCAATGCTGAGCCCCGGGACGTTGTAAAAGGCCATCCGTTCTTCCAGGGTATATCGTTTTTCCGGCTCCCCTTTGACCAGGATGCCGGGGATCAGGCCGGTTTCGATTGTCCGGATCTCCTTGAGGATATCAGGGGTGAATGACTGCCCGCAGGCGGCGTTCCAGCTTAAGGTCAGAATCAGGGCGAAGATCAGGTGAAATTTTTTCATGGTATGCGGTATGTGTTGAAAATTACCTTGGTTCGGCTATGGCTACGACCGGCTTTTCCCGGCTGATGCTTTGATTTTTGAACTGATGAGCCTGTTTATCATCTCTTGTTAATTAGAAATTGAACTTCTAATTAACAAATATTTTCAATTTTATGGATATTGTAATTTTTAAAAAGAAGGCCCATTTAGACAACACTTAATTTTTCTTATGCCTTAATGGTAGGCTGTTCAGTTTGACCGCAAAACCGTCCTGCACTTTTTGCATGGGTGAAGGTACGCCCACACAACCAGCCTGTTAGTGTGGATTATGTAATGAACGGCTGCCTCTACTTTTACCTTTCGCATTTTTTCCTTTACATTTTGAATTTGATCAACAAGTCAAGAAGCAACGGGAAGTTGCCCCTTAACACCCTTACAAAAACCAAACGCAACGCCTTACGGACGCCCGTCAAATACCAAAAATGCACTTGACGAAGACGGCGCGGGCGGCCGGACAGCAGTGACCGAATATTCGCAGGCTTGGTCCAGTGGACCAAAGGCGCTGCAAGAGTTTGCTGTCCTAGCGTTTTTTT
>CALMYQ010000145.1 GCA_937873655.1 uncultured Lewinella sp. | reverse complement strand
CAGAGACCGAACTGGCGCATACCGGGATGGTCACCTGCGTGTTGCCCAGGATCGTCACCACCGGATCGACGTTATCCGGAACGTTAGCCGTTACCGTTACGCTGGCCGTATTGTTGCTCGCGTCTTTGCCCGTTACCGTTACCGTGCTGGAACCGGTGCTCCAGTGGATGGTCACACCGTACAAGCCGTTGGGCGAGTAGACGATATCGGCCTGCGTGCCCGGGTTGATCGTGGCCGGCGTCGTGACGGCAGAAGCCGTGAAGCTCATCGGCGTCAGCAAGGCCCCGTCGCAGTTGTCCGTGCCGTAGACCCAGTATTTTTCCTCATGGCCGCACTCCCCTTCCGGTACCGTGATCACGCCTTTATTGAAAGCGGAGCCAACCGGCGAGCCGCCGTCCGTATCCGCCACGATGTTGCCGAACCAGTCCTGCAGATAGATCACAGGAGCCGTCAGGTCGACGCCGTCCTGCACCGTTACCGTCATGCTCATCGGGTTGACGCCCGGAGCGAAGTTGCAACCGCTGGTCTCTGTCACCGTTACGGTATACTGGCCCGCGCCGGCATTGCCGAAGAAGAACGAGCCTTCTCCAAAACCAATATAGGCGGTGACCGTGGTCAGCGGAGGCGTGGAGCCCGCAGGGCCCGAACCGGCTACAGGCGTAGCATTCACGGTGTAAGTCCCGTCGCAGCTGCCGTCCTGAACCGAAATGGTAAAGTTACCGTTGGCTGCATACCCCGGGCTGACAAACGGGCACGAAGGCCGGTTGACGCTGGATACAAACTTCGTGAACGGCGTAGCGTAGGTCTGGAACGTCGTACACAGGAAGGAGGTTACCCCCTGGTCGTCGTCGCAGAATTCCCGGACGCATACCTGATACCAGGCGCCGGGAACCAGGCCGGTGAAGGTGTAGCTCAGCGGGCCGCCGCCGTTCGGATAGTAAACGTCGGTGATGAAAGCCCAGGGGCCGTCGCCAAGGCCGTCGTTATCGGCTTCCTGCCGAAGGATCAGCTGGTAGGCGTGGTCCGGGTCGTTGTTGGAAGACACCCAAATCACCGTGCCGGCATCATCCGTGACATCAAGTACCGTAACAGCATTAAGCGGTGCACAACCATCAACTCCCAGAATGGTTACAGTCGGGTCATCAGGCTCGCCATCCCCTTCCGTATCTACATTTATCGGGTTATCGGGGTCGTCGCTGATATCCGTTACAGGGTCCTCATCGGGGTCCAGGCCCGACGCCGTGGCAGAATTGCTCACCATACCGGCGTTAATGTCATCGGTTGTGATGGTATGAACCGCCGTACAGGTTACACTCTCACCAGGTTCAAGGGTAAAGGGTTCATTCGAGCTGCAAGCCAGGCTCCCCTGGTCTATATTGGAGTCGGAAATTTCAATTTCCGCAACCGTGATCTGTCCGGTATTGGTAACCGTAATTTCATATTCGATCTGATCGCCGGCATTCAGGGTAAGGTCTCCGCCCAGATTGAGATTATCGACCTTAAAAACCTGGAGTTCGGCGGTACAACCGATCGAAATGCAATCGCTCTCAACCGGCATTCCGTAAGGAGCAACCTGGGACCCGCTATACTGCCAGTTGAACTGCACAACGGTTTCATCCGCAGGGGTCGATTCGAAAACGCCTTGCTGATCCACGAGGGTGATCACAACGCCGTCATCCCCAGGCAGTACCCCGCCGTTGGCCGGATCGGGCTCCAGGTCCCAAACCAGGCTCGGACAGAAATTGGCGAAATTGGGGGCCGGATCCGATACCTCGAAGCACATCTGAAAAATCTGGACCCATCCGCCTACCGGAATTACGACAGGCGGCGCGTTACCATCAGTGAGTTGGATAGCGCCGTTGACAAATTCGCTGGCATGGCCCGCAGGGAAGTTAAAAAGGGCCTGGCCGGAGGTGGGTACTCCCGTCATGATCACAGGCGGGTTGGGATTGAAGGCTGTGTACCCGCCCTGAAAATCACGGAAATCCAGGAACTCCAAAACTTCATCGTCGTAAAAGAAGCGGACATTCATCCCGAACAATTCCTGGCCGGGGGTGTCCGATTGAAATTCAACGTCGACACAGTAGGTGCCGGCGGCACAATCAAATTGCGGGTTGGCAAATCGCACCCAAATAACGGGGTCCTGCCCAAACAAACCGCAGCCGAGAAGAAGAAAAAAAGCCGAAGCCCAAATATATCTGCGCTTCGCCCGCATTTCCTTAAGCCGGCAATTTACAAGGTTTTGTACCAATTGCATCATCCTGTTGATTTTTGCATGAGATTATTAAAACAAAAAACTAAAACACTAACAGTCAATTACTTAAAAGGTATCTGGTCGTCTTTTAAATACAAAAGAAAACCCGGGTCACTTTCCCGGAAGGAAAATGACCCAGGCTCCGTACATTAATCTCTTGGTACACTTGTAAACTTGCCGTTATTCAATTCCCAGACCCTCCGGTCATTGAAATTTGAATCCCCATTCAAGTTATAGTCCCCGTTGCGGTAGCGTGCAATCGTCCCGTTGACGATCTCCCAGAAGGAACGGTCGTCAAAGTTGATATCGGTATCCGATGAACCCGTCATGGTCTGGTTGCCGTTGCCGGCAAACATGGCATACAAAGTGCCGAGAATACGCTTCTGGCCGATGAAAATGCCGAAACCAAAAGGATCATCGATGTAGCTCTGGTGGTTGCGGAAATCATAGGTGATCGTCTTGTTCACAATCGAAACCGGTTGATCCGACATCACGATCATGTGATTCCTATGTTCGATCACCAGGTAGTAGGAGGCATTCAGGTCCAGTTCGCAGCAGTTGAACCCTTCGACAAATTCCAGGTGCCCATCGTTGTGCAGCAGCGCAGCCGCCTGACACAGCGGACCGCCAGCGCCATCCGGCGTATCGCGAAGAGAGACCAATACCCAATCTACTACCGTACTCGGGTAATCGGCATCCCCGAAATTGGGGTCCCCGCCGGAGTCGAACGCGTCACCTTCCGTGCCGTTATAATTCCATGGAGCAGCATTGTAAGGTTGTCCCGGCGGGCTGTAAACCGTACCGAAAAGAACGTCGTCGAACGCCTGGCCAGGGAGCAACCTGAGGTCGTTCAGGTTTTTTCGCATCGGCAGCGAATAGCTTTCCGATCCGTTGTCCAGAATAGCGGCGCCTTCCAGGTATACGAAAGCCTGAATGGAAATGCAAGGCAGGTCAGTCACCGTAGGATCGTCGGGTTCACCGTCCCCTTCGGTATCCACGTCGGTCGGATCATCCGGGTCGTCGCTGATGTCCGTAACCGGGTTGTCATCCGGATCCTGACCGGAAGCTGTTGCCGTATTGCTGACGGTAGCCGCATCCAGATCGCCCTGGGTAAGCAAATGATATGCCGTACAGGTCGAGCTTTCGCCAGGCGCCAAAGTCAGCGGCTCAACCGGCGTACAAGCCAGTCCGGTCGCGTTCGCATCGGTCAGCGCGATATTGTCAATCGTAACGTTGCCGGTGTTCATCACCGTGATCGTGTAGTAGATCGTATCGCCGGCGTTCAGGATCCCGTCGGGGCCCATGCTCAGCACGT
>CALMYQ010000144.1 GCA_937873655.1 uncultured Lewinella sp. | reverse complement strand
ATCGAATCAATCCCCGCCTTCGCTGAAGCTATGGCGGACGGCGGAACCAATCGAATCAATCAAACCAATCGAACCAATCCAAATATTTGTTTAATTTTGTCGATCACAAGAGAAGAACAGCTAAGTACGACTAAAATTCGGCAAATGAATCGAATTGATTATCTGCGGGAAGGTATCAAAAACCTGAAAACGATGGGGACGATTGCCCGCAGCTCGCGCCAGCTCTGTAAAAATATGGTCAGCCATGTTAATTTTACAGATGCCGAGTTGATTGTGGAACTGGGCGCCGGAGATGGGGTCATCACAAAGTATATCCTGCGGAAGTTGAAACCGGACGCCAAATTGCTGGTATTTGAGGTCAATCCGAAATTTTGCATGATCTTAAGGCAGATCAAGGACCCCCGGTTGATCCTGGCGGAAGCCTCAGCTGAAAAACTGGGCGAGTACGTTGAGAAAATGGGCTTCACCAAGGTGGATTACGTGATCTCCGCCATCCCGTTCGTTGTCCTTCCCAAACAATTGGGGTTGGACATTATCGGCAAATGCCACGATTACCTCAAAAAGGGCGGCCGGTTTGTTCAGCTCCATTATTCGCTGGTCGCGAAAAGCATTTATGAACGCATTTTCGGCAACGTCAACATCAGCTTTGTCCCCATCAATATTCCGCCCGCTTTCGTGCTGGTTTCTGAAAAACGCTGAAAACGCTTCCGCCCAATCCATGTTTATGTCCAAAAAAATAGCCTCATCCCTGCTTGCCGTCCTGGTGATCGTGATCGCCTGTTCGCAGATCAATCCGCCCAGAAAATCTCCCGTGGTCAACAGCGGCGAGCTGCCCCTCGATAAGATCAAGCTGCCCAAAGGGTTTAAAATCGCCCTGTACGCGGAAAATGTAAAGAACGCCCGGTCGATGGATCTGTCGCCCAACGGCACGCTTTTTGTCGGTACCCGCGACGTCGGCGCCGTGTATGCCCTGCGGGACAAGAACGGGGACAAGAAAGCGGATGAGATGTTCACCATCGCCAAAGGGCTGAAAATGCCCAATGGGGTCGCCTTTCGGAATGGAGATTTGTACGTAGCTGAAGTCAACCGGATCATCCGGTTTAAAAACATAGAAAGCCACCTGTCCGACCCGCCCAAACCGGAAGTCGTCTTCGACGGATATCCCAAAGAAACCCATCACGGCTGGAAGTATATCGCCTTCGGCCCGGATGGGAAACTCTACGTTCCCGTAGGAGCACCCTGCAATATCTGCGAGTCCAAAGACGAGATCTTCAATACCATTACCCGCATCAACCCCGACGGGACCGGTCTGGAGATCGTACAGCGCGGCGTCCGGAATTCTGTGGGCTTCACCTGGGATCCGAAAACCGGCGACCTTTGGTTCACCGACAACGGCCGCGATAACCTGGGCGATAACAAACCGGCCTGTGAACTGAACCACGCCCCGCGCGATTTTATGCATTTCGGCTACCCCTACTGCCACCAGGGCGACTTGCCGGATCCCGAATTCGGCAGCAAGCGGCCCTGTTCCGACTTTACGCCGCCCGCGCAGAAACTGGGCCCGCATGTGGCGCCGCTGGGAATCGAATTTTATACCGGTAACCAATTCCCGTCGACGTATAAAAACCAGATCCTGATCGCCGAACACGGCAGCTGGAATCGCAGCAAGAAAATCGGATACCGGATTTCCCTGGTCAAATTAGCCGATGGCAAAGCCGTTGGTTACGAACCGTTTGCCGAAGGTTGGCTGACAAAGGATACGGATGATGTCTGGGGGCGCCCCGTCGACATGGAATTTCTCCCGGACGGCTCCATGCTGGTCTCGGATGATTTCGCGGATGCGATCTACCGGATCTATTACGAAGGATAAGCTTGTCATATGAAAATACTGCATTACGGCCTTGCGCTGCTCTTCTTCCTTTTTGCAGCCGTTCAGTACAACGATCCCGATCCGTTTCGGTGGATCGCCATGTACGGGTATGTTTGCCTGATCCTGATCCTCGGCGCCCTCAACCGGCCCAGAAAGTACATGACCCTCGCCGGTTTGGCGGCGGCATTCATCTGGATGGCCACCCTTGTACCCGATTTTATTGACTGGGTCAAATCGGGCATGCCGACCATCGTGGGACATATGAAGGCGGATTCCCCCCATGTAGAGCTGACCCGCGAATTCCTGGGCCTGGTCATCTGCGTAGCAACGCTGTTCTGGCAATACCGGCGCGCTGCCGCCTTGAAGACCGTATGATCCGGATCGTTAATTGGCCTTTGATATGTTTCCTGGGCAGCCTGTTTGTGTTGACCGGCTGTAAAAAGGCATTCGAACCGGAAGCGGAATCCGCAGAAGATCTTCTGGTCCCCGGAGACTGGCTGTTCCGCCAGCGATCCTATCCCCACGGCGCCGTCAACCACGACCTGTACCTTGAGGCCATGCGCCAGTGGCGCGCCTTATCTGAAAGTCCTATCGGCCGACATGATAAAAGCTGGACCTCCGTGGGCCCGGTCAATACCGGCGGGCGCATCGTGGATGTCGAGGCCCATCCGCAAAACAGAAACATCCTTTACATCGGCAGCGCTTCCGGGGGCATTTTCAGATCCCTGAACGGCGGATCATCCTGGACGCCGGTATTTGACAACGCACTGACCCTTTCCATCGGGGATATCGCCGTTGCGCCTTCCGCGCCCCAGGTACTTTATGCCGGAACAGGAGAGGCCAACGCAGGCGGCGGATCGCTGGCCTATGACGGAGCCGGGATCTATAAATCGGTCAACGGCGGAAACGCCTGGACCGAACTGGGCCTCTATGATTGCGGCAGTGTCGGCAAGGTGCTCGTCCACCCTTATGATCCCAATACGGTATACGTGGCGGCCATGGGCCACCTGTTTCAAAACAATTCCACCCGGGGAGTTTTCAAATCCACCGACGGCGGCCTGCACTGGGAACAGTCGCTTTTTGTCAGCGATTCCACAGGCGCGGTCGACCTGGCCATTGATCCCGTTCACCCGGATACGATCTATGCCGCCATGTGGGAGCGTTTGCGCCGGCCGGAACGCAGGCAATACGCCGGCTATTCTTCCGGCATTTACCGGTCCTTTAACGGCGGACAGACCTGGACCCGGTTGACCAACGGTTTGCCCATTCAGCCCGTTGGCCGGATCGGACTGGCCGTGTCACCGTCCAACCCGGCTGTCGTCTATGCCTATATCGTCAACGAAGCGGCATCCCTTGCGCTGATCTACCGGTCGAATGACCATGGCAATACCTGGGCCCAACAGGCCTCGCCGCCCGCCGACGGATCGCCTGCGGCCTGGTGGTGGTTCGGCAAGATTTTCGCCGACCCGACCGATGAGAACACCGTTTATTCCATCGGATTCCTGACCCATAGATCGACCAACGGCGGCGCAAGCTGGGAACCGGTCTTTCCTGGCGCCCATGTCGATCAGCATACGCTTTATATCGATCCGGCAGACCCGGATTTCCTGTTGTTGGGCAACGACGGCGGCCTGTATCAATCGGAGGACGGCGGCAGCTCATGGAGCCATTTTGCCAATATTCCGAACATCCAGTTCTATACCTGCGAAGTGGATTTTCAATTTCCCAACCGGTACTACGGCGGCTGCCAGGATAACGGCACCATACGGACCCTGACCGGCCAGACCAACGACTGGTCGGAGATCTTCGGCGGCGACGGATTTGTGGTGCTGGTCGACCCCACCGATAACAACTATGTCTATTCCGAATATCAATACGGCGCCCTGGGCAGATCCGTTGACGGCGGTGAAAACTACCTTTCCGGGATCGTCGGCATCAATTTCAGCGAACCCCGGAACTGGAAGACGCCCGTCGTTCTGGACCCGTCGAACCCTTCCCGCATGTACTACGGAACGAACCGGGTGTATCGTTCGACCAATCGCGCCGAATCCTGGTCGGCCATCAGTCCGCCGCTGGCTCAGCCGGTACCGGGCGCCAACCTGGTGTACGGCACGGTCACAACCATCGCGGTTGCCCCGTCCGATGGGAATTATATCTACGCGGGCACCGACGACGGTCATGTCTGGAGAACGGCCAACGGCGGCAACAACTGGGAAGATATCAGCGCCGGCCTTCCCCAGCGCTGGGTCACCAGCCTCGCCGTTGATCCCCTCGATGCGCAACGGGCTTATGTCACCTTATCCGGCTATCGCTGGGACGAATACCAACCCCATGTATTGCGCACAGATAACGCCGGGGCGAGCTGGCAGGACATCGGGACCAGCCTGCCGGAAGTGCCGGTGAACGATATCGTGATCGATGTGGTGTTCGGCAACCGGCTGATCATTGCGACCGATGCCGGCGTATATGCAACCGCCAATGAAGGCGCCAACTGGGAATTGCTGGGATCCGCCCTGCCCAGGGTCGTGGTGACGGACCTGACCTTGCACCCGCCGACCCATACCCTGATCGCCGCTACCTACGGCAGGTCGATGTACACCCTGGAGCTGGAAGAACCTGTAGGAGCGACGAACGCGGTGGCGTTGTCGGCCGGGATATCCGCCGGCCCCAATCCGTTCCGCTCCGAAACAGGGATTGAAATCCACCTGCCTGAAAAAATGCGGATCGATCTTCGCGTATTTGACCTTTCCGGCCGCGAAATAGCCGGTTTGTTCAACGGTTCCCTGCCGGAAGGAAAGCACCGGTTTGTTTTTGCACCGGTCGGCGAGGCGCGCGGCAGTTATGTGGCCAGGTTGAATGCCGGCGGGCGGGTGCGGAGCTTGTTGCTGTTGCGGCAGTGAGGGGGTGAGAGGGTGAGAGAGTGAGAGCCCGCCTTCGCCCGATGCTACGGCGGATAGGAGGTGAGCGGGGGATGCTTCGACTTCGCTCAGCAGGGAGAGCCCGACTTCGCTGAAGCTACATCGGGCGGGGGGCAAATAAGAGCGTATCCTTTTTTCGAATTTGCATAAAAATCCGGGTTAACAACCGTACCTTTGCGGCTTAAACGCAGAAGGGAGCGCAAATGAGCGATGTTATCAAGCATGAGTGCGGTATCGCCCTCATCAGGTTGTTAAAACCGCTGGATTATTATCAGGAAAAATACGGCAGCGCCCTTTTCGGGCTGGAGAAGTTGCGCCTGCTGATGCAAAAACAACGCAACCGGGGTCAGGACGGCGCCGGCCTGGCGACCATCAAGATCGGAATAACCCCCGGTAAAAAATACATCAGCCGCCGGCGGAGCAATGCGCCGAACTACCTGGACGACCTGTTCCAGGGCGTTTTCCGGCGGTTCAAGGAGCTGCCGCCTGAAAAAATGCAAGATGCGGCCTGGCTCAAGGAAAACCTGCCTTATACCGGCGAACTGCTCCTCGGTCACCTCCGCTACGGCACCCACGGCGATAATTCCATCGAAACCTGCCACCCTTTCCTGCGGCAGAACAACTGGATGAACCGGAACCTCATCCTGGCCGGCAATTTCAACCTCACCAACGTCGACGAATTGTTTCAGGAGCTGGTCGAACTGGGCCAGTACCCCAAGGAAAAATCGGATACGGTGACCGTTATGGAAAAGATCGGTCACTTCCTCGACGACGAGGTGCAGCGCCTCCATACCTGGTTCAAACCCGATGGCTATACCAACGAACAGATCAACGACCTCATCTACGAACACCTGGATGTACAACGCCTGCTGAAGCGGGCCAGCCGGAAATTCGACGGCGGTTATGTACTGGCCGGCCTTATCGGTCACGGCGACGCATTCGTGATGCGCGACCCTTCCGGGATCCGCCCCGCCTATTACTACCACGATGAAGAAGTGGTGGTGGTGGCCTCCGAGCGGCCTGCGATCCAGACGGTGTTCAACGTCCATTATACCCGGGTGCAGGAGATCAAACCGGGGCATGCCGTCATCGTGAAGCGCAACGGCAAAGTGGATGAAAAACCCTTCGTCGACAGCCTGCCCAGAACGGCCTGCTCCTTCGAGCGGATCTACTTTTCGCGCGGCGGCGACCGCGATATTTACCTCGAACGGAAAAAACTGGGTTACCTGCTGGCCGACAAGGTGCTGGAAGCCGTTGATAACGACCTGGACCATACCCTCTTTTCCTTTGTACCCAATACGGCCGAAACGGCGTTCCTGGGTTTGATCGAGGGCGTTGAAGCCCGGCTGAACGATATCAAGCGGGATAAGATCCTGAAACTGGGGGACGACCTCAAGCCCAAAAAGCTGGAAAAGATCCTGAATATGCGGCCCCGTGTGGAAAAACTGATCCACAAGGACGAAAAACAGCGCACGTTCATTGCGGACAACAACTCCCGCGGCGCCATGATCTCCTATGTATACGACGTGACCTACGGTATCGTGGAGAACGAAAAGGATACGGTTGTTCTCCTTGACGACTCCATCGTCCGGGGCTCAACCCTCCGCAACAGCATTATCCGGATGGCGTCCCGCCTGCGGCCCAAAAAGATCGTGATCGTCTCATCGGCGCCACAGATCCGCTACCCGGATTGTTACGGGATCGATATGTCCAAAATGAAGGAATTCGTCGCCTTCCACGCCCTCGTTGACCTGCTGAAAGAACACGGCAAGGAACACCTGCTGCAGGAGGCTTATGAGCGTTGCAAGGCACAGGAACACCTGCCCAAGGAGCAGATCAAGAATGAAGTTGCGGCGCTGTACGATGTATTTCCTTACGACGAAATTTCGGAGCGGATCTCAAAGATCGTCTGCCCGCCGGATATCAAACCCAAAGTAGAGATCATTTACCAAACCATCGAGGGGCTGCACAATGCCTGTCCGGAAAACCTGGGCGACTGGTACTTTTCCGGCAAATACCCCACGCCCGGCGGGAACCGGGTCGTCAACCGGGCTTTTATCAACTATATGGAGGATAGGGACGAACGGGCGTATTGAAAATACCCGCCCGGATATCCCTTACCCGGTTCGCCAGAGGCTCCGCCTCGCAGCGGCTACCTTCAAGTCTCCGACTTGCGAAAAAAACACCTGCCCGGCGACCACTGACCTACACGCCTTTAACCTCGATATCCAATCTGTTCCGCCCCGTTCGCCAGAGGCTCCGCCTCGCAGCGGCTACCTGCAAGTCTCCGACTTGCGAAAAAAACACCCGCCCGGCGACCACTGACCTACACGACTTTAGGACCGATGAAATAATAGGTGTCTCCGTTCCGCTGCCGGGAACAACCTTCACTTTTTCATTTTATTAAAAACCCGAAGTCTCCCGCACCAAAAAAAATCCATCCTCCCCCTGCGCCTGGTACCTCGGCATCAGTATCCTGCAATTCAGCCCGGCGGTTATCGGGCCGTTCCGGTCATAGGCCAGCACTTCGTCTTTTTTGACCTGCTGGAAATTCTTGTAACCAGGGATCATCCTGAACTCATCCTCCGGGTTGACCTTGTGATAACCCACCACTTCCACCAGGGCCGGGAGGTTGCGGGAATAGCTGCGCAATATCGCGTCGTATTCGGCGCCGAACGCCGTATCCGTGAGGCAGCCCGCGTAGTGCAGGCAGTTGATAAGGGCGCCCTCCGCCCGGTCGACCGACGCCGGGTCCTGATTCTGACCGGATTCAAAGGAGACCGCCGTTATGCCGCCGACCTCGTCCATATAATGAAGGATCGTCCTTTCCAGCCGGTACAACAACCCCTTTACCACAGGCGCGTGCAGGCTCAACCCCATGCCCACGTTATCGGGCCGGTTGGAGACCACCGAAAAAATATCGCCCGCCGCGCTGGTGGTGTGCAGGTCGAGGAGGTAGACGTGCGGCCAGTCCCTTTCCGCGATCAGAGCATGTATGGCGCGGGTAAGGCTCAGCAATTCTTCGTCTTCGTCGTGGATATTCCCTTTCCCAAGCTCGGCTAATTCTTTGACGTACTGCACGCTCCAAAGCCTGTTCAGGTCTTGCCTGAGGTATCGCTGTTTTAAATCGAGGGCTTTCACATTCCCCCGGAGCCCTACAAATTTACCCTTGAAGGACAGGGTGGATGAAGCCGATTGCAGTAATCCGAGCACGCGTTGAATGGCCAATACCCCGGCGGGTTCATTGCCGTGCATTCCGCCGGTTGAAATGACCAGGGGGCCGGGGGAATCCCCTGAAAAAACGCCTATCGTCCTATCTGATGACATGCAAGGTATTAATGGTTGTGTCGCTTTCCTTTTCGCGTCGGGCAAATTACGGAGGAATTCTGAATCAGGATATATGTCCGGTAAGAATCGTTATTGATCGAAAAAGCAAATGGATATGTTCTGTTCTGACTATTTTCACCCCAAAAATCCAATCATGCTAAAAAAACTTCCCATCTTGATGGTGGCGCTTACGGCTGCCTTTTCCGTCTCGGCGCAAAGCCTGGACGAAATCCTCAACAGCTACTTTGAAAACACCGGCGGCCTGGAAAAATGGCGCGCCCTGGAAACCACCCGGATGACCGGTAAGATCTCCATGGGGCCCATGGAGTTTGCCGGCGTCATTTCATCCAAAAAACCCAACAAGCAAAGAGTTGAAGTAGATGTACAAGGCCAGAAGGTCGTACAGGCTTATGACGGCACAACGGCCTGGTGGATCAACCCTTTCGCAACCGGCCCGGAAGCCCAGCCCGTTCCGGATGAAATGGCCGAAGAGATGAAAAAAGAGGAGTTCGAAAACCCTTTTCTCGATTATGAGAAAAAGGGAAGCACCGTTGAACTGCTCGGTGAAGAAGCCGTTGAAGGGACTGCCACCTTTAAGGTAAAACTGACCAAAAAGAACGGCGACGTCCAGACCTATTTCTTCGATAAGGAGTATTTCGTGCCCATCATGATGCAGGCTTCCGTCTCATCAGGCCAGGCTAAAGGTCAGATCACGGAAACCTATTTCAGCGATTACCAGGAGGTTGACGGCTATATGATGCCCTTCTTCCTGGAAGTCAAGATCGGCGGAGAAACCACCCAGAAGATCACCATTGAAAAAGTGGAAGTCAACCCGCCCCTGGAAGACGCTTTTTTTGATTTTCCCAAGAAATAGAAATTAGTCGTAAGTCGACCAGTCATAAGTCGTAAGTGGCCCTGTAACCAACTTATGACTTACGACTTATGCGACGGAAGATTTTCCGTCGCTACTTACGACTTATGACTTACTAACTTACAACTAAAATGAAAGGACCCTTACTCCTCCTCCTGACCCTCGCGTCATTAACCCTGAACGCTCAAACAGAGCGGCTCTTCGGCGCCCTGCGCGCCCGCCAGATCGGCCCGGCCGCCATGAGCGGACGGATCAGCACCCTGGCTATGGACCCCGGACATCCGGAGGTTATTCTCATTGGAACGGCCGGCGGCGGCATTTGGAAAACCACCAGCGGCGGCGCTATCCTGCGCCCGGTTTTTGACGACCATTGCATGTCCGTTGGAAAGATCGCCTACGATCCCTCGAATCCGAAAAACGTATGGGTGGGAACCGGAGAGGTCTGGGTGCGGAACAGCGTTTCTGTCGGCGACGGCATTTACAAAAGCACGGATGCCGGTGAGACCTGGACCCATATGGGGCTGCCCAATTCAGAACGGATCGCCGATATCATTGTGCATCCCAAAAATTCCGATGTCGTTTTTGTTGCCGTACTGGGTCATCTTTGGGACGACAGCGAAGACCGGGGCGTTTATAAAACCTCCGACGGCGGCAAAACCTGGGAAAAGATCCTGTACCTGGATGCCGGTACCGGCTGTACGGACCTGGATATCGATCCGGACAACCCTGATGTCCTGTACGCGGCGATGTGGAGCTTCCGGCGCACCCCCTGGGGGCTTGATTCCGGGTTAAGCGGCGCCGGAGGGCTCTTCAAAACCACGGACGGCGGCAAGACCTGGAACAGATCCCAGGCCGGCCTTCCCGATGAAAAGCTGGGTCGACTGGCCATCGGCGTTGCGCCTTCTAATGGCAAGGTGGTCTACCTCACCGTGGAATGCAAGAGCGCCGATAAAAAGGGCCTTTACCTCAGCACCGATGCGGGCGCTTCCTGGTCCAAGGTCAACAATGAATTCAATACCACCGTACGGCCGTTCTATTTCGCCAACCTGACCGTCGACCCTAAAAATGACAGCATCGTCATGAAATGCGGCCTCCAGGCCATCATCAGCGAAGACCGGGGCAGCAGGTTCCGGATGATTGACAATTCTGTCCATTCGGATATTCACGATATCCTGATCGACCCATTCAACACAAAGCACGTCCTGGTCGGCACCGACGGCGGCGTTTATGAATCTTTTGACCGGGGGCTGACCTTCAAGATGTGGATGAACCTGCCGGTATCCCAGTTCTATCACATCAGTGTCGACGACGAACAGCCGTACAATGTTTATGGAGGGTTACAGGACAACGGCTCCTGGTTCGCACCCAGCCAGAAAGCCGGCGGCATCACCAACAGCGATTGGAAGTCGACCTTCGGCGGCGACGGATTCTATTCCTTCCGGCATCCTACCGAAAAGGACGTCGTTTTCAGCGAATACCAGGGCGGCAACCTGGTGCGGTACAGCAAAACCACCGGGCTGGCCAAGAGTATACGGCCTTATCCGCAGGAAGGGGAAGAGAAATTCCGGTTCAACTGGAATTCGCCGGTGCATATCAGTCCGACCGACCCGAAGCGCATGTATTTCGGGGCGCAATACCTCTTCGAATCCGACGATATGGGAGATACCTGGCGGCGGATCTCCCCGGACCTGACCACCAACGACAAGGAAAAACAAAAACAAGCCGAATCCGGAGGTCTTACACTTGATAACTCCGGGGCCGAAAATCACTGTACCATCTACGCCATCGCCGAATCCTACCGGGACGGCAAGATCATCTGGGTGGGTACCGATGACGGTAATCTGCAGGTAACGGATGACGGCGGCAAGACCTGGAACAATGTCCGGGCCAATGTTCCGGGCGTACCGGCAAACACCTGGGTTACCTTTATTGAACCCGGCAGAACGGATGCACGAACCGCGTTTGTCACCTTTGATAATCACAGGATGGGAGACCAAAAGACCTACGTCCTGAAAACAACGGATCTGGGTAAGACCTGGACCGGCCTTTCCTCAGCAGATATTGACGGGTATGCTTTGAGCATTCGACAGGATCCCGTCAGCCCGGACCTGTTGTTCCTGGGCACGGAGTCCGGCCTTTTTATATCCATTGATGCAGGTAAGTCGTGGGGACATTTTACCAATAACATGCCCAAGGTAGGGGTACGCGATATGGTCATTCACCCCCGTGACCACGCCCTTGTAATGGCAACCCACGGCCGGGGAGTCGTAATCCTGGATGACATATCGCCCCTCCGTCAGGTGACGGCATCCGTGCTGGCCTCCAAAATGCATTTTTTTGATACCCAACCCACCGTCCTTCGAGACCCTGGTGCTGGCGGTAACTGGTTCGGCGGTTCCGGTAATTTTGTGGGCGCCAATCCGGGTTCGGCTGCCCAGATCGTTTATTATATGGATAAGCGCCATACCTTCGGCAAGATGTATATTGAAGTATGGAAGGACGGGAAACTGTTGAAAACCCTGCCCGCCGGAAAGAGCGCCGGTATCAACCTGGTGGAAATGCCTACGGCTATGGAACGGCCGAAAGCCCCGCCGAGCAAGAACCGGGAATCATTAGCGGGCTCCTTGTTCGGGCCCAATTTATCCGCCGGCAAATACGACGTTAAACTGATCAAGGGCAAGGACGAGTACAATACCAGTTTTACCCTGGTCAATGATCCCGCTTCCCCTTATACCGAAGAGGGGCGCATGGTTCAGCGGGAAACGACCATGCAGCTATACGATATGATGGAACAAATGGCCTGGATGCACAAGACCCTGACCACGCTGGAAGAAGGCATCAAAAAGGCAGCGCCGGATAAAGGGAAATGGCAGCAACAGATCGATGGACTTGGAAAGGCAGCGGCCACGTTAAAGGACAAGCTGGTCGCATCCGAAGGCGACGGATATGTGGCGGAGGAGGAAAGACTTTACGAACTGATCTCAGACCTGTACGCACAGGTAAGCGGTTATCCCGGAATGCCTTCCAATTCCCAGCTCCAAAGAGCGAAAAAACTGGCCGGGGATCAGCTGGCGGCACTCGAAGAACTCAACAGGTTGCTCGAAGGCCCGTTGGCGAAGGTGAACGAGCGCCTTGCAAAAACAGGGCAGTCCCAGATCACTTATCAGGACCTTGAAACCTTTAAATCGGAAGAAAGCGGCAGCGGAACAAGCGGCGGAAACAGCTTTTTTACCCCTGAAAATGTCTCGGAAACGCTATTACGCTACATGAATGCGGCCTTGCAGGAAAGGGGTTGACAGGTAAGGGCGTCATTTTTGGCAAAAACTTTACCTTTGCCCTCTTTGTTCGTTAAGCCAAAAAATAAATGCTATGAACCGTATTTGTGTTATGTTTTTGACCCTGGGGTTGATGATAGCTTTGAACTCCCCGCTGTTTTCCCAACTGGAATTGCCCAGGAAAAGCCCGATGGCCAAAACGGCCAACACGATCGGATACACCGAGATCGAGATCGTTTATTCCAGCCCGGCCGTGAAAGGACGTACCGTTTGGGGCGATATCGTACCTTATGATCAGGTATGGCGCGCCGGTGCAAACGAGGCGACCACAATGTCCTTCAGCACCGACCTGATGATCGAAGGGGCCAACCTGCCCAAAGGGAAATATTCTTTTTTCCTTATACCGCAGGAAGGCGAAACCTGGACCGCCGTCTTCAACAAAACGGCCGACCAATGGGGCGCTTACCAGTACGACGAATCTCAGGACGCATTGCGCATTCCCGTCGGGGTTAAAACCCTCTCCAATCCGGAAGAGCGCCTGACCTATTCCATCGTTGAACAGGACCTGGACCTGGGCTATATCCGTTTCGGTTGGGAAAGCAAGGTAGTCTATCTGCGCTTTCAAACCGACCTGCTGAATACGGTCAAGCAAAAGATCGACGAAGCCGTTGCCAAGGCGCCGGCCGAAGACCACTGGAAAGTCTATTCCCAGGCCGCCGACTTCCTGGCCGACAGCGATCGCTATACGGATTGGGCGCTTAATTTTGCCAACCAATCCACCGAACTCTTTGACCACTCCAGCAACTGGTGGACCAAAGCCCGGTTGGAAGCCAAGAAAGGCGATTACAAAGCCGCCGTGGAAAGCGCCGCCAAAGCCGCCGAAGCGGGCAAGGCCAATGCGGAAGATAAATTCTACGCGGGTTCCAAAGAAAGGATCGAGCAGACGGTATCCGAATGGAAGACCAAGCTCTGATAAGCGATATCCGCTAAAATAATCCTTCGGATCCTGGATAGACGGGTTGTTTGTCCAGGATCTGTTTTGTTGTAAGGTCCGTTTCGCATGGCAAAAATTCGGATTTCCCCATTTGCATCCGAATTCCATCCTTGTAATGCTGATTCTCTTTCTTTTTGGGCCTGCCCCAATGCAATGGTCCGTTAGGACCGTTATGTTTGTAACACCAGAGCAACAACGGAAGCCGTCGGCCTGTAGGGCCGGCACGTGAAAATTTGCAACAACGGTTGAGATCCATCTATGACGGCATCGATCGGGGATTGGCCGGCACAGATATTGCCAGCCCGGAACGATCACATACCGGCCTTACAGGCCGGAACCCAAAATTCAAACCGATTGCGACCGATATGGCGGACCTGACGGCCCGCAGCCCAGCATCCTCCGTCCGACGAAGCCGCCGGCGAAATCGGGCAGCATCAAGTTCCAAGTATCCAGCTTACCAATCCCTGCGTTACGCTCCGGGCTTAGCTGCCTACATTCCAGCATCCCCCGTCCGCAATAGCTCCTCAAGAGCGACGGCGGGCAGGATCAAGTTTTCAGTCCTTCAGTTGGCAGTTGGCAGTCCCTGGCTCCAATCGAGGCCCTGGTATCCATCATCAAGAAACCAGCATCTCCTCCACCGCCGCAATCCACTCCGCGGCCCGTTGGTGGTCCCGCTCCATATCTTCCTGCCGGATGGCGCCTGCGTACAAGGCCATTTCAACCCGGTGCCGCAGCGAAAAGAATTCATCGGTCAGTTTTTCTGAAACGCCTTTTTCGGTGAGTTTTCCGCGAATGACCTCCGATTGGAAGTTGGAGGCCGGCAGATTCAATTTGCGTTCCAGGTAGCCGTTCAGCGCGGATTCAAGGGCCTCGTAATAAGCTCTGCCGTTGCCCGTCTGCCGGTGGGTATCCGCAGCGGCAAGGGTTTGCAGGGCCAGCTTGCGGGCTTTCCTGAAATTGGTCTGTACCGGATCGGCGGATGATTTTCGCACCTGCCATTGCCTGAAGAAGAAAAGACCGAGAAAGGCAACCATCGGAAAAGAGCCCAACGCCCAGAAAGCGACGGAGCCGGTGAACAGGCGCGGTTCGGTCAACCGGATATCGGTTTTCAGGTAGCGGATATCCTGATCGGCGGTTTCATCAGTTTCCGCTGTATCGACAGGTCTTTTTTTGCGATTCGATCCCTGCGCGACAGTGACCTGAAAATCATTCGAAGTATAGGTGACGTATTTGACCGAATCGGGATCAAACCAGGAAAAATGGACATTAAAAGTGTACGTTCCGGGCTTTTCCGGCACGGCCAGGTATTCAAAGGTTTTCTGTGTGACCACCTGGTTGTCTTGTTCAAAAGTGGATTCATCGCTGGTCCGCGGCGGGTAGGCTTCGAATCCTTCCGGGAAGGCTATATCCGGAGGCTGCAACCGTTTTGGGTCGCCGTTGCCGGTAATGGTGAGCTTAACCGAAAGCGCGTCGTCGGTCGTGATCCTGTTATTACCCATTGCGCTGCCGGCCTCGAATGAACCGACCGCCCCGGTGAATCCCGCGGGCGGATCGGGCGGCAGGGATCTGGCGTGGATGGTCAGCGGGGCGACTACCGCGGGGATCAACCGGGTGCGCGTCAGCGGGAAGAAGCTGTTCCGGCTGCGAGGGTCCGTTTCTTCCGTGATCAGCTGGATGTTGAACTGGCCGACCTTCAGATCGCCGGCGCGCTGCGGGAACAACGCCACCTGTTTGATCACCCTGCTGGCGTATTGGGCGCCGTTGATGATCTCCCGCTGCTGGCGGCTGTCAAACCGGCGCATATCCTGCGCATAAAAATCTTCATATCCGGGTTCTTCAACCACGTTATACCTGTCAATGGGAATGGTGGAGAACAGCTTATAGCCCAGGCTGACCTGCTGGCCGACCCAAACCGCAGTATCCGTAACCTGGGTGCGAAGATAAACCTCCCCGGCGCCGTTCGGGTTATTGCCGGTTTTAAGGCCGTCGACAACCTCTATGGTCAACGGGTCGGTCGTATATCGTTTGCCGTTGACCACTATGGATGCCGGCCCGATGGTGAACCGGCCCTTTTTCTTCGGCTGCAAGGTGAAGTTATAAGCCAGCTCCTTCGACATTTTGCCATTCAGGATGGTGGTGCTGGCCGACCTGCCCGGTGGGCCGACCGTGGTGAAATTCTTGAAATCGGGCGCGCGGAAATCCTCGCCGTCGGCATTTTTCAACGTGAAGCTGACCTGGAAATAATCATTCAGCGGGACCTGCCTGGAGTCGGTATAAGCTTCAAAGCTGACCTGCGCGCGAAGACCCTGGGCATGCATTGCGCTGAGGGCCAGCATGGCCAAAAGACAAAGTGCGGGCAGCCCTTGGCAAGGTGCGGGGCGGTCGTTCATCCGCCCGAAAACAGTAAGGATGGATTTGTTTTTAAACACTGTTCGCAGTCGGCTTACATTTTATAGATTTTCTTTTTCTTTTGGGGCTTTTCCTCCCGGGGCGCCGGTGTCGAGGGAGGCGGTGTCAGGTCGGGTTGGAGCCGGTTTTTGAAAAATTGCTCAAAAATATCCGGAAAACCGTCATTGAAGCTGCCGCCCCATTCCAGGTCCTGTTGTTCGGGTATGGATTGCTTGACGCCATCGGGGTTCGGGACAACCATCACCGGCAGCGGCAGGGTTTCCATGACGTTGTCGCCGACGGTGATGCTGGCCGGCTGGATATAATAATTGCCGATATCGATGGGCTCAAGGTAAAAATTATAGGAGATCTTCTGGCTGACTTTTCCGTTCACCATACTCATGCTGGTGGAATAATTGGGGCCGCTGATGACGGTGAATCCGTCGAATGAAGGCGCCTCAAAGTCGCCCTCACCCGCATTTTCGAGGGTAAAGGTGACGCGGAAATAATTCCCCAGCAGAATGGAATCGGAACTTACGGTCACCGTGAATTTCGGATCGCTCTCCTGTGCGCCGGCCAGAAAATGAAGACCGAGTATCAAAATGGCCAAAAATAATTGTTTCATTGCTTCATTGTTTTATTGTTGAGCGTCCGTCGTGGCTTCGACTTCGCTCACCTACCCGACTGCCAACTGCCAACTGACGAACTGACGAACTGACGAACTGACGAACTGAGTACTGTTTCATTATGTGCGTCCGTTGCAAAGTCGAAGCGTCGCCCATACCCGACTGCCAACTGCCAACTGCCAACTGACGAACTGACGAACTGA
>CALMYQ010000143.1 GCA_937873655.1 uncultured Lewinella sp. | reverse complement strand
TCGATCAGGAGCTAAAAAGCACAGGATGAAATCGGTATCAAATTGAACAGCCTAGTGGCGCGAAATGTAAATACCACAACAGTTTCGCGGTCTCTTTGACCCCGTAGCGTCGTTGCTCGTCGGTCACATAGTCCCGCTATTTTCCCTCCTCGCGCCTAGCTACGAGGCCAAATAGCCTCCCGAAACTACCACGTTACTTACATTTCGCGCCACTAGGTATAGCAGATACCGAGATCATTCAACTTGGCAGTAAAATGGAAAGAGTGATTCCAACCGAAGATCGTGATTTCTGCCAAATTATTTTCACCCAAAACCACGAATTTACCGGAGTTATTTATTTGCGACCTGGTTCCTTTTTTTCTGAGTTCCATTTTTCAACAATAGAAGGTTTGCTTGCTGCTGATCCTGATTTGCATCCACCATTTTTTATTACAGCAGAAAGACAGAAAAATAAAATCCGAATTAAGGTACGCAATGCCATGCCCGGTCCTTCTCCAGACTAAATTAAACCTTATCTTCGCCTCAAAATACAGGGCCGATTCCTTGAAAACGAACACGCTGCGGGACCTATTCCGCTCAAACCAGACGCCCGTATATTTCATCGACTGGTGCCTTTTCTCAGGCATCGGTATGGAGGAATGGATCGGAAACGTTCAATTCATTTGCGCCACGGATACCTTCGACGGCCGGCACCCGCAGGTCGTAGCGCCGGATTCCTTTATCTACAACCATAAGCATTCCAGCGAGGAAATCAACAACGCCTTGCTGGCCAATGCCGCGATCCGGGATCATATCCGGAGCCGGGACAGCGGAAAGGCTTTGTTGTGGATGCTGGATCAACAGACGGAACGCCTCGCTGCAGAGATCGGCCTGGAGATCTGCCTGCCGCCGGTCAGCCTGCGCCATTACTGGGACCACAAGGGCAATACCAACCGAATGGCTGAAAATGCCGGCGTGCCCTGCGTGCCCTACCTGCTGTCGCCGCTTACGGGCTATGACCACCTCCGGCAGATTGCCCGGCATTTGGGCGAGCGGCTGGTGTTGCAGGCCCCCTATGGCAATTCCGGCAGCACCACCTTTTTTATTGACGATGAAGCCGGTTTCGAACGGCATCGTTCCGACCTGACCAACGGCCAAGAGATCCGGATCATGCGCCGCATCGATTGCCGGAGTACGGGTCTGGAAGCCTGCGTGACCCGCCACGGCACTGTCACGACGCCGTTGGTGCCCGAACTGGTCGGATTACCCGAACTGACCGTCAGCAAAGGCGGCTGGTGCGGCAATGAGCTTTATCCCGGCGCATTCCCGAAAGAGATCTCCAGGCAAGCCCGGGAATACACCCTTAAAATGGGCGAGGAGTTGCGCAAGGTGGGTTTCCGGGGTTATTTTCAGCTCGATTTCCTGATCGACAAAAACGACGAAACCCTTTACCTGGGTGAAATGAACCCGCGCCTGTCGGGCATCACGCCCCTGATCAACAACGCTTCTTTCTCCAGGAACGGGATCCCGCTGCTGCTGGTCCACCTCGCCGAATGGATGTATCCGGACCACGCGTTGAATGTCAATGAGCTGAACGAATGCTTCATGGATGAATCGGGTTGGGAGCCGCTCTCCTTCCTGCACATCAACAACGTGACGGATGAAGTTGCCCATTCCGTTCCCACGGGCATCTACCGCAGGCAGCCGGACGGGCAGATCGGCTACGCGCGCCCGGCTGTCAACCCGGCAGAAATAGCGGGACCGGATGAAATTTTTTGGTTCAGTTCAGCCGGGAAGTATTCCGATATCGGCAAGGGCGAGGAGATCGGCGCTCTGTTCATGCCTGCCCGCGCGACGGGTGAAGACGGACAGTTGACGGAGGCGGCCCGGTCTTGGGTGGCGGGGGTGAAAAGTTGCCAGTTTTCAGTGGTCAGTGGTCAGTAGGGGCGACCCTTGTGGTCGCCATACCCTTGTGGTCGCCATACCCTTGTGGTCGCCATACCC
>CALMYQ010000142.1 GCA_937873655.1 uncultured Lewinella sp. | reverse complement strand
CGCTGCTGTTGCCAATGGGCCTCTTTAACCTTTAACCTTGACATGGCGGACCTGAAAGCCCGCGCTGCCGTTGTAAAATCGAAATTTTGCCTTGCCCCCGACTGACTCCCTCCTCCGCTGAAGCTACGGCGGGCGGAGACTGACAACTGTCAACTGACAACTGACAACTGCAACACCGCCTCGCTCAAGGCCTGAAAAACCGGAAAAATGCCGTCGTAAACAGCGCGCCGTTCCGGATCGGGCATTACGGTCTTTTCGGTATGCACAAAACCGGCGTCGTCTGCGTAATCGCTGATCCAGTCGAGGGCTTTCATGCCTTGCAGGGCGGCGCCGAATGCCGAGGCTTCCGGGTTTTCCTGCAGGGTGACGGGCAGGCCGAAAATGTCGGCCAGCATTTGCACCCAGGGCCCGGAATAGGCGAATCCGCCGTTGGCGATCAGGTTTTTCGGGGAATGGCCCTGCTCTTCCAGGATCTTCTTTATGGCCAGCAAGTTAAAAATTATTCCTTCCATGGCCGACCGCAGCAAATGGGCTTTGGTATGTTGCGGCGTCATGCCGATGAAAGCGGCCCGCGCACCGGCATCCCAGACCGGCGCCCGTTCTCCGAAGAGGTACGGCAGGAAAATCGGGTTCTCAGGGCCGGGCTTTGTCCCCGCCAGCATGTCCGGAATATCCGATTTGCGGCGGCTCAACACCTGCTTCATCAGCCAGTCCAGTACACCGCCGCCGTTGTTGCTGGCCCCGCCCACCACATATTGGCCTTCATCCAGCCAATAGGAAAAAATCCGCTGTTTCTCATCCGGTATCGGATGGGTGAGGTTGATCCGAACGGCGCTGCTTGTGCCGACGGTTACGACCAGGTCCTCCGCATTGCGCGCCAACGACCCCAGGTTGGCCAGGCAGCCGTCGCTGGCGCCGGCAATGACGGGCGTATGTACACCCAATCCCGTTGCCCGGGCAATTTCTTTTTGGATGGACGGGAACCGGTATAAGGTCGGCACGGGGGGCGGCAATCTGTCAATTTCAATGCCGGCCCATCCGGCGGCTGTTTCCGACCATTGGTTCCGGCTGTTGTCCCACAGACCGGTCGCGGAGGCCAGTGAAAAGTCCTCGGCCCATTCCCCTGTGAGGTGGAACAGCACGAACGACTTGATGGAAACCCATTTGAAGGCCTTGCTGAAAATTTCGGACCGGTTTTCCTTCATCCACCGGATCTTGCACAACGGCAGCATGGGGTGAATGGGCGGCCCGGCCTGCAGGTAAATGGCCTGCCCATCGGGGCTGTTGCGCAATCCGGCTGCCAGGGCTTTGCTACGGTTGTCCTGCCAGGTCAGGCAAGGGGTCAGCGGGCCCCCGTTTTCATCCACGGCGATGAGGCTGTGCATGGCGCTGCTGAAGGAAAGGGCAGCCGGCGGCTCTCCTGCGTCGCGGATGATATGGCGGATATTTTTTTTAACGGCGGCCAGGATATGGCCGGGGCTCTGTTCTGCATGACCCGGCTCGGGGAAAGCCGTGGAAAAGGCCGCTTTCCGGATAAAAAGGATCCTGCCTTCGGGCGAAAAGGCGATGGCCTTCAGGGCCGAAGTCCCGATATCTAGGGCAAGGATATAGGTCATAGCAAAAAATTGGTTGCGGGTGCCGATATTTACGGTCCTGAAAACCGGATAAAAGTATGGATAAAAACCGGAAACCGGCTGCCGAAAAGCTGTTTGTCTACGGAACCATCAAAGACGCGGAAGTCCAGCTATGCCTGTTTGACGTCGTTCCGCCCACCCGGCCAGGGGTGCTGGAGGGGTTCGCGGTCCACATCAACGACCAGGGATATTATTTCCTGATGCCCATGCCCGGGAATCTCATTCAGGGCCTGGTGCTGTGCCTCACGCCGCAACAACTAACCAATGCCGATGCCTGGGAGGACGTGCCTTATTATACCCGGAAAAAATGCGCCGTACAAGTCGGAGGAGACGTGGAAGAATGCTGGGTCTACAACGGTAATTTCCAGAGTTTCGGCCTCGCCGACCTGAACCGCATCGCCGACGTCGACCGGGAAAAGGTACTGGCGGAGATCCGGGCAATCCTCGGGAAATAATACTGGTTGCCGCAAAGTTGACCCCGCTTATTGGTTTATCGGACTCTCTCACCCTCTCACTCTCTCACCCTCTCACTCACTCCCCCTCCCCCTCAATCATCCATCTCCTCCACCCCCTCATCCCGGTAGCTGTCGGAAGGCTGGTTCAACCGCACGAAATTGCACCAGGGGCACGACGGCTTGCCGCAACCTTCATAGAATTCCTGGTCCATGATTTTCCTGTAGGTTTCCTTCACGAGGTCCCGGACAATATGCAGGTCTCCGGGTTCAAAAACGACTTCGCGGCTCAGGAAACGCCCCTGCCGGTCGGGCTCCAGGTAATCAATGCAGGCGGAGGCGATGGTTTTGCCGCTGCGGTCGAAGCTCTCGTAGAGGAGTTTGTAGAAAACCAGTTGCCGCCAATAGCTGCCGCCGTGGGGCAGTTTACCGCCGGGTTTCCGCAGTTTGGATTCGTCCAGGCTTCCGGTTTTGTAGTCCACCAGGCGCCAGGATCGGGCATCGAGGGCTTCGAGTTTGTCGAGCGTGCCGGTGATGGGAACGCCGTCCATTTCTGTATTCCGGATATGGAGTTCGAGCCTGACTTTTTTGCCCCATTCGCCGTATTTCTGCCGGTAATACTGCGCCAGGTATTGAGCGCCCATTTCCATCCGTCGGGCAAAACCCTGCCTGGAGAACAAGGCCTTCTGGCGTTCCATATCCTGTTGGAACAGTGCAACCAGTTCGGATGCGGGTGAGAAGATGCCCGTTCGACCCGCGACCATTCGCTCAAAAAAACGTTGAAGTGCATAATGCACGGCGATGCCGTAACTCGCGGCCTCGCTTTGGAAAACCGGCACCCGCAGGATCTGTTCGTAATAAAACCCCAACGGGCAGTTCAGGTACCTGTTCAGCGCGGAAATGCTGAGCGTAAATCCCTCCAGCAACCGGGCGATCTGCTCGCGGCCCGGTGATTCTACGGCGATCATTTCACCGGTGGACAGCAAAATCCTGGCGGCTTCCCGGACCTGTTCCGCCGGTACCGAAACCGGGGTTTCTTCGATTAGGCCCGCTTGCTGGATCTCGTGGATAAAAACGGCGGGCTGGAGCGGCTTGCCTCCGTTATCGGCCAGGCTGTAGGACAACTGCAACCGGGTTTTTGCCCGGGTCATGGCCACGTAGAACAGCCGCCTTCTGGCTTCCAGGGCATCTTCTTCGCCGGAGAAGGTGAGCGTATCCGGGAAGGAGAACCGGTACGCGCCGGCCGACCCGCCGGGCTCCCATTGGTCGGCCGTACAATCGATGACGAATACGTGCCGGAATTCGAGCCCTTTGGCGCTGTGGGCGGTGAGGAGCTGAACGCCCTCATTATCGGCTTCCTGCTGAAAATCCAGCCCGATGCGGTTGGCGTCCATACGTTCGAGCAGTTCCAGGAACCGGCGAAGGTCGGTCCGCGGATTTTTATAGGCTTCCGCGAGGGCAAAATCAAAGAAGGCCTTGAAGGCTGCCAGGCGCCGGCCGTTATCGGGTTCTGCCAGGATAAAAGCCAGCAGCCCGCTGCGGTTGGCGGCTTTTTCAATGAGTTCCGGAAGGGGCAGGTTGGCTGTATCTGCGATCAGTTCTTCCAGCAATGCACCGACACCGGCCAGGTTGGGCGCCAGGTCCTTCAATTTTGCGGCATGCTGGAGGGCCATCCGCCAGGCTGGGCGTTCGCCGGTCGGATCGGTTGAGATCCGCATGCCGAGCAAGGCCAGGTCGCGGGCCGGTAACCGGAAAAAGGCGGCGTGCAGGAGTTTGAACAGCAGGTGTTCGCCCTGGCCGGGTTGGGTGCTTTCCAGGTGGATATATTCCAGCAACAACCTGAAATTCCGGATCATGGGCAGGTCCAGCGCATTGTTGTGCCGTTTGGCGAAATAGGGAATCCCCATTTTTCCCAGCAGCATGGCGATGGCGGCGCCCTGCCGGTGTTTGGCAAAAATGACGGCGATCTCACCGGGCGTTTCGCCGGACTCGATCAGGGCTTGTATTTTTGAAGCAATGTCGGCCTGTTCCTGTTGCCGCTCAGCATAGACCGCGATCACGGGAACTGCGCGGCTTTTTCGGGCTTCCGGGTGGCTGGAGACCAGCTCTTTGTCCATCGGCGTATCGCCCAGCCGGTTGACGATCCGTTTTTCGTT
Organism: uncultured Lewinella sp.; assembly: GCA_937873655.1. Classification (GTDB taxonomy): domain Bacteria; phylum Bacteroidota; class Bacteroidia; order Chitinophagales; family Saprospiraceae; genus JACJYC01. Next base: position 1,426 of record CALMYQ010000142.1, on the reverse strand, counting down.
GAACCGGATCAGGGCGGACGAAACATCCAGGATGGCCTGTGATGAGCGGTAATTGTTGCTGAGCATCACGACCCGCACTGCCTGCCGGTGCAACTCATAAAAATCCGTCAGGTTTTTGAGCCGGGCGCCCTGGAATTCGTAGATCGACTGGTCGTCGTCGCCGACGATAAAGATATTGGGCGATTCCCAGTAACCGGCGAGGTTGCGGAGGATCTCGTTCTGGGCGCCGTTGGTATCCTGGTATTCGTCGACGAGCAAATAGAGGTATTGTTCCTGGTAGTTGCGAAGCAAGGCCTCATTCTTGCGGAAAGCGTCGAGGACCCACAGGATCATATCGTCGTAATCGTAGCGGCGCAGGTCGTGCAAGGCTCGTTGATACTCGGGAAAAAGGGCCGCTCCCGACCCGATTTTCTCCATGTTTTCCCGGGCTTTGTCCAGTTGAGCCTGTTTGAGGTCGCCCTTTTTGACGGCGCCGCGGTTGACCTGGTAGACAAATTCCCTGCGATTGGGCAGGTCATCGAGATAGGCCTGGATGCGTTCCCGGACGAACCCGGCGGTCCAGTTTTCGGATTTCATCCGCTGGAAGAGGTCGGCCAGGTGGCGGTCGTAGAAGTAGGCATCGCTCCGGCCCTGTTTCAGCGGATGGTCAAACGAAAGGTGGTCGATCATCCGGCGAAGGATATCCACCTGTTCGAGTTCGGTCAGCGGTTCCAGGTCCCGGCGGCCGAAATATTCCAGGTTGTCCTGGATGACCCGGTTGCAAAAGGAATGGAAGGTATAGATGTGAACCCGCCGCGCTTCCGGCCCGATCAGTTCCAGCAGCCGTTTGCGCATGGCCTGCACGCCGGCGTCGGTAAAGGTCAGGCAAAGGATATTTTGCGCCTGGGCGTCCGTTTCCATCAAAATCCGGCCGATCCGCGCACTGAGCAGGTGGGTTTTGCCTGTCCCGGGTCCGGCCAGCACCAATACGGGCCCTTCGATCTGGTCGACGGCTTCCAGTTGGGCTGCGTTCAGTCGCCGGAGTTCCCGGAGGAAGGCGTCGTTGTATTGCTTTATGCCTTTGTGGTCTTGACCGGACATTGGGTGGGTTGATTGTGGTTTATTTTGGTTTGTTGTGGTTTATGATGGTTTATTGTTGCTCCGCCCGCCATAGCCTCGGCGTAGGTGGGTTTATGATGGTTTATTATTGTTTATATGGTTTGATGGTTGGGCGTTCGTTGTAGCTTCGACTGCGTTCAGCTACCGGACTGCGGACTGCCAACTGACCACTGCCAACTGACCACTGTTTGCCGCGTTCGTTGTAGAGCCAAAATGTTGCCACACCCCGACTTACGACTTACCACTTACGACTTACCACTTACGACTAACCATCACATACCGGCCCTACAGGCCGGAAACGTAAAAATGCCACCACGACGCTACCGAC
>CALMYQ010000141.1 GCA_937873655.1 uncultured Lewinella sp. | reverse complement strand
CGCCAGAGGCTGCGCCTCGCCGCGGATACCGCCAAGTCTCCGACTTGCGGAACGAACTCAAACCAACCCGAATCATAATCGACTATCATCCAACATGAACGCAATAGAAGCCCACAACCTCACCTACCGGTTCCCGAATGGCGATCCGGTACTCAGACAGATTGACCTTGAGGTCCGCACCGGGAGCATCTACGGATTCCTGGGCCCCAACGGCGCCGGAAAGACCACTACCTTGCGGCTCCTGCTGGGGTTGCTCTCCAGGCAGCAAGGAGAGATCCGGATCTTTGACCAGCCCTTCAGTATCCGGAACCGGATCCCCCTGTTGCGCCGGATCGGGTCGCTCATCGAAATGCCCTCCGTTTACAGCCACCTGACCGCAACGGACAACCTCAGGATTTGGCAAAAGGTCTACCAATGCCCGGAAAAAAGGGTGGGGGAGGTCCTGGAACTGGTCGGCCTGGCCGATACCGGCAGCAAGAAAGCGGGCAATTTTTCCCTGGGCATGAAACAGCGACTCGGCATTGCAGCGGCCCTTCTGCACACGCCGGATCTGCTGGTCCTGGACGAGCCGACCAACGGACTCGACCCCAGCGGCATCATCGAGATCCGGGAATTGCTGAAAAAGCTGAACCGGGAGGCAGGCATTACCATCCTGATCTCCAGCCACCTGCTGGCAGAAATAGAAAAACTAGTCACCGATATCGGCATCATCAACAAAGGGCAACTTTTGTTCGAAGGGCCGCTGAATGAATTAAAACGCCGTCAGCAACTGGCCGCCTCGATCGCCTTTGAAACCAGCGATAACCGCCGTGCCATGTCCCTCGTCCGGGAAACACAACCGGAAGCCCGGGTATCGGCAGACCGGCTGCTCCTGCCGGCTTTGCCCAGGGAAACCATCGCCGGCATCAACCGGAAACTGGTTGAGAACGGCATCGACGTTTTCGGGATCACAACCCCCGAAAGCGACCTGGAAACCATTTTCATGCACCTGACAAAATAAGACCATGAATATTCCATTTCTGAATACCTTCAGGAGCGAATGGCTCAAAAAGAAAGGCACGGCGGCAGCCTGGCTGGTAGTGATCGGCGGATTTTTCATTCCGGTCATCATCCTTCTCGGGCGGGTTTATTATTTCGATTCGCTGGCAGCCCGGCATACCGATCCGAACGCCTGGGTCGCCGTCTTTACAACCTGCTGGAAACAAATGGCTATCCTCCTGCTGCCCTTCGGCGTCATTCTGGCCACCAGCCTGATCACCCAACTGGAATTCCGGAACAATACCTGGAAACAAACCCACACGGCTCCGCAACGACTGACCAGCCTGTTTTTTGCCAAATTGCTGGTGATCCTGATCATGCTGCTGCAATTCTTTGCCTTGTTCAACCTCGGTGTGTACCTCGTGGTAGCCCTGCCTTCACTGGCATTCCCATCCATCCCGTATCCGGATGCGCCCTTCCCATTCGCCATGGTAATGAAGTGGAACGCCACCCTGTTCCTGGCCAGTCTGCCCATTGTGGCTTTGCAATACCTGATCAGCCTGCAGGTCCGCAATTTTCTGGTCCCGCTCGGGGTGGGTATCGGGCTTTTCATCGCCTCGCTGGTGGGCATGTCCTGGCAATACAGTTATACCATTCCGTATATTTACTGCTCGGGCCGGTTTCTATTGGCGGAAAAACTGGCCGGAACCGTTGATCTGAACCTTTGGGCAGCCGGGTATTTCGCGTTGTTTACGGTTGCGGGGTATGTGCTGTATATGACTAAAAAGGAAAAAGGATGAGGAAACCGGTTATTCTGATCCTGCATCTGGGCTACTGGTTGCTGTATTTGCTGCTGTTGATGATCATCTTTGCGGGCATGAACCGCCAGATGGGCAGCCCGTTGCCCTACAATCAATCCTTGCTGACCCAGCCCGTCGGGATCCTGACCGTTGTGCCGAATGTGTTCATTTTCTACGGCTTTTATTTTTGGGTTTTTTCCCGGTTCCTGGTTCGGAGAAAGGTATGGCAGACTTTCCTCAGCGGGGCCCTGGTCTGCCTGATCGGCTCGGTGATCGCCCTGACGGTCCTTTATCTCACTTATGGAAAAGGGCAGGGAGTATTCAGGGCCTGGGTGGAGACTTCTGGCGCCATCCTGTGGCTGTCTGTGGTGGGAACCATTCACGGGGTGATCGCCCTTGTTATGCGCGGCTTCATTACCTGGTATGACGAACTTAAGATCAAGGAAGAGCTGACGAAAAAGAATTTCGATATGGAAATGGCCCTGGTCAAAGCCCGGCTTGACCCCCATTTCCTGTTCAATACCCTCAACAATATCGATGTGCTCATCACCCGGGAACCCGAACGGGCTTCAGCTTACCTCAACCAATTGTCGGATATCATGCGGTTTACCCTCTATGAAACGCGAACGGAGGATATTCCCCTGGAAAAAGAACTGGACTATATCGGAAAGTACGTCGAGTTGCAGCGGATCCGGTCCTTCAATCCGAAGTATGTGAGCTTTTCCTTTACCGGTGAAACGAACGGCGCCAGGATTGCACCCATGGTTTTTATTCCCTTTGTAGAGAACGCTTTCAAGCATGCCGATGGCATAAAGACGGATAATGCCATTGAGGTAAAGGTTGAAATGCTGGACGGCGCTGTACATTTTGAATGCTCCAACAGGTTCCACCCTGATCCGGGGAATCATTCAGACTACAGTGGACTCGGGGACGGGTTGATCCGCCGGCGACTCGAGCTGTTGTATCCCGAAAGGCATGAACTTGCGGTTGAAAATATTGGCGATATTTACAGGGTAAAACTAGTGATCCGCACGGATGAAGATTAACTGCATTATCATTGAAGACGAGCCGCTGGCCATGGAACGTACCCGGAGCTACGTGTCGAAATTGCCGTTCCTGAATCTGACGGCCACTTTTGACAACGCCCTGGATGCCTTGGAATTGTTGAATTCGGGTCAGGTCGATCTTGTTTTTCTGGATATCCACCTCGGCGAATTTTCGGGCATCCAGTTGCTGGAGTCTTCCGCCTTCAACAGCCAGTTCATCCTCACCACGGCTTATCACCAATACGCGGTTAAGGGGTTTGAATTGAAAGTGGCGGATTATCTGCTCAAGCCTTTCACTTTCGAACGATTTGTACAGGCGGTCTCGCGGGTGCAGGATAATCTGACCCGCGGCGCTTCCTCTGCGGCTCAACGCCCCTTCCTCTTTATCAAAACCGAATCCAGATTGGAAAAGGTCTTTCTCGATGAGATCCGCTACATTGAAGGCATGGGCAACTACCGCCGCATCCACCTGCCAGGCAAAAGCATCATGACCCTGCAGACCTTCACGGAGCTGGAGCAAAAAATCCCCGCAGATATCCTCTGCAGGGTGCATAAATCCTATATGGTGGCCCTCGCCAGGATCGACTCTGTTGAACGGGACCGGATCCGGATCGGCCAACAATACATCCCCATCTCGGAAACCTACCGGCAGGTGTTTTTTGAACGGATCAATTCTATTTAGTCGCAAGTCTGTTAGTCGTAGGTAGTAGCGGCCCTTTCGCGTGACAAAAATGGACTTCTTCGATTTGCATTCGCAATACCGATGCCTTTCCCCCTGATTGAGCTGCCCGGTACAGCGGTCCGTTAGGATCGCGATATCTGTAGCACCCCGGCAACGACGCAAGCCACCGGCCTGTAGGGCCGGAATGTGAAATCTGCAACGGGATTTGAAATGTATCCCATGATGGTGCCGGCCCGTATCCTGACCTTCTCCCGCCCATTATCCATTGGATGCGCCCAAGAAAATGTGGTTAAATGGGGATTAATTTGGTGTAAATGGTGGATATTATGGTTGTAGGATAGAAGATTATTGGGAAATGCTATATTTTTTTGTAATTTATTTTGGAAGTTATTGTATTTCGGGCTAGATTTGCCGGGATTATAGTCCACAAATACTTGTCCTGACCAAATACAATTTTCCAGACCTTGACCGGGTCTGGCAACAGATTGACAAAACCAACCTTAGGTCCACTCATTTCAAAACCTGCCTGCCTCCGAAACAGGGGTTGGCCCATTCTTTTTGCTGTTGCGCCAAAGGGCGCCGGTTTCTTTTTCCCATGAATAACAATCCGTGTACGAACCGGCTTTCCGCCGGAATCAATCCCCGATTTCAAACCAAAAAGAGTGCTCAATGCCCGGAATAACGGGCTAAGTCAACTGTACGCAAGGCAATAGTAATTTTACAACAATACGAAAAACACTCAGGATTTATGACTAAAAGCAGACTCAAAACCAGATGGTTATTGTCGGCGGGAATCTTCCTGCTATGCTCAATGACCCTGTTTGCTCAACGGACGATCTCCGGCAAGATCTCCGATGAAAAGTCCGGTGAGGCACTGATCGGGGTTAACGTCCTGGTCAAAGGGACCACCAGAGGGACGGTAACGGATGTCGACGGCATGTACTCGGTGGAAGCCGCCGAAGGAGACATCCTCGTCGTTTCCTATACCGGTTACACGACCCAGGAACTCACCGTAGGCGCCAGCAACACCATGGACGTCAATCTGGCCAGCGGCTCGATACTGGACGAAGTCGTGGTGGTGGCCTACGGCAAGCAGAAGAAGGTGACCGTAACAGGGGCCGTGGTCGGTGTGTCAGGCGATAAGCTGGTCAAGTCGCCGGCCGTTGATATCTCCAACTCGCTGGCAGGCCGGTTGCCGGGGTTGGTCGTCATCCAGCCCAGCGGCGAACCCGGTTATGACGGCGCCACGATCTCCATCCGGGGTACCAACACCCTGGGGAACAACAGTCCGCTCATCGTAATTGACGGCATTCCCGACCGGGCCGGTGGTCTGGGCCGCCTCAGCGCGCAGGACATCGAGTCCATCTCCGTCCTCAAAGACGCTTCCGCCGCCATCTACGGCGCCAGGGCAGCCAACGGCGCTATCCTCATCACCACCAAGCGCGGCAAAACCGGCAAACCGACCATCTCCTACGACTTCAACCAGGGCTGGTCGCAACCCACGGTGATCCCGGAAATGTCGAACGCGCCGGAATACGCCAGGATCATGAACGAATTGCCGATCTACCGGACCATCCCGGTGAACGAATGGCAGGCAGCCTGGCAAGCCATCCAAACGACCGGCACCTACGACTCTCCGACCGCAGGCGTCAGCACCCTGAACGCCAACTACAGCCCGGATGCCGTCCGGAAATATGAAGACGGCAGCGATCCATGGGGCTATCCCAATACCGATTGGTTCGGAGACGCGTTCAAAACCTGGTCGCCGCAGACCCGTCATAACCTGCAACTCTCAGGGGGTACGGACAAACTCCGCTACCTGGCCTCCCTCGGCTTTGTCGATCAGGACGCCTATTACAAGAATTCGGCTACCAGCTACCAGCAATACAACGCCAGGGTCAACCTGGATGCCACCGTCAGCGATTATATCACGACCAACATCGGCCTCATGGCCCGCCGTGAAACGCGTAAATTCCCGACGGAATCCGCCGGCTCCATCTTCCGGATGCTGATGCGCGGCCGTCCGACCGAACCGGAAGTCTGGCCCAACGGCAAACCCGGCCCGGACATCGAGAACGGCCAGAACCCGTACGTGATCACCACCAATGCCACCGGCTACCAGGAAAACCCGACGGACTACCTCCAGGCCAACGGCTCCGTGGTCATCGGCAACCCTTGGGTAGAAGGACTGAAACTGACGCTGAGCGGATCGGTTGACCAGAGCAACAACCGCGACAAGCGCTGGCAGACCCCCTGGATGCTTTACTATTGGGATAAAGTGTCGTATGAAGCCGACGGCGTAACGCCCAAGCTCGAACCCGCCGTTCGTTCCAACTTTACCGATCCGCGGCTCTCCCAGTCTTCCTACACGACGCTGAACACCAACCTCACGGCCATGCTCAGCTATGACCAGACCTTCGGCGCCAACCACACCCTCAACATCCTGGCCGGTGTGACGAAGGAAACGTTTGAAGGCTCGGGTTTCAGCGCTTTCCGCCGCAACTATATCTCCGCAGCGGTCGACCAACTCTTCGCGGGCGGATCGCTCCAGCAGAACACGGGCGGCAGCGGCTTTGAACGCGCCCGCCTCGGTTACTACGGCCGTTTCCAGTATAACTACCAGGAGAAATACCTCGCCGAATTCATCTGGCGCTACGACGGCTCCTACATCTTCCCGGAATCCGACCGTTTCGGCTTCTTCCCGGGCTTGCTGCTGGGGTGGAACGTCTCCAACGAGAATTTCTTCCAGGTGCCGTTCATCGATTACCTGAAGATCCGGGCTTCCTACGGCCAGATGGGTAATGACCAGGTATTCTACAACGGATCGCTCCAGGAATACGCCTACCTCTCCACCTACGGCTTCGGCTCCTACCCGATCGCCGGTGAAGTGGTCACGACCCTTCGCGAAACCGTACTGGCCAACCCGAGCTTTACCTGGGAAAGGGCCAATAACCTGAACTTCGGTCTGGATGCCACCATCCTGAACAACAAGATCGACCTTACGCTCGAGTATTTCTACAACAAGCGCGATCAGATCCTCATTCAGAAAACGGGCTCCACGCCGGCTTCCTCCGGCATCAACTCCCTGCTGCCGCCGGTAAATGCCGGTCAGGTGGACAACCGCGGGTTTGAATTCAGCGTCAACTACTACGGCAACGCAGGTAACGACCTGAGCTTCCGGGCCGGCATCAACGGCGGTTATGCCAGGAACAAAGTCGTGTTCATGGATGAAGTACCCGGCGCTCCGGACTACCAGCGCCAGGAAGGCAAACCGATCGGCGGTTACCTGGTGTACGAATCCGACGGCGTGTTCTTCGACCAATCCGAGATCGAAGCCAACAAGATCGACTACAGCGGCGTCACGTCCCAGTTGATCCCCGGCGACATGAAATTCAAGGATACCAACGGCGACGGCAAGATCGATGCCGACGACCAGGTACGTCTTGACGAAAACGGTACGCCGACCTTCAACTTCGGCGCCAACATCGATATCCAGTACAAGACCTTCGACTTCTCCCTGTTGCTGCAGGGCGCTGCCGGCGCTTCCATCCGGGTACAGACCGAATCGGGCGACATCGGCAACTTCCTCAAGTACAGCCACGATAACCGCTGGTCGATCGATAATCCTAGCCATACGGACCCGCGTCTGGCCAGCCGCGGCGACACCTACTTCACGGGCGGTAACTTCGGTAACAACACCTACTACCTGTTCAGCAAGGATTATATCCGGATCAAGAACGTTGAACTCGGCTATACCGTCCCGGCAAAAGTCATGGACAAGGTGAAAATTGCCAACCTCAGGATTTACCTGAATGCACTTAACCTGCTGACCTTTAACAAATACAAAATTTTTGACCCTGAGGCTACCGCAGGAAACGGCGTGTACTATCCGCAAGCCAGAGTGATCAATATCGGGGCCAACGTAACCTTCTAAATTTCGTACAACATGAATAGATCGAGAATATTATCCTTTTTTGTCCTGACCGGTCTGCTGGTGTTGATGTCCTGCAACAGCGACTTCCTCAACACGGAGCCGAAGGATAAAATTTCAAGTGAAGCCACCTGGGCGGACGGACCGCTCTCCCAGGCCTTCATCTTCAACGTGTACTCGTTCCTCGGTTACGGCGGTTTCGAAGAACAAGCCCTCGCTGCTCTGACGGACGAGGCCATGTTCACCCACGCCGGCCGGAACATCGATCCGTTTACCGGCGGTTCGGAGACGCCTTCCAACCTGGCCTGGGTCAGCGGCACCTACGAATGGGGCACCATGTTCCTGGCCATCCGCCAGGCCAATATCGCCCTGGACCGCCTGCCGACATCGACCTTCCCCGATGACGAACTGCGCGACAGGCTGTTGGGTGAAGCGTATTTCCTCCGCGGCTACTATTATCAGCAGTTGCTCCGGTATTACGGCGGCGTACCCCTCATCGACAAGCCGTACGGCCTGAACGAGGATTATTCCGTCACCCGGAATACCTACGAGGAATGCGTGAACTTCATCGTCAGCGACCTGGATAAGGCAGCCGAACTCCTGGACGGCAAACCGGAAACCCCCGGCCGCGCTTCCAAACTGGCGGCTATGGCCCTCAAATCGAGGGTGTTGCTGTACGCCGCCAGCGACCTGCACGACGGACCTACGGCTTCCGCCAAGTCCAGCGTACTGGGCGGCTCCGCTGCCTTGAACCTGGTGGCTTATCCCTCAGGTGACCGCAATGCCCGCTGGCAGGCCGCCAAAGCTGCCGCCAAAGCGGTTGTAGACGCCGGACAAGGGTATAAACTCGACCTGTCGGCGCCGGTTTCTGCCGCCGAAGGCAGGGCCAACTACATCGCGGTTGCCATGGGCGGCGAAAGCGCTGTTGCCGACCCGGCCGGCGCCGTGGAACTGATCTTCCAACGGACCCACACGCCGCTGTACACCGTTGAGGATGCCTGGCCGCTGGGTGGCATCCACTACGGCATCAACAACGGCCCGAACGGCTACCACAACTGGGCGGGCAATACCCCCATCCAGCAATTGGTCGACGATTACGAAATGATGGACGGTTCGAAGTTTGACTGGAACAATCCGGCTCATGCCGCCGATCCTTATTCCAACCGCGACCCGCGTTTCTACGGCACGATCATGTATGACGGCGCCGACTGGAAACCGCGGCCTTCCGACGTAGCCGCCCTCGACCCGGTCAACCAGGTGCAAACCGGCTATTACGATGACGGAGCAGGCGGCCTGATCAACGGTATCGATACCCGTGAATCGGCTATTGAGAACTGGAACGGCAGCCGTACCCACTATTATACCCGGAAGTTCATCAACCCGGACCCGGCCCTGCCCGACAACCAGTCAAACGCGCAGACCATTCCGTGGCCGTTCATCCGCTATACCGAAGCGGTGCTCAACTATGTGGAAGCCTGCATCGAAACCAACGATGAAGCCACCGCCCGCGAATGGCTCAACAGGATCAGGTTCCGCGTAGGCATGCCGGCCATCACCGACGCCGGCGACGCCCTCCGGCAGCGCTATCGCAACGAACGCCGGATCGAACTGGCCTATGAAGAACACCGCTACCACGACGCCCGCAGGTGGATGATCCCTGCAACTACCGTCGGACGCGGCATCAAGGCCATCAACGTCAAGGCTACCCTTAAACCGGGCAAATCCGCACTCGTTCCCTATCGCCACGATACCTCCGTGTATGACTACACCTACACCGTGGTGGACAATACCGAGAACGAAACCCGGACCTGGAACGATAAAATGTACTACCGGCCTATCAGCCGGGATGAGATCAACCGGAACGATAAACTGGTGCAGAACCCGGGTTATTGAGAAGGTTAAAGGATAAAGGATAAAGTGTAAAGGTTAAAGGTTAAAGTGGGAAAGTCAAAGGCTTCGGTCCCTTTAACCTTTAACTTTGGAACTTTAACCTTGGAAAATCTGTCCCCGGGTTCGCGGGGGCAGATTTTCTTATTTTTGCCCGAACCATAATGTGCAAGTAATGTCAGTCAAGCGTTTTAAAACATGGATCTGTAATGTGATTTTGGCAACGAAAATCCCTCGCATCCTCGCATCCTCGCATCAACAAATCCCCAAATCCCCAAATCAACAAATCCTCCTATACACCCTCGCTCTCCTCCTCCTCTCCGCCTGCAACAACACCCCATCAGGAGACCCTTCAGCGGAAGAGGAACCGACCGCGCCGCTCTTCACCCTGTTGCCGCCCGAGCAGACCGGGATCGATTTTCAGAACACCCTTTCCGAAGGACTGAACACCAATATCCTCATGTATGAATATTTCTACAACGGGGGTGGGGTAGCCGCCGGAGACCTGAACGGCGACGGCCTGATCGATCTGTACTTTACCTCCAATATGAGCGACAACAAGCTCTATCTCAACCAGGGGGATATGAAATTCCGGGATGTGACGGCCATCTCCGGCGCCTCGGGGAAGGCAGGCCCCTGGAAAACCGGGGTTACCATCGCGGACATAAACGGCGACAACAAACTTGACCTCTATATCTGTTACTCCGGCGCCTTGCCGGATGAAAAGCGCATCAACCAGTTGTTCATCAATAAAGGAAATAGTGCGAACAACGTCCCGCTGTTTGAAGAAAGGGCGGCGGAATACGGCCTGGCCAGTCCGGGATTCAGCAATCAGGCCTATTTTTTTGATTGCGACCGCGACGGCGACCTGGACGTACTGCTGCTCAACCACAATCCCCAGAACCTGCCCATCCTCAATGAGGTCAGCACGGCCGAGTTCCTGAAAAAAGACGATGTGCTGCGGGGCGTGAGGCTCTACAAGCAGGAAAACGGCGTTTTCCGGGATGCCACCGAACAATCGGGCATCAGCGGGTCGGCGCTGACCTACGGCCTCGGAGCCGGCATCACGGATGTGAACAACGACGGCTGGCCCGATTTTTACATCTCCAATGATTACGCCGTTCCGGATTACCTGTATATCAATAATCACGACGGCACCTTTACCAACCAGTTAAAAGAAAGTGTCGGCCACAACAGCCAGTTTTCCATGGGCAACGATATCGCCGACATCAACAATGACAACTGGCCGGATATCGTCACCCTGGACATGTTGCCGGAGGACAATCACCGCCAGAAACTGCTCCTGTCGCCGGATAATTATGCCAAATTTGACCTGAATGTCCGGTCGGGGTTCCATTATCAGTACATGCGCAATATGCTGCAGCTGAATAACGGTGCAACACCCGGCGGCAACAAGGACAATCAGAACGTGACCTTCAGCGAGATCGGGCAGCTGGCCGGCATTTCGAATACCGACTGGAGCTGGTCGGCCCTCCTGGCGGATTATGACAACGACGGCTGGAAGGACCTGATGGTCACCAACGGCTATTTCCGGGATTATACCAACCTGGATTTCATCAAATACATGGATGACTATACCCAGGCAAAGGGCCGGCTGGTGAGGGAGGACGTCCTGGAGATCATCAGCCATATGCCCGCTTCGGATGTGGTCAATTACGTTTTTGCCAATCAGAACGGGCAGCATTTCACTGACAAGACAAAGGCCTGGGGGCTCAACCGGCCCTCCAACAGCAACGGCGCCGCCTATGCCGACCTGGACAACGACGGCGACCTGGACCTGATCGTAAACAACATCAACCAGCCGGCTTTCATCTACCGGAATGAAACCAGCCGGGAGGACAAACGCCATTTCCTGCAGGTCAGGCTCCTGGGCGAAGGCGGCAATACGCAGGGCATCGGCGCCAAGGTGACCATCACCTGCAACGGAAAAAAACAAAGCCTGGAGCAGATCCTTTCCCGCGGGTACCTGTCGGCTGTTTCGCCGGTGCTGCATTTCGGCCTGGGCGCCGAATCGGCCGTTGATACGCTGACCGTCCGGTGGAACAGCGGCAAACAACAGGTATTGACCGGCATTCAGGCCGACCAGGTACTGGAGCTGGCGGAAAAGGACGCCGGAGCGGGCGCTTCAGGCAGTCCTTCCGTTGCAGGCGCCTTGTTTGCGGAGGTCGATGCGCCGGTATCGTTCCGGAGCCCGGCGCCGGTCATCAACGATTTTGACCGGCAGCCGCTGCTGATCAGCGAATTCTCTTTTGCCGGTCCTTGCATGATATCGGGCGACGTCAACAACGACGGGTCGGCCGACCTGCTGATCGGCGGCGCCAGGGGGCAGGCTTCGGCCTTGTTCCTGGGCCGGGCCGGCGGTAAGTTTGTCCAACAGGCCGTCCCCGTTTTTGATGCCGACCAGGGGGACGTGGACGGCGCCGCAGCCATTTTTGACGCCGACGGCGACGGCTTCCAGGATGTATACGTTGCAGCCGGCGGTTACCACGATTTTGAACCCGGCGATGCGCACCTCCAGGACAGGCTTTACCTCGGCGACGGGCACGGCGGCTTTACGCGGAGCGCTGCGGATGCATTGCCGGATCTGAAAGGCAGCAGCAAAAGCTGTATCGCCGTGCAGGATATCAACGGCGACGGCTACCCCGACCTGTTCGTAGGCGGCAGGGTGTCGCCGGGGCGGTACCCCGAATCTCCCCGGAGCTACCTTTTGGTGAATGACGGCAAAGGGCGTTTTACCGACCAGACCGCTGCAATGGCCCCCGACCTGCAATCGCCCGGGATGGTGACCGCCGCAACCTGGACAGACCTCAACGGCGACGGCAGCCCTGAGCTGATCCTGACCGGCGAGTGGATGCCGGTTAGGGTATTCGGTTTGAACGGCGGCAAACTGACCGATCGCACCCCGGATTTCTTCGATAAAACGTATAAAGGCTGGTGGAATACCGTGTCGGTGGCCGACCTGAACAGCGACGGGAAGCCCGATATCATCGCCGGAAATATGGGGGCAAATACACAGTTCAGGGTTTCGGAGCAGGAGCCGGCCGAACTGTATTACAAGGATTTTGATGATAACGGCTCCATTGACCCCATCTTCTGTTTTTATATCCAGGGCAAGAGCTACCCCTACGTGACCCGCGACGAACTGCTGCGGCAACTGAGCGGATTGCGCCGCCGGTTTACGACCTACGAAAGCTATGCCGACGCCACCATAGCCGATATCTTCAAACCGGCTGATCTGGCCAATGCCGGCCGCCTCGAAGCCGATCATATGGAAACCACCGTTTTCCTGAGCGGCCCGGGCGGCAAACTACAGCCGGCCGCTTTGCCCGTGGAGGCGCAGTACGGTCCGGTGTATGCCATTGCTTCGAATGACTTCAACAAGGACGGCAACCCCGATATCCTGCTTTGCGGAAACAGCAGCCATTTCAAGCTCCGGCTGGGTAAATTCGATGCCAATTACGGTACCCTGCTGCTCGGCGACGGACAAGGCCGCTTCAGATACGTCGATCAGGCACGGTCGGGGTTTCACCTGCAAGGCGATGTGCGCAGCATTGTGGAACTGGCGGACGGTACGTTGCTGTTCGGGGTAAACCGTGGGAAGGTGAGGGCTTATCGGGGGAGGTGATACTGCGCGATGTCGCCTGCGGCTATGCTGGATGCTGGATGTTTGATGCTTGATGCTGGATGCTGCCTGACTTCGTCGGCTGGGCGGCGCCGGATGGCTGGGCGGCCGTTATTTACTCATCCTGAAGGCCAACTTTTGATTGTTGATTGATAATTACATGATTTTTGATGGAAGGCGGCCGTTGTCCAGGCAGCATGACGCCAACTTACAACTAATGACTTACGACTAATGACTTACAACTAATGACTTACAACTAATGACTTACAACTAATGACTTACGACTAATGACTTACGACTAATGACTTACGACTAATGACTTACGACTAATGACTTACGACTAATGACTTACGACTAATGACTTACGACTAATGACTTAC
>CALMYQ010000140.1 GCA_937873655.1 uncultured Lewinella sp. | reverse complement strand
CACTGACAACTGAACTTCGGCTTCGCTCAGTTACCAACCACTGACGACTGACCACTGACAACTGCCCACTGTCAACTGACCACTGACAACTGCCCACTACCTCCCCCAGGCAACCCCGAACCTCAAATCAAGCTGGGCAAACGGCGCGGAGACCTTGGCGTTTTCCAACCCGGGGATATCGCTGTCCAGCACCAGCCGGTAGCCGCCTTCCAGACCCACCCTGAACCATTGGAAAACGTTGAGTTCGAGGCCTGCCGAGGGTTGAACGACAAAGATCCGGTCGGAGCCTTCGTACGCGGAGGAGATCCGGCCCCTGCCGGTCAGGATATTGATCCGGGGGTGGATGGCTTTGCGAGAATTGGGCGAAACCCCGATGATAAAGGCGCCGTATTTCATTTTGAACGGCGTTGCGCCGCTTTCCAGGTTGACATCTTCGCGGTAGCGGTAGCCGCCGAACCCGATGAATACGGTACGGCCGAATTCAAAGCCGCCGTACCCGCCCCTGTTATAGATCCAGTTGTTGTCGAAGCTGGAATAGTTATTGGAAAAGGCGCCCCAAATGCCGGAAAACCTGGCGCTGCCGTTGTTGATGAGGGTTTCTTCGCGTTGAGCCTGCACGGCGTAACCCGCGAACAAGCAGAAGATAAACGCAATAACAGCCGATTTTTTCATGGTTCTTCAGATTTTAAGGGAATAAGGAAATGCTTTTGCACTTAAGATGCGGAAGCGTCCCTTACCCCCTACGGCAGGCGGCGTTGTTTAACGACTTTTTAAGAGTCCTTAATATTTTGATAAGGATCAGAACAGCCCCGAAATGTTCCCGTCGGCGTCGATGTCGATCTTTTCAGCTGCCGGCACGGACGGCAACCCGGGCATGCGCATGATCTCTCCCGTGATGGGAATGAGGAATCCGGCGCCGGCGGCGATCTCGATCTCCCGGACGGTGACCGTAAAACCGGTAGGCCTGCCGATCAGGTTCGGGTTGTCGGAAAAGGATTTCTGGGTTTTGGCAATGCATACCGGCAAATGGTCGAGCCCCAGGGAGCTGATCTTGCGCAGGTCCGCTTTTGCCTTTGGGGCGTATTCCACGGCTTTGGCGCCGTAATACCGGGTAGCGATGGTTTCTATTTTTCGTCTTACGTCCCATTGCCAGTCGTACAAGGGCGTAAACGGCGTGTTGTTGGAATCGGCAGCAGCAGCGACCGTTCTGGCCAGGGCTTCTGCGCCTTCTCCGCCCTTGGCCCAGACATCCGCAATTTCGCAGCCTGCGCCGAGCTCGCGGCACCTTTCCCGGACCAGGGCGATTTCCTCCTCCGAATCAGCCGTAAATTTGTTGATGGCTACAATGGTCGGCAGGCCGAACAGGGCGGCATTCTCAAGGTGCTTTTCCAGGTTGACCATCCCCCGCCGGAGGGCGTCCGTATCCGGAGTGGTCAGGTTCTTCAGGTCGGCGCCGCCGTGGTATTTCAATGCCCGGATGGTGGCCACCAGGACCACGGCGTTGGGGCTGAGCCCGGCTGTCCGGCATTTGATGTCCAGAAATTTTTCGGCGCCCAGATCGAATCCGAAACCGGCCTCCGTGACCACGTAATCCGAAAGGGAGAGCCCCATGCGGGTTGCGATGATGGAGTTGGTGCCCTGTGCGATATTGGCAAACGGCCCGCCGTGCAGGATGGCGGGCGTGCCCTCGATGGTCTGGACCAGGTTGGGTTTGACGGCTTCTTTGAGCAGCGCCGCCATAGCGCCCTGGGCGTTGAGGTCGCGGGCGTAAACGGGTTGTTTGTCGAAGGTAAAGCCTATGAAAATATTACCCAGTCTGCGCTTCAGGTCGACCAGATCATCAGACAGGCACAAAATAGCCATGATCTCGGAAGCGGCAGTGATGTCGAAGCCGGTTTCGCGGGGAATGCCGGAAGAAGTGCCGCCCAACCCGATGACGATATGCCGCAGGGCGCGGTCGTTCATATCCATTACCCGTTTCCAAACCACCGTCCTGGGGTCGAGGCCCAGGGTGGAGGCCTTGTTCTGGAGGTTATTGTCGATGAGCGCCGCCAGCAGGTTATGGGCTTTTTCGATGGCATGAAAATCACCGGTGAAATGGAGGTTGATCTCCTCCATGGGAAGTACCTGGGAATATCCGCCGCCCGCGGCGCCCCCCTTGATGCCGAAAACCGGGCCGAGGGAAGGTTCCCGCAGGACCACCGCCGATTTTTTGCCGATGCGGTTGAGGCCCTGTGACAAGCCGATGGACATGGTCGTTTTACCTTCGCCGGCCGGCGTCGGGGAAATGGCCGATACCAGGATCAACCTGGCCGCGGCCATTTTCTCGCGATCAATGAGGGATAAAGGCAGCTTGGCCTTGTACCGGCCGTAATATTCGAGCTGATCTTCAGGGACGCGAAGCAGGGCTGCAATCTTGTCAATACCCTGAAGGGGCACGGACTGTGCGATTTCAATGTCTGATTTCATGATGGATCTGGTTAGAGCGGCAGCCAATATAGGAATATTTTGGTTATTCCGTGATGGATAAACGTCATTGCGGGCCTTAATTAGAACTTGTATAATTTTGGAGGTAATTGGAAAAATGATTAACTTTGCTATCGGAACACAATTTATTTTCTTCTATTTGCACAAAGCCCGCTTGCCGATCAAGGGCTTTCCAACAGGTCACATCTTAATTTTTAGAAAACTACATCTGAAAAATGGCATCGTTTTTGCTTTCTATGCGGGAAGCTGAAACTCTGTGTCAATTAACCGATTTCTGGTACGGAGGCATTTTATGCTGTGCAGCCGCATTGTCCCGGATGATGCAGTTGTGACAACAGGACACCATCATTAAAAAAGACTGGTCATGATTTGGTTACAGGAACTAGCACAATTTGTCCATGAGAACAGGCTGAATTCGATTGAATTATTGGACGAAGAGGGGAAGTCCAAAACCTCGGAGTTTTATTGCGCCCTCCTCAATAACGAGATCGAAACCGACGATGACGCGGCCAAATTGTTGTATAACAGTACAAAGAACCACTCCTCCTACCAAAGGTTGAAGTCCGGGCTGAAGGACGCGTTGCTGAATCACCTGTTTTTTCTCGATCTGAAAAAACGCAAAGCCACCGATCTGCAGGCCGCTTATTACGACTGTAACCGGCATTGGGCGGCGGTCAAAATCCTTTTCGGTCAGAATGCGCAGCAAATCGGCACTCCCCTGGCCACATTGTTACTCAAGCAATCCAGGCAATACGAGTTCACCGAAATCACGATGGACATTGCCAAGGTCCTGCGCGTCCTTTACGGCTCGGTATACGCCGACCGTAAGAAATACGAACACTATAACAATATGTATAAGGAATACGCCAGGATCAACCAGTGGGAAGACCTGGCGGAGGAATTGTACACCAATCTGGTGATCAATTATGTGAACAACCGCTCGGTTAATGAGGTCATTACCCAAAGGGCCAAGGAATTTTACAAGCAGATCGAACGGGCGATGGGGGAGTACGATACCTACCGCCTTCACCTGAGCGGGTACCTGATCAAGATCCACGCCTATGTCAATGATTACAGTGCAACGGCAAAAATCTGCGAAGAGGCTATCCGGTATTTTGAAGCCAAACCCTATGCGGCCCATATTCCATTACAAGTGTTCTATTATCACCTCATCATGTGCTTCACCCAATTGAAGGCGTATGAGAAGGGAAAGGAAGCGGCTGAAAAATGCCTGAGCATCATGGAAGACGGCTCGTTCAACTGGTTCAAATACCAGGAGCTCTATTTTACGCTCTCCATGCACACCCGTCAGTACCAGCAGGCCTATACGGTTTTCAGCCGGACGGTCGGCCACAAGAATTTCAACCGATTGCCGGATAACGTGAAGGAGACCTGGACCATTTTCAGCGCTTACCTGCACTACCTGCATGCGGTCGGATTGCTGAAGGTTGCCCTGAGTGAGAAAAGATTTGACAAACCGTTCAAGAAGCGGAAACTCGATACGGATACCTCCATCTTCGCAAAGGATAAACGCGGGATGAATATACCGATCCTGATCATTGAGATCCTGTTCCTCATCCACCGTCACCAATACGATGTGGCCAGCATGCGGATCGACGGCATCAAGAAATATTGTTCCAGGTACCTGACCAAGGGGGATACCTACAGAAGCAACTGCTTCTTGAAAATGTTGCTTGAAATACCCGGAGCCCGTTACCACAGGGTAGCCATCCAGCGAAAAACCAAGAAGTACCTGGACCGGTTGCAGAAATACCCGCTGGATATGGCCCAGCAAAGCGCTGAAATTGAGATCATTCCCTACGAAGATCTTTGGAAAATCGCTATCGGCACCTTTGACAACCAATTCCACGGCAAATTCGGGCCGGGAAATGCCGCAGGCCTGAGAGGAACGCTTTCCTGATCCTGAAAAATGAAAAAAAAATTGCAGTATGCCGGATAGGGTAGGGGGAGTATTAAAAATTATGACTAGACAATTAATTGAACATCAACTAATTATTTTTTATCTGCTGCTGTAAATACCTGATAATCACTGGGGGCGGATCTGCCTTTTTGTCCTTGTTATTTGGATAATTCGCATATAAATTTGCAATAACATTTGAATGGTGTTGCATAGTCCTTTGAACATTTGGTTTTATATGGCCTTCAGTTGCAGGAACGGGCGGGCAAACGCCTGCTTGTTCTTGCCCCAAACAAATAAAGATCTGATCCAACTTCAATAGGATTTTACCCCATAAGAAAAATGTGACCATGTTTTGATTATGGCAAGTTCGCAGGGGAGTTAATCTCCCTGCAACTTGCTCTGTCTGGTCCTCAAATTGAAAAGATGGTTGTACCTAATATACGCCGGCTGGGATGAATGTCCCGGCCTTTTTTTATTTCGTAAATAAATGTAAATCAGTTGTTTAATGAATGAAACGGCGTAGAATAAAGTGAAAACAAGCGGGGTCGATTGCGCGGCGCTGTCCAAAATTGAAAGGAATTAACCCTTACCTTTGTAAGGTCATGAATGCAATCCATAAATCGTCAAAATGATCAGTTCATGATTCATTCCTGCAAGAGCCGGCAAAATTTAGTCCGATTCTGTCCGGCCCTTGCCAGGATGCAACTGAAGCGGGCGCCTATCCGAAAGCGGAACGCCCCGGATGAAAGACATTAATGTGACCATGTTTTGATATAAGCAAGTAAACCAGGGAGCAGATTTTCTCCCTGGATCTTGCTTCTTTCTAGTCTTGGAAAAGATGGTTGTACCTAATATATACGCCGGCTGGGATGATTGTCCCGGCCTTTTTTTTGCCTGTTTTCAAGACAAATAGAAAAAAATAATATTTCTTTTCTTTTTTTGCAACCTTTTTTATACCTTAGCGTTAATATTTGGTATCTATGAACTCACACACCGGCAATTAGCCGGATACTCACCTTAAAACAAACAATGGCTATTGTCTGGTCATTATCTATTTTTCTCCCGAACCGACCGAAAGAGTCATAATCATCCCTTACTTCCTTACTTAGAATTTCCTTACTTACCGTGCCGGGACATAAGGACCTTTTGATTCATTCTGTGGATTTGAAGGGGACTTTGAAGCCTGGAGAAAAATCTTTTTCAAGCACTAATTGGAACACTAAAATGAATATCCGGCCTGTCCGGGTATACTGTTGCTTTTATCTTTTGGATCACAATTAGAGCTGAGGGAGTCTAAACAGTTTCGGATTTGATTTTTTAAAACACAAAAACTGCAAGACTCATGTTGACCATTACCCAAACAACGAAGGCTGCTTTTGGCCTCTACCCAAACAAAGTGATTGTTGTAGACATCACAGGCAAGTAATCCGGTAAACCCTGATGGTCCGTACGGGCTGAAGCCGGTCTGAGTTCCAGTTAAACCTGGTTTCTGCCCGTACGCCGGAAAGCTTATCGAGAAACAAAAACGAATGAAGGGCATGGTCCCTTCATTCCGCTGTTATGATGTACTGATAATCAAGCGACGTGTCGTCGGTGATGATGTTGGTATATCCCGCCTGGTACAATTCTTCCTCCGCCTGGAAAAGCGGTACGCGGTATTTGTTGGGCGGCCCTCTGGGCGTTCTTTTCTTCTTGAAGTCGACAATAACGAGTTTCCCGCCTTTGGCAATGCACGGTTTTAGTTTCCTGAGGTAGTCCACCCGGTCTGCCAGGTACATGTAGGTGTTCACAATGAGCACGACATCGGCTTCATTGGGGCCTAATTTCGGCAGATCCGGCTCGGACAGCCTGGTTTCCAGCCTGCCCTGTATGTTTTCGGGGAGCTCGTAAACCTTGATACTGTCCAGGTAATTGGTGAATTCCGGATAGATGTCCAGTGCGATGACCTTTTTCGCCATCGGGGCCAAACGCAGGGCGAAGAATCCCCGGCCTGCACCGATATCAGCTACCGTTTTATTGCTCACATCGCCCATCAGCCGCATGACCACTTCGGGCTTTTGCCAGACCAGACGCCCCATATTCAGGTAGTCTTCAGTCATTCCGGCAGCCACTTCGCTGGCAGGGATTTCAGTATTTTCGGCAGGTTCCTCGTTCTTTTGGGCTGTGTCGGTTTTTCCTGCATCGGCCTCGTTTTTGCAGGCCGGCAGGCTCACCATTCCAAGGAGTAGGATGAGTATCCATTGCTTCATGAGCTGTAAGGGTTGAATTGGGTACGGCAGTAAAATTAAGGACCCAACCTCAATTGGGCAAACACTTAACAATCATTAACAAAATATTGGATGAGGCGGCATTTTCCTCACTTTTTCTTAACATAACCCAGGTGGCGGGCGTTTAGTTCCACCCCTTAATCCTCCTTTATCTCGAAGGACAACCCGTCGTATGCCAGGGCGATTCCCGGCGGCAGGATTACCTCCCCGTATTTGCCCATCCGGTGGCTGATATGGGTCAGGTAGGCTTGCCCGGGGCCGACGCGGCCGATGAAATCTATCGCCTGTTCCAGGTTGAAATGGGAATAATGCGGCTTATGGTGAAGGGCGTTGACCACCAGGGTGCGTACGCCCGACAGTTTTTGCAGTTCGGCTTCCGCAATGCCGCTCATATCGGTGAGGTAGGCAAAATCACCGACCCGGAACCCCAGGACGGACAATTGCCCGTGACAAACCTCTACAGGTTGAAAAACCACGCCTTCAATTTCGAAGCGTTGATCCTTGGAGATGGGCCTGAGCTGCAGCCTCGGTGCGCCGGGGTAGGGGTTGCTGTCAAAGACGTAGGCAAACCGCTTCTTCAATTCGGCCTCGACCCGCTGGGCGGCATAAATCGGCATATCTTTCCCCATGCTGAAATTGAACGGACGGACATCGTCCATGCCGATAACGTGGTCATTGTGTTCATGGGTCAGCAGGATGGCATCCAGGGTTCTGACTCCGGCGCGCAGCATTTGCTGCCGGAAATCCGGGCCGCAGTCGATCACGAAATTATGGTCGCCCGATTGCAACAGGGCCGAAGTGCGGAGCCGTTTGTCGCGTTCGTCGGTCGACAGGCAGACCTCGCAGTCGCAGCCGATGACCGGAACACCCTGGGAGGTGCCTGTGCCTAGAAATGTGACTTTCAAATCGGATGGGTTAATTGGTTTCGACTTCCTCCTCTTCCTCGCCGGTCAGGGAATTGATCTGCTGGTAGAACTTGGCGCTGGCAGGATCCAGCTTTTCCGGATCGACTTCTACCTGGGACAATATTTCCAGCAGGCAGTTGATCCGTCCTTCGGTATCGAAGAATTTGTTGACAATGGCCACTTTTTTTTGCTCCACGATGCAATAGCCGGACTGAAAATTCCCTTTTTCATATCGGACCGTGTATTCGAGCTCCTCCAAAAGGGTTTCCAGCTTTTTCAAGCTGTGTTTGGTATATTTGAACATATTTTAAGCCTTAGCTTTGCAAAGATAAAATTTAAGCAAGTTTACATGACACATTTCCTGAAAGGTATCCTGTTTGCGCTCATTTTTTGTGTTGTCGGCGCGACTGCCGGTAAAGCCCAGACTTTCGAGGCCTCCCTTCTGGCAGGCTTCAACATGACCCAGATCGACGGGGATGATATGGTCGGGTACAACCGGATCGGCGTGAACGCCGGGGCCCAGGTGGCCACCAACCTGAGCGAACAGTGGAGTTTCAGCCTGGGATTCCTGTTCAGCCAGCAGGGCAGCAACCGGGCCAAGGCTGACCCCTACGGCCCCTACGACAATATCCGGCTGAATTATGTGGAGGCCCCGCTGCTGCTGCATTTTCAGGACTGGAAAATGGTGTTCACCGCCGGCGGATCCTACGCCAGGCTGATCAATTATACTTCGATCAGCCTCATCGGGGAGGACATTACGGATCTGGAAAAATACAAACCCGGCACCATCAATTATATCCTCGGCGCAACCCTGCGGCTGAACGACCATTGGGGCGTCAACCTCCAGTATTCCAAAAGCTTCAACAGCTTCCAGAACGACGACGCCCGGCCGAAATTGTTCAACCGGATGATCACGATACGGGGCGTCTATACGATTTAGGCCATCATCTCGGCAATGGCCCTGACCAGGCGGTCCAGGTCGTTGGTCGTGGTATACACATTAGGCGTCACCCGGACGCCCACGATATTCTCCCACGTAATGGCGACCGTATGGATCTTGTGGTTGCGGAACAGCCAGTCCGACACCTCGTTCGGGGTTTTGCCCTCCACGGCCAGGGAGGCGATCGCACAGCCGTACCGCGGATCAAGCGAGGTGTTGACCTTTACTTTGGGGTTGCGTACGGCTTGTTCAACCCAGTAATTCTTGAGATATTGAAGGCGGGCCTGCTTTCTGGCAGGGCCGATCATGAGGTGGAAATCGATCGCCTGCCCGATGCCTTGCTCGATAGCGAACGACCGCGTACCCAGGTTTTCGAACTTGCGGATATCCGGGCTTTCCGGTTCACCGGCGGCGAAGAGCGGATACAGTTCGGCTATTTTCTCTTTTTTGACGTAGAGCAACCCCGATCCGAACGGCGCGCAAAGCCACTTGTGCAGGCTGGTACCCCAGTAATCGCATTCCAGGTCGGGGATCTTGTAATCCAGGTGGGCGAAGGTGTGGGCGGCGTCAACGAGCACTTCGATCCCGCGTTTATGGGCTTCCCGGGCGATGGCCCTGGCCGGCATGATCTGCCCGTTCCAGTTGATCATATGGGTGACGTGGGCGATCCGGGTCTTTTCAGTGAACGCCTCCGCATACTTCTTAACGATCTCTTCCTCGTTCTCGATCGGGAAATCGAAGGAGATCCACTTCAGTACGATCCCGTCGCGGTGCTCCCGCTGTTTCCAGGCGTTGATCATGTTGGGGTAATCCTGTTTGGTCAGCACGACTTCATCGCCGGGTTTGAGGCGCAATCCGAAGATGATGGTCTCCAGGGCTTCCGAAGAATTCCGGTTGATGGCCAGCTCGTCGGGAGATACCCCGGCCAGGTCGGCCAATCGCTCGCGGAGGGGTTCGCGGCCCTGATCCAGTATCCGCCACATATAATAGGACGGCGCCTCATTGCTCAGCCGGTTGTACCGCTCCACGGCTTCCTGCACGACCAGCGGCTGGGGCGATACCCCGCCGTTGTTCAGATTCAGGAGGGCCGGCGACACGGTATAAGCCTGTTTGACCTGGTACCAGAAGGTCTCATCCTGGACGAGGTCCTCCAGCGGCCGGTTGCGGGCTTCCTCCAGGGAGGCCAGCAGGCTTTGTCCTTGAAGGCTTTGGAAATAGGATGAAAGGGTGACCGCGCCGGTGAGGCCGGCCAGTTTGGTGATGAATTTTCGGCGGTTTGACATGAGCTTGATTCTGGATGCTTGATACTGGATGTCAGATGCTTGATAATGGATGTCAGATGCTGGGGCTGCCTGCCGTTGCCATGGCGTACAAAGGGAGGTCGTTCAGCATTTTGTGTCACTCCGATTTTTAGCGCGCGCAGCGTGATGAAAATCAAAGCTTTGCGTCTCGGCGTGCGAATCACTTTTTTGAACATTCTCCCGGGAGCTGGTTATCGTCCACAAACGCCGGCCGTCATACGGTCAGCAAAGTCTCGCAGCCACTTACGACTTATCCTTTGACTGCGCTCAGGACCCTGACTTACGACTTACCACTTACGACTTACCACTTACGACTTACCACTTACGACTTA
>CALMYQ010000139.1 GCA_937873655.1 uncultured Lewinella sp. | reverse complement strand
TCCTCAAGAGCGACGGCGTGGCACCGTCCGCCAAAGCTCCTCAAGAGCGACGGCGGGCACCGTCCGCCAAAGCTCCTCAAGAGCGACGGCGGGCAGCATTACTTCTTCCCCCCATGCCCCAGACGCAATCCAAGCCTCGCCGTAAACCACCCGTCGCTGTTTTCAAAATTCAGTTGGTGTTCGTTGGGGTAGAGCAGTTCGAGCCGGCGCTTTACGTTTTTCAGTCCGATGCCCGAGCTGCTGTCCTTGTCTTCGGCGCCTTCGGGTGCGATCTTGTTTTTTACGTTGAAATCGAGTTGATCGGAATTGTAGACAAGCGATATGTCGATGATCGGGTCCTTCACCATGCCGAC
Organism: uncultured Lewinella sp.; assembly: GCA_937873655.1. Lineage (GTDB taxonomy): Bacteria > Bacteroidota > Bacteroidia > Chitinophagales > Saprospiraceae > JACJYC01. Next base: position 8,135 of record CALMYQ010000139.1, on the reverse strand, counting down.
CCCGTGTTTGAACGCATTTTCCACAAACGGGATCATCAGCATGGGTTCGATGGATTGGGCGGTGCCGTCTCCCTCAATGTTGAGCCGGATGTCCACGTCTTCCTCGAAGCGCATTTTCTGCAATTCGACGTAATTGCGGAGATAATCCAGTTCCTTGTCCAGGGGTACCTGCTTGTCCTGCGACTGGTAGAGCATATAGCGCATCAGTTCGGACAATTTGATGGTAACGGCCTCCGCCTGCGCCGATTTCGAACGGATGAGGTAGACTATGCTGTTGAGGATATTGAAAATGAAGTGCGGGCTGATCTGCGAGCGAAGAAAGGAAACCTCGGATTGCAGGCGCTCCCGCTGTTCGTCCCGGCGGATCTTTTCCTGGTCCAGCAGGTAGGTGATGAAGCCGTATCCGGTGCTGATGGCGGTGACAAAGAAAACCGGGACGAACGACCAGAAAACGTCCCAATGGTGGCGCAGAAACTCCGCCGGCAGCCACCACTGTTTCAGAAACAGATGGATGAGCGTAAAAGCGCCCAGCAGCGCGATCAGGGAAAGCAGGTAGCCGCCGAGGCCGCTGCGCCGGAAAACCCTTTTGATGAGCAGTTCGCTGTTGATGAAAAACAAGGGGATATAAATGGCGGTTACCGGCAACATGGCGAGGAGGAACCGCTCCATATTCTCATTCCCTCTCCCGTTGATGAACGGCAAACCATACCAGGTTACCCAGAACACAACGAGGAAGGCCAGTTTATAAAACCGGTCCGAATTCATCCTAAGAATGGTCGACATATATCTTTTTGATCAATAACCGGTTCAAATTTAAGGAATTAAACGCATGTCGCCGGCAAGGTGGAGATAAACTCCGGAATTCCGGCGATTAATGCCCGGATTGAGGCTATTTCCCCTGCTGGGGCAGGAGAACGCCGGATTTTCGACGAACGTTAAAAACTATTTTTGCAAGGCCTATCCGGGTGTCGTTTTTTTTGTGAAATTTGTCTCACCCTTCCGCAAATAACCGATAGAAGTAGCGACCTGCCCATCCCCCTTTAGGTGTAACTCATTGTATGTATCTCCCGGAAACATCACTTTCCGGGGCACCTGTCTTAATGCCTAATTCTTAACCTTTATGAAGCCGACCTTTATGACAACCCAAACCCACCTCCGGCAAAGAATCTCCACTCTCTTTGTCCTCTTCGCCTTTTGCGGCCTGCTGACGCAGTTGCACGCCCAAACCACGTATACCTGGAACGTAGCCGGCGACGGGGTCTGGTCTATGCCCGCCAACTGGACGCCCAACCGGAACGTACCCGTTGCAACGGATATCCTGGTGATCAATAACGGCGGGGCCAAAACCATCACCAGCGTACCGACCCAAACCATCGGCAGGCTGGTAGTGTCCGGGAATACCGACGTGACGCTGAAAACCACCGGCCCCGGGATGAAAACCCTGAGAATGGTGAATGCAGGCACAGCCCTGGACATCCAGGCCGGCAGCAGCCTGACCGTTACCGGCAATAATGACGGATCCGGAGTCCGGACGCTGACCCTGGCCTTCATCGCTACCGGCAATGTCGCCAATATAGCCGGCACCCTGAAACTGGAGCGGCTCGCCATGAGCCAATACGGCGGCTATAACGCCAATTTCAGCGCCACCACCGTAACCGGCGCCCTGATCCAGAACGGCGGAACCATCAATTCCACCACAAGCAACCTGACCTTCGCTTCGGGCGGTACCTACGTCCATGCTATTAACGGCGGAACCGTGCCCGCAGCCACCTGGAATGCCAACTCCAACTGCAATATCACCGGCATGACCGGCATATATCCCAGCGGGATGGGACAGACATTCGGGAATTTTACCTTCTCCAGCAACCCGGCAGGCAACATCGATATGACCGGTACCGGTTTGACCTGCGCAGGCAACCTCACCTTCGCCAACGCCAATACCGGCAATGTCCTTCGGCTGGTCCGGACGGGCGTCAACCGGACGATCTCCGTCGGCGGCAATTATACCCATTCGTCCGGTAACCTCACGATTGTAAGCGCCAACGGCAATGGAACCCTCGAAGTCGGCGGCAACTTCATCCAGACCGGCGGTTCCTTCACCCTTAAAGAAGATAACGGCGATGCACTCCTGTCGGTGACCGGCAACTTCATCAAGTCGGGCGGCACCTTTACCCAACGCACCAGCGGCGGTTCAACGGCAGACGTAAAGGTCGGCGGCAACTTTACCCATTCGGCGGGCATTTATTTCCTGTCGGCCCAGGATGATGCCGCAGGGAGCCTGAGCGTAGCCGGGAATTTCACCTTTACCGGAGGCACCATCACAGAAGTGGGCGCCGGTACAGCCGAGGGTAATATCACCTTCAACGGCACCGGAACGCCGCAGGTGTACACCTCCGGCGGAACGTTCTCGCAAAACATCAACTTTAACGTCATTTCCGGCGCCGTGCTGGATATCGGCAATGCCCATTTGTTCGGTTCGGCCGGCGGCTTTACCCTGGACGGAACCCTCCGCATGAACATCAGCGGCAACAGCCCCTCCGACTACGGCAGAGTGTCCGTCGGCGGGATGGCCAACGTGAACGGGACGGTCGCACCCACCTTCACGTTCACCCCAGCCATAAATGACAACTTCTTTGTGATCAATCCGACCGGATCGCATGCCGGGACACCCACACTGACCATCACGCCGCCTTCGATCACGGCCTCCTATGCTTCCGGCGTGATCACCATCACCGGATTATTTCCCATCGATCTGGTCTATTTCACCGGCAAGGCCCAGGAGAGATCCATCGCGCTCAACTGGCAGACCCGCCAGGAGGAGAACAACGATTACATGGCCGTAGAGCGCAGCCTGGATGGGAAAATATTTGCGGAGATCGGCCGGGTTCAGGGCTCGGGGACGGGCTACAGCCTCAAAGACTATGACCTGATCGACGAACACCCCGCCCGGGGACTGAATTATTACCGCCTCCGCCAGGTGGATTTTGACGGAAAAGCCAGGTACCACAAAATGATCAGCGTCCGTTTCGACGGGCTCGTTACCGGCTTTAACCTGGCTGTTTCGCCCAACCCGGTAGGCGATCTGCTCAATGCTACCTGGCAGGCCGTTGAGAATGGGTCCGTACAGATCACCATCCTCAACCAGAACGGGCGGATCGTATCCAGCCATACCTCGTCCATCGGGATCGACCGGCTGGAAATGCCGGTTCAGAACCTCGAAAAGGGGATCTATTACCTCGTGATCCGGCAGGGAAGCGAACAGGAGGTGGTTAAATTTTTGAAATTATAAACCTTCAATACGCCCATATCCGGAGGCCCACAACGCCCCAATAGAACAGGTAGGCGGTGACCAGCAGGCACGACAGGCTGGACAGCGTGAAGAATCCGCGGGCCCATTTGTTGATCGGTTTGGTAAATGAGACCGCATTGTAGTACACCGCCAGCAAGGAAAATAGCGGAAAGAACAGAGAAAACAGGAACATGCCCACCGACCAGAAGGTAGGTCTGCCCAAATTGTTGATGACATCACCCTGGGTTTGAGCCAATACGATCAACAGCACAAAACCCACCCACGACAGGGCGGCCAGCAGCGGATAGATCCGGGCTCGCCTGAATCCGATCCGGTGTCGGCTGAACAAGGCAACCGGAATCCAGATCAAAGCCGAGAAAATGGTCAGCAGGATCATCAACTGGCTGAAGCCTGCCAGGACGATAGGAATCCAGACGCCCGCAGCCGTTGTCTTGACGGCGTTGTAGCTGATATTCGGCTGTTGCATCAGCGTTCTGCCCTGATCGTCCTTTACCAACGCCATCAGGACGCCCGCACCCGACGGCATATAGCGCTGCAACAGGTCCGGCTTGATGACATTGACCGGCGCGGGTACCTGAAAAAGCGGTTTGTGGAACAGCAGGCCGTCCTGTTCGGTAATTTGCTCGGCGGCTAACGGCCATTCCATGAACCTGAGCACCTGATTGCGGCTGGTTGCCGAGCGGTAATACCCCGGGATTTCCGGGTTGAAAGCCCCTTTTACGTGTTCAGGCGCTTTCCACTGGTTATCCGGATCGGTGATGAATTGGGTGAGGGCGTCGTTCAGCGGCGAAAACCCGCCGTTGGCCTTGTTGACCAGCAGGATATAACCCCGGTTCTTTTCCGGCGCATACCGGAGCATGGCGAGGAATCCGGTCATGCCCCCGGAATGGCCGAAAACGCCCACGCCGCGATAATTGCCGTTGCCGATATGGAGGCCGTACCCTTCCGTGACCCCGGCTTTGGCGGCCAGCGTGGAAGCGGGGTGTTCGATCCGGTCGATGGAGGCCGGTTTGAGCAGGGCCAGCGAATCGACCGAACCGCGGTTGAGGTAGAACCGCAGGTAGTTCGACATTTCGACGGCATTGGAATTGATGGCGCCGGCCGCCCGGCTGATGATATGCCAGTAGGGCGCCTCGGCATTTTCGTGGCCCATGTATTCTTTTGACAGGTGTTCCTTCACATAATCCGTATACAGCAAGCTGCTGTGCGGCATGCCGAGCGGGCGGAAAATGTGCTCCGCGATGAAATCCTCGATCGTTTTGCCGGTCTTTTTTTCGATGCAATAAGCCGTAATGGGCGGCCCGGAATTGCAGTAGGACATGTGCATGCCCGGTTGCCAGCGCGAGACTTTGGAATCCGGATGGAATTGCAGGCCTTGCAGGGTGGTCCAGCCTTCGCCCTGGGTGGCGTATTCCACCATATGCATGTCGTCGAACCCGGTGGTGTGTTCCAGCAGATTGACCAGGCGGATGGGGTGGGTTTCCTCCCAGGGGTTGGCATACGGCACTTCGGGCGCGAGGTCCCTGAGCTTGTCGTCGAGACTGAGGCGGCCTTCCTCCACCAGCATCATGGCCGAAACCGCTACAAAACTCTTGGTGATGGACCCGATGCGGAACATCGTCTGATCGGTAACCGGCTTTTGGGCGGCGAGGTCGGCATAACCGAAATTGCGGATCCAGAGGATGGAATCCTTGTCGACAACGGCCACCTGGGCGCCGGGGATTTCGTATTTTTGGAGGATGGAATCCAGCCGGTGTTGGAGGGCGTCGTAGGACTGGCCGCTGAGCATGCCTGTGCACAAAAGAGCGAAGAGGGTGAGGGTGTTTTTCATCGCTGAGCGATATTTTGATTGAGAATCTTCAAATATAAGACAATTTGAATTCAGATGACCTGAACCCGGCCCAGCAGAAATCCGCTGCCCCTGTTTGTTGAATATTGTTTAAACTCGCATTTTTACACGAACAACAAGCGCTAAATTAGCTCGCCATGAAAAACCAGCCTAACCAAATACTGATCATTTCCTTGTTTGTATGCCTGACCGCCTGCGAAGAACCGGGGTTCGGCGTAAACGGATTTTATATTTCAGATGTCCAGAAAACTGAAACCGGACAAAATTTTTCCTTCAGTTATGACAACGGATTGCTGACCGGGATTTATTCGGATGATCCCGCCGGTCAGGAGAGGATCTGGTATCTGTTCGAATATGGAGATTCCGGGAAAATTGAAAAAATGAGCGAAAAGATTACCCGGCAAGCGCGCATTGAAACCAGGCATTATTCCATTGACCAGTCGGACCTGGTTGACCTGATCCGGACGGAGGAGGTCGAAAAAGACAATGAATCTCAAATCATAAATGAGGAGAATATCCGGTTATTTAAAAAGCCGAAACACGGCTTTGTTACCCGGATAGCCGTCGGTGACGGAAATGAATTCCGGTCGTATGACCTGGTCAGGTCGGGCGCCAGTGTGATCCGGAGGAAATCCGCAGATGCCGGCATCGAAAACGATTACGAATACTACGGCTATGATTCGGAAATCAACCCTTTCAGGAACTACCTGGACCGGTTTGGAAACCTCCTGATCATACCGTTTACCCGGATCATTTGCCGGTCTCCTTATGCTTATGACGCCCCGGAACGTTATATCCCCGCTAATTTGTTCTCGATTGACAATTGCAGCGGCCTGAAAACGCCCGGCAGCGTTACTTCGCACGGCATGACCGGGGAAAAGCATACGGACCTGAACATCAAATACAACGCAGGCGGACTGCCCGCGGTGATCGATTCAGACCCGCCCATCCCTGAATTTGAATCCATGACAATCACCTACCAATACCGGTAATTAACCGCGATGCGGCTTTTCAAAACGAAAATCAACCAACCATGAAAAACCTTTTCTTCCTTCCGCTTTTTCTGCTTTGTGCAATAGCGGGCGCACAAAATCTCAACCTGATCCCGCAACCGGTCGAGGTGCGCGCGATGACGGGCAGCTATACCCTTTCCAAAACCACGGCCATCAGCTACAACCAGGCCGAAGCCAAAGAGGTCGCCGAAATGCTGGCCGCCAAACTGAGCGCCCCGACCGGACTGACGATTAAAGCCCAACAAGGCAAAACGGCTGCCATCCAACTGACCCTGAACGCGACGGCCGACGCCGAGATCGGATCGGAGGGCTACAAACTGGAGGTCAACGCCAAAGGCATCGCCTTACGGGCCAATCATCCGGCCGGGTTGTTTTACGGCATGCAGACCTTGTTGCAGCTGTTGCCCGATGCGGTGGAAAGCACCAAACCGGCGCAGGCCGCCTGGGTGATCCCCGCCGTGCAGATCACGGACTACCCGCGGTTCGGCTGGCGCGGCCTCATGCTCGATGTGAGCCGCAATTTCTTTACGAAAGAAGAGGTCAAGACTTTCATCGACCTGATGGCGCGCTGGAAATTCAATACCCTGCACTGGCACCTGACCGACGACAACGGCTGGCGGATCGAGATCAAATCGCTGCCCAGACTCACAGAAATCGGCGCCTGCCGCGTACCCAGGATAGGGCATTTCGGCGAAAGGGCCGACCCCCAACCCGGTGAAGCGGCCACGGATTGCGGTTTCTATACCCATGAAGACATCCGGGAGATCATCGCCTACGCAGCCGCCCGGAACGTGACCATCCTGCCGGAGATCGACGTACCAGGCCACAGCATGGCGGCCATTGCGGCCTACCCCGAACTGAGCACCCGCAAGGACCCGAATACCCGCGTGAATCCGGGGACCCATTTTTCGGAATGGTACGGCAACGGCACCTTCAAGATGCTGGTGGAAAATACCCTGAATCCCGCCGACGAAAAAGTATACGAATTCCTCGACAAGGTCTTCACGGAAGTGGCCATGCTGTTTCCCAATCCCTATATCCACGTCGGGGGCGACGAGTGCTATAAAGGCTATTGGCAACAGGATGAAGGCTGCCAGGCGCTGATGAAAAAACTGGGCATTCGCCATGTGGAGGACCTCCAGGGTTACTTCATGGGGCGGGTGGAAAAGATCCTGCAATCGAAGGGGAAGAAAATGATCGGCTGGGATGAGATCCTCGAAGGCGGCATTTCGCCGACGGCCGCCGTGATGAGCTGGCGGGGCGTCAAAGGCGGTATTGAAGCCGCCCATCTGGGGCATGAGGTCGTCATGACCCCGACGACTTTCTGCTACCTGGATTATTACCAGGGCGAACGTACCATTGAGCCGCCGCTGTATGCCGGCCTGCGCCTGCAAAAAACGTACAGCTTCGAGCCCGTTCCCGACGGCGTGGACCCCAAATTTATCCTGGGGGGCCAGGGCAACCTCTGGACCGAACAGATCCCGACCTTGCGCTACGCCGAATACATGACCTTTCCGCGCGCCTGGGCATTGGCCGAGGTGTACTGGTCGCCGAAAGCCAAAAAGGACTGGCCGGATTTCGTTGGGCGCGTAGAAGCCCAATTTGCACGTGCCGACGCCATGGGGATGAATTATTCCAAAGCCATATACGACCCGATCATCCAGACTGCCTGGAAGCAGGATCAACTCTGGCTGGAGATGGCCGCCGAAGCCCGGGGCCTGGATCTGTTTTACACCCTCGACGATACCATGCCGGACGATCATGCGGCCCGATACACCCAGCCGGTTGAATTGCCGGAAGGCCCCATCACCCTGCGGGTGCAAAGTTACCGGAACGGCCGGCCGGCCGGGCATTTGATCACGCTGAAGCTGGAGGAGTTGAGGCGGAGAGCGGGGAGGTGAAGCCGCCCGCCGCCGCTCCCGGGGAGCTATGGAGGACGGAGCCACGCCGCCGCTCTTGAGGA
>CALMYQ010000138.1 GCA_937873655.1 uncultured Lewinella sp. | reverse complement strand
TCAGGCGCAGCATATCCCCGCCGTTGGGCAGGAAGTTGTTGATGAAGGGCTTGCCTGCTGCCAGCGGGTTGCCGTTTTTGCCCGTTGCCAATTGATAGGGCGGGAAATTGGGCACACCGGTATGGAAGATGGGCCACAAGTCGACCGAACGGGGCATTCCCGGGCCGGGCAACAGCAGCGTTCCGAACACAGCGTCGTCCAGTGCGGTGCCGGCTACGGCTGCGGATCCTTTGAGCCCGTACAGGCCGTCGTGGCCGTTGCCGAAGTCGAAACCCTGCAGTGAGTTCCGCTGGATGCGCAAGGGCGTCAATGCCGGTACTGCGCCGCCGAAAAGGTCGTCGTCCATGTACAGGGCGAGTTCCGGATTGTAGAAGTATTTATCGAGCAGCGTGTCGGCGAGTTCGTCGTACGGCGTGATCGAGTTCCAGTAATCCTTCATGCCGATGGGGATGACCGCTTCATTGGTCAGCGGCATGCCCAGGCGGGATACCTGTACCCAGTCGCCGGAATGCTCCTCGCCGCCCGGGGTCAGGGTCCGGATCTGGTGGCGGCTGGCAGATGCCCATACGCCGATCACCCAGTTGCCGTCCAGAATATTCTCAGGCGCCGGCCGTACACCCTTTTTCAGGAGGTACTTGGTGGGGATCTCCAGGGCAATGGCGCTCGTGTTCATGCAGGCCAGGCCGTCGCGCGGATCGCCGTCCTGGCGCGGAAGGTCGCCCAGGTCAAAAACGCCGCCGAGGTCCACAAAAAACGGGTCGTCAACCGGACCGCAGAAGATCCGCTCGCCGGTGAAGGCATTGCGGAAGGTATTCCGCATCAGGGTGCTGTAGGTCCTGCCCAGGCCGATCGGCGATTCGATCGAGCGCTCGCCGATATTGTTGGGCGCTACGGGGCCGCCTTTCATGATCGGCAGCCAGCTTACGCCGCCGTCCACGCTTTTTTCCAGATCATACGTGGTCTTGAGGTTCTGTTTGCCCAACCGGATGTTGAAGAAAGTGGTCGGGTCCTCATTTTTGATCTTGAACGTAAACCGGTAGATGATCTCATCTCCCGGTTTGGATGCGTCGTTGTCGACGTGGATCTCATACCGGATATTTTCACCGAAACCGTAGTAGTTCGGCCCGCCGTGCGGCAATTGCAACGGTACGAAAGTAGCGATCAGTACGACGCTGTTGGGGTTGCGCGGGCTCCTGAAGGCGTACAGGTCGACGTTATCGGCCAGCGGGTCGTCGGCGATCAGCGGCGCTTCCCGGTGGCTCGAAGCCTGCGCGTTATTGGGCAGGAATATCCAGGCTGCCAGGACCAGAAGGGCCGGCAGGAGGATAATTCGATTGATATGTTTCATTTTAAACATGCTTTTTTGGTTGAATGAAATGGGCGCTTATTCTCCGGTTTCCTTGCCGCTCCAGGGTGTGGCGACATATGGGAAAGCGGATTTGAAAGCCTTGTCGTTGGCGCCTACGCCGGTGGAATAGGTCAGTACGTCCAGCAGGTCGGTCGTGACGGGGTTCGGGCCGCCGGCCGTATAGTCGTCGTACCATAGGCCGATGGCGGCCAGGGCTACGCCCGAAACGGCTTGCAATTCGATCCGGGTTACATCATCCTCCAGGCGGCGTCCGTTGGGGAAACCGTCCATGTTCGGGATGGACTGGATGTCGGTGCTGGCGTTGTAAGCCGGATCGGTCAGGCCCAGTACGGCAGCTTGTACGATGCCCAGCGGACTGAAATTGGGATCATCCCGCGGGGTGGGCGGAACGGCCATGTTCAGGCGCAGCATATCCCCGCCGTTGGGCAGGAAGTTGTTGATGAAGGGCTTGCCAGCTGCCAGCGGGTTGCCGTTTTTGCCCGTCGCCAGTTGGTAAGGCGGGAAATTGGGCACGCCGGTGTGGAAGATCGGCCACAGGTCGACCGAACGCGGCATCCCCGGGCCGGGCAGCAGCAAGGTGCCAAACACAGCGTCGTCCAAGGCGGTTCCGGCTACGGCAGCTGAGCCTTTGAGGCCGTACAAACCGTCGTGTCCGTTGCCGAAATCGAATCCCTGGAGGGAATTCCGCTGAATGCGCAGCGGTGCGAATGCCGGTACGGCGCCGCCGAACAGATCGTCATCCATGTACAAGGCCAGCTCGGGATTGTAGAAGAATCCGTCGAGCGAGGTATCGGTCAGTTCGTCGTACGGCGTCAGCGAGTTCCAGTAATCTTTCATGCCGATGGGAATGACCGCTTCATTGGTCAGCGGCATGCCCAGGCGCGATACCTGGATCCAGTCGCCGTCATAGGAAGCTGCATCGCCGCCGGTGCCGAGCGTCCGCATGGCCGGCCGGCTGGCCGATGCCCAGATGCCGATCACGTAGTCCGGGTCGAGGATGTTGGCCGGCGTAGCGGCGGCGCCTGCTTTCAACAAGGTCGCAATAGGGACCTGGATGGCAATGGTGTGCACGTTGTACCGGGCCAGGCCGTCGCGCGGATCGCCGTTTTGGCGGGGCGCATTGCCCAGGTCGAAAATGCCGCCGAGGTCAACGAAGAACGGGTCGTCGGCCGGTCCGCAAAAGACCTTTTCGCCGGTCGAGCTCGTTTCGATGGCCTGAGCGATCAGATCTTCGTATACCGCTCCGAGGCCTGCGCCGCCCTCGATCGACCGGGGGCCGATGTAAGCAGGAGGCACCATGCCTTCTACCACAACCGTTTCAAAAGATTGACCGCCGTCCGTACTGCGTTCCAGCCGGTAGGTGGTTTTCAGGTTGATCTTACCCAGGCGAATGTTGAAGAAAGTGGTCGGGTCTTCGTTCACCCTGGAAAAGGTGAAGCGGTAAACGATCTCATCACCGGGTTTTGAAGCGTCGTTGTCAATGTGGATCTCGTACCGGATGTGCTCGCCGAACGTGTTGTAATTCGGCCCGCCGTGCGGCAATTCAGCCGGAATGTAATTCGCGATAATAGTAATGGTGCTGGGATCGTCAGGACTCCGGAAGGCATACACGTCGGTATTGTCCGCCAGGGGGTCGTTGGCGATCAGCGGCGCCTCCCGGTGACTGGAAGCCGAAGCCTGAAAGGCGGGCAGCAGCAAGAGGCCTACGCTTATCACTTGAATGGTTTTAAAAAAGATTTTCATCATATTACAGGTTTATTGTGAAAAATGCTTTCCAAAAAATCCCCATCCCGTACGGCAACGCGTACAGGTCGGCCTGCCGGAGAAAATGCCCGGCGAGGTTGTCAAATTCGGAAATCGGTTATTTTGTCCTTAGTCTTGGTTCAGCCCACCGCGCGATTCAACCCTCGTTTTCCGAGCGAAGTCGAAGAAAGCGAAGTTGACTACGTCAGCCGCAGGAGACTTTGTCGACCGGAGGCCGAAACTGGGTAGCTGAGCGAAGCCGAAGCTAAAAGTAATAGCTCACAAATCCTCTGAAATTGAACGGCGTTCCCGGTGTAAAATGGATCTCCGTTACCGGTTCGGGTTCGTTCCTCAGCCTGGATTCCGTTTCAAACTGGGCTTCTTTCCACTCGCTGTTCAGGAGGTTCTGGATGCCGAAACCGACCATGAATTGTTTGGAGCGCCATTGGAACTGTGAATCGAGCAGGAAATACCCTTTCGCGATCAGGCTGTTGTCTTCATTGGCCGGCCGGTCGGAGAGGTGGCGATAGCGGATATTGGCCTCAAAGCCGTTGTCCCAACGGGCGCTCAACCCGCCGGTGCTGGTCAGTCTGGGCGCCAGCGGGATATAATCCATGCCCTTTTCCTCTTCGGTACTCCTGCCGTTTGAATAGTTGATATCCGCATCGGCGTACAGCCATTTGGCGAGTTGCAACCTGGCAGAGAAATCGACGCCGCGGCGCAGGGTCTTTCCGCTGGGTTCCACGATACCGGCATCGCCTACATAAACGAATTCCTGCTCCAGGCCCAGTTGCCAGTAGGCTGCCTGGAGGATGAGGGCTTCGAACGGCTTGAGGATGGCGCCGCCTTCCCAGCCCAGGGCTTTGGGGAGGGTTTCCCGGCCGTCCTGCGCCGTAACGACCCGCGTGTCATTGGAATGGAATCCCACCCCCGATAAGGCAAACAATTGAACGGCGGGTGAAAGGTTGTAGTGCAGGTTCAGTTTTGGGCTCAACGTCCGGTCGTAAATGGTGCGGGGATCGTACAGGGCGGTCAGGTGGTTGTCGTAGGAGAAAATGAACTGGTCGAACCGCAATCCGGCCTGGATCTGCAATTTGTCGATGGGTTTCCATTCCGACTGCAGGTAGACAGCGGCATTGGTTTCCCGGACGTCGCCCAGGGCAAGGTTTTCCAGCGTGGTCTGCCGGTTGACGGTATGCGATAATTCGTCGCCCCTGACCTGGTCGTGGCGGATATTCCAGCCCAGGGTGGTTGTGAACGGGGCGCCGGCCAGGGAGTTTTCCTTCCAGAATTTGCCGTTATAGCCCAGGATCAAACGGTCTTCTTTCTGGCGGATCTGGTCGCCGTTTTCCGGATCTTCCAGAAAAAAAGTGAAATCGGAATACAGTTCGAAGTTGTATTTGGATACGAAGAATTGGTGTTGAGAATAGAGCCCCGAGTTCAGGTTGGAGAGGTATTCCAGGTTGAAATTGAGCCGGCTGGTCTGTCCGCCTTCAGTGGGGTCGATAGCGCCGAACCGGGAAATGGTTCCGTCATTTACCGCTCTTTCGGGAACCTGGCCGGAAGCGTCCCACCGGCTGGTAAAGGCTGAAAAGGTGGCCGTGAGGCTCTGTTTGTCGTTGATCAGGGTGTTGTACTTGGTCAGAAAGTTGACGCGCTGGAATTGTTGCGGCGCATCGAAATAACCGTTGTTGTAATTCAGCTCGGCAGCGGCGTAGGCGTGCTGGTTTTTGTTTTCGGAGCGGCCCAGCAGGTCTAGCGCGCCGACTACCCGGTATTGGTCAAATTGCCCGGCTTCCATTTTGATAAAGCTCTCGTCAAGGGCATTGGCCGTTTGCAGGGCTACCGATCCGGCCGTGCTGAAATTGCCGGCATCGGCATAGTACGGGCCCTTGCGGAATTCCACTTTCCGGATCAGTTCGGGGATCACAAAATGCAGGTCGGCGTAACCCTGGCCGTGAGCGTGGGAGACCATGTTCACGGGTATGTCATCGACCGTGATCCGGATGTCGGTGCCGTGGTCGATGTCAAATCCCCGGAGGAACAGCTGCTCGGCTTTTCCGCCGCCGGCGTGTTGCGCCAGGAAAAGACCGGGTACCATTCGGAGTACCTCCTGGGCGTTGGCCAGCGGCCGGGTCTGTATGTCGATCGCGGCAATGGAATGCGTGAAAAAGTTCGGATCGGATTCGATCTGCACCTCGGGAAGGTCGAGGCTCCGGCTTTCCAGGAAAACCTTGACGGTCCGGGTTTCGCCGTCCAGGATCTGCAGATTGGAGATCGTGTCGGGCGCAAAGCCGATGTAATTGACAATGAGCTGGTATTCGCCTTCCTCCAATCCCCTGAAAGTGAAATGGCCCAGGTCATTGGTATAGGTATTGAGCGCTGCGGGCAGCAGCGAAATTCTTGCGCCCGCCAGCTCGATGCGGGAATCTGCATCGTATACGACGCCTTCAAGGGTGCCGGTGTGAAATGCTGATGCCGGGAGAATAGCGGCAAAAAACAATAAATGGATTAGTAAAGTGTTTTTCATGACGTTTAATTTGGCAGTCTTTATCTGAATGTACGAGAACTGCAGGATGAATGGATTTAATGCATTAAAAAAAAACAACCGCTAGTTTTCCTCGGTTTCCCAGCCGTCATAATATCCGCCGCAATTTTCAACCCACGCTTTAAGGCGGGCTTCCAGCCGGGCGAGCACCGGGCCTTGGGTGGCATGGACCCCTGATACGATCAGCAAATAGGGAAAAGCTTTTCCGTCCTGGAGCTTTTCCAGGTGGACCGGCGCAAGGGCCACTTCCCGGAGGTGATGGATGAACCGGCGGCACCCGTCCTCCGTAGCGAAATAGCACCAGTGATCGGTTGTCCGCAGGGAACTGTCGGCAGCTTCCGCCGGAAGGTCTCCTTCCTTGGGGTACAGGATATCGAAATAATGCCGCCATTCCGGGTCGATGGGTGCGTGGCATTCAAATTCGTAATCCGGAAACTGGCCCATGACGGATTCGATAACCTGTTCGAAAACTTTTTCCAAAGGGATATAAAAAAAGAAATGTCGTTTGCCGGAAATGGACACTTTACCGGCAAACCGGCTGTTGAGTTCCTCGCGGACGGCCTCATCAAGGCGGTCTTCGATGGCATGCAGCCGGTCCAGCTCAGGATCATCCGGGAATCCGCTGGTGAGGGGATGGATAAAAGGTATGGAAATGATGAGAACCTGCGGCCGCTCAGGATCCGGGGCAACTGCGGCAAGCCCCAGGTCAAGGCTGATGACCGCCGCTTCCGAATCGCAGAGGGTGAAATAGGCCGACCAATTGGGCCGGTAAACACGTAATGGCATGGCATTGTCTGTTTGGAAATGAAACAATCCCCTGCCCGCTTTCCTACCGGTCGGTACAGTCAGCACACAGGGCAATCCTTTGGCAATCCGGTCCCCTTTCGCTGAAGCTGACAGCTTAGCGATCAGATACCGGTGATCCGGTTCAGGATTGCCTCGGTTGCTGGAAAAACATTACAATTCAGGCTGACGTGCAAAGGCAATCACACAAGCTGATTTCGCAGAAAAATTCCCCGCAAATATACGTATTTATATTGTTATTGTCAAATTTTTTTAGTCATAAGTCTCTAGTCGTAAGTGGCCTATATGGCGGCTTACAACTTACAACTTACAACTTACAACTTACAACTTACAACTTACAACTTACAACTGATAACTGATAACTAACCAACTGCCTTACCGTTCCGCAGTTGCAAAATGCGGTTTGTCTTTTGAGCCAGTTCCATGTTGTGGGTGACCAGGATGAGGGTGGCGCCGGATTCCTGATTGAGGTCGAACAGGAGTTGTTCGACCATATTGCTGTTTTCGCCGTCGAGGTTGCCGGTAGGTTCGTCAGCGAAGAGTATCCTGGGTTGGTTGGCAAAGGCGCGGGCCAGTGCGACGCGCTGTTGTTCGCCGCCGGACAATTGGGTAGGGTAGTGGTGCCGGCGGTCCGCCAGCCCAATGCGGTCGATCAGGGTTTGAGCCGTTTTTTCCGCGCCTTTATTGCCCTGCAGTTCGAGCGGGACCATGATGTTTTCCAGCGCCGTCAGGGTGGGCAGCAACTGAAAATTCTGGAACACAAAACCCACAAACTCATTGCGTACGGCCGCGCGTCGGTCCTCGTTGAGGTCATCCAGCGCTATGCCGTTCAGGATGACGGAGCCCGAAGTAGCCCGGTCCAAACCGGCGCACAAGCCCAGCAGCGTGGATTTGCCGCTCCCGCTCGGCCCGACAATGGACAATGATTGGCCTGCTCCGACCTCGAAGTTGATGTTGTCCAGTACCGTCAGGGAGTGGTCGGCGCTCTGGTAGGTTTTGCTCAGGTTTTTGACTTGCAGCATGCGTTGTGTCGGTTCTCTGTTTTCAGGATGGAAACGCTTTGGGAGATAAATTGTTTGAATGGATTGATTCAATTGGTTCGATTGATTCAATTGATCCGATTGGTCCGATTGATCCGATTGATCCGATTGATCCGATTGTTCCGATTGATCCGATTGATCCGATTGATCCGATTGATCCGATTGATTGGATTGATCCGCCACGCCGCGGCGTGGTCGATTGGGCATCCGTCGGTTGGTCAGCTTAATCGGATCATTCCCTGCCGGCTGGTCTCCAGTAGCCAAAGCCTATGGCGACGGCACGCAGGCAGGCTCGATTCCTCAGTTCCTCAATTCCTCAAAAAATTGGATCAATTCCCCAACCATCCTCTCCGGTTCTTCCTCCTGAACAAAATGGCCTGCTTCGGCGCAACGGACCACTTTTGCGCCGGGCACGGCCTTTTCCCATTTCTCCAACTCGTAGGATGGGACAAATTTGTCTTTCATCCCCCAGAAAATGAGGAATGGTTTTGAGGTGATCTTCTCCAGTTGATCCCAGAGTGACTGCCACCATTCGCTCGCGTCCATCAGCTCGAGGGCGAAGGTATAGGTGGCCCTGCGGGCAGCGGCGTTGGGCAGGGCCTTCCGGTAGTGGCGATGCGCTTCCCGCGTCAGTTTTTTCTTGTCGCCGAAGGCCATCGGCATAATGACTTTCACGGGGAAGTTGTAGTAATAATAAAGGGCTTTGCCGATCCAGGAGTTGAATATTTTCGCGGGGGATGCATAGTGCGCGTCCCAGCGAAGATCCCGCATCCAGCCGTTGAAGATGCAGATGCGATCCACTTTTTCCGGATGGGCGATGGCATAACTCATACCGATACCCAGGCCGAAATCGTTGGCCACCAGGTTGAATCTTTCCAGGCCCAGTTCTTCGATAAAAGAGGCCAACCGGCGGGCGTGACCCCGGCAGGTCAGGTCGGCGTTCTGCGGTTTGTCCGACAATCCCATGCCGAGATAATCGGGGGCAATGCAACGGTACCGGCCGCGAAGCTCCCGCACCAGGTCCCGCCAGCCGAACGACCATTCCGGCGTACCGTGGCAAAAAAGGATGACCGGCCCGGCGCCTTCGTCGATGTAGTGCATGCGGTGGCCTTCGAGTTCCATATAACGCGATTCAAACGGATACAACCCGCGATCGACCCAATCAGTATTGCTCATTTCGGTATTTGTTAAGGAGGTGATCTTTCATGTCTTCCAGCGGGTATTGCTCCGGCGCCTGCAGCCATTGAATGCAGATCCCGTCGATGAGGGCAAAGAGGGTCAGCGCCTCCTGCTGCGGCGCCCGTGCGCCCAGTTTGCTGAATTGTTCCGCGAGTTGCCGGACAATAAAGCCGTTGATGGCCTCCAGCTTGGCTGCCGCTCCGGCCCGGACCTCCGGCTGAAAGCGCACCATCTGTGCCAGTCGCCAGAAGGCCTCCTGTTCCCGGATCAGCGTAAAGGACCGGCTTATATGGTCGAGGACAGCTTCCCGCGGGTCTTCGATCAGGCGGTAGCCTTCCATCGTTCCGGCAATCTGGCGCAGCCCTTCGTCCAGAATGGCTTCCAGCAAACCCGCCTTGTTTTCGTAATGCCGGAAGATGAGCCCTTCCGATACACCCGCCTCCCGCGCGATGCGGCTGGTGGCCGTTCGGTCGTACCCTTGCGCGGCAAACAGGGCCAGGGCGGTGTGAAGGATTTGCTCTTTTTTGGTCATAAGTGAGTAATCACTCACAAAAATATGCAAATTCGGGATACCACGCACCGTTGGCGCAAAATTTTTTGAAAAGATCTGAAGATAAGCCTGTTTGCGGCCGGTAGATTGCCATGACTCCGGGGGCGGCATAAGGACGGCTGCCGTATCAACCCGGATACTTGCCGCTGCGATCTTTATTTGAACCCCTGCTCGTTCCTGAACGCCACAAACGAATACACCAACGGGGCAAGGGCGATCAGTATGACTACGGTAAGGAACACGATCCACCTGAGGTCAGCCGGCGTCAACAGCAGCGCAGGGATCAGCGCCAGCCCGGCAAAAAACCAGAGCTTGCCGCCGAACCGGTGCGTTTTTTTCCAGACCGCGTCGTTCTGCAATGTCCACGGCGTGCGGAACCCGATGAAATAGTTGGGTTTGACGGACTGCAAATAGTTGCCCATCAGGGGGAGAAGGACGGCCATGACCACCGGCAGAAAACTCATGAATCCGGCGCCTACCCCAGGCTGTACGCTGTGTACAATAGCCAGGAAAATGACCGACAACATAACCAGCACCGCCAGCTTGATCTGCGTATACCGCACACCCATATTGCGGAGCTGGAATTTCGGGTCGATCCGCGGAATAACGGCCAATAGCCCGTAGAGCAGGACCATGACCAGCGGGATCAGCCAGGCCAGCTCGGCCTTGCTGCCCATCCGGTCTGCTTCTCCTTTAAAGTTGTAGTGAAGCGGTACCTGATCCGGGATATTGCCCCACGTGATCGCCAGGTAAATGGCAGGCGCCAGGGTGATCAACCAGGCCGCCCATTCTTTTTTGATCGTGTTCATCCGTCTTTCTTTAAGGTGAGCAACCAACCCAGAATATCGTCGATAACCGTCGTATTCAGGGAATAAAGCACAAACTGCCCCTGCTTCTCCGCCGTCACCAGCCCCGCTTGTTTCAGCAGGTCCAGGTGATGCGATATGCTGGGCTTCGAGATGTCGAAAGCCTCGGCAATTTCCCCCGCCGTCAGGTCCTTTTCCTGCAACAGTTTCAGGATCTCCCTGCGCGTCGGATCGTTCAGCGCTTTAAAGGCTTTGTTCACGGTCGGTCGTTTCTGTTTCTGCAAATATAAAGGTTGGAAAGACGGGATGCAACGAATGAATTAAATATTTAGACAAACATCTAAATATTCGCTTTTCCCTGCCCCTTCCTGCCGATGAGCGGTAAGGCAGGTTATTTGTCATAATAAGCGGCAAGATTTGAACAAAGGCCTAACTGACCACTGCCAACTGACCCCTGACAACTGCCAACTGACCCCTGACAACTGACAACTGACAACTGACAACTGACAACTGACAACTGGTCACTGACCCTGCATATGCACATTCGCCACCACGTATTTCCCGACCTTTTCACCCTGGGCCACACCGTTGTCTATGGCCGGCCGGTAGTGAATGCCGCCGTACATGCGGCTGATCGCGGCTTCGGAGCTGGCTTCCAGGAACGAGTTGAAGTCCCGCGGATTCAAACCGAATTCTTCTTCTACATTGTCGTGGTACGCGAAATTGTCGCCGAAAATGGAGGTCAGCGCCGTGGCGGCAGCCCTGGAGATCACGCTGTGCCCGCTGGTGTATTCCGGGAAAGGCGGCGTCTGCAAAGCGGGCAGCCAGTCCTCGTCGATATAGCGGTTGATGACGGTTTCCGGCCGGATCAGGTTGCTCCGGTATTTTTCATCCCAGCAGCTGATGAACGCGTCGAACAGGGCGATGGAAGTGAGGGCGTAGGCCTGGGTGCATTTTGAAAAATCGGCTCCTGCTTTTCTGCAGGCGATGGCCGTAATGCCGATCCAGTGTCCGCCCGGCGTGATCTTCTTGGTCGCAAACATCACGTGACCGGTATGGTGGGAAACGTACGGGTTGCAGTCCCAGAATTTGGCAATGGCCATCCGCTCTTCGTGGTCGCCTTCTTTGAGGGCATTATACACCTCCATGGTTTCCTTGTAGAACTGGCTGTTCTTGTCGGTGTTGAAGGGCGTGGGCGGCGGCGGGATGAATTGCTGGGCCGAATCCAGTACAAGGGTCCTGATCTCGTTCCAGTGCGGCTCGATCCCGTCCATGTAATCCGGCGGCGTGGGCTGCCAGGTGGCGGGGTCGTCGCTGATGGAATATTTCGGGAAGGTCCGGGTCTGGGCGTATTTATCCCCTTTTGACCACTGAAGGATATGCTGACCGACGGCATCGCCGTATGCTACAGACCGTTCGAAGACAGCTTTCGGCATCTTCAGCGCCTTAAACTCGTCCATGATCTGGGTCCGGAATTCGTCCATTTTGTCTTCCGAAAAGATCAGGGCTTTTCCTACGGTCAGATAAGCGGCCACGGACGCCAGCGGATAACAGTATTCCTGACCGGCTTCCGGCTTGGGAACGTCCTTCAGTTCGGTGAGCTGGCCTTCCAGCGATTGGTAGTCCGGATTGTCGTTGACCATAGCCTGGTAACCCGCTACGGCCGAATAAACATAGATCCGGCTCGCCACAGGCGGGGAGAAAATATCGTGTACGATGACATCAGTGAGCTGCTTGACGGAGCGGTGGTAGAACTCCGGATTGTGAGACGCTTCCTGATAGTTCGGATCGACGTCCTCACAGGCGACCGTGAAAAGCAGAAGCGTCAACCCTGCCAAAAAATTGGTGAATCTCATTTTTCCTCTCATTTTGCTTACACAAAGTTAGAAAGGCAAATGAATTTCCGGCAAATTATCTGGCTAAATCCTTTGGCGTCAGGCCGCCAAATCAACGCTTATCACAAGGCGGCGAGGTTGGCAAACCGGCAACTCGCGGGGATCTGTATGAATTTTTTCATATTTGGGTATATTGGAGTTGCTTTTAAGGAATACGACCGGGAACGCATTTGCCGGGCCCAACCGGCACTTTTTTTAACAGAACCTTATGACCAGGCCAGGTCATTTTCAATTCGATCAAATGAAGAAGAAGCTTTTGTTTTTTGTGTTGATGCTTGATGCCTTAACGGGAGCGGCGCAGCAGGATATCCCCGTAATCGAGACACTCGACCTGGCTGCGGCGCCGGCCGGACAGGTCAGCCGCTACTGGTTGCACATGATCTCCAACGGCCTTTCGCAGCCCGTGCTGGTGCCCGTTATGGTGGCCAAAGGCGTTAATCCAGGGCCGGTCCTGGGCTTGGTGGCAGCCATCCACGGGAATGAGTTGAACGGGATCCCGATCATCCAGCAGCTTTTTCAGCAGATCGACCCGAAACAACTGAACGGAACGGTGGTCGCGGTGCCCGGATTGAACGCCGTAGGCATCCTGAACGAAGACCGGTTGTTCAACGACCAGGAGGACCTCAACCGCCGGTTTCCCGGCAAAGAGAACGGGGATGTCAGCCAGCAATACGTCTGGCGGATCTTTGACAAACTCGTCCGGCATACCGACCTGCTGATCGATCTGCATACCGCCAGCTTCGGCCGGGTCAATACGATGTACGTCCGGGCTGACATGGACAGCGATACCCTCGCCGCAATGGCCCGCTTGCAGGGGGCTGACATCATCGTGAACAACCCCGGCATTCCCTCGGCAGGAGCGGGCAGCGGAGACCTGACCCTGCGCGCCTTTGCGGCATCCAGGGGGATTCCGGGCATTACCGTCGAATACGGCGATCCGCAGGTTTACCAGCCCGAAATGACCGCAAGAGGGCTTCGCGGCATTCAGCGGACCATGGCTTACCTGAAGATGACCCAAAACCCGGTGGCGGAACCCGAAAAAGAGGCCATCCTGTGCAAAAAATCCTATTGGCTGTATACCGACGAAGGCGGGCTGCTCGATGTTACAGTTGCCTTAGGGCAGTCAGTGACCAGGGGAGACGTCATTGGTACCCTGCGCAATCCGTTCGGGGATGTCATCCGCACGTATCGGGCGCCGGAATCCGGGGTGGTAATCGGCAAAAGCAGCAATCCGGTGAACCAGAGCGGCGGCCGAATCCTCCACCTGGGCATCCTGAAATGAAGAAACCGGACCGATAAAAAATTCCGGTGCGCGCTGCAACATTCCCGCATATGGCGCAGTTAAATTGAGGAGATGCAGGAGTGAATCGACTTTTGCGCGGTCAAACAATCCGTGTCCTGCAATCCGAAGCTCCTCAGTTAGGCATATACGCGACTTTGCGCCAAAAACTACATGAATGGAAACTAGCATTTTAGACATCCCGCCCGATTTTGTGCAGGAAGAAATGAGAGAGCTGATCGCCGACCTGGACATCAATATCCCGCCGAAGCGGCTCGACAGAAACCTCATTATTGCCACCTGGAACATCCGCGCATTCGGGGATCTTACCCGGGAATGGCATTCGTCCCCCACACAAAGCCCGCGACGGGACCTGGCCTCCGTACTGTCCATCGCCGAGATCATTTCCCGGTTCGACGTGATCGCCATCCAGGAAGTGAAATCGGAGTTGCGGGCTTTGCGGGACACCCTCAAGAAACTCGGGCACAACTGGTCCATGATCCTGACCGATGTGACGCAGGGGGCCGCCGGCAACGGAGAGCGCATGGCTTTCCTGTTCGATACCCGGCGCGTGAAATTATCAGGGCTGGCCTGCGAATTGGTGGTGCCTTCGGAATGGACAACCGAGATCAGGGAGGACGCCCTGAAAACGCAGTTTGCCCGTACGCCCTACGCCGTGGGGTTCCGTTCCAATGACAAGACCTTTGTTCTGGTGACGCTGCATATCCTGTTCGGGAAAAATGAAAAAGAACGGTTGCCGGAATTGAAAGCCATCGCGCACTGGATGGCGGATTGGGCCCGCCGCATGAACGATTACGAACAGAATTTCATCGCCCTGGGCGACTTCAACATCGAAGAGCGGGGCGACCTGCTGGCGCAATCCTTCCTGTCGGAGGGGTTGTATATCCCGCCCGACCTCGAACAGGTGACCCGCAGCATTTTTGATGAAACCAAATTCTACGACCACATTGCCTGGTTCAACGGCGCCAAAGGCATACCCGAGTTGTCCATGAAATTCCTGCAAGGTGGAAACTACAACTTCGTGGAAACGGCCCTGAAGAACAAAGGATTGACGAAAAGCCAGCTTTCCTGGCACTTGTCAGACCATTACCCCTTGTGGGCGGAATTCGCGATCAATCAATAATCTTCGGTATCCTCGTCGACAGGTTCTTCATCGAGTGAATCCAGATCGATATCGTCGTCGTCCGCGTCGTCATCATCGTCGATGTCGTCGATATCGGTATCGTTGTCATCATTGAGGGTATCGAACTCATCCAGGTCATCCTTGGGAATGCCGGATTTCTCCATTTTGAGGTCGAGGTTGGAACCCAGGTCGAATTCGCTGAGATCGAAGTCATCGTCATCATCATCTTTGGAGGGGGCTACGGGTTTGGCGCCGCCTGATTTTTTGATGACCTTGGTGATGATTTTCGGGCCGGATGATTCTTCCGTCTTTTTAACGTAGGGCGTAGTTTTGGAAACCGGCGAAATGCTTTTCTCGTCCGCTTTCTTTTTTTCCTCATTCTTGGCCATCACGCTTTTGGTCGTGGTGGGTACGGCGAGGAGCCTTCTTTTTTCGATCAGTTCTCCGGTTATGACGCAGATGCCGTAGGTTTTGTTCTTAATGCGGATCAGGGCGTTTTCCAGGTCTTTGATATACTTCCGTTGGCGGATGGCCATCGTGTTCAGCATTTCCACCTCGTTATTGATGCTGCTGTCGTCCATCCAATCCCCGCCATGTTCATCGCCGGCATTTTCCGTGATTTCCAGGATCTGATCCTGCAGGGATTGCAGTTGTTCATTAGCCTGCGTCAGTTTTGTATCGACAAGCGTCTTGAACTCAATCAAGTCGTCGTCGGAGTATCTAGCCGTACCGTTTGCCATATCTCGGGCTTGATGGGTTAAAAAAAAGATAGCCGACCGAAAGGTTCAGCCGCGCAAAAGTCATTAAATTTTGATGAAAAAACCAAAAAAAGGCACAACATTTCAGCGCAAAGTCTTGCAGGAAGCCCAATTGCTGAAATAATGGCGCAAAAATAAAGGAAATGACAAAATAATACCCTTGTTGCAGGAGTGAACACAAAAAAAAATTGGCCGCAATGAGGATTCAAAGCGTTCCAATTTTTTTTGTTCTTTCAATGATTCAACAAGAAGCGAAGCGTAGATGCTAGAACAGGGAATGAATAAAGCGGCTCACGCGAAACCACCACCTCACTTTTGCCTTTACCGAAATCTTCCCGTCCTCTTTAATGGGTGCGGAAACAGCTATTCCGCTTACCGGGTCCAGGTGGAAGCCGGTGCCAAACAATCGGGATTCATCGAGAGCAACGAAAGGTTTCATTTCTTCGCCGCAAAATTCTACCGGTCCTTCTTCGTACATGCGTCGCCGGTTACTGCCTCTCAGGATAGCCATGGTAACAAAGTTTTTTAGGGACTAACAATCTTGTCCGCAATTCCGAACAGCTAGCGAACGAAAATCAACAAGTTGCTATTGTGTCCTGTTCATGGGAAAATGAAAACTGTTTGTAATATGTTCAATCTGCCTACAAAAGTAATTCGAATCTGACTTAATATCAAGTGTTTTGCAGACAATTTTACATTGAAATGCACCCTTTTTTGTTTATAAAATGTTAAATTTGAAAAAATGTTCAACTCTTCTATGCCGGAAACCAAATTTACGCCGAAAACAAGCGCCAAAACGGTTCAACCCGGAGAGTTTGAGGCCCATATGCATTGGTATCCAAAAGCGCTCAACGCGACCATTCACCCAATGGTCAACTTCTTTCTCAACCTCGACCAGGAACGCGTGATCAACAGGTATTGCCACCTCCATCCGACTGTGGACAGTGAGGCCCTAAGGCAATGGCTCAACTACCGGTGCCGTCAGTTCTTCTGGGCCGGCGCCGACCTGCTCAACGTCACCTCCGCCGGCGGCAAACGGCAAATGGTCGTTATCGAGAACAATTCCTGCCCGTCCGGGCAAAAGTCGATGCCGCTGACGGATGACAACCAGGAGCAAGGCGGCTATCGCCTCCTGATCGAACGGACGTTCAAACCTTTTGTCGAAAGCAAACGCACCGGCCTCAAAGGCGACCTGGCCGTCATCTATGACAAGAACCCCATGGAAGCCACCGGTTACGCCGCCGTCATCGCCGACGTATTCCAGGAAAAGGTCTGGTGCATGCCTTTTTACCAAAACGACCCGGACCCGGCGGTGTCCTTCCAGGACGGCGTCATGATGGTCCGGGATGAAAACGATGAACGGCATCCGGTCAGGGCCGTATTCCGTTACCTCACGCAACGCCCCTGGAACAGACTGCCCTTGCATACCCGTACCCGGATATTCAATCCCGTTTTGGCCTGCCTGGCCGGCGGACGCAACAAGCTCATTGCCGCAAAAGCCTATGACCTGTTCAATGCCGAACTGGAAGGCACGGGCCTGAAGATCAACATTCCCGAAACCATCTGGGACGTCCACAAGAGCCAGGTGCCGGTTTGGGTGAAAAAACTGGGCGGCCAGGCCGTGGTGAAAATCCCCTACAGCAATGCGGGGCAGGGCGTATTCACCATCGTGAACCAGGAAGAGCTCGATCGCTTTATGGCTTCTGAGTATGTGTATGACCGGTTTATTGTCCAGAGCCTGATCGGGAATTACCAATGGAGCTCCACCAGTTCCAAAGGCAAATTATATCACGTCGGGACCATTCCCAACAGCAAGGGCGATACCTATGTGGCCGACCTCCGCATGATGGTCAGCTCTACCGACCACGGCATCCGGCCGCTTTGCACGTATGCCCGCCGGGCGCTCCTCCCCCTGGAAGATCACCTGGCTGCCGGCACCGATTCGTGGGATATGCTGGGCACCAACCTCTCCATCAAAAAACCGGACGGGACCTGGGACAGCGACACCAACCGCCTGATCCTCATGGACCGGCGGGATTTCAACAAGCTCGGCATCGGCGTCGACGACCTGATCGAGGCCTATATCCAGACCGTTCTCTCCATGATCGCAATCGATAAAATGGCCCAGATGCTGCTCAATAAACAAGGGCGTTTCAGGCTCAAATACTTCAAGTCCTTCAATGACGATGAGGCGTTGGTGAAAGAAATATTGCTGACCTGATGAAGGCGGATAGGGTGAAATGGCCTACTTTCGCGGGGTTGGCAAAATAAACGATTCATGTTGTATTCCATCGTACGACCGGTTGCGGCGCTAGCCTTGCAGATCAACTACAAGCGGATTTTCCTTTCGCACGCCGATCGCATTCCGAAAAACAAGCCGGTCATCCTGGCGGCCAACCACCCGACCGCCTTCATCGAGCCCTGCGTGCTGGCCTGCTTCCTCGACCGGCCGCTCTACTTCCTCGTCCGCGGGGATATTTTCAAAAAATCGTTCTACGCCAAAATCCTGGCCGACCTGCACATGATCCCGGTCTACCGCATGAAGGACGGCGGGTATGAAAAAATCAAGAACAACTTCGAATCCTTTGATCATTGTTTCCGCGCATTGGCGTCGGACAAAACCCTCATGATCCTGGCCGAAGGGAGTACCCAGCAGGAAAAGCGCCTCCAAAGCCTGAAAAAAGGGGCTGCCCGGATCGCTTTCGGCGCCTTTGACAAATATCCGGACCTGCCGGACCTGTATATCGTGCCGACAGGGGTCAATTATACCTACCCCAACCAGGTGAGGTCGGAAATCATGATCCGCTTCGGCGAACCGATCCCCGTCAGGCTCTACCTCGAAGATTACCAGACCAACCCCAACAAGGCCATTTCCAAACTGACCGACGACCTGCGCGACCGGATGTTGGAAAGCGTAATCTCCATCGACCGGCCGCAGGACGAGCAATTGACGGAGTACCTGCTGGTGATTTGCAGATCAGAACGAACCGATCCGTTGCTGCCTCCGGTCAATCGCAGGGCAACCGGCCGGTTTGAATGTGAAAAGCGCATCGTCGACTGGGTGAACGTTATGCCGGAAGAAGAAAAAAAGGCGCTGGAACAATCGACGCAGGCTTATTTTCAGGAGATCAGTCAATACGGGCTGAGCGACAGGGCGCTGCGTCGTTACTCACCGGGCAGGCACTTCCTGCTGGGCGCAGGCCTGATCCTGGGCCTGCCGGTTTGGGCGGTTGGTACGCTGGCAACCTGGCCGCCGCTTGCGCTGGCCCGTTATGTGGTCAACAACAAAGTGCGCCATATTGAATTCTTCGAACCGGTGCGCATCGTGATAGCCCTCGTCAGTTCACTGATCTGGTCGCTTTTGTTGCTGGCGGCAGGCGGACTGCTGGCGGGCTGGAACGGCGTTGCCATAGCGGCATTGTGCGTGACGGCCGGGTATTTCGCGATCTGGTACCGCTCCTGGGCCGCCGGTTGGCGGGAGTCCGAAGCTTACCGCCGCACACCGCCGATCGTTCGCAGGCGGCTGGCAAAGCAGCGGCAGGAAATTATCCGTCAAATGCCCAATAAATGTGGGTGAAACAGAGATTTACAGGTCTAAAACAGGGTGAATCCCCGGGAAATCAGAAAAAATAATGGTCACGATTTAAATTTAACTAAAAATCCTGTATATTTGCCTATACTTAAAAAAAGTAGTCCTTAGCATAGTCCCTGTACAAAATTTTCCGTTTCTTTGCTCGGATGAAGTGAAAATTTCCTGAAATGACCGGCGCCTTGTGAATGGTTCAGGGTTCCGATCTGCCCAAACCCCAATACAACTCATACAGGACATTTTTATCTTTACATCAGAGAGAGCGCGTTTTTTGGGGCCCTGTTCCTGCTCAGGATACAGGGCTGCTTTTTATCCCTCGCTACAGATCACCTGCTGATGAATAAGGAAGCCTTGGCGGAACTCTTTTACCGGGAACTTCAAAAAGTTGCCGGCAATGATGCACTGGACGAGGCCGGGAAAATCGAAGTGCTTTTTCAATTGCTCCACCGCCTGATCACGGAAGTTACCCGCAAGGAACAATTCTACTTTTCTACCTTCTTCGCACGACTGGCTTATGCCTGCCACACCTTCCAACTCGACAAGACCCTGCAATTTTATCTCCATCAATTCCGACGCAAGGCTTCATCCCCGCGCACGGAAGATGCCGGACCGGTGTACCTGACCGGACTGAAGGCTTTCGCACTTGCCATTGAGGCGATCCTGGAAACCCCGGTCCCGGACACGCTCCGGGAGTTGCTGCCCGACAACTGGCCGCTGCCATACCGACCCTCTCGTGTTGACCGGTACTTGCCGGTTGTCCGCGTATTGGCGCTGGAAGAGGAGGAAACACAGGAGATCCTACTGGTCCGGGAAGAGAACAACCCGGAAGAGATCCGTCGCGTTCAGTACAATGTCGCGGACCGGAATGAACTGTTCACGCCTTCCGTCCAGGTGCTCCGCAAAGTGATCGGGTTTCCATGTGTGGTGAATTTGCTGGAGGTGGAAGTTGGCAAGGACGGGATCTACCGGCCCCGCGGATTGGTCCTGGAACCGGATTACCTGATCGAAGTATCTGCCATTGCAGAGTGTTTCAGGGCCAATGAAACAGACCCCTGGCAGTATTTGCTGGGCAGGTTCCTGCCGGTAGAGCATACCCCGCCGCTCATGCTGGGAAACATCGCCAATTTTTTCCTGGATGAATTGATGACGGACCCTTCGGCGACCTATCAGGACCTGCTGGGTAAAATATTCAAGCTCCACCCGCTGGCATTCAGCCTGTTTTCCGACCAGGAGATCCGAAAACTCTCAGGGGAGGCCCAGGCGCATTTTGTTCACCTCAAACAACTCGTGGCCCAGGATCTGGGTAAAGCAGGCATTCTGCCGGAGCAATGCAACCTCGAACCTTCTTTCTATTCGGAAATGTATGGCCTGCAAGGGCGTCTGGATGTACTGCATCTCGCTGAATCGGAGGGAAATGCAGCGCGTGGCGCCATCATAGAATTGAAGAGCGGCAAATCATTTATGCCCAATATTTACGGCCTGAGCAGCAATCATTTTACCCAGACCTTGCTGTACGACCTGCTGATCCGCTCTGTTTTTGGCAAGGAGATCGAAATCGCGTGTTATATCCTCTACTCCGGCGCGGATGACCGTCAACTCAGGTTTGCCCCGCCGGTGAAGGCCCACCAATGGGAAGCCCTTCAGGTCCGCAACCAGATGATCGCCATCGACCGGTTGCTGGCCGGCTTGGGGATCACCGCTGATGACCTGGAAGAGCAGGGCGCCAGGCTGTTCGGCCGGCTGCAACCTGCACATTTTCCCGGTAGAAAAGGTTTCGGACTGCGCGACCTGGCGTTGTTTCAGGAAGTTTACCAGGGTATGAGCCCGCTGGACCGGCGCTATTTTATTGCATTTGCTGGATTTATCGCTCGTGAACAGCAACTGGCCAAAACCGGGGTGGCCGGCCTCGATGCCGTTAATGGCCTGGCGGCTTTGTGGTTGAACAGCTACGACGAAAAAGAAGCCGGATTTGATGTGCTGGCCGGCCTGGTCATCACGGACAACCGCTCCTCAGGGCAAGAGCCCGTCATCACTTTTGCCAGAACGGAATCGACCAACCCGCTGGCCAATTTCAGGATCGGAGATATCGCCGTGCTCTACCCGCAGTCGGAGGGCGACCAACCGGTTTTGCACAACCAGATCTTCAAATGCACGGTGGTAACCCTGGACGCTGTAACGGTTGCGGTGCGCCTCCGGTCCAGACAGTTCAACCAATCGATCTTTTCCAGGTTTTCCAGCTGGAATCTGGAACACGACCTGCTCGAAAGCGGGTTTACGGGCATGTACAGGAACCTCTTCGAGTTCGCACGCGCACCCAAAAGCCGCAGGTCCCTGCTGTTGGGGCAGCGGCCGCCTGCCGACCCGGGAGAAATAATTGGCCCCGTCCTGCCGGGCGCTACGGAAGAACAATCGATCCTGATGGCCCGGGCCCTGGAAGCCAGGGATTATTTCCTGCTCTGGGGGCCGCCGGGGACCGGCAAAACCAGTGTCGTGCTCCGGCTGATGGTGGAACGCCTGCTGAATGCCGGTAAGGAAAACCTCCTGGTGCTGGCCTATACCAACCGGGCAGTGGATGAGATCTGCGAAGCCATTGAACAAATCGGCGAACAGGTGAGGGGAGACTACCTCCGGATCGGCTCGCGATACGCCTCCGATTCCCGGTTTCACGACCAGCTCCTCCAGTCCAAACTGGAAAAACTGTCCACCCGGAAAGAACTGAAATCCCTGATCGCCGATCACCGGATCATAGTAGGAACGGTGGCTTCGGTAGCCGGTAAACCCGAGTTGCTGAAATTGAAGAAGTTTGACCGGGTAATTGTGGATGAAGCCTCCCAGGTGCTCGAACCTATGCTGATCAGCTTGTTGGCGCAAATCGGCCGCTTTATCCTCATCGGCGATCACCGGCAATTGCCTGCCGTAGTGACCCAACCGGTGACCCATTCCGTTGTGCGGGACCCCCTGCTGACGGATGCCGGATTTACCGACCTGCGCAATTCGCTTTTTGAGCGGTTATACCTGCAGTGCCAGCGACAGGGGTGGACCTGGGCTTATGGGCAATTGAGCAAACAGGGGCGTATGCATGCCGGCATTATGGCCTTCCCCAATGAACACTTCTACGAGGGTAAACTGGATATTCTTCCCGAAGGAACGCCAGGCAGGAACAGGCAGGTCGCCCCGCTGAAACTGACTGAGCCGGACACCGATCAAACCCTTGCGAAAGTGATGGCCGCTGAACGGGTCATATTTATGCCTACAGAAGTCGATCTCACCAGCGCCAACCTGAAAACAAACCGCTGCGAAGCGGCGCTGATCGCCCGACTGACAGCGGCGTTCACCCAATTATATAAACAACAGGATAGAACGCTCAATATCGGGATTATTACCCCATACAGAGCCCAGATCGCCATGATCCGCCAAAGCCTGACGGATGCCGGCATCGACCCGGACGGCCTTACCATCGACACGGTAGAGCGGTACCAGGGGGGCGCCAGGGACGTGATCCTGATCTCCCTGTGCACCAACCATTATTCCCAGATGACCTCCCTCAGCGCGCAGAACGACGAAGGCGTCGACCGCAAACTGAATGTCGCGCTGACCCGTGCACGGGAACACCTGGTTATCCTGGGTAATCCGGGCGTGTTGAAGGAAAGCCCGGTATACGGCAGGCTGATGGATTTCTGCCGGAAGGTAACAATATGATGCTTGTTTTGATTGATGATTAAACCTCGATTCCATGTGGCGTAGCATTTATCCTCAGGTCTATTACCGGTTGCTGTTGTTGTTCTGTATCCTCGGAGCCATTCATTTCATTTACAATCCTGAATTTACGCAGGGCGATGGCGTGTACGGTATGCCTGATCTGGTTCGGTACCTCGAATTGATAGAAGGCGGCGCATTTATTTTTGGTGGATGGCTAAGTTTGCGGATCCGGGCTGTTAAAATGGGTTTGTTTGGAGCTGCATTTGTTATGCTAGTAGGACAATTGATCCTTAAGTTCCCTGTATCACCAATTAGCTGGACGGCTTCCGTAGTGTTGTTTTCTGCAGGATATTCTTTCATTTATATTCACCTCCTGGTACATACGGCCACTCTTTTCCCAATTGCAAATGATCGCAAGGATTTTGCCTATGTTTTACTGATTGTACTGGGTGAATTATTCAAGTTTTTATTTTCAATGATTAATCAGTTCCTGACCTCCCAACCGGGACTTCCGACCCTTTTGTTGATACTTTTTTATGTCTTGTTATTTTGGTTGATAGCCAGGGAGCAGGATATCGGTTTTTCTATTGAAACAGAATCTGAAGAAGAGCCGGAACAACCAATCAACCTGCTGTTGCCGATCGTTATGGCGATCATTTTCCTTTTTGGGGTGCTGACATTAAATTGGAGGTTGAAAACCCCTGGCTACGAGCACCTGACCGATTCATTGATATATGGTGCAATCAATCGGGGCATCAATATTTTTTTCATTAGTAACCTGATAGCGCTGGGATTGTTATTCATTGCAATTAAAAATTGGCGGGAAAGGGCCGGCCAGCTTACCTATATCTTGGGTGCGTTGGCAGTGCTTCTGTTCTTTGCCGTGGTTGGAGGCGGGAATTCCTGGGATTTCTATTTTTTGAGCATTTTGGCCCATTCCTGGGTATGGCGGATTTTTTTCCTGGGAATTGCGGTATCTGTAATATGTCATGCCGGTTTTGATGCTTCTCTCGGCCTCAAACTGGGGTTGTTTTTCGGATTAATGAATATCCTGAATTTTGGGATTATACAGTTAATCCCTGACCCCACTTGGGGGAGGATTGCTTTGATCCTGACTATTGCCCCGCTGATCATTCTGATCCATGAGAACCGGAAGCTCCTGACTGCCTACCTGAAATTGGATGAACCAGCCTTTGAAGTAGAGATTGAAACGCCAAAAGAAGACGCCCATTCAGACCCCTTTAACCACCTGATCACCTGAAGCCTGGGAATAGCGTTACCCCGCAATCAAAATTCCATCTTCACCAGCTTCAACCGGTTCCTTCTCTCACTGGGCACGATCAGGGCATTGGACGCTACCTGTACAGCATCCCTGAACCTGAGCCGGAGGTCGAGATTGGTGGTGCTGAGAATGCTGTTGCGGTCGTATTCGCCGTATCCGTTGAGCACATATTCGCTGATGGTGTTCTCAAACCGGATCTCATCGTTGAACAGGAAACGCAGGTTGTGGGAGGTTTTGAACAGGAAGTAGGAGGAATACACCCCGCCGTCGTCCTGTGAATACTGCTTTTTATGCAAAATGTTCTGCCAATGCGACTTCCCGTCCGGGTGTATCGAGAAAATGAGGAGTTCGTCAAAGAAATAATCTACCATATTGCTCGGAATGCCGTTGAAATAGGTTCGGTTGACGCCGCTCCGCCGTTCGAAGATATGGTTTTTTTCAGCGACCAGCAAGGCGCCGCCGTCCCGCCTGAGGATGGTTTCCCGTACGGATATTTCGTTGAGCCAGTCGCGCCGGTCATTCTTTTTGGTGTCCAGGCTGTTGATGAGCTCTTCATCGAAGGGGATGAAATGCAGTATTCCGCCCTCCGGGTCGTTGGGGTCTATGCGAAGGTAAAAATATCCGTTGGCGCGGTGTTGATCCTTTTCGCCGTAGAAACCGGTGGCCACCAGCCACTTGTTCATGTTGTCATAGGTATAGTGGGCGTCGTAGGTCAGCCTGCCCTGAAACGGGACCTGGAAGTGCCTGAATTCATCGGAGGCGAAACGGTATTCGAAAATTTCGTGGTAATGCTGTTTCCTGCGGTTTCTGAAGTTGTCTTTCTGGAGCATCAGGTAAAGGTTGCCGGCATTATCGACCGCCATCTGGGAGAAGTCTTCCGTATAGTAAAATTCTTCCGGCGAGAAGCTTTTATCCCAGAGCAATTTCATGCGGTTGATATCGAATACCTGCGCCCGGATGATGGATTGTTTTTCGATGTAATAAATAAGGGCTTTGGAATAATCCTCGGAGCGGACGATCTCAAAATCGGGCGTAAAGAACAGGAAACCGAAATTGTGGACGGTCGAGGAGTCCTTCAGGTTGGCGGCCGGGTCGAATTTATCTGCCTTGAGGATGGTATTGCCCTTAGACCGGAAATAATAAAAAATCGTGAAATCCTCCTGGGAAGGGATGATACCCAGGATTTTGGCGGACCGGTGATCCAGCTTCAATTCCTTGCTCCAGGCCATGTGCATTTGTTCGTCAAAGGCCTGAACCTCAAACTCTGTTGTGCGGTTGCGAAACAGGAGCGTACGGCCTTTCAGCTCACCGATCAGCTCGTAGGCTGCTTCGCTGCGCAGGGGGATGTCTTCGGAAACGGTGATCTTTTGTCCGGACAGAAATAGAGGGAATAATAATATGATTGTGCAAAGACTGATCTTCATCTTGCCTTATTTTTTTTCCAATTCCTAAATTTACGGCAAATTTTGATAAAACTCAGGCATTTTATCCGTTAAGTCGGCTCGATGCCCAACCGAAAATTTAGTCCAAAACACAGGGTTTGCTTTGTATGGGAAGAAAGAACAAACTGCAGAAATTTCTTGAATTATCGACTTTTCCTAACGTGTATGAGAATTTTGACCCCCGCGCTCCCGGGTTAACTACCGCCGGTGGCGTACCCGTAGAGTTGAAAGGAAAATGGAGTCAAAGTCATTTCGGTAACGACCGGCCCATCACACTCGAACTGGCGTGCGGCAGGGGGGAGTATACCCTGGGGATGGGCAGGATGTACCCGGAAAGAAATTTCATAGGCGTGGATATCAAGGGCGCCCGGATCTGGAAAGGCGCCCGGATCGCACTGGAACAGGGCCTGAGCAATGTTGCTTTTCTCAGGACCCGGATTGAGCAGATCGGACTGTTCTTCGCCCCAGATGAAGTATCGGAGATCTGGATCACGTTTCCGGACCCTTTCCCGGAGACCGGAAAGGTGAACAGGCGGCTGACTTCGCCGCGATTTCTGGAGTCTTTCCGGAATATCCTGGAACCAGGCGGGATTATGCACCTCAAGACGGACTCCGACCTGCTCTATGAGTTTACCCTGGAAGCCTTGTCCTCCCTGCCGGATATCGCGTTGGAATATTCCGATGCCGATATTTATGCCAAACCCTTGCCGCTGCCGGAACTTGATCTGAAAACATTCTATGAAAAAATGCACCTGGCGGAGGGCAGGACGATCAAGTACGTGCGCTGGCGTTTGTAGCAAAGTTCTGTTTATTTGCGGTATTCAGCCAGGATCTTGTCCACCGCTTCAACCGGGATATTGACCAATTGAGCAATGACTCCATTGTCAATTCCTTGTTCGTGTGCATTCAGCACCACTTGAATTGTGCTCTCGATCCGTCCTTCTTCTCGTCCTTCCTCCCGTCCTTCTTCTCGTCCTAATTTAAACCCCTGCTTTTTATATTCTGCAGCAAGCTGTTCCTTTATTATTTCTTCGATTCCCATTGGTTGTGTTTTTTCAGTTAACTGATCCAATGCCAGTTCAAATTTATCATCTTTTGTATAATCTTCAAAACGCACATAAAACCTTAAAAAGTTCATTAATGCGTGGATTTTCGGTTTTGAAATGCTCTTCGATAAAAGTTGCTTTGCAAGATCTAATTTGAGTTCAAACAATTCGCCTTCCTGAATTTTTCCCTTTTTCAACGCCAGAAGCACGGTAAGGATAATGATCGAGAATGGGTTCGGACTGGCCTTTAATTCTTCTTCCTTTTGATCCAGAACCTTAAAAGTCGTGAACGAATATCGGAGTTCGGTGCCCAGGATACCCCACTCGAAGCTTTTGGGATGGTAGTTTGGGGAGCTGTCGGAAAAAATGGCAATGGCTGCGATAGGCTTACGGTGTTTATCAAAAATACGATAGAAATAAGTGGACATCCTTTCTTCAAAATCCTTAACGGACCAGGTTTGTTTTAAACAATTTTAATTAAAAAATAAAAAATAAAACAAATAATAATTATTTTGCTTTTGCGGCCACCTTCACTTGCTGGTAGGCGCCCTGCTGTATCCTGACGTAGTAATGCCCGGTGGGCAGTTCGCCGGAATCCCAGTCCAGCCGTTGTTCCCCGGCCGGAAAATCGCGGTTGGCCGGGGTTGCCACCAATTGCCCTGCGCCGTTGAATACCTGGATCAGGGTCCGGCCGCCGCCGCTGCTGAAACGGATGGACAGGGATTCGGTAAACGGATTGGGCCACAAATCCAGGAGTTTTGACCCTGCATGCTGGTTTTCTTCCCGCGTACTGACCGGCATGCAGTTCGGTGAATTGAAAATGGGCAGTGACTGGAAATCGTGCAGCAGGATGCCGCCGAGGTCCGCTTCCGGTATGCAAAACCAGTCCTTCAGCATGGTCGTGTAAACGGAGCGGAAATCGTATTGCATGGGCAGGTTGTCTATGGCGTCGGCTCCGGGCGGGATGAACGGATTATCGCCCAGAATGCCGCCGTCGACCTGGCTGCCGAAGACGAACATGGGCGCTGCCGCTCCATGGTCGGTCCCGTTGCTCAGGTTGGAAATGATCCGCCGGCCGAATTCGGAGAAGGTCATGCCCGTTACCCGGTCGGAAAGCCCCTGCATTTCGAGATCCCGGACAAATGCTGTGATCGCGCCTGACAATACCCCCAACAGGTCGGCGTGCTCCCCGGTAGTCTTGTCTTCCGGCATGACCTGTGCGTCGTGGGTGTCGAATCCGCTGATGGATACCAGATAAACCCGCGTTTTCAATCCGCCCGCGATCAGGCGAGCCACGATTTTTAGCTGTTCCGCCAGCACATTTTCTTCAGGGTACGCCGCCAGGTTGTTTGAATTTTCAAAAGCATCGACAATGACCTGGCCATAGGCATTGCTCTGCTGCTTTACCGTGCGAACGTAGGTCAGCAACTCGCCGGCCGGCGTTGCCGGAGCAGTGGAGGGTACCCCGTTGACCAACTGGTAGAATTGCGACGGATCCGCCACCGATAGCCCCATGGCAAAAGACGGACCCTGCAAGGCCAGCGACAAGGATGCGCCGATCTCTATGGACAGCGGGTCGGGCATAACTTCATTGGGGAAGCCGTTGGGATAGTTGGGGTATTCGTAGTTGAGGTAGCGCCCCATCCAACCGGAGCTGAAAACTTCGGTGGTGTTCGCGCCCGTCATCCAGATATCCGTCGACCGGAAATGCGAATAATCCTGGTTGGGGTAGCCCACGGACTGGATCACCTTCAATTTCCCCTCGTTGTACAGGTCGCGCATGCCGCTGAGCGAAGGGTGGAACCCTACGGTATCCGTACCGTCCAGCCCCAGGATCTGGTTTTCGGGCAACAGGACCTGTGGCCGCACCAGCGCCAAGGTGTCGTACTGGTCGAGCGGAATGACCGTGTTGAGCCCGTCATTGCCGCCGTCCAGCCGGATCAACACCAGCACGTGGTCGGTATCAATGGTTGTGTTGGACAGGAGCCGCAGCCAGGGGGAAGAGGCGGAGGCGTTGACCCCAAAGCCGTTCAGAAGATTGGGAATAATGACCCCGGCTGCTGAATATTGTAAAAATTCTTTGCGGTTCATAAGCGTTTGTTTAAGAGAGCTGGTACTCTTCCTGGTGAAGAATCGTGTAGAAAAACGGCAGCAGCCTGTTCCGGACAGTTTCCCGTTTCATCTCATTCGTCGGGTCATTGACATAGGCCACCCAGGCATCCGTCCAGTAATAATCGCTGATCTGGCCTGAAAGCAGGATCGCCTTCAGTTGGAGGCGGAATTGCAGCGGCAGGTTGATGCTGTACATCCATTTTAATATGTCATCCACCAGTGCATTGGGATCGCCGGGATTGGGCAGTTGGGCTACCGTGCCCAGGATATCCAGTTGGGACAGGAAGTTTTCCGTTGAGATCCCCGCCCACAACAGCCAATCCGAAAATTGCGCTCTCCTGGGAAGCGTATCCGTGGAAATCCAGCTTTTATCGAATACAGGGGCTTGATGGTAGGCGGGCCAGCCCGAAACGTTGGGCGGATCGCCCAGGTTTTGCAGGAACAGGGCGCCGACATAATGTACGGTCGCGTTGTGCTGGTACCGGTCCATCAGCATGGTCCGGTCGGGGATCGGCGTATGGAATTCCCGGTACATGCCGATCAGGTGGTCCATCGGGCCTTTGATCTGAGCGCCGTATTGCAGCATGTCGAAGAAGTGCTGACTCTTGAACAAAACAGCCAGTACGGGGCGCAGTTCGTAGTTGTTGTCCCGCATGACCTGGGCGAGCGGGCCGATGACCATCTCCTCTGTCAGCTCGTCAATCTCGTGATAGACGAAGAAGCGGTAGATTTTCCGGCACAGGAAGAGGGCGCACTCGTCATTGGCCAGGATCATGTCCAGCAGTTCGTCCAGTTCTTCGGCCCCTTGCGAACCGGTTTTCCCCTGGATAAGCTGATTGCCGTAAAAAGATGAAAACTGCTTGTCGCCGGAGTCGTGTTCCAGGGGCTGGAAAAAGATCTCGTTGGTCAGGTAGTTGACCCGCCATCCGGTCAGGATTCTCGCAGCCTCCCGAACGTCCTCTTCCGTGTACTGGCTGTCCGGCCCTTTCCCGATGCAGAATAGTTCCTGGAGCTCGCGGGCATAATTCTCATCCGGAGCGCCTGCCGAGTTGAACTGGCCGTTCAGGAAATGCAGCATGGCCGGATCAAGGGTCATGGCCTTGATCATGTCCCGGAAATTGCCCAGAGCGTTTTGGCGCAAGGTGTCGACATACCGGAAATTCCAGGCGGCATAGAAGACCTCGCCGAATTGCACCGGGATATGGTTGTGCCAGAACAGAATGAGCTTTTCTATGATGTTGCTCTCCTGATCGATCAGATTACCGACCCACCAGGATTTAAGGGAGGCGATCCGGTAAGGCTCTGCTGAAAGATCGTAAAAAGCATTGACCCAGGTATCGCCGGAAGGTACGGCGGGGTCTGTAAAATTTTCCGAATTGTAATCGTTCACAGGCAGTGGCGGCGCTTCACCGGCAGTGAGCAGGGTTTCTACCGCAGTGTCCGGATCGCTTTGCAGGAAAAACTGAATGTCTTCCCATTTCGCACCGAACATGACGCGCCTCAAAAGATGGATGACCTGCGCGATTTCCCATGGCCCCGAGTAAGCCTCCAGGCCCGTTCCAAGTGTTTCAACCGGCGAAAAAACCGGATTCAATACAGAACGCCCCGGAGCAGGCGTCCGCATCAGATGTAAAAAATCCCTCCGCTTCATGGCTTTGCTGATTGTGGGATGAATAGGAATAAAGAAAGTTAAAGTTAGGACTATTATAAAGGAGAAAGACAGAAACCGTCCAATTTTTTCGACGGCTGGACTACTTCTGCATACGATTTTACGATGGCTTAACCTTGGGGCGCCGTACCTGGCGGTCAATCCACAGGGTTTTCCAATAAAGTGATCGTTCTTTGTTCGGTATCCAGAACGGACCGGATGCCGACCGGCAATACGCAGTTCCGTGAGATGTGGCCGAAGGTGAGGCCGTAAACAACGGGGATGCCCAATCCGCCGAGGCGGTCAGCCAGGGTTTCTTTCAGGGAGAGCGACCGGTCCCCTTCCTGCGGTTCGCAGTCATTGAAAACACCCAGCGCAATACCTGCCGCCTTATCCAGATGACAGGCCTGCCGCAGTTGGGTCAGCATCCGGTCGATCCGGTAAGGTTTTTCCCCCACCTCTTCAATGAATGCGATCTTTCCGGAAAAGTCGGGACTGTATTCAGTTCCGGCCATAGCTGCCAGCAGGGATAAATTTCCGCCGGCCAGTTGCCCGGTGGCGGTTCCGCGAACCAACGTATATGGGGCGGGCAACGGGTCGGCTTCCTCCACCGGCGCGGCCGCTATCGTGTAGGGGGCCCTGCCTTCCATGAGCACGCCATGGAGGTGGGCGGCTGAATACGCGTCAAACTCGGATACCCCCAACGGCCCGTGAAAACCGACCAGCCCGGTGCGGCTGTGGATCGCTTGCAACAGCGCTGTGATGTCGCTGTATCCGATCAATATTTTTGGATTGCTGCGGATCAGACGGTAATCGATTGCGGGCAATAACCGGCTGCAGCCGTAGCCGCCGCGCACACACCATACGGCGCGTACGCCCGGATCCGAGAACATGGCGTGGAGGTCGCTCAGCCGTTGTTCATCCGTACCTGCGGTATACCCTCTTTCAGCGCGTATGTTGGCGCCGGGTTTCACCTTCAATCCGAAATCTTCCAGCCTTGCAACGGCTTTCTGCAGGCCTTCATCCGGCACAAAACTGCCCGGAGAGATCAGCCCCACGGTATCGCCTTTTTTGAGGCGCGGCGGGTAGAGGGTTCTTTTGGGAGCCGGGGCTGAAGGAAAGCTTCGGGCAGCCGAACCCAGGCCGGCAAGCATCAGTGCGCTGTTGAATTGTCTGCGTTCCAACGGCTTAGTTTTCGGTGTGGATAAAATCGCCCGGCAGGGCTTTGATCAGGCGCATGTAAACGCCGGAAGAGTCGCTGTCGAACCAGGCTGAAGGATTCTGATTGGAA
The DNA here is from genome assembly GCA_937873655.1 of uncultured Lewinella sp. Classification (GTDB taxonomy): domain Bacteria; phylum Bacteroidota; class Bacteroidia; order Chitinophagales; family Saprospiraceae; genus JACJYC01. Next base: position 10,973 of record CALMYQ010000138.1, on the reverse strand, counting down.
TGGATGACAAAGGGCCGTTCCCGGGTGGTATCGCGGTATACCTGGATCATGAACGGCGGGTCGATCTGCTCCCCTTTGATGCTGACGGTCTGCCTGGGCAGATTTCCGGCGAGGGTTTCATCGAAATCATCGGCGAAGGTCGTGCCGCTCATGTTGCGGAGGTAGTTGATATAATCCGCTACCTTGACGGAATCAAGGGGTACGGAACCGTCCATGGCCCAGCCTGCGTCGCCCTTTCTAAGGGTATAGGTATTGCCGGGATATTCAAAGTCGATCTCATTCACTTTCATATCCGCGGTCATATGGATCAGGCTCTTGTTGCGATAGCTGTCGAATCCCTGACCGATAGCAAGCAATTGGAATCCTTCCACCGCATAGACTTCGTTGGAGCCGTCAAGCCTGATATAGGATGCGCCGCTTTGGGCCTGGGGGTTGAAATTGAACCGTCCGACAATGAAATCGGCTTCCTTTTTGTCTCCGTAGTACACTTTGACCCGGGTCCCCTGGTCATCGTCCACCTCAAAATCCCGCCATTTATCGGAGCTTTTGGCGACCACCCGCTGGGTTTTGATCAGTTGGATGCTGTTGAGGAGTCCGGAGATGGAAGCGCCCGTAGCTTTGGTATTGAGCGTGCCGTTGGAGGCGATCCAACCGCTATCTTCGCGTTTGAGCAATACTTCGGGGCTTTCGGCCTCTTTGGGTTTGATGACAACGGAAGTGACCTTAGCCGTATCCAGCTCGATCAGGTTGGCGTCAAAACTGCCGGATCGCTTGCCGCTGCAGGTACGCGAGATGAAATAGATACTCAGCAAAAGCAAAAAAGCCAGGAGTAAAATCCGATTGTTCATTGTTCGTATCGTTAGGGTAAACTTAAAAAATCAAATTTTCAGAAAATCCATGAGCTTGGCAACGGCCCGACCCCGGTGGCTGATGTTCTTTTTTGCCTCCAGCGGCATTTCCGCAAAAGTGGTGAAATGTCCTTCGGGAATGAAAATAGGATCGTAGCCAAATCCGCCGGAACCGGAAGGCTCGGTAGCAATCCGGCCGTTGATAATGCCTTCAAACAGGGTTTCCTGCCCGCCGGAGATGAGGGCGATGATGGTCCGGAAACGCGCTGCACGGGTGGTCATGCCCTGCATTTTTTTCAGGGTAAGGTTGATATTGTCTTCGGGTGTGCATTCCGGGCCGGCAAATCGCGCCGTGTAAACGCCGGGGGCTCCGTCGAGGGCCTGGATTTCCAATCCCGTATCTTCCGAAAAGCAATCGTACCCGAAATGCTGCTTGACGTACCGGGCTTTGATCAGGGCGTTCTCTTCCAGGGTCAGACCTGTTTCGGCAATCTCTTCCGTGCAGCCGATATCGGGCAGGCTCAGTATCCTGAACCCCGGACCGAGCGATGCGCCCACTTCTCTGACCTTGTTCGGATTGGCGGTAGCGAAGACGATGGTTCTCATGCAATTTTGTGATTTAAGCTTTGGGGAAAATCTCCAGCAGCGCTTTCCAGAGGGCCCCGGCGGCGCGGTTATCCCCCGCTTCCCGTTCCAGTCTGATCTTTTCCAGACTGTCGGAACACAGATAAGTCACCTCCCGGTAAGCCAAAGGTTGGTACATGGTCATATTCAGCCGGATGCCGGCCCTGCCCGGAGGGATGCCGAACAGGAAGCAGTAATTTGCCTTGAAATGCCGGTTCAGGGCCGCCCAGGGAGGTATCTGTTTATCCTTGATTTCCAGATAATAGGCATCATTTTCCAGGTGAACCCCCGCAGCATTCAGTATTTTTTCCAGATAATCCCGGTCTGCCGGCGCATTTTCTCCGGTTTTATAAATCACCATCAGATTTTTCTTTCCGGCGCCTTTCGCCCTTTCAATGTGGGCTGAAATTTCAGAAAGGCCGAATAAAGGAATAGTGCTGAGGAAATTTTTCAAAATTTTTAATTTTTGATCGTTTAAGCAGCGGGGATTCAAAAGCAAATCAGCCCTTGCGAAAAATAAAATTTTTCCGTATTATTGTCAAAAAAATCCAATGAATCATACGATCAGCATTGAACGCACCCGTCAATCAAAATTAAATTCCGTTGACTTCGGAAACCTCCCCTTCGGAAAGGTTTTTTCCGATCACATGTTTGTTGCCGATTATGCCGGCGGCCAGTGGCAAAATCCCCGCGTAGTACCCTTTGCGCCTTTTTCCATCCACCCGGCGACCATGGCCCTGCATTACGGCCAGTCCATCTTCGAAGGCATGAAGGCGTCCAAAAGCCTGGAGGGTCAACCGATGTTCTTCCGCCCCGAAATGCACGCCAAAAGGCTGAATATTTCGGCCACCCGGATGTGCATGCCGGAAGTGCCGGAATCGCTCTTCATGGAAGGCCTCCATGCATTGGTCGATGTAGACCAGGACTGGATCCCGCAGGATGAAGGCAGCTCGCTCTACATCAGGCCTTTCATGTTCGCCACCGATGAATTCATCGGCGTCCGGCCCAGCGAAACCTATAGATTCATCATTTTCACCGGCCCGGTCGGCCCGTATTACCCCAAACCCGTCCGCCTTTGGGCCGAACAACAGTACGTACGGGCTATAAAAGGCGGCACCGGTGAAGCCAAAGCGGCAGGCAACTACGCTGGCGCCCTTCTGCCCGCTAAGATAGCGCAATCCAAAGGATTTGACCAAGTCATGTGGATGGATGGCCGCGAATTCAAATACGTTCAGGAAGTCGGTACCATGAACATTTTCTTTGTGATCGACGGGAAAGTGATCACCCCGTCTACCGATGGCGAAATCCTGAAAGGCATCACCCGGGACAGCATCATCCACATCCTGCGCGAAGACAAGGGCATGCAAGTCGAAGAACGGCCCGTTTCCATCGATGAGGTCTTAGCGGCGCACAAGGCCGGCAAATTGCAGGAAGTTTTCGGCGCAGGTACGGCAGCTGTCGTTTCCCACGTATCCGAAATTGCCTATAAAGAGGAATTATTGACCCTGCCTGCGATCGAAACCCGCCAGATCGGCAATATGATCAAATCCGAGATCGACGGCCTGAGAAGCGGCCGGGTTGCCGATACCAGAGGATGGGTGGTCCCTGTGAAATCACAGGTACTTGTAGAAGAATAGGATCGTTATCCATAAAAACAAAGACGGCGCAAAGGGCTATAGCCCTTTGCGCCGTCTTTGTTTTGTGCCGGCACGTGAACGGTTTTAACAGCGGCATACAGGTATTTCGGTCCGATGGACCTGGGGGTTGTCCGTCGCAACGGCGGCATTCGCCTTCACCCCCCCCCCTGCCAACTGCCCACTGACCACTGCCAACTGCCAACTGCCAACTGCCAACTGCCAACTGCCAACTGCCCACTGCCAACTGCCCACTGACCACTGCCAACTGACCACTGACCACTGCCCACTGACCACTGCCCACTGTTATCTACCTCACCAACACCACTTCCCCCGTCTCCACAACCACCTCCCCGCTCACCGTTTCCAATTGGGCAACGTAAACATAAACCGCCGGATTCTGCGGCCGGTTGTTGAATTCGCCGTTCCAGCCGTGCACCGGGTCGTTGGGGAAAAAATCGAGGTCCTGGAAAACCAGGTTGCCCCACCGGTCAAGTACCCTGAAGGTTTGAACCCTGGCAATTTCCGAGCCCGATTGAATATAAAAGATATCGTTGTGCCCGTCGTCGTTGGGCGAAAAGGCATTGGGCAGAAAAACGTGCAGTTTTTGATTGACCACGACGGTCAGTTGCGCCTCCGCCGTACAGCCGTTCAGGTCGGCGGCCGTCACTTTGTAGATCGTGGTTTCTTTGGGTGAAACGTAGGCGGAGAAACAATTCTGGCACCCCGCCGGCACAGGCGACCAATTCACGCCGGTAATTTCATCCTGCGGTTTATTGAGCAGTATGCGGAGTTCGAGGCTGTCTCCGATGGAGATCGTCGGCGGGTTATCCGATTGGTCGGCGGCGAGTTCGATTTCCAGGGCATCCGGCGCCGGAAGGTTGACCGTCAGCGCCGTTTCGCAGCCGTTCGCGTCCATGATGCGCACCGTGTAAAGGCCTGCGCCGAGGCCGGCAAACTGCGGATTGGTCTGGAATGCGTTTTCCCCGATGGCATAGAGATAAGGCGCATCGCCGCCCGTTGCCGAGGTTACCGCGATCCCGCCGTCGTTGGAACCCGCACACGTCAGGGGCTTGATGGATGCCTCACCGGAAATGTCGGTTATCCGGCTGTCCACAACAACTTCGTCAAAGGCGGTGCAATTGCCTGAGCTGTCGCTGACATCCAGGCGATAAACACCTGGTTCACCGGTGATGAGGGTCGGCCCCGTAGCGCCGGAAATCGGGCCGCTGCCGGCCAGCGACCAGCTGTATTGCGTACCCGGCGCCGGCTGTGACTGGGAACCGAGTTCCACTTCGCTCACGGTGCAGTCCAGGATTTGATCCGGCCCCGCGTCGGCTTCCGGAACGGGATTTATGACAATGGAGATACTGGCGGACGCATCAGGACAAACGCCCCCGCCGCTCAGCCTGTACTCGAAGGTATAGGTGCCCGGAGCTTGTCCCGATGTCCGGAAGGTCCCCGCGCCTGCGTTGAAAGCACCGTTGACTGACGGAAGCGTGCTGACCTCCGTCCAGCTTCCGCCGGGGTCGGCGCCCTGGAGCAGATCGGCCAAAACCGTGGTTTGGTCCTCTCCGGCGCAAAAAGCGGGGGAGGGGCCGGTGAATGTGCCGGCACGCGGCGGCGCTGCAACTGCAATGACCGATTCGTCGAACTCGGTGCAGTTGCCCAGCGTAAGGGTATATCGCAAGGTATGGTTGCCGGCAGAAACAATTGCCGGATCAAAGGAGCCGATATTGACCCCGTCAAGCGTCCAGGTTCCGCCTGGGGTAGCATCGTGGTCGAGCCATTGGGCCAGGTCAACGGGGCCTGCATTCTGGCAAATGGAGCCCGGCAGGTTCAGGCTGGCGTCCAGATCGGCAACGGTAAGGGTAACCTCATCGGTGAAAACGCAGATCTCCCGGAAGCTGATATCGTCCAGCGCGAAGTCGTTCCCCGCCGGCGTTTGGTTGACGTTGACGATGCAGATTTCCGCGGTCGTATTGGCGCCCGATGCCCATTGCGCGTCGAAAGCCTGCCAGTTGCACGTGACGGGAGAAGCCTGGAAAAGATCTCCAAGCAATGCACCGTTGACGGAAAACTGCAGTTTGGCCGGATTCTGGGAGGTAACGGAGGTGACCCATGCACTGAAATCGTATTCCGTATTGCTGCTCACCTGAATGGTTTGACACCAGACATTGTTGGTTACACCCGAAGCGTTGACCACCATCATGTTGCCGTTTCCGGTATGGTCGGTGCAGCCGGCAAAGTGATTGTGCGTGGAAGCGGCGTTGGTGGCAATAGCATACTGCCCTTCGTTGCTCAGCAGCCCGACCCCGCCGCCGGTGCCGTAAATATAGTCGCTCGTGAACCCGGTATCGCCCTGACTGAAATCGCCGTTGACGAGCAGGTTGGTCGGCGACAGGCTTCGTACACTAACCGTATAGGTCGTGGTCTGATTAACGGTAGCTGCCGTTGCCGCTGATGCAGAATCCGCCAGGCCGGCGCCCGGTGACCAACCCAGGGAAAAGTAATTGCCTGTAATGACGGCATTGAGATTGGCCTGGCCGGGCGAGCAAAGGATCTGATCCTGCCCCGCATCAACGCTGAGGTTGCAATTCTGGCCGTAGCTGTGGTAGATAGAAGAAATGAACGCCGTCAAAACGAGCGTTTGCATGCTGATTCGTCGCTTCATAATTGCCGATAATTGCGCTCAATCGGGCCGCCTAATGATTTCACAAGACTCGCTGCCGGGTTTTCCGGCCGGAATAAGAAGAGTAGTAATTGCAAAGGTACTGGGTTTAGGGGAATATTGCATGTATTTAACTTCTATTAACGCCCTTGAACGAACCTTTGTTTTATTCACAAACGGATTGCGGACATGCCGCCGTCAACGCCGATCACCTGTCCGCTGATCCAGGAACTTTGATCATCCAGCAAGAAATGCGCCATGGCTGCGATATCCTCCGGCGATCCGACCCGTTTCAACGGATGTCTTTGTGCGGAAGCTTCTTTTTTCTCGGGTGTGTTCAGCAGCCGTTCTGCCATCGGGGTATCGGTCAGAGAGGGCGCAATGCAATTGACCCGGATATTCGGCGCCAGTTCGGCAGCCAGCGAACGCGTCAATCCTTCCACCGCACCCTTAGCCGTCGCCACAGCGGTATGGAAATTCATGCCCTGCCCGACCGCCACGGTGCTGAATAACACAATACCGGACCGTTCAACCCGTTTCAAGGACCCCAACGCTCCCTGAATGACGCGGACGGCGCCCAGCACGTTCAACTCGAAATCCGCCTGAAATTGAGCGGGCTTCAGCGACTTGAACGGCTTGAGGGTGATACTGCCCGGACAATAGGCCAGACCGTCCAGTTGTTCCGGGAAAAGATCCGCCGGTACCTCCTCCTGCAGTACATCAAAGGGGTAATGTTCAACGCCCGCCAAACCGGGCAAACCATCGGATTTTCTGGAAACAACCCTTACCCCGGCGCCGCTTTCAGCCAGCATTTTGGTCAGGGCAAGGCCGATACCCGAGCTGCCCCCGATCACCAGAAACTGTTTATTTTTCATGAACAAAAATTTGCCAGGTTCAACAGCGATCGATCATTTTTGTTTAACGGATTTTCGCAGATTCAGGAATGCATTACGGTCCGAAAGCGTTAGAAAACCCTGTCCCTGTACCGGCGGCTCAGCACCAGCTCCTCCCCGTTTTTCAGCAATACGCGGTAATCGCCGTGCGACCGCGGCGAAAGTTCCTTTACCCAGTCCAGATTGACGAGGTGCGACCGGTGGATCCTGGCGAACCGGGAAGGGTCGAGTTTGCTTTCCAGGCTGTCGAGGGAGGCGCGAAGCAAATGCCGCCTTTGGCCGGTTTGGATGTTGACGTACTTGTCTTCCGATGAAATGTACAGGATTTCAGGGCAGGGAATGAAAATATGTTTTTGGCCGGCCGTTACCATGATCCTGTCCAGAAAAGCCGGCGGGTTTTTGATGGCGGAAAGGAGGTCCGCAAAGTTGGCAGCCGGCTGAACCCCACGCTTTTGAGCCCGGGAGAAGGCTTTTTCGAAGCGCTCTTCGTCAAACGGTTTCAGCAGATAGTCTACCGCCTGCACTTCAAAGGCTTCAACTGCATACTGCTCGAAAGCGGTAACGAAAATCACCGGCGGCATCAACGCGGGGCCGATGGTTTCGATGACCTGAAAACCGGTCATGCCGGGCATCTGAATATCCAGAAAAACCAGGTCGGCGTCGCCCTTTCTGATTGCCTGAACGGCTTCATAACCGTCGGCGACCTCCACGATCCCTGCTGCATCCGTTATGCGGCCGAGGTAGCGCCGGATCTTTTGCCGGGCAGCGGGTTCGTCGTCCACGATCAGGATCTTCATGCGGGCTGCGGTTGATTCTTTTCAATTTGAAACGGCATGTTGATGCTGACGGTGAGCCCGCCGGGGGTCCTGTTTTGCAAATTGAAAGTGAACTGATTGCCGTAAAGTTGTTCCAAACGCTCAAGGGTATTGTGCAGGCCGATCCCCTTGCCCGCAGCGCCCGCCAGTCCCGGACCGTTGTCGTTTATATCGATCTCCAGCGCGTTTCCGATCTTGCGGGCGCTCAGGCTTACGCGGGCCTTTTCCGTATGATCCACGCTGAATTTGATCGCATTTTCCAGAATGGGCTGCAATAAAAAAACGGGGACGAGGCCGGGCAGCGTTTCCGGGGCGCAATCCAGATCAATGGTCAGGCGGTCGCCGAACCGGTGTTGCATGATCCGCAGATAGCGGGTGTTCATATTCAACTCGCTTTCCAGCGTATGTAGGCCGGAAGAAGGTTGACTGAGGGTGGTTCTGAGCATGTCGCTGAGCAGGGCGATCATCTTGTCTGCCTTTTCCGGGTTGGTATAAACCTCAGCGGAGATCATGTTGAGGGTGTTGAACAAAAAATGAGGGTTGATCTGCATTTGCAGGAATTGCAGGCGCGATTGAGCCAATTGCTGCTCAAGCCGGGCCGCCTGAATGCTTTTTCTTCGGCTTTCCTCCCATTTGGCCGTATACAGGAAATACAGAAAGGCGACGCCGAAAAAGAGAAACTGTTTCAAATATTCGTAGGCGTACCGGTAGGTCATCACGCCGAACCATCTGTCATAATCCCCGAGCCCCAGCCAGCGATAGACCACGATGCGGACCAGATACATCAGGCTGGTATGGACCGCGCCGAAGACAACAGATGTTGCCAGGTATATCAAAACGGTTTGCCATAAACGGAAACGATTCGGCGGAATTCGCTTGAAAAACCACCACAACACCGGCAGGAGCGCAAAGATCAGGAAAACGCCGGTAAACTCATTGATCAGGTAAATGATCCAATGTATGGGATTTCGTTCAGCCAGGTCCTCCGTTACATTGATCCCGATGTTCAGCATGGACAACAGCACAGCCAGGATCACCAGCAACGGCCACCGGAGGGATGTGAAGCTGATCGGCTGGAAAACCTCGGTTTCGGCCTTTTCAAGTTCTTTGTTAATCGTATCCTTGTCCATTTGGCAGTTTCTTGAAATTTGTCGCTGATCCCGGCCTGCTAATCGTCACAGTCTCCAAAGATAAGAAGCTTTGAAGAACCAGAGCTGGCGGGTGTTCAATAAGCCTTGCGCCGGCCGGTACTCCCCGTCTTCCCAATGCAAACCCTCGTACAGGGAACCGTAGCCGAGGTAAACCACCGTACCCGGAATATAGGTGAAGGACAGCAGGCAATTGCCGTTCAGCTGCTTCTTGTAGGCATTGTATTCCGCAATGGTGCGAAACGACAGGTATTTGCTGAACTGGACGGTTGTCCGCAGCCTGTATAAGGTGTAATCGTATATTTTTTCGCCGGTTTCCAACTGGTAGAAGTCGGATTTTGCCCAGCTCAGTCCGATGTTCAACCAGGTGCGCGGTTGCAAAACAATACCCGCATTCCAATCCGATCCCCGGCCCTGGAACGGGTGCTCACTGTCGTAGTAGATCCGTTTGCCGGACAATAGCGAGGCTTCTACCGACAGGAAATTGAAGGGTTGCGAATTGCCTTCGACCCTGACCCCATTACGGCTGAACCGGCTCCCGGCAAAATTCTCGGTCACCAGCCGGTAGCTTGCGCTGATCTCGGTTTGGCGCGGCATGTTGACGGCCATTCCGAGTACGTTATAGGTTTCCCATCTTCGGGCAAAGTGGTCGAAGCTGTGCAAGCTCCAGTAATAGGGGGTGATGCGCTGGATCACCTTCTCGCTGCGCAGGAAATTGTGGGCCGCAAAAACAGGAATGGTCGTCAGGCCGGTCCGCGTCAGGTATCCGAAATCGGCGCTGAAATCCCTGGAGACCCGGTAAAAACCCGTCCGCATTTCCCACTCCCTGGAATTGTAGGCCCAGCTGAAGCCCAGTGCCGTCCCTTGCCGGCCGGTCTCAGCGCTGTTTCTGGAACCCAGGGCGTGCCACTCAAGGGTCGACCGGTTTCCAAACCGGAGCCTGCCGTCCGTTCCGCCGGCCAGGTAATAACGGCTTCCTTGCACCCTGGAGGCTGCGATGCCGCCGAAATAGGCATCTGCTTTTAGCAACCGGGCCAATCGAAGTGCGCCGAAATGGGTGTTTGATGGGTCGCCGCTTTCCGGCACAAATTCATCCAGGGCGTATAGCGAGGAGATCAAACCGGACTTGCCGAGTTTGCCCGAAAGCCGGAGGCCTGCCACCGGATCGGCAATGGCGCGGGTATGGATCAACCGCTGAAGGGGGCTTCCGTCCGCTGTTGCGGCCAATCCGAACCATTCCTGCCGCTCCAGGAAAAACGGCCTTTTCTCCGTATAATACAGGGCGTTGCGCAGGTTGACATCGATCTGACCGGCGTCGGTCTCAACCTGGGCAAAATCAGGATTGACGGCCACGTCCAGCGTGAGGCTTGAACCCAGCCCGATCTTGGCGGTCAGGCCGGCATCGGGTTTCCATTTGTCGTAGGTCATTTTGCCTGCACGTTGCATGGCTTCCTGGCTCACGGTAACAGAGGGGATCAGCTCCAGGGGCCTTCTGGCGTGTACATCCCTGAAGCTGATCTTTTGAAACTGGGTCAGCGCCGCGCCTTTGTCCGGACTGAATTCAGGAAAATCGGCTTCTTCCGATTTACGGCTGATGAAACGGGCTGCCTTGAACCCCATGACCAGCGTTTGACCGCCTGGAAACCGCAGGCTGGAGAAGGGAATGGCCATTTCCACGGTATAGCCGTCCGGTGTTCGTTTTCCAGCCGATTGCCAGACCATATCCAGCAGGATATCCGAGTCGGCATTGCCGTCCAGCGTGCCGTCCATTTGTATGCCGAGCGGATTGCTGAGGAAGAAGAAAGCGCCGAGTTCGTCATTGTAGGTATCCAGGCAAAAGGCAACCCAATCGTCGCCGTTGTTCTGATCCCGGTCGGAAAGGGTGGCTTTTACTCGGTCGGGTGCACGATCGCTGCATTGAAAAGCGACGTAGATGGTCTTTTCGTCATAAATGACCCGCAATTCCGTTGTTTCCGATGGTGGCAGGCCAAAATCGGGTTCCAGGGTTTTAAAGGCTGTGAAGACAGCGGCTTCCTGCCAGATCCCTTCATCCGGTATGCCATCGATCCGCGGCGGTTCGGTCGCCCGCGGAATTTCCAACGGCTGCGTTTGGCTGACAAGCGGCATTGCGGCAATTGCAATAAGGATGCCGATCCATTTCATTTTCCAGGTTTTGCTGCCAAAACTAGGCGCAGATTCGTTTCCAACCCAGAAAAATGTCGCCGGCGGGATCAGGATGTACGCGGGCGGGAAGGTGTTTATTTGTTGATCTGTTGCAACTGCCAACTGCCAACTGAAGACTGCCAACTGAAGACTGCCAACTGCCAACTGAAGACTGCC
>CALMYQ010000137.1 GCA_937873655.1 uncultured Lewinella sp. | reverse complement strand
GCTTCAACCGGTCGTTGTGAGCGGAGTTGAAGGATCACTTCGAGTGCTCGTTTGACTTAGCACCTTTCCCGCTGTTTGAGCTGCCGGGGACAGCGGGCCGTCAGGTCCGCCATATCGGTAGCACCCCGGCAACGACGAAAGCCACCAGCCTGTAGGGCCGGCATATGAAGATCTGCGCCGGCGGTTGACATCCAGTTCATTCATTTTTGAAGGCCACGGTGCCGAATCAACCGGCACAGATGTTGCCCGCCCGGAGCCGTCACATACCGGCCCTACAGGCCGGGAACCAAACATTCAAACCGATTGCTACCTACAAGGTGGACCTAATGGCCCACGCCGGCGTTTTCAGGTGTCGGAGGTCATTGGGTAAAGAGGATTGCCCGCGAAGACGCGAAGACGCAAAATGTTGATTGATAGCACGCTGCGCGTACTATCAATCCTTTTGATACAAAATGCTGGTGCGGGAAAATCATGGCTTCAACCGGTCGTTGTGAGCGGAGTTGAAGGATCACTTCGAGTGCTCGTTTGATTTTTTCAGTTGCGGCGTCTCATGTATGTAGGGCAGATTGTATTTGCGTTTTTCAAAAAAGAGGAATGATTTTTCACCCATAATTACCAATAGAAGTAATATTAAATTCTGGCCGGGCCGGCCGCTCCTTCCAAAAGTTACGCCGGCGAAGCAGTAGCCGAAAATTGGGATTTATACTGCGCTGAAATAGGTTTTGTGCATTGAGGGCAGGTTTCCCTCTTTAGGGGTCAGGGGCGGGCGCGGGCAAATGCACAAAACCTATTGCCGTTGAGTATAGCTGGCGTTACCGAACTATCCCCAGCTAAATCTCCTCTTTTTTTGCACTTTTAGCCCGAGATACTTTTCTTATCCGTGAGCTTTCGTTTCCTTTTTTCCCAAAACTTCCCCTAAATTCACCCCTCCAAATAAATCAGCGATTATGCCTATGAGAATTACCCTCCTGCTGCTGTTGTTCGCAGCCAGCCTTACTGCACAAGACAAGAAAAAATCCTGGGATGTCAACAATCCCGAAGGCCAGTGGAACTGGAAGGACGTTTCCTTCTCCACCGACGAAGGCACCTGGATGAGCCTCGATGTCAGCCCTGACGGCAAGACCATCGTCTTCGATATGCTCGGCGATATCTATACCATGCCGTTCGCGGGCGGGAAAGCCACGGCGCTCCGCACGGGGATCCCCTGGGAAGTGCAACCCCGCTTCAGTCCCGACGGGAAGAAGATCCTCTTCACCAGCGATGCGGGCGGCGGCGACAATATCTGGATCATGGATGCCGACGGCGCCAACCCCTCCCAGCTGACCAAGGAATCCTTCCGCCTGCTCAATAACCCGGCGTGGATGCCCGACGGTCAGTACTTCATCGCCCGCAAGCACTTCACCTCCGGCCGCTCCCTGGGTGCGGGTGAAATGTGGATGTACCATATCACCGGCGGCGACGGATTCCAGCTGACCAAGCGCAAGAACGACCAGCAGGACGTCAACGAGCCGTCCGTTTCATCCGACGGCCGCTACGTCTACTACAGCGAGGATATGTACCCCGGCGGCTTTTTCCAATACAACAAGGACCCCAACAGCCAGATCTATGTGGTCAAGCGCTTCGACCGCCAGGAAGGCAAGGACGAGGAAATCGCGGGCGGCCCCGGCGGCGCTTGCAGGCCCCAGATCTCCCACAGCGGCAAGAAACTGGCCTTCATCCGCCGCGTGCGCACCAAGACCGTCCTGTTTGTGCAGGACCTGGAAACGGGCCAGGAATTCCCCCTGTACAGCGGCCTGACCAAAGACCAGCAGGAGGCCTGGGCCATCTTCGGCGCCTATACCGGCTTCAGCTGGACACCCGACGACAAGCAGATCGTCATCTGGGGCCAGGGCAAGATCTGGAAAGTGGACGCCGCTACCGGGAAAGCCGAGAATATACCCTTTGAAGTCAACGTCAATACCAAGGTTGCGCAAACCCTGCGGTTCAAAAACGATGCCTTCAAAGACCAGTTCGATGTGCACGTGATCCGGCAGGCCGTCACTTCACCGGACGAGAAAATGCTGCTCTTCAGCGCCGTGGGCTACCTCTGGAAAATGGACCTGCCCGGCGGCAAACCGACCCGCCTGACCAGTGACGCCGATTTTGAATTCGAACCGGCCTTCTCACCCGACGGCAAAGAGATCGCCTACGTCACCTGGAACGATGACGAACTGGGCGCCATTTGGAAATTGAACCTCGCAACCGGCGCCAAACAAAAACTGACCCGCGAAAAGGGGATCTTCCGCAGTCCGTCCTTTTCGCCGGACGCCAAAACGCTTGTTTTCCAAAAAGAGGACGGCAACGGCCACCAGGGATTTGCCTTCTGCAAGGAACCCGGCCTGTACACCATCCCGGCCTCCGGCGGTGTTATGACCCTCGTGACGCCTAAAGGCGAATACCCGGTCTTCAGCGCCGACGGCAAACGCATCTTTTTCCAGACCGGCGGCTTCGTACTCGGCAATATCACCAAAAGCTATTACAGCGTAAAGACCGACGGCACCGACGAGAAAAAACATATCGACGGTAAATACGCCCAGCGGTTTTCGCTCAGCCCCGACAACAAGTGGATCGCCTGGTCGGAATTGTTCAAGGTATACATAGCGCCGTTCCCCAACACGGGAAAAACGGTCGACCTGGCCGCCTCCACCAAGGCCGTACCCGTATCGCAGGTCGCCAGGGATGCCGGCATTAACATCCACTGGTCGAAAGACAGCAAAAAGCTGTTCTGGACCCTGGGCAACGAATATTTTTCGGATGAACTGACCGAGCGGTTCAAATTCCTGGACGGCGCCCGCGACAGCCTGCCGCCTATGGACACCACAGGTCTGAAGATCCCGCTGATGCTACCGTCCGACAAACCCGAAGGAACCATTGCATTCACCAATGCCCGCATCATTACGATGGAAGGCGATCAGGTGATCGAGCGGGGTACCGTGCTGGTGGAGGGCAATGTCATTAAGGCGGTGGGCGCCTCCGTCAAGATCCCTACCGGCGCCAAGGTGATCGAATGCAAGGGCAAGACCATCATGCCCGGCATCATCGATGCACACGCCCATATCGGCGATTTCAGGTTCGGACTCAGTCCCAAACAAAACTGGTACTACTACGCCAACCTGGCTTTCGGCGTCACTACGGCGCACGATCCGAGCTCCAATTCGGAAATGGTGTTCAGCCACAGCGAAATGATCAAGGCGGGCAATATCGTAGGCCCGAGGTTGTTCTCCACCGGCGTGATCATCTACGGCGCCGACGGCGATTTCAAGGCCGTGATCAATAACCTGGACGACGCCCGCTCGGCCCTTCGCCGGACCAAAGCCTACGGGGCATTCTCCGTCAAAAGCTATAACCAGCCCCGGCGCGAACAACGGCAGCAGGTCATCCAGGCAGCCCGCGAACTGGGCCTGGAGGTCGTACCGGAAGGAGGCTCCACTTTTTTCCACAACATGAGCATGATCGTGGACGGACATACCACCGTTGAACACAATATCCCGGTGGCGCCGCTGCAAAAAGACGTCGTCTCGCTCTGGTCCAAAACCGAAACGCAGAACACGCCGACCCTGATCGTCAACTATGCCGGGGTGAGCGGCGAATACTACTGGTACCAGCACACCAATGTCTGGGAAAACACCAGGCTCCTCAAATTCACCCCGCGCGCCATCATCGACAGCCGGTCGCGCCACCGGACCATGATCCCGGAAGAGGAATACGAAAACGGCTATATGCTGACCTCACGGTCCCTGAAAAAACTGACCGACGCCGGCGTGCGGATCAACCTGGGCGCACACGGCCAACTCCAGGGGCTCGGCGCACACTGGGAGCTGTGGATGCTGCAACAGGGCGGCATGACCAATATGGAAGCCCTGAAGGCCGCTACCATCAACGGCGCGCATTCCCTGGGCATGGATCACCAGATCGGGTCCATCAAAGCGGGCAAACTGGCCGACCTGATCGTGCTGGATAAAAACCCGCTGGAGAATATCCGGAATTCGGAAACCGTCCGCTATACCATGGTCAACGGCCGCCTGTTCGACTCAGAAACCATGAACGAAGTCGGCAATTACAACAAGCCGCGCGGCAAATTCTGGTTTGAACAACCGGGTAGCGGAAACGCGTGGCCGGTGCTGAGTGCAACGCACGGGCACTTTGAGCTGGTACCGGGGCAGTGTTGTTTTGAGAGATGAGTTTGATGCCGGATGCTGGGTGCTTGATACTGGATGCTGCCCGCCGCCGCTCTTAAGGAGCTTTGGCAGACGGAGAATGCTTGGTGCTGTGTAACGCCACCGGATGTTAAAAAACGAGAACGGACAATGCCGATCGAAATGGGCATTGTCCGTTTTTTATTTAAGGGAATTCCGGATACGGTAAGAATCGTATCCAAGATAAAGTGCCGTAGGTACGCAATATAGGTAGCTTGATGGCAATCAAGCGGTTTTGGCGTGCCGTAGGTACGCAATATGAGGTTATCGCATTACATATCTGCGGCATGCCGAACCTTGCTTACCCGATTCGTCTACCGATTATCCCAATGGGATCTTTCAACCCTTGATTCGCATTCCTGAATATTCTGCAGAAATCCTCCGTTGAGAACGAGGAATTCCTACCCCAACACCTGTTTGCTGCCCAGGAAGGGTTGTTCGTAGAAACGCGTGCCGGTCGCTTTGTAGAGTGCATTGGCCAGCGCTCCGACGATCGGCGGATTCAGCGGTTCACCGAGGCCGGTCGGGTCGATTTCGTTCTTGACGAAATGCACGTCGATCGCTTTGGGCGCTTCGCTGTGGCGAATCAGGCGATATTTATCGAAATTGGTTTGTTCCGGCACGCCTTCCTTGAAGGTCATGGCACTGTACAGGGCGTGGCCGATGCCGTCAACGATACCGCCTTCGGCGAGGTTGGTCGCCGCATCCGGGTTGATGACGATGCCGCAATCCACGGCGCAATGGACCTTTTTCACGATGGGTTTTCCGTTTTCAATCGCCAGGTCCATCACCTGCGCGACGTAGGAATTGTGGCAGAAGTAAGCGGAGACGCCCCGGTGTACATTGGGGGTTTCCTTGCCCCATTCCGACTTGTCGCGCACCAGCTCCAGCACACCGGCGTATCGGGCAGCCTCGTAGTCGTTCCGATCGCCGACCGGGTTGGTTTTGGCCCTTTCCAGCAACCCCAAACGGAATTCTATGGGGTCTTTACCCATGGTTTCGGCGAGTTCGTCCAGAAAAGCCTGCTCGGCGCCGGCAATGAAGTTTGACCTCGGCGCCCGGAAGGCTCCAACCGAGATATTGGACTCCATGGCCCATTCCTCGGCGAGGTAATTATCGATAGCGCCCGCCGGGAAACGGTTGGCTGCGATGGGACTTTCAGGAATACCGCCGGCCCTTACGTGGAAGGCGAGGAGGTTCTTGTTCTCATCCAGGGCGGCGCGGTAAGTGACGTAGTAGGCCGGGCGGTAATTGCCGAAGGTCATGTCATCTTCGCGGGTATACACCAGCTTGACCGGCGCACTCATTTTCCGGGAAATAACCGCGGCTTCGACCAGAAAATGGCCGTAAAGCCGACGGCCGAAGCCGCCGCCCTGACGGGTCATCTGGATGTCTACCTTATCGAGCGGCAGGCCGAGGCGAGCAGCGACGCTTTTCTCCATAGACTCCGGCGTCTGGATCGGTCCGACCAATTCGGCCTTATCCGCCGTCACATGGGCGAAGAAGTTCATCGGTTCCATGGTGTTGTGCGCCAGGAAGGGGGCCGAATAATTGCGCTCGAGGATCTGAGCGGCGTTTTTGAAGGCCGCTTCCGGGTCGCCGTCCTTGCGGACTACCTTTGCCAGACTTGGGCCTGCTTCCGCCATTTTGGTCATATGCCCGGCGGTACTTTCCAGGTCTGCGGGCGATTCCCATTCAATTTTCAGCGATTTCTTGGCATTCATCACCTCCCAGGTGGAATTGCCGACCACGACCACCATTTCCTTGAACCCGGCTGTATCGCACCATTGCATTTCGTAACCTTCTTCATAGGTGTTCATGGTGAAAACATCCTTGATGCCCGGCATGGCGCGCGCGCCTGAGTCGTCAACCGATTTGAGTTTCATACCGAAGGCCGGAGCGTGCACGATCATGGCGATGAGCATGCCGTCGCGGCGATAATCGAGTCCGAACAGCGGTTGACCGGTCACGATCTTCCTGCCGTCCACGTTCTTGCGGGAAGTGCCGATGATCTTGAAGTCCTTGATGTCCTTCAGTTCCACTTCTTCCGGCACGGGGATATTGGCAGCCGCTGAAGCCATTTCGCCGTAGCCCGCCGATTTGCCGCTGTTTTTGTGGTGCAACATCCCGGCCTCGGTGGTCACTTCTTCCAGGGGCACCTGCCACGCCTCGGCCGCTGCCTGGCGGAGCATTTTCCGGGCGGTAGCGCCGGCCATGCGAAGCCCCTGCCACCCTTGACGGATGGATTGGCTGCCGCCGGCCACCTGCCTGGTGAAGATATCTGTATTGAGCGGCGCCTGTTCGACCAGAACATTTTTCCAGTCTATGTCGAGTTCTTCGGCGATGATCATGGGCATAGAGGTTTTGACGTTCTGCCCGATCTCGGGGTTGGGCGACATGATGGTCACCAGGCCGTTTTCGCCTATTTTCAGAAACCCGTTGATGTCGAACCATTCTTTGGGCATGCTCAGGATTTCCTCAGCGGTAGCGGGTTTGCAGGAGGCCAGCCAGCTGAAGCCGAGCACCATGCCGCCGCCCGCGAGGGTTGACGTTTTCAAAAATGAACGCCTTCCGTATGTTGTTTTTACGATAGTCATTTTCCGATTTTTTTAATTTTAATGCCCCCCGGTCAGGCAGCAGTAAAACAGCGAGACACAAAACAATGAAACAATGAAACAATGAACTCCTCAACCGGCAGAAGCCGTCTTGATCGCCGCCTTGATGCGGATGTAGGTGCCGCACCGGCAGATATTGCCGTTCATAGCCGCTTCGATCTCCTCGTCGGAAGGGTGCGGATTGGCTTTCAGCAAAGCTGCAGCGTTCATGATCTGTCCGGCCTGGCAATAGCCGCATTGGGGCACATCGTGTTCGAGCCACGCTTGTTGCAGCGGATGATCGCCGTCGTCCGACAGGCCTTCGATGGTGGTAACGGCCTGGTTGCCCACTTGTGAGACGGGCAGTTGGCAGGACCGCATGGCGATATCGCCCAGGTTAATGGTGCAGGCGCCGCATTGCGCGATGCCGCAACCGTACTTGGTGCCGACCAGGTTGAGGTGATCGCGCAATACCCAAAGCATGGGGGTTGCCGGGTCAACGTCGACCTGTTGTTTTTTTCCGTTGATATTGAGGTTGAAGATTGCCATAATATTGAGATTATTGAAGGTAGTTGGGTGACAATAAAGATTTTGTATGCTGGTGCAAAATACGAATTTGATTTTAACCGAATGCAAAATATGGGAAATAAGTTTCATTTATCCGGCTTTGCGAAAGTTTGCGGCTTTCGTAAAGCTGAAGCAACCGGGAAGGTTTATGTTTGGAAAACGAAATACGTTCCACAACCGGGGAATCGGTGAAAGCTGAGGTTTCAAGAGGAACTCTGGTTAAGAATAAATAACAATTGGCTACTTTTCACTCCTTCTCGTGGATCCTTAAAAATTAAAATTAAAGGGTCTTCTTCTTGAGGAGGCAATTCATAATGAAATAACATGGGTTGATAATCATTGGGAAACTCCATTTCAATTTTATTAACAGGGAAGAAAGATTGTCCAGATGCATTCTTTATTTCAAAACAAAGTGCCTTTTCTGGTCCGATCGAAAAAGCATTACCATCATTCACCGCAATCTGGAGTGCCAACTGTGACTGATTAATAGGTTTTATCTTTCCGCTTAGTTGTCATGATAATAAACTTCGAGGCTCCGGTTAATGGCTGAATGGTTTATGGTAGGAATAGCTTCTAACTCACCTCGCAAATATCGTTTGGCTATTGATACATCTCCTCGTAGCCCCCGAATATCGGAAACCGCGTAAATTTCTGTTGCTCCGTATTCATCTTTCTGCAATAAGTTGATCTGATCATTGTCCAGAACGTCCATAAGGTCTGCATCATGCGTTGTAAAGATTAACTGTGCACCATTCTTATTAATCCTCGGATTAGCCAGCAGTAAAATGAGCGTTTTAGTTAATAGCGGATGAAAACTTTTGTCAAACTCATCTACTACAAAAAGATTCCCCTTTTTGATGATTTGCATAAAAGCCGAAAAAACTGCAATAAATTTTCTGGTACCTTCTGATTCTTCTTGTAATGCTCTCCGTTCAATTCCAATTTCATTATTCCCTTCAAAGACTCTATGAACAGCTTTAATCTCTGTCTTAAAAATATCAATGAACATTTCACGCTCTTTAATCTGTTTTTCATTAAGCTCATCTTCGGGTTCAATAATAATATTTTTTGGAAGCTTATTCGTCTTTTCAATTTCCAGTTGTAAAATTCCCGTATCAATACTTTTGAGGGCGTTATTAAGTATTTCCAAATCCTTTTGATTATCCTCACCTGCGATTTTTGCAAAATAGCGGGACTGAAAATCAATTTGATGTTCAGTAAAATCGCTAACTGCAAATCCCATTTTGAAAAAGTCAAAGACAGGATTCAAAAAGGCATTGTTTTCTTGTACTGATTTTGATAAGAACAAAACATTGGGTAGGGTTCTTTCTTCAACAACTTTACGAAAACCTCTAAAGTCCTCTCCATAAGTGATCGTGTCGCCTTTATGACGAACATAGAGTTTACGTCGGGTAGTCTTTTCCTGATCGCTTATTACATAATAATGTAACTCTTCTTTATAAATCTCTTTTTCATCAAATTCTATTAAATAAAAATATCTTTTCCAATCCTCTCCAACAAAATCCATTTCGAAGAGGGTTGGCATGTCATGATATTTAACATCAAATGCAAAAGATTCGTTAGCTTTAAGAGAATCACCATAAGTAAAGGTATGAGATTTTAAAACAAGCCACTTCATAGCTTTGAAGGCTTTTATCAGATTGGACTTTCCAGAACTGTTCCGCCCCCAAATACCTGCCAAAGTCAATATATCCAAATTTTTGTATCCGGGCACATTAAACAATGCATTCTTTCGCTTTTCTAGTTTAACCCGCTCAGAGGGTAACATAGAAAGCACTTGTCGTTCTTTTATAGAACGGAAGTTGGTAGCTGCGAATTCAATTAACATAAGAAATTAGGTCTTTTTTTGCATATACAATGCAAATATAACACCAATTTGCCATCATACGTTTACTTGGCCAGCTAAATTTTTACAGTTGCTAAAGATTATTTTTCTACGCTACACTACATCTTCGCATATTAGTATTTCAATTTACAATGTTGTTTCAAACTCCCTACCCCAACACCTGGCTGTCACCCAGGAAAGGCTGGTTGTAGGAACGCTTGCCGGTCGCTTTGTACAAAGCATTGGCAACGGCCCCGAATATCGGCGGAAACGGCGGTTCGCCCATCCCGGTCGGGTCAATTTCATTTTGCACGAAATGCACCTCGATGGCCTTGGGCGCCTCGCTCATCCGGATCATGCGGTATTTGTCAAAATTGCTTTTTTCAGGCATACCCTGTTTGAAGGTCATCGCGCCGTACATGGCATTTCCTATACCATCGGTAATCGCCCCTTCGGCCATATTGGCGGCCGCATCGGGGTTGATCACAATACCGCAATCAATGGCGCAGCAAACGTTCTGAACAATGGGCTTTCCGTTTTCCAGGGTCAGATCCAGCACATGGGCCACATAGGTGTTGTGACAGAAATAAGCGGAAACCCCGCGATGGACGTTGGGCGTCTCCCGGCCCCATTCCGATTTTTCGCGCACCAGCTTCAATACACCTGCATAGCGGTCTGCTTCATAGTCGTTGTTTTCACCGACCGGATTACTTTTGGCCCTTTCGAGCAGCGCCAACCTGAATTCGATGGGGTCCTTACCGGCCGCCTCGGCTACTTCATCCAGGAACGACTGTTCGGCGCCGGCGATAAAATTGGACCTGGGGGCCCGGAAGGCGCCGATGGTGATATTGGATTCGACGGACCAATCCTCGGCGAGGTAATTTTCTACTGCCCCGGCCGGGAAGCGGTTGGCAAACACCGGGCTTTCGGGTATGCCGCCGCCTTTTACATGCAAGGCCGTGAGGTTATTATCGGCATCCAGCGCTGCACGGTAGGTGACCGTGTAAGTGGGCCGGTATATGCCGAAGGTCATATCATCCTCCCGGGTGTACATCAGTTTGACGGGTGCGTTCACCTTTTGGGAGATAAGCGCCGCCTCCACCAGATAATGGGAATAGGCCCTGCGTCCGAAACCGCCGCCCATGCGCGTCAATTCAATTTCTATCTTTTCTTTCGGCATGCCGAGACGGGCGGACAAGGTTTGTTCTATTAATTCAGGCGCCTGAAGCGGTCCGGCCACTTCTGCCTTATCGGCTGTCACATAGGCGAAGAAGTTCATCGGTTCCATGCAGTTGTGTGCCAGGAAGGGCGCAGAATAGGTCCGTTCAATGACCTGTGCCGCATTTTTGAAGGCGGATTCAGGATCGCCGTCCTTACGACGAACGGTTGCCGGCTTGGCAGCCATTTCAGCCATTTGCGCCGTATGGTCAGCTGTATTTTCCAGGCCCGCGGGGATATTGACGGTCTGTTTACCGCCCCAGGAATTCACCACAGCCGTGTGATCGGCAAAGGGTTCCCATTCGACTTTAAGCGCCTTTTTGGCATTCATTACCTCCCAGGTAGAATTGCCGACTACGGCTACCATCTCAGGGAAAGTATTGGTATCGAATCCGTTTCGTTCATAGGTTTCATCCAGGGTTTTAATGGTAAATACGTCCCGGATCCCTGGCATGCTCCGCGCGGCAGAATCATCCACTGATTTCAACTTCATCCCGAAGGCGGGCGGGTGTGCGATCATCGCGATGAGCATGCCGTCGCGGCGATAGTCCAGACCGAACATGGGTTTTCCGGTTACGATATTGACCCCGTCTACATTCTTTTTCGATGCGCCGATGATTTTGAAATCCTTCACATCCTTGAGTTCCACCTCTTCCGGCACCGGAATACCGGCTGCTGCCGAAGCCATTTCGCCGTACCCCGCCTTTTTGCCGCTGGCTTTATGGTAAAGTCCGCCGGCCTCGGTTGTAACTTCCTCAACAGGCACCTGCCAGGCCTGTGCCGCGGCTTCCCGCAACATCCTGCGCGCCGAAGCGCCGGCCATCCGAAGGCCCTGCCATGCTCTGCGGATCCCCTGGCTTCCACCGGTAAACTGGCGGGTAACCGTATACAATTCGGCGTTGAACGGCGCCTGTTCCACGATCACGTTTTTCCAGTCCACATCCAGCTCTTCGGCCACGATCATGGGCATGGCCGTCTTCACGTTCTGGCCAAACTCCGGATTCGGCGAAATGATGGTCACTACGCCATTGTCCCCGATCTTCAGGTAGGCATTGATATCGAACCACTCGTCCGGCATGCTCAATGCCTCTTCGGTGGAAGCGGGTTTGCAGGAGGCCAGCCAACTGAAGCCAAGCACCATGCCGCCGCCGGCCAGGGCTGTGGTTTTCAAAAAGGAACGCCTTCCGTATGAAGTTTTTACAATAGTCATTTTAGTTCAATTTTCCCATTGATATTCAGGTTGAAAATTGCCATGATATGCCGATTTAAACCGTTAGCGTAAATTAGGGGTAAATAAAGAAATGATCATTGCAAGATAGCAATACTATTTCAATAACACCTTACGAATTTCAAACAATTAACCCATGACCAAAGATCGCATTCCGGCATCAGGAACTGCCCTTTCGGTTTTGTCCACCCTGGCGCCTATCGTTTCCGGGGTATTTGTGGCCTACCTGGTCATCGGTCTGGCCCTGCCGGCCATTCCGCTGCATGTGCACGACGGCCTGGGGCTTGGCGCGTTTGTGGTCGGGCTGGTGGCCGGAGCGCAATTCACGGCTTCCTTGTTCTCGCGGTTCTGGTCGGGGCATTACGCGGACAGCCGGGGCGGCAAACGATCGATGGTGGTCGGGTTGCTGGTAGCCTTTGTTGCAGGGCTCCTCTATTTGCTTTCGCTTCGGTTTACCGATACGCCGAGGCTGTCGGTCGGCATCCTGCTGGTGGGCAGGGCAATACTCGGGGCGGGTGAAAGCTTTATCGTTTCGGGGGCGCTTGTTTGGGGATTGGCCTTGACCGGTCCTCAAAATACAGGCAAGGTCATGGCCTGGGTGGGTATGGCGATGTATATAGCCTTTGCAGCCGGGGCGCCGGCCGGTACGGCCCTTTACGCAAAGTTCGGATTTTCAGCTATTGCCCTGGCCACCGCCTTCATACCGCTGGTCAATTTGCTGCTGATCATGCGAAGCCCGGCCATCGCACCGGCCCAAAGGGTTCGCCCTTCTTTCCTCCGGGTCATCGGCGCCGTATGGCAACCCGGCCTCGGCCTGGCATTCAGCAGCCTGGGTTTCGGGGCCATCACGACGTTCATCATACTGTTGTTCAACCACGAAGGATGGCCCCTGGGTTGGCTCGCATTGATGGTCTTCGCCACGGCCTTTGTATTGGCGCGGCTGATCTTCGGCCATCTGGCGGATCGCTTCGGCGGCGCCCGGATCGCGCTGATCTTCGGGCTTATTGAAACATCCGGCCTGGCCGTCATCTGGCTCTCCCATTGGCCGGCTATGGCTTTGATCGGCGCTACCATTGCGGGATTCGGTTACTCGCTGGTCTATCCGGGTTTTGGCGTCGAAGCGGTCAGGAGCGCACCCTCGGAAAGCAAAGGACTTGCTACGGGAGCCTACACAGCTTTCCTCGACCTGGCGCTGGGCCTTGCCAATCCCGCGCTGGGGTTGGTGGCAGGTGCATCCGGTTTGAAATCGGTATTCCTGGTCAGTACTTTGGTGGTTCTGGGTTCCTCATTCATCGCTGTCCGGCTACTGACCAGGAAGAGCGTGTTCAATAAAGTGGATTTCTCGCCAAAACGCAAAGACGCAAAGCTTTAATTTTCATCACGCTGCACGTGCCGAAAACCGGGTTGACACAATATTCAGAACGGTGTTCAGGTCTTACCCTGAAAATTGGCACTCAGGAGCACCCGTGCCGGCTTACCAATCGGCCCGTCCCTGGGGCCGGTCTCGCTTAGTAATCCGCCTCGCTCCTTAGTTCCTCGGATCCTCAATTCCTCTATTCCTGAACCTCGTCGGGCTCAGCAGCGCGTGCTTCTTGAAGAAGTTATTGAAATGGGTGGGCTCGGCAAAACCGAGTGCAAAGGCAATTTCCGATACGTTCCAGGTGCTGTACCTCAACAGGACCTTGGCCTCCTGCAACACGCGTTCGGCAATGATCCGGGAGGTTGTTTTTCCGGTCGATTCTTTCACCGCCCGGTTGAGGTGATTGACATGGACATTCAACTGGCAGGCAAAATCGGAAGCGGAACGCAGGTTGACCTGCGGGTGGTTTTCCTCGACGGGAAACTGGCGTTCCAACAGCTCTATAAATAAGGTGGCAATCCGCTGGGAGGCGTTGATGGGCTGTTTGTCCAACCTGGCTGAGGGCTGCATTTTCATGGCCGAATGCACCAGTTCAAAAACCAGGTTTCGAAGTACATCGTACTTGTGGATATAATCGGAAGCTATCTCTTCCAGCATTTTTTTAAATACATCCCTGATCCGCTCTGTTTGCTCATCCGTCAATTCAAAGATGTGCTCTCCTGCGGGTTGAAAAACCGAATATTGGTTCAGGTCGCCGTATTGGTGGAAGAAATGCTGATTGAAAATGCAAAAGAAACCGCTTCGGATCCGGTCCGTATGCTCCCATTTATAGGGTATCTGCGGGTTGGAAAAAGACAGGGCCTGTTTTTTCACCTCGATGACCCGATCCGCAAAGTGGACCTTGCTGTTGCCGACTGCGAGCATGACCTTGTAAAAATCCCGCCGTTTGTAAGGCACCGGCTGGGCCTTATCGCCCACGTACGGATCCAGTTTGAATACATTGAAATGCCCGATCTCATTGCTGATATTGCCTGGAATCCAGTCGAATTTCCTTTTATAAAATTCTGCCAAAGTCTCGATATTATCCATTCTTGCTACTTATTAGTATTCGTCAATTTCAAACAAATTTACGGATCAACAGTGCCGGGGACTATATTCTGACATAATTTTTGCCGAATGAATAGGCTAAACTGATATTCCAGTCGAAGTTTTTGGTTGCAATATTTGTCCGGATAGCCTTATTCATCAGGGTTGAAACGGAAATCGGGAAATCCTTTCGGGCCAATGTCAGGCCGCCGGCGACAAAGTATCCGTCCTTTTCATCTGTTTTGAGGTAAAAGAATTGCGGGTTGAATTTCAGGTAGGTTTGTTTCGATATCCGGATGTCTGAAAAATGCGTCCGGAAGGAGAGGAAATGCGTGTTTCTGGTGAGGTCACGGTCCGCGCCGCGGCCGTACAGATAAAAAAGACCCATACTGATGTTATCTGCAACTGTATACGTAGGCGTCAGTTCAAATACCGGGAAAAACCGTTGGGATTGGATCACATCCTGCAAAACGCCGTCCTTGATCACCGACGAGGTTCTGAAAGAAAGGGCCGGCAGGTGGGTCCCCAAGGTAAATTGAAATCGATCGTTCTTGATCAGCTTGTAGCGCCAGATGAAAATAAAGGACCAGGGTTTGCCTTCGAGGGCATAGCGGAATTCGGGCTCAAAGGTAAATCGTTCGCCGCCGACGGAAAGATTGACAATGGCAGCCGGTTTGCCCAGGGAAAAGGAAGGAATAAAGGAAAAACCGTTATTGGTGGCGCTGATTGCCCCCTTGAAATGAAGGATATGCCTTATACTGTCTGTTTGCTGTGAGAGCCCATAAAAGGCCAGCTGAAAAAGAACCGCGGAAATAACGGCTTTTTTAATGAACGCAGGTAGACGCAATAGATTCATCGGCTTGATTATTAATTATTTCCACAGCAAAGAAAGGTAGTCTGCCTGCGCCGTTTTAACGAATTTCAAAGCAATCCTTACGAATTTCAAACAACCTCCGTCGGGCCCATAAAATAAAAAGGCCGATCCGCAAGCGAACCGGCCGGTTTGTTCTCTCAAAGTATGTTTAATTACCCTCTACCTGTGGCCAATAAAACCATCGCAGCGTAGATGAGTTTTTTCATTGTTTCAGCTGTTTGAAATTTTTGACGAAAAAAAACGATCAAGTCACATTGCCTGTTTTATTTCAAATAATTCTTCAGATCGGGAAAAGTATTCAGGGATTGCCGGACCTGTACCTTGTCGGCTCTGGCCCCGTAGATATAAGGCACGATATAGGCATCGCTGAAGCCCTGGCGCCGGACCGATTTCAGGAATTCCGCCGCCGATTGAAAGGTGTCGAACGCCCCCACCGTATAGCGGTAATAGGCAAAATCCGGGGTCTTTTCCACCATCGGTTCGGGCTGCCCGGCCAGGAATCCGGACCCGATCTCCCCTTTTGAGGAGGCCACCTGTATTTTGTAATGCAGGGCTTTATTGACCGTCAGGCCCGGAATGCCCGCCTTGAAATGCTGTCCGACAACCGGTACCTGGTTCTGGGCCGGCAGGTCGACGGCGCCGCTGAATCCAAGGTCCACCATCATGCCGGGTCCTCTGACGCCGGAAACGCCTATGCTCCGGGTAAATAGTTTGGTGGGCGCGATACCCTGGTCCATCAGGTATTTTGAGACCGATTCGGCTCCCTGGATCGCTGCAAAAAGCGACTTGTTGACCGCCTGCCCTTCCGGGGCGTAAGCGGTGATGACGAGGGTCAAACCGGCGTACTGATTCATAATGCCGGCCACCTGATCCAGGCGGCCCCGGTCCTGTTCGCTGAGCGGGCGGCTGCCCGTTGCAAGCTGGAGCGAGTAATCCCCGGAAGGTTCATCGATGGGTTGGGCGGGGGTTTCTACAGGCGGGTCAACCGGAGCGGGCGGTTGCGCGGAGACCGGCGTCGATGCCGTGTAGACCGGGTCCGCAAATGTATTGGTGGCGACAACGTTGTGGACAACCGGCGGGACATAAGCCTGCGGCGGCTCCATTTCCTCCTGGTATTCCAGGAAATAGGCGGCGTAAATGTCGCGCTGGCCTAGACCGTCTTTCCGGGAGGAGGCCAGATAGCCGGTAAAACCGTCTTTGGAGAGCCTGAAATAGGCGTCATCGCCCGCCGAATTGATGGGGATCCCCAGGTTATAAGGTTGAACCCATTTCCCTTCCTCGTTCTGTATGGTCTTGAAGATGTCCAGGCCGCCGATGCTTTTCCGGCTGTCGTTGGAGCTGAAATACAGGGTCTTCCCATCCCGCGCCAGGAAGGGGGTCACCTCGTCGTAGGGCGTGTTGACCGGCGGACCCAGGTTGACCGGCTTCGACCAAACCCCGTATTTCCATTTGCTCTGATAAAGATCCCATCCGCCCATCCCGCCGGGTCGGCGGCTGGCAAAGATCAGGAGGGTATCCTGATAAATAAAGGGCATGCCGTCGCCGCCGGCCGGGTCCATCGGGCTGTTGAACGGTATGGAGCTGAACCCGCGTTCGTTGGCTTCCCGGAAGGTATCCACCACAATCTCACCCTGATCCAGGCTCCAGCCTTTGAAATAATAGAGGACGTCGCCGCCCTGGTTGAAATCGAGGAGCACCTCGTGCCGCGGGCTGTTGAGCAGGTAGTGCATGGCGGCCGTTTCGCCCCACACGCCCTTTTCGTTGTGGCAGGTGAACATATCAGAAAAGAATTGTCCCTGTACGGGGTCCAGCCTGCCGTCAGGTGACCGCGCGCCGCCGGTATTGCCGGGGCGGACGCTGGAGAAATAAAGCCGGTCAGCGTGGTTGGGGCTGATGATCGGCGCGAATTCATCTGCGGCGGTATTCACGCCGGGGCCCAGGTTTTCGACGGCTGCGAGCGGTTGGCGGAATTGGGATTCCTGGCCGTTGGAAGCCCTTCGTATGGCGTCGATCACCATGGCCCGGTTGGGATGATTGAGGCCGATGGCGCGCAGGTAGAGTTTGTAATTGCGGGAGGCTTCCTCGAATTCATGGCGTGCGTGGAAGATCTTGCCCAGGTAAAGCCAGCACTCCGGATAAGGGGTGCGCTCCTGGGTCAGTTCGGTCAATTGCTGAAGTGCAGGGTCCAGTTGGTTGAGTTGAAAATTGCAGACGGCTGCCCAGAACCGGCATTCCCGGTCGTCCCGGAGCAGGGAACGGGTCTCGGTCAGCACATTGAGCGTTTCAGCGTATTTGCTATTGTAAAACAGGGATTTGGCCTGTTCCTTTTTCTGGGCGACGCTCTGTCCCGACAGCGTAAAACAACCAAAAAGGATGACAGCACAAGTAATGATTATCCTCATAGCAGACAGATGTTCGGTTTCTGAATTCATTGCAAGATAAAAACATATACTTGGAAAGGTTTATTATAAAATGCAGGATTTACAATCATCTCCGACAATGAGTTCCGGGTACCCAGGGTCAGCAATTACATGGCCGTTACCGTTGAAGATACTATTTATCAACAACCGCTTTACAATTGGGACCGGCTGAGCGTTTTTGATAAAAAAACGAGCGATAGCATAGTCAAATACCAATATCAATCTTCTCAACCATCATTTGCCAGGTTCATTTTTCACAATCTGAACCTGGCGTTGATAGATACGGATTCCGGAAAGATCCTGGCTTCCTACACCTTTCACCAGAACGGTGCAGTGTTCGGCACCAAAAGCGTGGACCGGGTTTTGAAGGACTTTGTCCGTCGCCTGGGGGAGAAATCCGGGTCTTCGGAAAAGTAAGGCCGGCAGACTGCATGAGTCTGGCCCTCAGCATAAATCAGCGGTCCTTAATTTCGATTCACGAACAACGGTCGGCAAATCCGGTCCGCTCCGGCTTCGAGTTGGATATAATAAATGCCCGCTGCCAGCGCCGGATTTATTTGATAACGGACCGTATGCGAACCGGCTTCCCGGATCCCGTTGTCGATCCTGGCCGCCGTTTGTCCCAGGGCATTGACCAGCCGGATGCGGACGGGCGCCCTTTCCCTGAGGGTATATTCGATATTAATTTCACCCTGTGCGGGGTTAGGATAGGTTTTCAATTCACCCGCAATTGCCGGTTGTTGTACGGCTGTTACCGCCGATTTACCCCAGATTTGCGCCCTTCCGTTGGCAGCCCTACCAATGATTTCCGGATAACCGTCGCCGTCCATATCCCGGACGTAGGCAATGCGGAAAGGTCCGAAGGGTTGATGTACGGTCCCGTCAAGGGTGATGATTGTCCGGTTGCCGATGATGAGTTCCTTTTCTCCATCGCCGTTCACATCAAAAAAGCCGTGGAATCGCTTGATCGTATCGGGGATGCTCAGGCTTTCCAGGTCGAGATCCCAAAGCACTTCCTGGGTGGCTCCGTCGGTGACCACAAAACCTGCCGCTGCGGTATCGGACGCCATTTCACGCCACCCCGGCAGGTCCGGTTTTCCATCGCCGTCAATGTCCAGGGCTGACTCGGGAAATACCCTTTCATCCAGACCGGCCAGGCTGAAACCCTGCGGTCCCTGAAATTTCATTTCCAGCTCGTAAGGACCTGAAAAGGTCGACTGAATGGTCCCTCTTCCGGCGCCGTTGCCTGACGGGCCGTTGTGAACGCCGTCTTCCGGGGCGCCCAAAATAGCGATCCTGCGGTTAACCTCGTGTTGCATGATCAGTTCGAACTGACCGTCATCGTCTGCATCTGCGACGGCCCGCAGCCGGAAGTTCTGTTCCATAAAGGGCAGCAGCGAGAAATTGAGCGTACCGGATGACGGATCGTACACCCACAGGCGGCTGACCTGACGCAAACTGGTCGGCGCAGGAAACGTATCCGGCATACTGCCGAACAGCAGCTGTTTGACGCCGGTCCCGTAAAAGTCGAAATAACCGATCAGCGCAGCGTGTTCCCAGGCGTCCAACTGATTGAGGGGGGCTGAAACCAGCGGCGAATGGTCCAGGCCGCTGATCACCCACAGCAGGGAATCGTTGAGAAAGCTCAGGTCGTCGATGCCGTCGCCGTTGAAATCCTTGGCCGTCGGCGGCAAATACCCCCGGTCGAAAGACGGCCAGGTCACCCAGGGCGGCAACTGGCTTTCAATCATGAACTGCGGCGTATTCCTGGGCGAGCCGGTGGAACCCGTTTCCGGGTGCGGCGCTGCGCCCGGTGTGAATCCGTTGCCGTATATCTGGAGGGATTTGAAATACAAAAGGGAATCGTTGATCAGGCGGGTACCGGCCACTTCGAAGGAGGGATCGCCATCGAGATTTCGGATCCCCAGCAGGTTGAACGGACTTCCGGGTACACCCATGGAATCCTGCGGATAGAGATAGGTCCCTTCCTTATCGGCAATCACGGTATGGCTGTACAAAGGCGGTTTGCTGCGGAAAATGGTTTCCACAGATGGGTCATTGTCGACATTATAGAAGCCTTTGAACTGGTAATCGGTTGCCGGATTGCCATATAGTCCGATCAGGACGGCTATGATCTGATTGCTCACGCCGTCGATCGCGACAAAAGCCTTTTGACCGTTCTGGTTGGTCTGGTAGCCGATAATTTCGTTGACCCCGTCCTTGTTGTAGTCGAGGAAATTGCCCGCGTTGACCCCGGATATTTCCACCATGAAGCCGAGGGGCTGAGCGCCAATTGGCGTCTGGTATTCAAGTGCCAGGGGTTGGGCGGAAATAATGCCGGAAAGCAATCCCGACATCATTAAAAGTACGGTTATACGTAATGATGCTTTCATAAGGTTCGATTTTTTGAGATGCAAAAAATCCCGGATGAGCGGGCATTTATCCCTACAAAAATCGTCAATCAGATCAAGTAATTTTTCACCCGGTCGGGTGAATTTGGATGCTGTCCGCCGCCGCTCTTAGGGAGCTATGGCGGACGGAGGATGCCGGTTCCCAAGAACTGGAGACTGCCAACTATGGACTGCCGAACTGCCAACTGCCAACTGCCAACTGTGGACTGCCAACTGAAAGACTGGATGCTAAATCCTGCCCGCCGCCGCTCTTGGGGAGCTATGGCGGACGGAGGATGCCGGTTCCCAAGAACTGCCAACTGCCAACTGCCAACTGCCGACTGGCCAACTGCCAACTGTGGACTGCCGATTGAAAGACTGCCAACTGCCGACTGCCAACTATGGACTGCCAACTGCCAACTGAAAGACTGCCAACTGAAAGACTGCCAACTATGGACTGCCAACTGCCGAACTGCCGACTGCCAACTGAAAGACTGCCAACTATGGACTGCCAACTATGGACTGCCGACTGCCAACTGAAAGACTGCCAACTGCCAACTGCTACCTGTTCTTCAAAAATCGCTGGACCAGCACGATCGCTTCCGCCCGGTTATTCACCGCCAGTTTCAGGTATAGGTTCTTCAAATGGGTTTTGATGGTATTGACCGACACAAAGAGGGCATCGGCGAGTTCCTGGTTGCTTTTTCCGCCGCATAGCAGCCGCAAGGTATCCAATTCGCGGTTGGTCAGCGGTTCGGGGAGGTGCGCGTTCAGGTCTTCCGGCCGCTCCCAATGTTCCCGGATCACGGCATAATAGGTATGCAGAGCAATATCGATGGCTGCCCTGAGCCGGTCTTCATTGAAAGGTTTGAGCACAAAACCGGCGGGCAGCGTCTCTTTTACCGACTGGAGGGTTGACGAATCCGAAAAGGAGGTCAGGTACACGAACGGGATGCGGAATTCAGCATTGATATGCCGCCCCAGGTCGGTACCGCTGGCGCCGCCGCCCAGGTGAATGTCCAGCAAAACCAGGTCGGGCAGATTGGATTCCAGCAATTCCAGGGCCATCTCCGCGGATCTGGCCCGCAGGATGCGCCGGTATCCCAGGTCGAAAAGGCAGGTCATGATATCCTCCGCTATGACCGGATCGTCTTCCACGACCAATATGAGCAAGGATTCGAAACTCATGATTCACCGATCAATTGAAATTCCTGGATCACCAGGGTTACGGATGTTCCAGGTTTGGACTGAACGTGCAGGGTAGCCTTCAATTTTTCCAGCAATAAATTGATCAGCCGGAACCCGAAGGAGCCGGAGTTGGAGACCAGGTCGGGATTGGCCAGTCCTTTACCGTCGTCTTCCACCTGCAGCAACAGCGTATCGCCCTGATTGAGCAAGGTAACCGTCAGGTGTCCGGATTCCGTT
Source organism: uncultured Lewinella sp. (assembly GCA_937873655.1). Classification (GTDB taxonomy): domain Bacteria; phylum Bacteroidota; class Bacteroidia; order Chitinophagales; family Saprospiraceae; genus JACJYC01. The sequence continues at coordinate 20,760 of CALMYQ010000137.1, read as the reverse complement.
TCCGTAAAAGCATGCTTGATCGCGTTGCATATCAGTTCATTGACGATTAATCCGATCGGAATGGCGGTTTCTATGTCCATCCAGACCGGATCGATCACTTTCTTCAATTCCACTTGCTTTCTGGAAACATTGTAGGACTCCAGCACGGTGTCGATGAGCTGATCGAGGTATTCGCCGGCATTGACCCCGGTCACCAGATGATCCTGGTACAGATTCTGGTGGATCAGCGACATGGCCTGCACACGGCTCCGGCTTTCCCGCAACGCCGACAGGGCTTTTTCATCCTCGATATGACGGCTTTGCAGGTTGAGCAGGCTGGAAATGAATTGCAGGTTGTTCTTGACCCGGTGGTGAATCTCCTTGAGCAGCAGTTCCTTTTCCTTCAGCGCCTTATCGATCACCTCATTCTGGCGGCGCAGGATCCGGGCGGTTTTGGAGCGGAGGATCAAAAACACGGTCACCGTGAGCCCCAGGGCCAGCAACAGCCCGGCAACGATGTAAGAGATCTGCTTTTGCTGTTTTTCCCTGGCCAGTTGGAGCTCCTGGATGGCCAACTGGTTGTTCTTGTCCTTGAGATCGAAACGAGCCTGCATTTCCTGGGTCAGCTCCAGTTTTTTCTGTTCCGTCAGGGTATCCTGCAGGTCCATGGATTCATGGAGCAACCGGTACGCTTTTTCATATTGCCCCAGGCCGTTCGAGGCAGCAGCCAGGTCGCGGAGGTAAAGCCTGAGGGTCTCTTTTCGGTCGGTCATCCGGGCGCGTTCCAGGCCTTCCGACAGATAGCTCGCCGCTTTTGCAAATTGCTGCCGGTCGAGGTAGATTTTGCCGAGCTGATAGGAAACGATCAGGTAATAATCCTGTTCCCGGTGGTTCTTGAAGTAGTCCATCGCCTTCATGTAGGCGACTTCCGACTGATCCAGTTTACCCAGGTTGTAATAGATGCTGCCCAGGGCGGAATAACAACTGGCAATGTCCTTTTCCCTGCCCAGGGCCTGGTACAGGGTCAGGGCTTCCTGGTAATAGCCCATGGCGCCGGCCATGTCTTCCTTGTAGCTGTAGATAAGCGCCAGGTTGAACTTCGTATTGGCCATCCCGGTCGAATCGGCCAGACGGGTCTTGATCGCCAGGGATTTTTCGTAATAATCTATGGCTTCATCGTACCGTTCCTGTTGCCGGAAAATAATGCCGATATTATTGCTCAGTACGCCGATCCGGGTATCCAGCTTCAATTTTTCCGCCAGGGCAAGGGCATCGAAGTAATTTTGAAGGGCAAGATCCCATTCTCCCTGCGAGTGGTAGGTATAAGCAATATTGGATAAAGCCCCGAGGATGCCGACGGAGTCCCGGGCCGCTGCAGTTAATTGTTTCAACGCGCTGAAGATATCCCGTGACTTTTCGTTCTGCCCGGTCTCCCCTATTGCAATCCCGTAGTATTCCCTGAACCGGATCATATAGGCGGTATCCTTCAGGGATTTTGCCAGTTCAAATGCGGCTTCAGCCAGGGGAACGGCTATTTTCGGCTGATCAATGCACAGGTCCTTGAGCAGTGGTTGGTACCTGGCAAGGGTGGCGGTATCCCTCGGCAGTTGCCGGAATGCCTGCAGGAGGGAATCCGATTGGGCTGCCAAACGGACACCGGCTCCGAGAAGCATCACTGTGCATGAAAAGAAGAATGCCTTCCCTTTCATAATCATATCTTGTTTTGAAGCGCGGTCAGGATAACGGATCCTGCATTTATTTTACCGTCAGGGTTGCTTTGCCAGCCCTCAATCCGCCGCCGGCTGCCTCAACCTGAATGCTTCCTGCCTGATCGGCTGCCAGAATAGCCACCGCTTTGCCGTAAAACAGGCGAACCTTGTCAGACCGGAACGGCTCAAAGGACTGCGGATTGCCGTTGCCGACGCCCAGGACGCGCCCTGAACCTTTTACGGAAATTTCAACCTGCTGATCGGCCAGCGGGCAAGGCAGGCCGTCCTTGTCATAGGCTTCAATGAGTAAATAAGCCAGGTCCATGCCGTCCGGCGCGATCGTATTCCGGTCGGTTGTGAGCCGGATCTCATACGGGGCGCCGGCCGTCTTCACGACCTGCTCTCCGATCACCTTCCCTTCCCGGTAGGCCACCGCCCTGAGTTCGCCGGGCTCATATTTCACCTTGTCCCACATCAGGCGGAACCGTTTGACCGAATTGCCGGATTTGGGTTCTTTACATTGCATGCCCTGGGATTTCCCGTTCAGAAATAGCTCCGCGCAGTCGCCGTTGGTATAGACGAAAACAGGGACAGGTTCGCCCTCCTTGCCGACCCAGTTCCAATGCGGCAGGATATGCACTGTAGCCACCTCCTGGTTCCAATAGCTCTTGTAGAGGTAATAGCGGTCCTTGGGTATCCCGCACAGGTCCACGATGCCGAAATAGGAGCTCCGCGAAGCGGCCTTGTCCGTCAAACCGTTCTGACGGGCCCAGTCGTTGGTATAAGGCGTCGGTTCGCCCAGGTAGTCAAATCCGGTCCAGACGAATTCGCCGGCCACATACTCCTCTTCTTGCTGCCACATGAAATCGTCGTCGGGGATCTCGGCCCAATAAGGGGCGTTCAGGTCATAGGAGCTGACCTGCAGCGCCTTGGTAAAGGCCGTTTTGTCCTCCGGCAACGGCAGTTCGTAAAAGCCGCGGGTACTGAGCGTGGAAGCCGATTCGCTGATGATCACGGCCTTGCCGGGTTCCAGCCGGCGGGCCAGATCGTAGCGGCGGCCGTAATTCCAGCTGTGGACGTCGTAATAATCGAAATGGCGGAGGGCCGCGCTGTTCTGATTGTCGCAGACCAGGGTCACCGGCCGCGTCGGGCCGTATTTCCGGAAATAATTGACCATGGTTTGCAGGCGCTGGAACCCGTTGTTGATGTTGTACTGTACATCGCCGATCTCATTGCCCACGCTCCACAGAAAGATGCAGGGGTGGTTGCGGTCGCGTTGCAGAAAGTTGCGCACGTTCCGGCGGGCAAATTGCTCGAAATCGGTCGTATCCGCGATATCGGCCTTCCTGTCGTATTTGTCAAACAGTTCATCCAGTACCAGGATGCCCATTTTATCGCAAAGCTCCAGCAATTCGGGCGCGGGTGCATTGTGGCTGGTCCGGACGGCATTGCAGCCCATGGATTTCATGATCTCCAGCTGCCGCTCCATCGCTCTGGGGTAGAATGCGGCTCCGAGGGGTCCGTGGTCGTGGTGCAGGCAGACGCCCTTGAGTTGGACCCGACGGTCGTTGAGGTAAAATCCGTGATCGGCTGTAAACCGGATGGTCCGTATCCCGAAAGGCGTCTCATACTCGTCGGTTATCCGGTCGCCGCTGTAGATCCGGGTTTTGATCCGGTAGCGGACGGGGTGATCGATATCCCAGCGTTCGGGGTTGATCAGGGTGAGGGTGGCCTCCAGGTCGGCCGTTTTGCCGGGAGCCAGCTTTCCTTCCACCGATCCCATAGCTACCGTTTTACCGGATTCACTCAGGATGGTATGTTCAATTTTGAGCGCTTTTACGTCGGCGCCTGACTGGTTCATCACCGAAGTCATGATCCTGACATCCGCGTAGTTGGGCTTTACGATGGGGGTGGTCACCTGGGTTCCCCAAACGGCAACATGAACGGGATCGGTGACAAGCAGTTGCACCTTCCGGTAAATGCCGGCCCCGGGGTACCAGCGGCTGTCGTGATTGCGGGTATCGGCGTGGACCGCCAGGACATTATCGCCGTCGAACCGGATCAGGTCCGTCACTTCGACATAAAAGGAATTGTAGCCGTAATCCCACTGTCCGGCCAGGCTTCCATTGACGTATACCTGCGGAAAAGCCATAACGCCGTCGAATATCAGGTACAGCCTTTTGCCGCGGTAAGCGGGCTGAATGTCCAGCTTCAGCCGGTACCAGCCTTCGCCCAGCCAGGGCAGTTTCCCGGTATTGCCGTCTCCGTTGGGGTCAAAGGGCCCGGCTATCGCCCAATCGTGCGGGATCGAAACATCCTGCCACCCGGCATCGTTAAACCCCGTTTGGAAGGCATGGTCAAAGTGCCCTTTGGCGAATTTCCAGCCGGTTCTTAAGGTAAGGATGTCCCTGGCTTCAGCAAGTAAAGAAAAGGTAAGGAGAACTGCAATCAGTATGGTTGCCTGGCGAAAGGTGGAAGAATTGGCCATGCTGTAGAATGGTTTTTCCTGTTGATCTACAAATCTATCGCAATTATTGCTTTTTTCCCGGTTCAATGCCAATTTAATTCAATGAGCCGATGGCAGAATCCTTGCCTCCGGGCTGAGGAAACAGGCTTTTCCGGCTCGTTCGGCACAAATTTATAGGCTTTTGAAACAAAATTTGTTTGGCACGCCTAAATTTTCATTTTTTCTTATAACTTTGCATCATTATGAGCTTTAATATCCGACATGCATAATCCGATATCAAAATCGCTTGAAGAAGTTCACGCTACGGTTGACACCCGAAAAAAGGGGTTTTTCCGGAAGCTGCTGGCCTTTATGGGGCCTGCTTACCTGGTCAGCGTCGGGTATATGGACCCCGGCAACTGGGCCACCGACATTGCGGGCGGCAGCCGGTTTGGGTACGCCCTGATCTGGGTGTTGCTGATGTCCAACCTGATGGCCTTGCTGCTGCAAAGCCTGAGTACGCGCCTGGGCATTGTCAGCGGCCGGGACCTGGCGCAGGCCAGCAAGGAAACCTACAGCAGGTCTACCAATTTCGTGTTGTATTTGCTGGCTGAGATCGCTATTGCAGCGTGTGACCTGGCAGAAGTGATCGGTATGGCCATCGGGTTGCAATTGCTGTTCGGATTGCCGCTGTTGTGGGGGGTATTGCTGACCTTTCTGGATACGTTTCTTCTCCTGTTCCTGATCCATCGCGGCATGCGGATCATGGAGGCCTTCATTCTGGCTTTGATCGGCATCATCGGCGTAGCCTTTCTGGTAGAAATGGTGCTGGCCAAACCGCAAATGAGCGAGTTGGTGACCGGGTTTGTCCCCGGTTTACCCGACCAATCGGCGCTGTACATCGCCATCGGCATTATCGGAGCTACGGTCATGCCGCATAACCTGTATCTGCATTCTTCTCTGGTGCAATCCAGGAAGTTCGAACGCAATCTTTCGGAAACCAAAGGGGCGCTGCGGTTCAATTTCATCGATTCGACCATTGCCCTGAACATGGCATTTTTTGTCAACGCTGCCATCCTGATCCTGGCCGCCGCCACCTTCTACAAGGCAGGCATGCACGACGTATCGGAGATCCAGGACGCCCATAAGTTTCTTCAACCGCTGCTGGGTTCCCACCTTGCGCCCATTTTCTTTGCCGTGGCGCTGATCGCTGCCGGCCAGAGTTCTACGCTCACCGGCACCCTTGCCGGCCAGATCGTGATGGAAGGGTACCTCAACCTGCGCATCCAGCCCTGGATCCGGCGCCTGATCACCCGGGCGGTGGCCATCGTGCCCGCCGTGCTGGCTATCCTGTTTCTGGGAGAAGACGTTACCGGGGAAATGCTGATCCTGAGCCAGGTCATTTTGAGCCTGCAACTGGGTTTCGCGATCATCCCGCTCATTCATTTCGTCAGCGACCGGCGCCGGATGGGCAAACTGGCCATTGGACCGGTGGTCAAGGTGCTTTCCTGGCTGGTTGCGCTGATCATTGTCGCCCTGAATGTCAAACTGGTCATTGACGAGATCACCGGCTGGATCTCCGGCGCGGAGAATCCGTTCATCCTCTGGATCACGGTGGTCCCGCTCGCAGTCGGCGCGGGTATCCTCCTGTTGTACGTGACTTTGACCCCGTTCGTTCGGTCGATCCTTCAGGAACCCCGCTCCCAACTGCATTCCGAGCCGGGCAAATTGTCCGTTTTCGATAAAAAACAATTTCAGAAAATCGCCGTAGCCATCGACTTCAGCGATATCGATGAACGCACCCTGCGCTACGCCATCTCCATGGGAAGCGACGGCACGCGGTACCTCCTGATCCACGTGGTCGAGACCGCCGGCGCCATCCTTCTGGGGGACGAGATCCGGGACAAGGAAACCGGCGACGACGCCGAACGGCTGGAATATTACGCCGGCGAACTCCGGGAACGGGGATTCAAAACCGAGACCTATCTCGGCTTCGGCAATCCCAAAACGAGCATTCCGCAGGCCGTGGCCGCTTTTGAAGCCGATCTGCTCGTGCTCGGCGCCCACGGACACCGTTTTTTCAAGGATCTGATCTTCGGTACCACCGTGGATTCGGTCCGGCACAATGTCAACATCCCGGTTTTCATCGTCCGCGAAGGCGATTGACCCTACCGGTTGAAGACCCGTTTGTTGAACTGGCGGAACAGGAAATACAAAGACAGGCCGTAAGCCGCCAGCCCCGCCAGGAATAGCGCTGAAACGGGCTCTCCTCTTAATGCCGCGTCGTATAACCGGTAGGTCCAGAACATCGGTATAACCCCAAAAATGTATTTCAGGGCGCCCGGCACCAGAAAGGACAACATAGGGATCAGCAAAACCAGGTCGACCCCCTTGAAAAAAGCCATGCCCTCGATCTTGTTCTGTGCGTAGGTGGCAATGACCAATGCAATGAACGGCGCCGATAATCCGTACTGCAAGGCCAGCAGAACCGAAGCCCGCATACCCGGATCCGCCAATCCGCCCAGGCGTATCATCAGGAACGCACCCAATGCGGAGAACAAGGCTGAGAACAACAACCGGTTGGCGATAAACCAGCCCGTGGAAACCGGTAGGATCCGGATGACCTGCATCACGTTCTCATCCTTTTCATCCAGGATGATGAAAGAGGTGAAGAATCCGAAAATAATGGCGGTCTGTAAGGCCCCGAACATCATGATCATGGGGTGATAGGCAGCCAGGAACGGGAATTCAGCCGTGAGGTAGGGTACAAAAAACCGGACAAAACACACCAGAATGACCGGTGTGAACAGGAAAACCGTCATGGTCCGGTCTCTGAAAATCTGCCGGAAATCACTCGCGGCAAGCGCAGCTGTACTTTTCATTGGTTCTTGAAATTTTGGATGATCCGGGTTTTCGCCATCCGGAACAGGAGGATGCACCAGAACAGGGACGCGCCGTATCCGTAGACCAGGCGACCGGCCGGTACCTGCTCCCGGAAGGCCGCGTCAAACAGGTCGATGACCGGCTGGGTTGGAAAAAGGAGGTACCAGATCCGGTCCGTTACGCCGAAATACCCCAGAAACGGCGCGGTCATGAGCAGGATCAATCCGACGGCCCGCAACATGTACCGGTTGAACGAGGATTGGCCGGCCACCGCCAGGAAACCCAGGAAGGAAAAGATCACGGTGGCCAGTATGGCGGCTGTTCCAAACTCAAGATACCGGAATCCGGTTCCATATGCCGCTATGGCCATGGCAAAACAACAGCCCACCGAAATGGCGGTCAGCGCGATGGTTTTGGACAGGATATAATTGCGCTCCTCCATCGGGGTAACGGCGAGCGCCTGCAACGTGTTCTCGTTTTTTTCGAATAGGACCATGACGCCCACGAACAGAAAACCCAACAGGGCCGGGTCGTTGAAAATGACCATGACCAGCACCTTTTCCAGGTTACCGAAGCCGGTCAGCCCCCGGAATACAGCCACATAAACAGCCGTGACGAGGATGGAGATCACGACGATCTTATTGCGCTGCAACAGGACAAAGTCGTGTTTCAGCAAGTGCAGGAACTGTCCCATCATACGAGGTTTTTACCGGTGAGCTCAATGAAGATTTCGTCCAGGCCGGCCTCCCTGGAATGGATCGTCTCCACCTCGGCGGCGTTGATCAGCTCCAGGAATGCGTGGTTTTGCCCCAGTTGATCCAGAGAAAACCGGTGCAGTTGGCGGTCGCCCTTCAAGCGCAGTTCAACCGACCTTTGGCTGTGTTTCACCTTCAGACTTTGGGGCGTGTCCATGGCCATGATCTGCCCTTCCACGATAAAGGCGACCCGGTCGCACAGCTCCTCCGCGTCGTGCATCTGGTGGGTGGTGATGAAAATGGTCTTTCCGCGGGCTTTGAGTTCCAGGATCATGTCCTTGAGCACCCTGGCATTGACCGGATCCAGCCCGGAAGTAGGTTCATCAAAGAAGAGGATATCCGGGTCGTGCAGCAGGGCCCGGACGAAATTGAGGCGCATCTTCATGCCTTTGGAAAAATCAGCTACTTTCTTGCGGGCATCTTTTTCCAGGCCCACCATGGCGAGCAGTTCCATCGGGTTGGTGGAAACGGGATAGAACGCCCGGAAGAATTCCAGGTTCTCCAGCGCCGTCAGCTTCAGATAGTGGTTGGGCAATTCGAACCCCACGCCGATCTTGAGGTAGAGGTTCTTGTCCCATTCGCGCACTTCGCGGCCGTCGATCAGGGCGCTGCCCTGGTAGGGGTTGAGCAGTTTGAACAGGATCTTCTGGGTGGTGCTTTTCCCGGAGCCGCTGGGCCCCAGGAAGCCGAAGATCTCGCCCTTTTCCATGGAAAAACTAATGTCCCGGACGGCGGGTGCTGCGGCGCCGGGATAGGTGAATCGGAGGTTTTTTACCTGAATCATCATCGGGTTATTTGAGGGATTTTTCAAACAGATAGATCAATTCGTCAACCGCCTGCATCAGGGCTTCCTCATCGGCGGCGAAAAGCGGCTTGCCTTCCCGGATATTCTCATCAAAATCGACCTTGTACCGGGATTGCAGGAGCTCGGCAATGCTGATGCTCATGGTCACCAGGAAATGGGCTATGGTTTCCGTGGAAACAGACGGATCAAACGCCCCTGTCTTCTTTTCGTGTTCGATCCAGGGCATGAAGGCTTCGTTGGCCTTTTTCTTCCAGGAATCCAGGTATTCCCGAACCTGCCGGCTGGACTCCTTGAACCCCACCCGGTAGAGGAACAGGCTGCAGCGGGGTTGTTCCAGGTCGAAGTTGATGCCGTGCCGGAACATGGCCCGGTAATACGACCAAAAGGAATCGTAATCCCGGCGGCTGACCGAACGGACGTAGCTCATCTTAACGCCTTCGCAGTATTCCTTGAGGTACAGCCACAGGTCGAGCTTGTCTTCAAAATACTGGTAGACGCTGCCCTTTGCGATGCCCAGGTTTTTCACGATCCGGGTGATGCTGGCCGTGTCAAAATTGTTGCCGGCAAACTCCTCCAGGGCCGTGTTGATGAACTGGCTTTTCTTCTCTTCCGGCAGATTATGGAATGTTTCTTTCGGCATGATGATTAAAAGTGACTGCCCGGTCACAAATATATGCCCAAAAAGTGACCGGTCGGTCACAATCGTGTAATTTTTTTATTTCAGGGTTGGTTAAGGGTCGGATATTGTTGAAGCCCTTCAGGCTTCCTCAAGCTTATTTTGAAGGACCGCGGGATTCTCCCATGGTTTCCATGTTTAAGCCCTCCGGGCTTGGGAATCAACTTAAAAAAGAGCTGACTTCATTACATTAGGGTGAATGTAATTTCCGCCCGGACAAACCGGATCAAATCCGACCGTTATTATTTCAACGGTCCGAAGGGAAAATTTTGGAGAGCGGATGATGCTGCAACCGGCATAAGCGCCTATCTGAAAACCATCCTTGGGCCTGCATCCGGAATGAAGGCCGTTCTCAGCCGGGGGTAGGGCAATATTCCGACCTTAAAACGGATGCTCCGCCAGGAAACAATGAAACAATGAGCCCCCTAAAAATCCTCATGCAACCTCAACCGGTTTTGCAGGGAAACAACTTCCTGTTGGAGCCGGTCAACCTTATCGAGGAGGTGGAAAATGGCGTCGATGCCTTCGGGATTGATCCCCAGGTCGTGGTGGAGGCGGACCATTCGCTCCAGGCTGGTCAGTTGGTCGACCGGGATCACGCGATGCTCCTCAACGGTGGTAATCTCGATCAGGCCGATATCGTGCAGTTGGTCGATGAAACTGAAGGCAATTTCGTGGATATGGCAGAATTGCCCGATTTCGATCCAGTCGGCGGTATTCATTTTGTTCGCAATTTGGAAAGTTCTGAGAATAATTGCCGTTCTTTTTCGGTGAGGCCGGTCGGAATATCGATCCGGTAGGTGATGTACAGGTCGCCGGATTGGCCTTCGTGCTTATACACCGGAAAACCCTTGCCCGAGAGTTTGATTTTGGTCCCGTTCCGGGTTTCGGGCTGTACTTTGAGTTTCACCTGTCCGTCGAAGGTATCTACGATGATCTCGCCGCCGAGAACGGCTTTGTACAGGTCGAGGTCGACGGTGGCATAGAGGTTATTTCCGTCGCGTTTGAATTGGGGATGGTCGGCGATGTTGAAGGTGATGTACAGGTCGCCGTTGGGCCCGCCGTTCACCCCGGGTCCGCCGTGTTCGCGGATCTTGATGGTCTGGCCGTTCTCCACGCCGGCGGGGATGGTGAACCGGATGTTCCTGCCGTTTACCGTGACGGTTTGCTTGTGGGTCTTGAAAACGTCCTCCAGGTTGAGGTTGAGCCCGGCGTGGTAATCCTCCCCGCGGAAACGGGGTTGCCTTGCGCGACCTCCGCTGCCGCTTGCGCCGCCGAACATGGCATTGAAGAAATCAGAGAAATCACTGTCATCGAACCCGCCGGATGAGGTTCTGCCGCCTTGCCGGGTACCGCCGCCGGGAGCGCCTTGCTGACTGCGTGCTTTCTCAATCTCGTCGGCGTATTGCCAGTCTTTGCCGTACTTGTCGTATTTCGCCCGCTTCTCGGGGTCGCTGAGGACTTCATTGGCCTCATTGATCTCCTGGAATTTCTTTTTGGCGGCCTCGTCGTTCTTGTTCAGGTCGGGGTGGTATTTCCGGGCGAGTTTACGGTAGGCATTCTTGATCTCCTTTTCACTCGCAGTCTTATCTATCCCGAGGACCTTGTAATAATCAATGAATTCCATGTGTCATCCTGGTTTGGATCCTTAAAGCTATTGCGTTTTAAACGGTTTGTCAATGATTTTTTTCAACGGTGAAAGAAATTTTCAATCGGTTTTATGAACGCTGAAATCCTGGTTGGTAAAGGGCGGCGTTTCCGGTGTTTTGATCACATTGAACCCGTGGTCGGTCGCCTGGTGGCAGGAGTTGCAGGTTTGGGTGAGCAGGGAATAAGCTGCGGCAAACCGCGAAAGGTCATTCAATTGGACGGCATGTTGGACACTATCCAGGGGCTGATCGATCATGCCGATCTCCTGGATCTCAGGCCGGTCGGTGCAATAGGTCTGAAGGTCCTTCAGGGATTCCTTGATCTCCTGGATCTCGAAATCGGCAAGTTCCCAGTTAGCGCTTTGACCGGCAAACCAGAGTTTGGCATGGTGCACCTGGATGCTGCTCATGAACTCCCCGAATCCGGGCTTGTAAGCGTGATCCAGTTGCTGTTCCAGGCTGTCGATCCGGGCCTGAAGTTCCTGATCATGCCCTGCCGGATGGCTGCAGGCCGTCAACCCGGCCGCAAGGATTAAAAAGGGTAAGTATCGCATGGCACGACTGTTGGTTTCGTAAATACAACAACTGCCCTTATAACCTGGTTGACAACCTCACCCTCTCTCACTCCCTCTCACCTCCCATCCGACGAAGCCTCAGGCGAAGTCGGGCTCACTCCCTCTATTTTCCCAGCCACAACAAACTCTGCAAGATCAACCGGTTCTGTTTTCTGGAAGAAAAGGTCGACGACAGGGTCCTGTTCGTTCCGCCGTCATAGTCCATATCGTTGTGCCCCATATTGAAATAGATCATGCGGTAACGGGTGTTCGTCCACACTACCGGATAATAGCCGCTGTGCCAGATCTCGTGGGGTTTGGGGCCGGTACCCAACGGAAAACTGGCCGGATCGATGGACAGGAGGATGCGGATATCGGGATTATCGCGGAGGTCGTGTTCCCAGCGGTACCATTCATTGGGCGCCGACCGGAAGGTTTTGGGCAAGCGGCGGGTAGCGGGGTGTTTCCGGTCCTCTGTGCGCAATACAGCGGCGGTAGGGCGCCAGGTATTGCTCACATAGCTTCCCGAGCCCAGGAAGGTGTCGTGGTACCAATCCCAATCCTGGTTGAAGTCGGAAGGGGTCAGGGCGAATCCGGCGAAATGGAAGCCCATCCAGGCGCCGCCGTTGTCCATGTATTGCTGAAAGGCCTTGCGTTGTTCGGGCGCTTCGGGCCGGGTATCCAGGAAAATGACGACCTGGTAATTTACCAGGAATGCCGGGTTGAGGTTGTGCCAGTCGGAGGTGGTATCAAACACAAAATGGTGTTTGTCGGCCATTTTTGCGAACCACGGGGTGGCCTCCCGCACAAAACTGATGTGGGCCAGGTCGTTGCGGGCTGTAAAAAAGGCGACGGCGCGGAACCCGAGAGCATTTTTCTGGGCGGAAAGGAGCATGGGAACGACCAGGAAAAAGGTCAGGATCTTTGCGGTCAGGTGGTGCTTCATGGATTGATTATTTTTCTGCGGATCGCAATAATAACCCCTTTTGGGCTTTAGGCGTTTTAATGCAGCCTTGCGTTAAAGATTTTTACCACAAGGACCACAAAGGGTTTTCACGAAGCGCACAACGGGCGTTCGCTTCGTGAACTTTTTGCCGAACTTTCCCCTCCTGCAAGCTCTTCCGGTCTACACCCTTTTCAACCATCCGGCGATGCTGATGCGCATGCGGTTGGCGGGCAGGACCTCGTGTTCGGTTTCGTCGCTGCGGAAAAATACGGATTTGCCGCCGACGGGCAAAATGCGGGTTTCTTCTTCTCCCGAATAGATGATGAGGTTGCCCTCATCGGTTTCAGCCCAGTTTTCATTGAGGTAAGTGACGAGGGAGAATTTGCGGCCGTGGTCGGTTTTGAACTGGTCGCGATGGCGTTTGTAGAAGCTGCCCTGTTCATAGCAGGCGTAGTGGAACTCAAAGTCGTTGATGCCGGTATAGCAGGTGCGGTTGAGGTAATCGGCAAATCCGCGAACGCGGTCGATGAAAGCCTTTTCAAAAGGGTCTTCACTGTCATTGTCGATCCAGCAGATGACATCGCCGCGGATCTTCAGGTTTTGGGTAAAATTGAAATGCCTGCCGATACCGGCGGGGTGCATGCGGCCTTCTTCGAGGTTGCGAAACAGGTTGGCGCGCAGGCCCGATACGAGGTCCGGTCCGATAAAATCGGGGACAACGCCGAATTCCCGGTTGAGCAGGCCGTCGATGAGGGTTTCGAATTGTTCGTCCGGTTGCAGGGCGGAGGTTTCTTTGACCATACAGGTTGTACGGGTGATTTGGGCCATACGGGGGATAAGGTGAGAGGGTGAGAGGGTGAGAGCCCGACTTCGCCTGAGGCTTCGTCGGATGGGAGGTGAGGGGGAGTGAGAAACGCATTGCCTCCGGGCTCCCGGCCTGTCTCCTCGTTTCCCGTTCTGCTCAATTTTGTCCGCCGGTATGGATTGGGACCCGTTCGGGCGGCAAAGTTAGCGGGATTGGGATTTTGTGAAACGCTTTTTGCCTGTTTTTCGACCAAAAGCCTGGAACTGTAAAGGGACAGAGGTTTTAAACCTGTCATTTGTTGAGAACCATCAATTTTTCTACCCAATTTCCCTTGTTCAAGCCCACTGCTTTGAGGATATATATACCGGAGCTGACGTCCGAAAGGTCAAGACTAAGGTCTGTATCTCCTTTTAATGGCCAAGACCTTACCATGCTTCCCCTCCCGTCAAAAAGATAAACCATTGAAATCGGTTCAGGCACGCTGATCCTGATTGTCCCATATGCCGGATTGGGAGAAAGGATTATTTTTGATCCGCCGGAAGGTTCCCTAATACCTACCGGTAAAAGACCGCAATCCAGGCCCAATGACGCATCGCAATATTTATGAAGCCAGAGGCTCCAATTCAGCGTTTGCGGAATATGGCTACCGAACTCCAAGGGCCCTCTCCAATAACCGACGCCTTCTACCAATCTTTCCTCTCCATACTCAGGACGACAATAAAAAACTCTTCTTTCTTTTCCCCATATATTCTCAAAATAAATCGTGTCGATCACGCAAGGGAGGGATTCTTCTAAAAATGTATTGCAAGTCTTGATTGTATCTCCAATTTCGAGAGAAAAATCCAGTACCAGCTTTTCTGTCCATCCATCGCAGTTTTCATTAAAATAAAGATTTTCGTTTGGCGGATCAGTAGGTCGAATAAAAACCTGGCGGATAGTTGTATCTTCCCGGATCCATCCTGCCAGTTCAGTAGATTCCAGGCCATAGTTTCCGTCGAATTGTTCCGGGCCCAAATCCAGCCAGAGTAGCTCGTGGTAATGGACAGTATCAATCAGGGTATCCTTGCCGATCATCCAGCCGAATGGAAGGAAAGCCCCCTCCCAGGAATATCCTAATTGCCAGACCGAATTTTCACTGACAAACCTGGAATAGGATTGGCTTTTTAATACAGGTGTCAGGAAAAGAAAAAAAAGCAAGAGTATGGTGTTCAGTTTTTTCATATCTATTCATCGTTTTAGGGCATGCTTGTAAAAATAGTGTGAAAAAACTTTTTCCAGGCTATTTCCCAATCGATTGACTTTTTCCCGACCAATCAATCCCCCGCCACCAGAAACGCCAGTTTCCACTGCTTCCCGTGTTCTTTCCGGAAACCAGCGCGGAAACCGATGGGCGATCCGATGAACTGGCCGAAGACGTACCCTTCCAGTTCGCCGGCCATTTTGACCTTGTACCAGGGGAAGCCCTGCCCGTTGATCGTATCGATATTTTCGGAGCGCTCCAACATTTTGACGATATCGTAGCTGATGGTTTTGAGGATCTTGCTGTTGGTGGTACCCGATTCGCGGAGTCGAACCCCGCCGCCGATGACGGCCAGGTACTCAAAGGCGTCCACTTCATCGGGCCAGGTGGAGAAATAGTACGGGGCAACGAATTCCTGCGGGGAGGTAAAAACGCCGCCTTGGTTGAGCACCTGGTCCAATACTTTCCAGATCTCCGATTGCTGGGCTTCTTCCGGGGAGGTCAGTCCCCAGGTTTTGATGAAGCCGGCCAGGCCTTCGGGGTCGCCGAAGCTGTATTTGATGCCGGGGTCGACGTTTTTCATGAGGGTAAAAATGTCCTTGCGGTTGACCGCGTCGATCAGCATTTTCCGAAACAGGAAAAACAGGCTGTCCTTCGGAGCCTGGTCCACCGGGTACAACTTGCCGGCCTCCCTGACCTGCGTAAGCGGAAGCGGGTCTTTTTGCCGGGATAATTCCCGGCTGTAGACAGCCCGGAGGGAATCGTTCATCACCGGAGCGGCATCGCGAATTTCGTCTTCGGCCTGCGCATCGCCGCCGGAACTCCTGCAGGCAGAAAAAATGACAAAACAGGTAAGGATCAGGAACAGTGGCTTCATCTTCGGTTATTGTCTGGTATTGAAAAGGGTACTGAACGCATGCGCTAAAATTCCACATCATCGAGGATATTCTCGTGGTATTCCGGTTCCGGCGGTTTAGGATGGTTGACGGCGCCGAAGATGCCCGCGGCGCCGGTGCTGAGGACAGCCCAGAACAGGGGATAGCCCATTTTGACGGCATCGTACGGGCCGTTGCCGTCACCCAATCCAGGGAACAGTTTAACGGTGAGCAGGCTCAGCGGTACCGGAAAGGCCAGGGCCGTCAACAGCCAAAAATAATAAGAAAGTTTGGGTTTATGAAGGCGTCGTTGGGTGGTGAGGTAAAAAGACCCGGCGATCAGCGCCAGCAAGGCCCCCAGCATGAGGTAAAGCACCTTCGGCGACATATTGACGACGGGCAGCCGGCTGAACAGGCCGTATAAAATATTTTTGGCAATGAGGAAGGCGACCACCGTGGAAAAGAACAGCTCGATACCAGAGATCCAGAGTCGCGGTCCCCGAACCCCGGCGACCGTAATAAAAGGCAGCATATAGGCCAACACCGCCAACCCGGCCGCCCCGTAGGCGGAAAATTGCGGGCCCCAGAGCCAGCTCATCCCGTCCCAGCCGGTGTTCCACAGGATCTCGGCCAGCCACAGGGCATTGGCCAACATAGCCAGAAACAAAATCAACGCAGCAACCTGAATGATCTCGCGTACACGGTTCTTCATGCCGGATTCTTGGGCGAACAAGGTTATTTCTTGCGGGTGAAACTCACCCTCGGGTCGGCCCAGGCATACAGCAGATCCGCCACCAGGATGCCGACAATAGTTAATAACGCTCCCAACAGCAGGATCATATAAACGACCGGCCAATCTTCGCTGGAAATAGAATCGAACATGAGTTTTCCCATCCCGGGAATATTGAAAATGACCTCCAGCACCACCGAGCCCGACAAGGCCGCCGGGAAAACGGAGGCCAGCAGGGTGATCAGCGGGAAGAGGGCGTTGCGGAAAGCATGCCGCCAGATGATGCGCTTTTCGGGCAGGCCCTTTGCGCGGGCCGTCCGGATATAATCCTCCTGGAGCACCTTCATCATGCTGGCGCGCATCTGACGGGTGATGAAGGCCAGGGAGCCGTAGGTCAGGCAAAATACCGGCAACAACAGGTAATAAGACCGGATGCGGAGTATGTCCCACCAGGAAGCACCCGAAGGGATATCCCCCACCCCCATGGTGGCGAACCAGTCCATGCCGTATTCCCGCGTAGAGAAAAAGACGATCAGGATGGTAGCTACCCAGAAACTGGGCAGGGCATACAGGACGAAGAGGCTGACCGTAGTCGCCCGGTCGAACCAGGAACCGGCCCGCGACGCGGAAAGGACGCCCAACAGTACGGAAAGCCCGTAGGCCAGTATGAGGGCCACCACATTCAGGATCACGGTCCATTTCAGGTGTTCCATTATTTTTTTGAACGCGGGTTGGCGGTCGCGGTAAGAGATCCCGAAATCGCCTTTGAACACGCCCGAAATCCAGAGGTGGTATTGATTGTCAAGGCCGAACCAGGTGAATTTCGGCAAATAGAGCCGGCCTGGCGTCGCCTCGGTTTTAATGCGTGCATACCCGTCCTTCAGGTTCGACCACGGCTTCTGCAACTGGGATGCGACGGCGGGACTGGCGTCGAGGGCAGCCTGTATGCTGTCGAGCGAAACGTTGATATACAGGTCCTCATACAGCAAAGGCAGTCGCCGGATAAAGGGCCGGATCCGGGATTTCGCGGACCGTCCGATGGAATCGCGGACCTGTTCCAGATCCTGCTGGAACACGGAGGCGGCATCGAGGTAAGCGGAAATTTGCGGCCAGTTGCCGTATTGACCGATCAGCTTCCGGGCTGCTCTTTTACGGTCTTTGAACACTATTTTATAGAGGGTATCCGGGTAGGGCGCCGGTGCAATGCGAAAATAGAACGGCGGTTTGTCGAGCCGCATCTCTGCCGCCTGGCGCCGGTATAGCTGGTCGAACAGGTCGGCGCGCGAAACATACCGGGCATCTTCCGGCGACGGCAAAAACCGCAATACGGGATCGCCTGGCGTGCACCTGCTCAGCCCGAACGCCAGAAAGGAAATGGCGAGCAGGGTCGGAATGAAGAGCAGCAGCCGTTTGGCGATATAGGCGAGCATGGTGGTAAATGTAAAAGTGTTTAATTTAAAATGCAAAAGTAAAGTTGTGCAGGTAAAGTTTAAAAGTGGAACGCTCTCACGATTCAACAGTTTAGAGGTGTTGATTTGAAAACGAAAACCTCCGCAAAAGGAGTCCCTTCGGGAAAATCAACAATTCCTCAGTTCCTCAATTCTTCAATTCCTCAATTCCTCAAACCCTTCCCTACCCCCTGCTAAGCCGTTGCCGCAACCAGTGGTCGGCCAGCGTAACGGCGGCCATGGCCTCAACGATGGGCACTGCCCGGGGCAGTACGCAAGGGTCATGCCGGCCTTTGCCCACTACCGTTGCGGGTTCGCCGGCCTGGTTGACGGATTCTTGTTCCGGAACGATCGTAGCGACCGGCTTGAAGGCGGCCCGGAAACAGATATCCATTCCGTTGGAAATGCCGCCCTGGATGCCGCCCGAGTGATTGGTCCTGGTTTTGATCCGGCCCTCATCGTTGTAAAATGGATCGTTGTGGGCCGAACCGCGCATGGTAACGCCGGCAAAACCTGAGCCGTATTCAAAGCCCTTGCAGGCATTGATGCTGAGGACGGCTTTGCCGAGGTCGGCGTGGAGCTTGTCGAAGACCGGCTCGCCCAGCCCGGCAGGTACGCCCCGGATCACGCAGCTCACCACCCCGCCGATGGTGTCCCCGGCTTTCCTGACTTCCCGGATCAACTCCTCCATGGCAGCGGCAGTAGTTGGGTCGGGGCAGCGTACGGGATTGCTTTCCGTGAGGGACAGGTCGAGCTCGGACAAGGGTTTGTCCAGGGTCAGGGCGCCCACCTGGCTGACGTAGGCCCGGATATCGATGCCTTCTTTGCGCAGGAACAATTTGGCTACGGCGCCTGCAGCTACCCGGGCGGCCGTTTCCCGCGCTGAAGAGCGGCCGCCGCCGCGGTAATCGCGGATCCCGTATTTGGATTGAAAGGTAAAATCGGCATGAGAAGGGCGAAAAACCCCGGCGATATGGCTGTAATCCTTTGAACGGGCATCCTCATTATAAATAACTATAGCGATCGGCATGCCGGTTGACCGGCCTTCGAAAATACCGGACAGGATCCGCGCCTCATCCGATTCCTTGCGCTGGGTGACAATAGCGGATTGCCCCGGCCGGCGGCGGTCCAGTTCCGACTGAATAAATGCCTCATCAATGGCCAGACCTGCCGGGCAGCCGTCGATGATCACCCCGATGGCGGTTCCGTGGGATTCCCCGAAAGTCGTGATCCTGAATACCGATCCGAAAGTGCTTCCTGCCAATTTATTGCCGTTTTGCCTGCAAATTTAGGTTATATCGCTTAAAGGCCGGCCTCAACTTTTACATTTTGCATTAATCACTTTTACATTTTACATTTCCCAGGCAACCTTTCAGCTGTTTCCATCCGTATAGGGAAATATCGTCAACTTTGCCGAATGAGCGATCACACCTTCCATCTTTTGCTCGACGATTGCGAGCGCGGCGGCCGGAACAGTCAGCGGGAACTGTACCGGCAGTTTTACGCCTATGGGATGAATGTGTGCCTGCATTACGCCAAAAACCGGGAGGAGGCGCAGGAGATCCTGAACGACGCTTTCCTGAAGGTCTTTCGAAAAATGAAATTGTACGACCGCAAGCAGCCGTTCAAAGGTTGGCTTCGGCAGATACTGGTCCGGACAGCCATCGATTATTTCCGGAAATACCACGAAAAGGAACCGGTGCTGGATATTCTGCTCCATGAGGATGTTCCGGTTCAGAATGAAGGGCTGGCACAGCTCTCGCTGGATGAAGTGATGGCGGCGGTACAAAGGCTGCCGCCGGCGTACCGCATGGTATTCAACCTGTTTGAGATCGAAGGCTATTCACATCCTGAGATTGCGGAAAGTCTGGGCATTCAAACCGGAACCTCCAAATCGAACCTGGCCAAAGCGAAAGAAAAATTGAGAACCTGGCTGCAGGCCGAAGCGGCAGTGCAACATAAAATGAGATAACATGGAACCGAAGCGACCACTGGAAGATTGGGTTCGCGCCAGTTTCGATGCAGGGCGCGACATCCCGTTTGAGGAAAGCGCCTGGGCGGACCTGTCCAGGCAACTGGACCGGACTGCCCGCAGAAAGAAACGGCTGCTCATCCTGCCCTGGTTCCTGTTTTTGCTGGGGCTGGCCGGCTCGGTCTTTTTCTACCGGGAAATGCGGCGCGCTCAGCAAACGGCACAAGCCGCCGGAGGCCCTGAGGTTTCGAACAAGACCAAAACCGATACCCTGGTGCTGGAAAAAACACGGACGATCCGGGACACGGTTTACCTTTACAAATACCGGATCATTTCAGCGGATCCGGCTGTAAATCCTGCCCAAAGCGCCGTAACCGGATCTGAAGGGTCGCAGCCTGGCCTGGAACCCGGTCGGGCTGAAAACCGCACGCCGGACATACGGCAGGAAAAGGATATTGACGGGCAGGTTTCTCCCCCCGCATTCCTCAAAGGGGGCCGCATGCCCGGCGAAGTATATTCAACCCGGACCGCGTTCCGGTTGTGGCCGGTCCGGTTGCCTGACCCCAGCGCCGTCACACCCGTCAACACCGCCCCTTCTTCCGGCCGGTTGTGGCTGAACCTTGAAATGAGCGGATACAACCCGGGCAATGGGCGGGCGGTGAACGATACCATATCGGCATTCGGGGGCCATCGCGGCGGTGTACGGGCCCTGCTGGCGCTGAATTGGGAACCCATTTCCTGGTTGAGGATGCATGCCGGAGCCGGCCGGGAATTTGCCTGGTTCCGATCGACAACCCACCAGCCGGATGAAGCGACCTACCCCCTGGATTTTGGCTTTACGAAGTGGGGGCAATGGGAATCCTGGCAAGACCAATGGAGCTACGAAGCCGGCATCAGCGGAGTGATCCCGACGCGGTTGCGGATCAAACCCTTTGCGGGGATCTCACTGACCGCACGTTCGGGATTTCAGCAACAACTGAACGGGGAACAGCAATCAGACGAGGCTTACGGGCCCCTGCCCTATTGGCGGCGGATGGAATTCAGGGATCAGGCATTCAGGATATCAGGCTGGAAGGCCGACCTGGGCGCTGATTATTTCCATCCCGGAGGATGGGTACTGGGGCTGAGCGGGCAGTATTTCCGGGCGAATAAATCGCTCGACGGGATGAAGCCGGGATGGGGGTTGGGATTGCGGCTTGGGTGGGGTTTTTAGTGGTAGGTCGTAAGTCTTAAGTCGTAAGTCTTAAGTCGTAAGTCTTAAGTCGTAAGTCTTAAGTCGTAAGTCTTA
>CALMYQ010000136.1 GCA_937873655.1 uncultured Lewinella sp. | reverse complement strand
GAATGTGGTGGTTTTTTTTGTGTCTCCCCCCCCCGCCATAGCCTCGGCGTGGGCGGGTTTGTTGTTGCCCCGCCCGCTATAGCCTCAGCGGCGTGGGCGGGTTTATGGTTGCTCCGCCCGCCGGAACTTGAAGGCGGGACCGGGTTAACGGATTATCTAATTAAGACGCCGGATCGGGTGAGATTGTTGCTTAAGGTAGTCGTAAGTCGGTCAGTCATAAGTCGTAAGTGTCACTTTTACCGGTCACCTGACCACTGACCACTGACCACTGACCACTGACCACTGACCACTGACCACTGACCACTGACAACTGACAACTGACCACTGACAACTGACCACTGACCACTGACCACAGTTCACTGACCACTGTTCTTAACACTCTTCCGCATATCCTCAAAAAATTCTTTGAAATTATTGAACTCTTTCCGGTAGCTGAGGCCCGCCCCGATCTGGAGCCGCCGGCCGCCGGCGATATCGGGTTGCAGGCGCTGGTAGATGCGGACTTTCAGGGTGCGGGGTTCGTTGAGGGCGTATTCCAGCACCAGGTCATTGCCCAGGAAGGCCCCGCTGGCCAGGGTATTGTTGACGACGTTGCCCCCGACCTGTACGGTGAGGCGGTCGTTGAACAGATTCTGGGTGATGCTGACCTCGAATTCATTTCCGGTCGACAGGTTCTGATCGCCGAGGTTGATGTTCCGGTTGTAGCTGTACACAATGTCCAGGTCGGTACCGGACAGGACCTTGCCCTCGCCGATCACATCCTGGAACAATTGGGTCAACAACAGGGATAACTGGTTGGACAGGAATTCGCTGACCGTATTGTAGAAAATATCCTCTCCGCGGAAGGAAAGGTCGGAGGGCAGGAATTGGCCTACCACGATCAGGCCGAACACCTGCCGGTTCATTTCATTGGGGTCCTGTTTGAGGAGTCGGAGTTTGTTTTCGGCGTAGGTCTGCAACTGGCCGCGCAGATCGGGGAAACCCAGGTCGAAGGTGATAATGGGTTTGAGCAGATCGCCCTGCAACCGGAGGGTAAGCGCCACTTCCGTCTGTTTGCTCGCCTGTTGCCGGACATCCTCTCCGGCGCTGAGCAGGTATTCCTGTATGAAGCCCGCCAGGGAGGTGCGCAAGTCTTTGTATTCGGCTTCCAACTGGATCTGGGCCCCGAACGGATCGCCGCTCCAGCGGATCTGCCCGCCGCGTTTTATCCGGAAATCCTTGTTCACCACATTGTAGAGGGTGAAGAGGTAGTTACCTTCCTCGATGGTATAGTCGCCGTACATCTGAAAGTCGGCTCCCCTAGGGGTAATGATCCGGATATCGCCCCGGCCTGAGCCTTTGATGACATCCCCGGTCTGTTCGTTGAATACGATCTGCATCTGGGCTTCTTCCAGGACGGTCAGCTCCATTTCCAGGCTGATGCCGGTGATCTTTTCGCGGGTATTGTTGTCGCTTTTCTTTTCTTCTTTTTTGAGGAAACGGAAATTGCGCTTGGAGTCCGAACTCCGGTTGCTGACCGGGATGACGAGCTGGGTGCTGTCTCCGACGGTGGCATTCACATAAATATCCATCAGGTCGAACGGGCCGCTGAAGGTAATGAAGCCGCTGCCCAGCGCATGGCCGTAAAAAAGTTCGTTGTCGCCCTTTTTGGTGTCCAGCCCCAGAAAACGGGAGGTGCGCAACCGGGCGGATACGCCGAGGTCCTGCAAATGGTTGTGGGAAAACCCGCCGTAGAGGACCGCCGAATGGCCGTACCGGTCGCGGAGGATGGTTCCGGTGGCGTCAAACATGAAGTTATTGGCCAGGATGACGCCGTTCTTGAAGGAATACCGGGTCTTGAGGTAGTCAACGGTGAAAGCGCCGTTGCGGGGCAATATTTTGCCGGTGACGTCGGGCCGGGAGAACTGCCCCGAGAAGTTGAGATCCGCATTGAACAGCCCCTGGATATCCGTAATGGCATCCCCGGTCCAGAACCGCGCAATATCCAGCGGATAACTGGATACATCCACCGTCAGGTTGAAGTAGTTCTTCTTCAGGTCCGACGGCAAAAACTTTTCTTTTTCGGTCGGTTGCCGCAGGTCGTCAATATTGTACACGCCTTTCGCCGTCAGCTGCATGGTATCCTTGGTGATCGCCAGGTAATATTCTACCTTGCTCTTCAGGTCGGGTACGTCGGCGGATAGCTCCAATACCCCGAAATCCTCCTGATTGATGAGAAAGGTATCTGACCTCAGCCTGGCCTCGATCCCTTGCAGATCGAAGACATTTTCGATCGTGACCAGGGTATTGAACCGGCCGTCGAAATTCAGGGGTTCGTATTCCCAGATGTCGTTGATGACCTCGAAGTCGAAGTTCCTCAGGTCCAGCAAAGCGCCGCGGCTGCCTTGTTTGGACAACCGGATCTCGCGCCCGCCGCTTTCCAGCTTG
The DNA here is from genome assembly GCA_937873655.1 of uncultured Lewinella sp. Lineage (GTDB taxonomy): Bacteria > Bacteroidota > Bacteroidia > Chitinophagales > Saprospiraceae > JACJYC01. The sequence goes on along the minus strand of CALMYQ010000136.1, from coordinate 39,355 downwards.
AAATTGCGGGTATCGAAATAGTCTTTGCCGAAGGAAACGTAGTTGTTCGCGTCGATATACCAGGGTTCGTTCAGCAATTTGAGTTCGGATTGCTTGAACCGCACCTCGTAGTTGAGGCTGTCTTTCAGATAGAAAAATCCGTCGAACTGCAGGTTGTCCACCGGGGTATTGTTCTCCGTTTTTCTCCGCTGGGACAGGCCGAACTCTATTGTATCGCGCTGCACCAGGGCGTCCAGGTTGATGGTAGAAAGCAGGTAATTGTTATTGACCAGCGTAGAGTCGACCACCAGGTAGAAATTAGCATCGCCATCGTCAATGCCCACCCTGGCGGCCAGGTCTGCCAGCGCCACATTGCCGAACCTGAACTTGGGCAGGTCCAGGTCCACCAGGGCGCTTCCCGTATCTCCGTAGTAATAGCCTTTCACCTCAAGGCCGTCCAGCTTGCCCAATTTTGGGTCCACAATCCAGTTCAATCCCTTGGAATCCAATACATTGGCCTCGAAGGTAAAATGCCGGGCAGCATCTTCCGGCGTTCCGGGTTTGATGCCGAACCGTTCGGCGTATTCCGGGTAATTGACCGCCAGGATATTGGCAAAGGCATTGGGAATCCGGGTCAGGTCGAACTGCCCTTCCACGTAGGCTTCCCCCATATCCGACCGCAGTGAGAACCGGTGAGTGTTCCGGGGCATGAGCGAGTCTTCAGCTGTGATATAGGCGATATGGTAATCATCGACGCCGTTGTGGGTCAGGGTAATGCCCGTTGCATTCCCCCGGCCTTCAACCGTGTTATTCCGCGACCGGAGGTTCAGGTCCAGTTTGCCGGACAAGATGATATCGCTCTTCGAAAGGTTGAGCTTGAGCAGGTCCAGCTTGTTCACATCGGCCTTGAAGTCGAATACAGGAATAGAATCCGAATAATTGATCTTACCGTTGAAGGCGAAATCGATATTGTCGTCCTTGATGAGGAAATCCCCGTTAAAGGCGTTTTTACTGAGTTTCCCGGAAATGGTGGCGCTTTGATAGTTGTAATCCTTGAAGGCAAAGCTGTTGATGCTGGCGGAGAGGTCGGCGCTGGCGGACTCGGGGGTCAGCCCGACCCCGTTGTTGACCTTGGAAGTGAAATTGACGATGCCGAAATCCGGGTTCCCGGTCCAGGCGCCCAAATCAAAACCGGACAGCGACAGGTTACCGGAATATTCGGTTTTTTCCCGGTTGTCGTGGAGCACCATCTGCATGTCCATTTTCGCGCGGCCGATATCGGTTTTGAGGTCGCCGAAAGCAACGAAGCTGGTAAAGAAGCCGTCGAAACGGCCGCTGAAGTCGAGCCGCCCCAGCCGGTCGAAGTTTTCGGGCGGATTGAAATTGGGGATCAGCTGGCGCAGGGTTTTCATCCGGGTCACCAGGCGTTCGAGGCCGAGGTTGAGCGACTGGCTCTGGGAAACAGCCAGGTCGCGGGAACCGAAACTGCCTTTGATGAGGGTGCCGTCCGAAAGGACGATCTGGAGGTCGTTGCCCCTGAGGTTGTTGACCTGTCCGCTTACCCTGCCGTCAATTTTGACAACCTCGTCCTTGTTATTCTGAAAGAAGGTATTGGTCTTTAATCCGGGGGCGAACGTCATAATGTCCCGGACCGCCACCGAGGCGTCGTACATGCGCCCATCCATCCTGACATCGTCCTCAAAGTTCTCGAAAGCCTGGTAACCTTTGCCGGGATAGCGGAAGTATAAGGTGTCCCCGATCTGGCTGTACGGCGTGATGATCTTCATATCGGCGAGCATCACGCTGTCGGCGGAGACCAGCGCCCTTTGAGCCGACAACTCGTTGAGCACAAAACCGCTGGATTCGGTCAGGGAGATGCCGTTGACGCGGCCCCGGAATATTTCCTTTGAATAAGAGAAACTGTCAATGTCGATATTGATATTCCCCACATCCATATGCCGGTAATCCAGCTCATCGGCCGGTGAAAGCTTGATCGGTTCCCGGGCGTAATTGTGCAGGGAAAAATGCCCGTCATCCAGCGTAAAGTGGCGGATATAAGCCGTTAATCCCGTAGAATCCGACAGCGTTTCGGGTTCTTCCGGCTCCTCCAGATCGGGCAGGGTGCCGATCCAGCCGGACACGTTGATGCTTGGGCCCGACAGCTCCACCGATTCCACATCCAACACCTGATCGGGCAGGTTCATGCTGTTGATAGCGACAGAACCCTGTTTCAGGAATATGGAAAGGCCGTTGCCCCTGGCCCGGTCCTCTTTTTCGAAGCGGATATTTTCCAGTTCCAGCTGCCGGAGATTCAGGTTGAAGCCGCCTTTTTTACGGACTGTTGCCGTGGTATCTTTAGGAAAAAGCCGGTCGAGTACATAATCCAGATTGGTCTGGTCCTCGTTGGGATACCGCCGAAGGTGCAGAACGGCGTCCTTCAAGCCCAGCGCTTCGATTTCCAGCCCGCGTTTGAACCAGACAACGGGGTTGAGGTTGATATTGGCCGTCAGTTCGCCTGAATACAACAACGTATCGCAGTTGAGGTCTTCAACATAAAGCCCTTCCAGGATGAGGTCGTCGAGAAAGGCGATATACAGATAGTCAGCCCGGACGGATGCGCCGAGTTTCTCGCTGATGGCGGCTGCGGCTTTTCGGGCCGCCCAGTTTTGCACTGCCGGGAATTGGAACAGGATGAAGACCAACAAAAAAAGCGCGCCCACCCCGGCACAGACCCGCTTGGTCCATGTCCAGATCACCTGGCCCCACTTCCGCTTCGGCGCGGAAGGCTCAGCCGCTGGTACCGGATCTTTCTTGTCGGCGGTTTCTTCCATCCGATTCAGTTACAAAGGTAGAATACGCCGTTATATAACAAAAATTCTACCCGGTTAGTGATTAAACGGCCAGGTTTAACCTGGGTTTAACGACTTTCCACAAATTGGAGCGCTCGTTCTTCCGACCAATAGACCCCGTCTGGCATATTGGACACAAAGCCCGTATGCCCGCCCCATTGAGGCGTTTCCAGGTACAGGTTCGGTTGTTTTTCCGCCAGCGCATAAGGATAACACTTTGCGGACAGGAAAGTGTCGTCCATGGCATTCACCAGCAAGGTGGGAATTCGGATAGCCGGCAGGATAGGCAGCGAACTGCACCTGGTCCAGTAGTCCTCCGCATTCTTGAAACCGTGAAGGGGTGCGGTGTAGCGGTTGTCAAAACTCTGAAAATCGGATGGCTTTTTGCCCTCGGCCCGGACGACTTCCGGGAACTGGCGGGCTTTGATCTCCATTTTCTGGTTCAGGGACTTCATGAACCGGTTGAGATAAGGGTAGTTGAACCATTTTTCGATTTCCTGATTGGCGCTGGAAATATGGCAGGGCACGGAAAAGGCCACTGCCGCCTTTATTTCATCCGGGGTTTCGTCGGGCCTTTCTCCGAGGTACCGAAGGACGACATTGCCGCCCAGGCTGAACCCCGCGAGCGCTACGGCCCGGTAACCGCCTGAAGCCAACACATGCCGGACCACCCATTCCAGATCGGAGGTGGCCCCCATATGGTAGGAGTACGGTTTGCGGTTGGGTTCGCCGCTGCAGCTCCTGAAGTTCATGCCGACCCCATCCCAGCCGGCCCGGTTAAACCGGCGGATGATGCCCCGGATATAGGGCCGGGTCGCTCCGCCTTCCAGGCCGTGAAGCGCGATCAGCACTTTGTCGCAGCCGGCCCTGGACCAGTCCAGGTCGATAAAGTCGCCGTCGGGGGTAGCCAGTCGCTCCCGCTCATAATCCACGCCCTCAACCTTCCGGAACAAGGCGGGGTAAATGGTGTTGAGGTGAGCGTTCCGAAAAATCCTCGGCGGCTTGTATGTGCTGTTTTCGATAAGCGGCATAGCGCGCAATATTCGCTGTCCTTCGGACTGTTTGTGAATTTATTTGAGTGTTGGTTAGGTTTAAGTCGTAAGTTGTAAGTTGTAAGTTGTAAGTTGTAAGTTGTAAGTCGTAAGTTGTAAGTTGTAAGTTGTAAGTTGTAAGTTGTAAGTTGTAAGTTGTAAGTGACCTTGACCGGGGCTTACGACTTACCGCTTAAGACTTACGACTGGCTTAATATAGCCGCCGCACCTTCTTCTGCGTCAACCCTTCGATGACCTCAAAAACCGTTTGGGGCTTGTGGGGACGCCAGTTCAGGTCGTTGTACAATTCGCCGAAGTGGACGTATGGCCTGAGCCTGGAATCGCGCATTTCCTCTTCTACGTGCTTCAGGGTGTTCAGAAAGCTGATCCAGCCGTCATTTTCGGCGACATCCTCGTACCATTCCTCATAGTAACTATCGTCCGAGCCGTGAAAGTTCAGGACATTTTCACAAATGAGGATGTATTTGTAAATGCCCTTTTCCACCATGGGGTCGATCACTTCCCTTTTCAGGAATTTGATGTCGTTGTGCAGGCAGTCGTTCCATTCTCCGATCAGTTCGATGATGGCGAAACCTTCGTCATAATCCGCGAAAAGGACCTTCAGGTACAGGGTTGAGGAACCGAATTCGTCCCATTGCGGGTGGATAAAGTAATTATAAACCCTGTTTTTGAACCGGAACTCATCGTATTTTCTCCGGTAAAACGGGGACTGTTTGTCTTCTGAGGCGACATACTCGTCGCGCCAGTGGTAATGCGGTTCAATGTCGTGCATTTCAACCTCAATTTCTCGTAAAACGGCGGGGCGGACCGGATTGTTTTAACCACATGCGGTTTACCTCCCCATACAAATGAATTCAGCCGAATGAAACAACCCGCTTTAAGGGCCGGCACATCCGGAATCCCCCGGGGTCCCATCATTCCCCCGGCTTAAGCCCCATGAAAACCATGGCCAGGCCGATGATTAAGCCCAAAATCAAGGAAGCGACCATAAAAAAGATAAACCCCAGCAACTGGGCGGTGACGGCTCGCAGCACGGTTCCCGGGTAGGAGTATCCGAATACGGGTTTCAGCGCGTAGGCGTAATAGGCAATGGATACCCCCATCGAACTGATGATGATCCAGTTGTACTTCAAATGGAACACAAAAAAACCGGCCATCTGGATCACCAGCGATATCAATTGCAATTCGCCGTAAAGAAAGGAGAAGACAATGATGAATTCGGCCAGGTTGAACCGTCTGGACCGAAAGATCAATCTGGCGCCGAGCGTAAAGAACGGGATGATCAGCAAGGACATGATGTTGAAATACTTCCGGATGAAAGTCATGGTGTCCTGCTGAAAGGCCTGCTGTTGTGCCGTCTGATTGAGCTGCATCAGTTCATTCATGTTCTCCATCTGGTAATCAAAGAGCCCGAGACCGATGATAAAGACGGAAGCAATACCGGTCATGATGAACAGGTAGCGGAAAGGATCGTAATAGGGCCGCGTGCGTTGTGCAAGGTAATCCTCTATCACCACCCAGGGCCGCACCAGCAGCATCCAGAAGGTATGCCAGAACCCTCTTTCTATGTTGGTGATCATGCCGATGAGCTGGCTGAACAGCATGCGCAGGGTAAATCGGCCCGGCAATACTTTCTGGCCGCAGCTCGGACAAAATGCGCCGTCGAAAGGGGTATTGCAGGTTTTGCAATTAACGGAACCGGCAATAGCCTGTCCGTCGCTTTGGAGGATCGGCGGGGAATTGCTTGTCATAATATGGCGATTATTATCATACTGATGATCATGGCTATAACCGCCATCAGGGCATTGCTTGCAATGTACAGCGCCAAAGACCGCCAAACCACCCCGAGGACCGAATAGCTCCCAAGTTTCCTGAAGGCATAGCCGTAATAAACAAAATTGGACAAAGTGGAGAAACCGGAATAAATCAGGACGAATACCGGCGAAATGAAGATAACCGGCAGGGCGATCAGGTTGATCAGCGTCACTTGCCCGAACAGAAAGCCGTTGATCGCCAGGTGTTCGGCATAATTGTACTTCAGCCGGCGAAAAATCCACTGGCCGGCCAGCGCCAGAAACGGTATGATGAGAAAAGGAACAATATTCAGAAATCGTTTGACCCAGGCCATGACCTCGGCCGTATCGGCCCCCTTCCCCGTCTGCTGTATTTTCAAAGCGCCGATCTTCACCATTTCATCGCTTTGGAATTCAAGCAAATTGAAGCTCAGGGTGATCAGGGCCGATATGCTCGACCACAGAAAAAGGTACCTGAACGGGTCGATATACCGGATGGTGCTCCCCCCGAGAAAATCGCGGATCACCTCGTCCGGGCGGGTAAACAGCCGCACCATGGTATGCCAGAAACCCTTTTCCAGGTTGGTGATCGTGGTGAAAAGGTTTACAAACAGGCTGCGAACCGTAATCCTTCCCGCGATCACTTTCTGGCCGCAGGCCGGACAAAACCGGCCATCAAAACCCTGACTGCAATTTTTACATTCCATTCTCCCGCTTTGAGGCCCGAAAATACGACCTTTGGACCAAAACACCGATTTCCTTGAAGAGGATTTGCGTTACCGGTCCTGAATCCAGCGGAAAATCCACGCTGACATCCGCCCTCGCCCGGCACTTCGGCACCTTTTACGTTCCGGAGGCCGCACGCGATTTTCTGGCGCAATTGGGCCGCCCTTACCGCGAGGCGGACCTGCTGGACCTTGCCCGGGAACAGCGCCGGCTGGAAATAGCGGCCGGGCAGCAATCCGCGCCTGGGTTTTATTTCACGGATACCGGGCTGGAAGTGATCAAAATTTGGGCCGGGTTCCGGTTCAGCCGGGTTCATCCCTGGATCGCGGAAACGCTCCGGCAATTCCCGGCCGACCTGTACCTGCTTTGCACCCCCGATCTGCCGTGGGCGCCCGACCCGTTGCGCGAAAGCCCGGCCGCAGAAGAGCGGGAAACCTTGTTTCAATTGTACAGTGCCGAACTGACCGGCATGGGCGCGGAGTGGCGCACGGTGGAAGGCCAGGGCGAAGATCGCCTTTTATGCGCCCAAAGTCTCGTAGCGGACTATTTGGGAATGAACTTTTGAGGATTCGCGAAGTTTTCATTTTCAAAACCCCGAATCACATATTTAAACTAAAAAAAAATGTTGATCCGTTCCTTCATCGCAATTGCCGCCGTATTCGGCGCCGTCATGACCGGCTGCGGCCAGAAAAGCCCCAAGGCCGGCGCGCCGGCCGACAGTGATGTCCAGCCCATTGAACAATACATCAAGGGCAAGGGCTACGAAAAATATTCAACGGCAACTTTTGCCGGCGGCTGCTTCTGGTGCATCGAGGCTTCCTTCGAGCGCATCCGCGGCGTGAAGGACGTCATTTCCGGCTACAGCGGCGGGGATGAAAAGTACCCTACCTATGAGCAGGTGGGCAGTTCCGCCACCGGCCACGCCGAATCCGTCCAGATCTATTTCGACCCGAAAGAAGTCAGCTTTGATACCCTCCTGGCGGTTTTCTTCGTAGCCCACGATCCTACCCAGGTCAACCGGCAGGGCCCCGATGTCGGCCCGCAATACCGGTCTGCAATCTTTTACCACGATGCCGCGCAAAAAAGCAAGGCCGAAGCCTTCTTCAAGCAGCAAGCCGGCCATTTCGACCGGCCGATCGCAACCGAGCTCGCTCCGTACAAGGAGTTCTGGGTGGCAGAAGGGTATCACCAGGACTACTACGACCATCACCCGGAAAACCCGTATATCCAGCGCATTTCCAAACCCAAGGTGGCCAAGGTGGAAAAGAGATTCAAGGCTATCCTTAAAAAGTAAGTCCAAAAGCGCTTAATTTGCAGGCAAAAGCTTTCGAAGATGAAGATTGCAGTTCTCTTCGCTATGGCCATGCTGTCGGTTTTTGCAGCCGGGAGCCAAAGCGGGAACGAACGGCTGGAGCAAGCCGCCGATTTTTACCAAAAGGAAGATTATGCCCGGGCGGTTTCCATTTACGAAGACCTGCTTAAAGCGGGCTATGCCTCCGCCGGCCTGCACTATAACCTCGGCAATGCCTATTTCAAAACCGGCGACCTGGGAAAGGCCGTGCTGCACTACGAAAAAGGCCTGAAGCTGGCTCCGGGGGATGAAGACCTGAGGTTCAACCTGAAAATCGCCCAGGGCCGGCAAACCGACCAGATCGACGCATTGCCGCCTTTCTTCCTGCTGCAGTGGTGGATGAGGCTGCGCAACCTGATGCCGGCAAACGCCTGGAGCCTGACCGGCATTCTGATGCTTTGGTGCTGCGGCGCCGGGCTGACCGTCTGGCAGTTCGGCCGGTCCAGGACCTGGCGCAAACGCGGATTTGCAGCCGCTTTCACCCTTTCCCCGCTCGCGCTGCTTTTTTTTGCTTTGGCTTTCAGCCGACAATCCTTCGAACAACATACCCATCAAGCTATCGTTACCGTAGATAAGACTGAGCTTCGCATTGCTCCCGATCCCGAAAGCAAGGAATTGAGGCCGTTGCACGCCGGGGCCAAATCCTGGCTGGAAGACCGCATCGGGGATTGGTACAAGGTCAAATTATCAAACGGCGAGGTCGGCTGGCTGCCGGTCGGGGTCGTTGAAGAGATCTGATTTTCATACACAAAAGCCTAGAAATGATGAACGACGGCAGGAAGAGCGCCCGATTGGGGTCCGCTCTGTTTTTTCTTTTGGTTTTCGCCCAGACTAGCCTTTTAGGTCAGCAGGCTTCCGTTGATACGGTGGCCGAACGCATGCTGGTCTACCAGCGGTCCGTAGGGGGGTGGCCGAAGTCGTATTACACGTCCGAACACAAGGAAGTCCGGATCAACTACAACGAACCCCTGACGGAAGGATCTCCCGCGAAAATTCTCGCTGACTCCCTCCGGACGGACGCTACCTACGACAACAACGCGACCAGCCGTGAGATCAATTACCTCATGGAAGCCTACGGAAAAACAGGCAACCCCGCCTACCTGAAAGCCGTGGAAAAAGGCATCCGCTACATTCTGGAAGGGCAGTACCCCGCCAACGGCGGATGGCCGCAGTTTTACCCCTTGCGCAAAGGGTATTACAGCCATATCACCTACAACGACAACGCCATGGCCAACAGCCTCAATATCCTGTATAATGTAGCCCACAGGGAAAAAGGATTTGAAGCGGTGGATCCCGCCCTGGTTGAACCCGCCCGAAAAGCCGTGGAAAAAGGCATCGAATGCATCCTGAATACCCAGATCATTGTCGACGGCAAACGGACCGTCTGGTGTGCCCAGCACGATACCGCCACCCTGGCCCCGGCCAAAGCGCGGGCGTTCGAACTGCCTTCGTTCAGCGGACAGGAATCCGTCGGGCTGGTGCGCTTCCTGATGCGCATCGAACACCCCTCGGAAGAGATCAAAGCCGCCGTCAACGGGGCCGTCGACTGGTTCGAAAAATCAAAGATCGAAGGCTTCGAATACGATATCGTCAAGGATGAAAGCCTGCCCCGGGGATTTGATCGCCTGCTGGTCCCCTCCCCCGGCTCGGTCGTATGGGCCCGGTTTTACGACCTGGAAACCAACGAGCCTTTCTTCTGCGGTCGCGACGGGATCAAACGAAAACAGGTATCCGAAATCGAGTACGAACGCCGTGTAGGTTATGCCTGGTACGGGACCTGGCCCCAGAAGTTGCTGGAAAAGGATTATCCGAAGTGGGTGAAGGGGGTGAGGAATTGAGGAACTACCACCTCCGCCAAGGCTACGGCGGTCGGAGGAGGAATTGAGGAATTGAGGAATTGAGGAACTGAGGAACTGAGGATAAGGCCAATCGACCACGCCGCGGCGTGGCGAATCAATCGAACAATCGAACAATCATTTATTGAGGAATTACCACCTCCGCCAAGGCTACGGCGGTCGGAGGAGGAATCCATCAAATCACCCCACCAACATCCCCTCTTTCATCGAATAATTCGATACCGTCAATTGCCGGATCCCGAATTCCCGGACCACATAGTCCACCAGTACAAGGGCAACCACGATCAGGTCCGCGCGGTCTTCCGGTATATCGTCCATGGCGTGGCGTTCGGATTGAGTAGCTGACAACAGGCGGCTGAACAGGGCCTCGAACCCCGATAGGTCGATGCGGCAGGCATGGGCATTCAGGCGACCGGCAGGGAGGATATTGGCCAACACATCGAAGGTGCCCGCTGCGCCTACAAGGTGCGCAACCGGCTTCTCACTCAATATAGCGCGAAGGGTCTGGAGCTGATAATCCAGAAAGCTCCGGATGGCCAGGCTGTCCGACGCCAGGAGCGGCTCGTGCCGGTGGAATTGCCGGTAAAGCACCGCCACGCCGACCGGGAAACTTCGGGCCCAGACCGGCTGGTTGTCTTCAATCAGGATGAATTCCACACTGCCGCCGCCGATGTCCATGATGAGCGCCCTTTCGGTGATCCGCCCCAGCGCCAGTTGCACGCCTCTGGCGATGAGCCCGGCCTCCTGGTCGCCTGAAATGGTCCGGATGCGAATGCCTGTCAGTTCCCGGACCCTCGACATAAACTCGGGGCCGTTTTCGGCAGTGCGCAAAGCAGCCGTTCCAAAGGCAGCGACATCCTGAACAGCGTATTCCGACAATTTTTCAGTGAAGTACCGGACCGTTTCCAGCGCCCGGGCAAAGGGGATGTCCCCGATCCGTTCAATACCTTCTTCCGCCAGTTTGACAAACCGGCTTTCGCGGAAAATTTCCCGGAACGGAATCGGACCGTGCAGCGGTTCAACAATCAGCAGGTGGAACGTATTCGTCCCGAGGTCGATCACAGCGCGATACGGCATGAACAGCGGCTATTTGTTGTAGGTACTGAATATCTTGTTGTAAAACTCAACGCCGTCCGGCGTCATTTCATTGGCGTAGGCCGGTTTGCCGTTTTCCATGAAGACGAAATAGGCGCAGCCAGGTGAAAAATACAGGTCGGCCTCCAGCAAAATCCGGCCTTTTGATTGGTAAAACAAGTGACCGACGGCCTTGCATTCGGGCTTGATGTCCGGCACTTCGGCGGCTACATGCCGAAGGGTCTTCTGGATACTGGCCTGTTCGCTCTGGTTCATCGAAAAATTGGTGTTGTAGAACACGAAGTCGATATAATCGCAGACCTGCCAGAGCTCTTCCAGCCGCTGCACCGGCAGGCTGGGATAAACCTGGGACAAAGGCGTGGCCTGGGTTGGAGCCGATTCCGTTTTCGTATCCGATGCCGGTTGCTCTCCGCCGCCGCAGGCCGAAACCAACGCCCCTAGGCAGCAGATCAAAATCCATTTATTCATAACCTTTTGGCCTGTAATGAAACAATGGCAGCAAAAATAGGAAGGATATTTGAAACGCTCGTCAATCCGGCCCGGCCTTTGGTCGTTATCCGAACTGCTCCACCAGCGACCAGATGATCAATATCACCCCGGCAAGGCCCATTAATCCGGCGATGAACGGGATCAAACCGGCCAGCGAGATCAGCGAACCGATCAGGGCCAGCAACAACGCCGCCACCAGCAAGATGACGCCCAGGCGGAACTTGCCGTCATCCCATACGCCGTACGGTTTTTTGGCCGCCTTCTTTTCCAGTTTGGCTTCCAGTTTTTCCAGCTTTTTTTCCAGTTTCGCCTGTTTTTTGTCCAGCCGCTCCTGCTCTTTGGCCGTCAGTTCCTTCGCAGGTTTGGCCACTGCATTGGGGCCGCCGATTGCTGCCGACAAATTACCGACGGCGCTGATCGCCAAAATGAAAATAAAGCACTTCACAAAAGTAATCCTTGTCATAGTGATCAATTTTTTTTCAACAAATTTTATCTTTAGCCCGAAACGGATACTTTTTGATGGAATTTTCCTTCAGTTTATCCAAAGAGCGTTAATTTCCGGGACATCCCCTACCCCAGGCCCCATTTTATCATTATTTTAACAAACCCTTCCGGCCGCCGAAGCCTACATAGCCGAAGGGAATAGTCAACGAATCAACAGATCAACACCCCTAAACCCGGACATCAAAAACGAAGAAAAAACGGAACGACATGAACATTTATTTCGGACTGGCCCTGGATGAAAGCTTTTATCCCTTACCCGCTAAATCTTCGGCCGGCTGGAAATTCCTCGGTCCCAATACCCTGTTGCATACCCTCGAATCGCACCTGGGCCTGGCCGGCCACCTCAACGACGTCGAATACCTCCGGATCGAACAATACCGCCAGGCGCTCCACCGCCACCTGCTTCAGGCAACCGGCGCCTTTTTCAGAACCGCTTTTGAAGCCGACCAGTTCGCTGTCGCTACCGAATTGCTGGGTCGCCGCGATGAATTGCTATCCGGCGGCTGGTCTTTTACGCCCGAAGAGGATGCGCCCGAACGGCTCAAAACCCTGGCTGAAGTGGAAAAAATACTGAAAGGTCTGCACGAAGCCGACCAACCGCCCATCGTCCTTTCTCCGGGGTTTGCCGACCGGATGGAAGCCGTCATTGCCGCGCTCGCCGATCACCGGCAACCCATTCGGCAGGCCACCCTGGCCGAACCGATGGCATTGCTGCCCCAGCCCTGGCCCAGGGTTTTCCGGGCGCTGGAACAAACCGGCGTAACCATCCGGCAGGCGCCGGAACCGCTACCCGGCGATGACGCGTCCGACCTGTCGGTTTTTCAGGCCTACCTTTCCGGAAACCGGTTGCCCGACACCGCGCTCAAAGCGGACGGGAGCGTTGTCCTGTTGCAGGCCGCACGCGAAACCAGTCTGGCGCAATACCTGGCCGCCCTGTTCAGGCTCAATCCGGGATTAAAGCCGCTTTGCCTGGTGCCCGACAAGCAATCCACCCTGGATGACGCCCTGGTGCAGGAAGGCATGCCGAGCCTCGGGCTCTCCTCCGCGTCGCCGGTCCGGCCCACATTGCAGGTCCTCAAGCTGGCGCCCGTTTTCCTCTGGGAACCCGTCGACCCGTTCAAGGTAATGGAGTTTGTGTCCCTTTCCATCAAGCCGTTGGAAGAAGAGCTGGCCCGCCGCATTGCCTCGTTCATCGCCCAAACCCCCGGCTTGCACAGCGAAGGGTGGCATATCATGATCAACCGGTACTTCGACGAGCTGAAGGACCGCCCGAGGAAAAACCCCCAGGAGATCAAAAAACAGTACGATTTCTGGTTCAACCGCCCCCGGTACGATATGGCCCAGTCCGCCCCCCGGGAAGACTGCCGCCGGATATTCAGCTACCTGTCGGAATGGGCCGTCCGGCAATTCGAGGACGGCGGCGGTATCAACAAATCACTGCGCATCCTGGCCGAACAGGCGCGCAGGGTAGCTGAATTGCTGGCAGCACTTCCGGAAGAACGATTGACCGCTTTGGAGTTGGAGCGGATCGTCCGGACCATCTACGAGCCGCCACCCGTACAACTGCGTGAAGCGGAATGCGGTCATCTGCCGTTTGTACGCCACCCGGGAGCCATCTGCGACCGGGCCGATGCCCTGCTTTGGTGGAATTTTTCGCAGCAGGAGCCGGATTATTTTTTTTCAAAATGGTACCGGGCGGAGCGCGAATACCTCGAACGAACCGGCGTCCGGATCCAAAACCCGGCCGAAGAAAATGCCTTGCTGGTATTGCAGCGAAAAAAACCGGTTCAACAAGCTAGGCATCGCCTGATCCTTACCGTGCCGGAATGGGTGGAAGGGCAGGAAGTCAACCCGCATCCGCTGATGGGCGACCTGAGCGCCGCGTTCGGCAACCTCGAAGCGATCACCGTCAACATCGATGCCGGCCGGGGCGAGGATTGGCTGAACCAGTTCTTTACGCCGCCTGGCCGGGTCAGCGTCCCTCACCGCCCCCTCGGCAGTCCGCCGCCTTTTGTGCGGATTGCCCCTGGCAGACTGACCGCAGAACGGGAAGCGGAAACCCTCACCAGCCTGGAATCCCTGTTCTATTACCCATATCAGTGGGTGTTCCGCTACCAGATCAAGTTGCGGAAAAGCCCCATCCTCAGCGTTGTCAAGGACAATACCCTGTTCGGCAACCTGGCGCACCGTTTCTTCCAGCGCCTGCTGGATGAATGGACCGGCAACTGGGAAAAACACGAGATCGAGCAGTGGATCGACCGGCAGGCGCCCCGCATCTTCCAGCGCGAAGGCGCGGTACTCCTCCTGTACGGCCGAGAGCCCGAGCGGGCCGCATTCATCCAACGGCTCAAATTCGCCGCCTGGAGCCTCGTGAACCTGATTCAGCGCAACGGCTGGAAGGTAGCCGCCACTGAAAAACCGCTCGAAGGGCTGTTCAAGGGAAGGCCTGTCAACGGGCGAGCGGACCTGGTGCTGGAACGGGAAGGTGAACTGGCCGTCATCGACCTCAAATGGCGGGGCGCATCCCGGCGCGAGCAGATGATCCGCAACGAAGAAGACCTCCAGTTGGTCCTGTATGCCAACCTCCTCAGCGAAAACGGACAAGGCGCCCACACCGCCTATTTCATCATGGAGAACGGCCAGATGATCGCCCGCAATGAACTCGCCTTTAAAGGCATTTCACCGGTTTCTCCCCAGGTCGACCACCTCCTCGTTAATCAGCGCATCTGGCAGCGCATGGAATCCACTTATGAATGGCGCCTCGGCCAGATCCGGCAGGGCGCTATCGAGATCCGTTGTACCCAGACCCGACCCGCCCTGGAAGACATTTATGCCGGTGAATTGATGGAATTGCTGGAATTGCCGGGAGAAGATGCGCGGTATGACGATTATCGTACGCTGATTTACCTTGTCGACTAGGACTGTTCCCCCTCTAAGGCTTGTCAATCCCTGCGGGCTTAGCAATCCGGGTTTTTCGGAGCAACTACTCTTCCGGCGGCTTTATTCCGAATGCCAAAAATACTGCTTCGATAACCTGCGGCTCCAGCAACCCCTTGGGCAGTTTAATTCCTTTTTCTTTAAGCCTGCGGGCCAGTGTCCATCGGCTGATACCCAGCGCTTCCGCAAGCTCGGAGCGGGTCATGAACCTGGAGGAGTTTTCAGATGCCATAGGAGGTGTTTTATTTCAGCATTTCAGGCGCGTTATTTCCCTGAAAACCCACTGATCGCCGTAAGGCAAGTTTTCAGGTTATTTCGATAGTGAACGTAGGCAAATATACTATAAAACTATAAATATGCACCATCCCCGCCGGAGCCGAAATCAAAGATCGCTTTTGTTCCTTCCAACGCTTTCATTCGCAGGGACCTGCAATGAAGGAGGGCGTTCAGACGCTCTTTATCACGCTTGCAAAAAATCAGGTATAATTCAAATTGGTGCAAATTGGTGCAAATTGGTGCAAATTGGTGCAAATTGGATTTTACAAAAAATAACAATAAAAAATGGAATAAATTTATAATGATAACAGTTTTTCCCGGCATAATAGTTCAGTGATAATTTACGCAAAACTTTTATTGAGCTAATCTGAAAAAAAACCAAAGACTGCCCTGTATGAAAAAAACCGGATCCTGTTTAATTCTTTTATGCCTGGCCGGCATGCTACTGATGTCCCGCTGCAAGGAAAGCTGCGACGACCCCACGGATATGAACTGCCCCAATTACGACCCTTGTCTGTCGTATGAACCGGCCGATGCGGATTTTATGATCCTGGATTCTTTGACCGGATGGGTTTGCGATGGTGAATTATTCGGTTTAATTACCGAAGTCGACTCTCTTTTTGTTCCAAACGATCTCATTTTCAGAGCGAAACACGAAAACGATACCTATACCTGGAAAGTGGGTACGGACGCCAGGACCTGGACCGAACAATCATTCAGCCTCGATTTCGGCATCAACGGTACAGGCGATATTCCCGTTACCCTGGTCGTATCCAAAGACGATCCGTACGGCTGCCTGACGGAGGAAGAAAGGACAGACAGCCTGACCAAAACCGTGCACCTGTATTCTTGGAATAGTCATAATTCATCGGCCGACACTGCGCCGCCAATAATCGGCCGTTATTTTGGCGCAAATGAGGATGCTCCCTCTGATACATTTACGCTTGAAATTTTGGGAATTGCCCCAGTTATTGGGGTAATTAATTTGCCCAAAGATTGTCCAAGCCTAATAGAGGATTTAGTAATATCCAATCGAAGTTTTCTATTTGCAACTGGTGATTCCAAATGTGGTAAAGCTTGCGGCACTGGCATACTGCAAGGGGACAACTTGACCTTTATGGTAGATTACTCCCTTGAAATTGACGGTATCCGGAAAAATAAAAAATTTTTAGGAACTAAAATTAAATAGTAATGAAATATCTATACTTAACCTTAAGTTTATCCCTCCTTTTTCTCTCAGATCTCCAGTCACAATGTACGCCAAATACTCCTTTGGGGAGTACAATCAACCAGTTTAACTGGCAGCAACCCACTTTCCTTTTGCATGTAATAGAGGATAATTCGCAGATTGTCCCGGTCATTGCCCCTTCACCTTTTTATACAATTAATTTTTCTGGTCAGGGAAATGTGGACCATTTATCGGCGCCTGTAATAAAGGATTATCAGGTAGAGGACGGTTGGGAATTGCTGTATGTCAACTTTGGTACTCAAAGCATCGGCGTTGCGGAGCCGTCATTTGCCTTGTACAACCGCTATGACGGGTTAGCCCGGTTTTTCTTTTGGCTTACGGCAAATGAAGGCAATACTTATAACTCAGCTATGCTAAAAATCAAACATGGTTCAATTCTACCTCCTAAAAATTCAGCGGTTTTTGAAAACATCAATTCTCCTGCCCATGCCCTTGATGCATTTGATAAGGGACTGAGTGTAGAAAGACATAATGCATACGAAGAATCGGTGGGCACCTGGGTTATTGCCGAATTTGCTACAGCTTTTGACCCATGTTCCTGCAATCATGCTACAGAATTTGAAGTAAAACCCTTTCTGGTAAGCGTCAGTAGCGTAGACCTGACAATTGAAGGAACATCCATAACCACCCCGTTAATGTCCGGCGGAGAAATCACGAACCAAAACGGATTTATTGAGGCTATTGGGGATATCAATGCAATTTTTCAATCCGTATCATCCCTTACAGAAAAAGGGCAAAAGACCTACAAGAACCTGGCTGCTTTTCAAAATGAAGTGACGAATATACTCGCCCCTTTGGTCACGCCCACCAATAGTCCGATTATAGGCGCCATTCCAGATTTTCTGGACAATGTTCCTTTCATTGGATTGGGCTTGCAAATACTCGATTTTTTGGTAGGTGGGGGCAAAAGCACCTCGGCAAGTACCGTGACTTCTTTTATGGAGCGGCATCAATTTAGTGTTACAGGAAATCTTACAACCATTGCGCCCTACCAATCCGCACGTTTTTATACCCCTGGATCGGACAGGACCGGCTTTGATGATTCAGCCAGGTATACTACCTGATCAGCATTTGGGATGAAGAGAATCCAGCCGTTCAAAAATCGTTCATAAAACAATAACGGCCATTTCAGATAGGCTGAAAAATCCCTCTGGGCTTTTCAATCCGCTTCACGATGAAGCGATACAATAGATCAGGTTTTTTAATAACTATTTTTACATATTTAAATTTTATCTTATGAAATTAAAATTATTCAGACTTGCCTTGCTGCCGCTGATCTTCTTTATCCTTCCATATGCAGTTGATGCGGCCCGTTACTCACTTGAATGCTCCGGCGCCTGTGCAGCCAATTGCAGTACCTGGTACCTTACCTATGAGGTTGATTGCAATTGCAAGGTGACGGTATTTGAATCCTTTCACTTTTACGGTATGGGGCCTTGGGGTCCTGTTTTCGATTACAACACTCATGAAAGCGAACCGGGTTGGGTGGGCATGAATGCGGCTGCGCTCGGCTGTGATTGCAATGCCTGCGGTTAAACCCTATTTCCTTTATTTACTATATTTTCAGACATGAAAACACCTTACTTTTTGCTGCTGGTTCTGACGTTATGGATCACCGGATGCGCCGTTAATCAGGTTTCGGAGGAGGAAGATCCCAAAGTTGCCGCTTTCACCCGCGGAGAATCAGTAAATCCTTCTGCTGATACGGACTTCGGGGCTGAACTCCGAAAGGGCCCGGATGACCTGAGATACCAGATGACTGAAAAAGACCCGCAGTTTTACGATGCCGTATTTTCCGGAAGGTTTCTGGCTTCCAATTTATCTCGTTTCAATTACCATCACCCTGAGGAGAATTGGGAAGGGATTCATCTTGAGGCCATAAAAACACTTGAAGGAATGGATGAAAATCTGGATCCGCGGGCAAAATTATCCAACCTGGAGACGATTGCATTTATCGTACTGGACAAATATCTTAACCAGGTGCCCATTAACCAATCCGTCGCCGAAGCTACCATTTACTACCTGGACTACTTGCAAAAATCGGGTTCAAAAGTGGAATTGGTTTTGGTGGCCACATCCTTTCAGCGGGCGAAACCCTTCCTCAGCCCGGAAACCGCTGAAAAATGGTCCGGGTTTTACAATGAATTGTTCCGGTCAATCCAATCCTCGTCCGGTGACAATCAATATATTTCGTATGCTGCCTTTAAAGCGGAAAAGATCCTGAAATCCGGCCTCTAAATGAAGGTCGGTTTTTCCGCTGTCAACCGGAGACATCCGAACCAGATCATTATGGAAATTCAGGATGTCTCCGGTTGACCATAGCCTGAATGCAGATTATTGTTGGAGTTATTGTACAAAGGCATTGACATCGCGGAATTGGCGTCAGATTACTACCCGATCACGCTCCAGTTCTCCAAGTCTCCCACTCTGTTTATTTCACCGCTCCATCCGAACCCAATAAACCCGCTCTGCTATGCCATACTCCCCATTCTCGCCGTGAGCTACCACCTGGATCCGGAACCTGCTGACCTCGTCCGACTGATAAAACGAAAAGCTGGCCTTCCCCTGATTGTCCGTCTCGACATGGGGATTCCAGTACAACTGCGGCCGGAAGAAAGGTTGGTGCGCCGCCATGGAGGAGGGGTCAAAAGCCGGGAACGCCGCTTCGGGCTGCAAGCCGGAAACTGTAAAAATGTCTTCCTCTTCCGCATCCGGAACCGCTATATCGTCGGCGCTGGTGATGATCCTGGCCACGCCGTTGCTGCCCAGCACATTGAACTGCCCCCGGAGGGTCTGGAACCGAAAGAACAGATCGACCCGCTCCACCAGGCTGAGGTCCATTTTGGCTACAAAATCGACGTCCCGCGTGATCTTGTTATCGACAATAAAAAGCGGTTTTTCCGGATAGTACTCATCCAGCCCCTGGATCTGGTCGTTGTAGATGCGGGCGTCGTAGGCGCCGTCCTTTTTGAGGGTGAACGTGATGGGGCGCAAGACCTCCCGGAAGAATGTGGCCACGTTTGGAAAGGATTTGAACTCCTTCGGATAAACCTTCATATCCGGTTTCAGTTCACCCGGTTTGGTTTCCGGGAATTCCACTGAAAGCCCTGTTTCCAGCATTTTATAGTATTGGAAAATTTTCTTGCGCCCGGCGCTGAGCCGGAGGTACTCTGCCATCTCAGGCGACAGTGCCGGGGAGGTTTCCTGGTTCACCCTCAGCGTGCCGTCCATCCGAACGGAGATATCCGTATTCTCCTTTTCCCAGCCCAGGAATTGCACCGGCTTGTTGCCATAAAAATCCGGCAGCTCCAGGAACAGGGTGCCCGCGGCGTCAGTGTTGGTATAGAACAGTTTTTGATCCTCGGCCGAAAATGCCCCGGCCACCTTCGCCGCAGCCGGTTTTCCTTCCCCGTTGAGCCATTGCCCGCGGTAATAGAGCGCATTGGTCAACCGGCCGGCCAGTCCGGGATCCAAACCGGATGTAACCCCGATATTCGACCGCCCGAACGCTTTGGGACCGCATAGTTCCCAATCCGTAACCGCCACGGAGATATCCGCTTTTACAGGCCTGCCGTTCTGATCCCTGACCGCAATGCGGGGCTGGATCTGATCCCGGCAAAGGAAAGTATCCGCCGGGAGGGTTATTTCAATTTGCAAATTGCCGGCCGGGGAGGCGGGCTTCTGCTCAACCGGCCCGCCGGCAACCGGTGATGATGCGCCCCCGAGATCGCTGATCATGGGTACGGCCGTTTCCGCCAGGCGTTCGAATTTCCTCGCAGTCTTGTCAGAGCCCTCAAAAACGAGGTGATACATCCCGGTGACCACGTCGAAGGGCACTTTATAATAACCTTCGACATAGGCCTTCCCATCGGTTTTCAGGTAATGGCTCCGGATGATCTGCCCGGCCTGATCCGTTACAGATACCCGGACCGACAGTTCTTTATCCCTGAAAAATGCCGGCAGGTACAACTTATACCACGCGATTTCCCCCGAAACGTAAAAGGACTTGTCGAGATGCAGCAAACACTGGTCGCGAGTCACAACCTGGGCTGAAATCGGATTCAGCGCCGGAAACAAACCCAGTAACAACACAAAGACCCACTTGGAAAAATGACGCATAGGACTTATTTTTAAATTCGCACCCGTAAGGCGATGTTAAATTGGGTAAGGGTTTATTCTATCCAGTACCAGGGTTTGGCGGTCGAACTGTTGGCCTGGTCGAGGCAGTTGCAACAGACCGCGATCGGACAGGGGCGCCCGCCTGCCGGTACGCTGGGCGGACAAAGCGAAGGCGGCGAGCCGGCGATTTCCGGCCTGACGTACAACCGGATCGTATCCTGCCGGGTAGCGTAAAAGTAACCGAATACGTCCTCCGTCTCGTCATCCAAGCTCTTGAAATTGCTTTGCACCTTACCCACCGGCGATTCGAACATGCTCCCCGTCCGGTTCAGCAATTCCTGCGTTTGCCGCCAGTATTCGTAGGCGCCCGAACTGAGCGATTCCTGTATCAGGTTCAAATAATATCCCTCGTGGAACCGGTAATTCGGAGCCGTTTCATAGACCGGATACCCCGGCAATTCATCCGAAAAAAGCTCGGTACCGTTGAAAATGCGCACAGCGGAGGCATTCTGGGCAACCGTCAGATAGCAGGTCTTGGGTTCCGCTCCATTTATCGGAGTATCCGTCAGTTTGTACGTTTCTTCGACCTCCCAACGAAGCCTCGCCCTTTCCACAGCGCCGGATACCACCAGCGGTGTGGTCACCTCAAACGACAGGTAATCAACCGGCGAATACCCGCCGATCGCGTCGGGTTCCAGCTTGGTGATCTTGCCGACTTCCAGCGCAGCCGCTTCCGGCACGTCCAGCAAAGGCTCGGGCGAGGAAATATACTGCTTACCCTTTTCCGTGGTCACCTTCAGGTGATAGGACCGGCCGACCTCCAATTGAAAACCGGGATCGTTGTCCGCAATCTCAAGTTGGTAGATCCCGGGATCCCCGGGTTCCAGGGAAACCGACCGGCCGCTGTCGTCCATCATCACCACCTGGGCGCCGGTGATGGCCCTGGGGATTTGCCGGTCCTCAAAATCAAAGGTCTCCGTCACAAAAACGGATACCCGGGACGGCGACCCCTTCACCACCTTACCCAGAATGACCATGCGTTTATACTCCACGCCCTTGGGCCCAAGGTCGATTTCATCCAGGCATGCCGTAACCAGAAGGCTTATTCCGGCCAGGACAGCTGCGGCGGAAGCCAGGTTTTTCCAGATCGTTTTTTTCATACCCTTGTGCTCATTGATGATGTTAGATTGGCAAAAGGCGCCTTTTATAGCAATTCAAAGTTAAAAGTGATCGCCGGGAGCATGCTGCCCAGGATCGCCAGTCGGTTGGCCTGGACATTCCGGAAGGCCGCCCGGGTGAAAAATACCGAATAGGCATTCCGCCTGCTGTAAAGGTTGTAGATGGAGAACGTCCAGCTCGTCCGGAATTTCGCGTCCTTGCGGTACCCCTTCCCGATGGTGTAGGCGATATCCACCCGGTGGTAGTCCGGGATACGGATCTGATTGCGCTCGCTGTAAACCGGCGTCACCAATCCCACGTTGCTCTGGTAATTGCCGAGCGGCGCCGAGATCGGTCGCCCTGTGCTGTAGTTGAAATTGATGGTGAATA
This sequence comes from uncultured Lewinella sp., assembly GCA_937873655.1. Lineage (GTDB taxonomy): Bacteria > Bacteroidota > Bacteroidia > Chitinophagales > Saprospiraceae > JACJYC01. The sequence continues at coordinate 17,532 of CALMYQ010000136.1, read as the reverse complement.
TATTTCGCTGGTTGGGCTGATAATTGAATACAAGGGAGATATCGTGCGGCTTGTCAAAGTTGCTGGGATACCAGTCGTTTTTGTTGATGCCGGGTACCTGCCTGCGCGACTTCGACCAGGTATAGGCCAGCCAGCCGTTGATCACGCCTTCTTTCTTTTTGATGCTCAGTTCAAGGCCCCTCACATTTCCCTGTCCCGGCATCAACTCGGTTTCCAGGTGGTCATTGACGTTCAGGTCGGCGAAATCGCGATAGTCGAACAATGCGTCAATATTGCGGTAAAAGATCTCCGCCGAACTTTCCCAAAGGTTATTCTTGAAATTGTGGAAATAGCCCAGAGAGAAATTATGGGACCGTTGCGGTTTGATATAGGAAGTGCTCAATTGAAACTGGCTGATGGGCGTAGGGGAATCGGTGTTGTAAATCTGGTTGATGAATTGCGCCGTACGGCTGTAGCCGAATTTGACGGAATTGTCGCTACCGAGCCGGTACCTGACGGACAGCCGCGGTTCCAGGCTGGAATAGGAGGCGATGACGTCCCCGCTGCCGTAGTTCGTGATCCCGGTCACCTCTCCGAAATCGGGATGTTCAGGGTCCTCATATTGGTACACATCCTTGGGGCCCAGGAACTGGTACAGGGCAAACCTTATCCCCCCGGAAATAAGCAGCAACGGGTTTACCTCCCATTCTGCATTCAGAAAGGCGGCCGATTCAAGGCCCAACTCTGTTTCCAGTTGCTTCGGCGTCACTTCGATCAGGCCGCCGTTGGGCTTGAGCTCACCGGGTTTAACCTGATAATAAATGGAAGAAATGCCACCGTCGAGCTGCAAGCCTGCAACGGGGATATAGGTCGCCTGACCTTTGAATTTGAGGTACGATAAATTGTGGTCCAGGCGGGAAGCGTTCAGGGTATCCAGTTCGAACCGGGTGCTCTTATACTGGCTGCCCGTGAGGGAGAATTTGGTGAAAAAATCGTCGGTGAAGATCTTCTTGTAAACGACCTGCCCCATCAGGGTGCTGTAATCGAACCCAAAATCTTCGTTGTAGGAAAATTCATCCTGAGAGGAATAGGCGGAGAAAGTCAGGGTGTTTTTGTCATTTAGCCGGTGGGTATACCGGACATTGCCGTCAAAAAAGAAGGCCGAACTGCGCCGCACCTCGGGGATGCTGACCAGCTTGAGCAGCCAATCGGCGTAAGAAGAGCGCAATCCCAGCAGAAAGGAGCTCTTCTTCCGGACGACCGGCCCTTCCAGGCTCAAGCGGCTGGCCACCATGCCGCCGCCGCCTTTGATCCGGAATTTATCAAAACTGCCTTCCCGCATTTCCACGTCCAGCGCCGAGGCGAGTCGCCCGCCGTATTGAGCCGGAATATTGCCCTTGTACAAGGTGATGTTCTTGATCAGGTCGGCATTGAAGGTGCTGAAAAATCCCAGGGCGTGCGAGGCGTTGAAAATGAACCCCTCGTCCTGAAGGATCAGGTTTTGGTCCACTTCGCCGCCGCGGACGTTGAACCCCGTAGCCCCCTCGCCCACCGTGCTGACGCCGGGGTTAAGCAGCAGCGACTTTACCACGTCCGCTTCACCCAGGAAGGCCGGGAGCTCCTTGATGGTTTTCACATCCAGGCGGGCTATCCCGCTGGTAGCTTCCTGCAGGTTGACATCCGGAGCATCCGCTTCCACCACCACCTCCTCCAGGTCAATGGCGGCTTTCAGGATGGGTATTTCGATCCGGCCGTCACTGAAAACCTCCAGCTTGCGCCGGGTATCCTGGTAGCCGACCGACCGGATCAGGATCTCGTGCCGGCCGGCCGGAACCACCGATTCAAAGGCGCCGTCGACGTCCGAGATTTCGCCCTTTTCAAGGCCTTCCCAAAAAACGGTGGCTCCGATAATGGGTTCCTTGGTCTGTTCGTCAATGATCACGCCGTTTACCCTGGCCTGGCCGTCGGACCGGAGTTGTTCGATCTGCCCGATAGGCAGGTAGGTTTCCTCTTCTTCCGTCCCGTAAAGGTTATTTTCGAGGGTTTGGTAAAAATTGGCGGAATAGGATTCATCCAGCAATCGCCTGGGGATAATGATCACCGAATGTTCGCGATAAAAAAGGTAACCCGCCAGGGTATTGCCGAGTAGCTGCTGAAGCGCGTCGGCGAGCCTTGTGTCGCGAAAATCGGCGTCTGTTTTTTGTTGCGGAAGGTCGGCGGATTTGTAAAAGAACCGGACCGGGTAGGTCGATTCCAGCCTGGTGAAGACCTGTTCAACCGTCGCCTGTTCAAAGCGCGCCGTGATCGGAATATCGCCCGCGGACTGGGCACAAAGGAAAACAGGCAGCAGGCTTATGGCCGGCCACAAGTAGTAGAGTTTGCTTTTTTTCATAACCAGTTCGTTATCGAGCTGGGCAAATATAATTAATTTGGGAAGATAAGTGCCGGCTGGTCAACAAACCAGACTGTCCCGTCAAGTAGCTGACGATTTACCCGCAGGTTCCCGGATCAGCTGATCCTCGACCATCCGTCCCACTTTTTCCTGTATTTATCCATAAACCAGCGAATGGGATGGTGTTCCTGGCGTTCCAGGCCCGGGTCGTCATCCAGGATCCGGATCGCTACGTTGCGGGCCGTTTGGAGGATGGCGCCGTCTTTGGCCAGGTCGGCAATGTGCAGGTCGAGGATCCCGCTCTGGCGGGTGCCTTCCAGATCGCCGGGGCCGCGCAGTTTGAGGTCGGCTTCGGCAATCTCGAACCCGTTATTGGTGCGCACCATGGTCTGAATGCGCTCCCGGCCTTCCTTGCTGAGTTTGTAGCCGGTCATCAGGATGCAATACGATTGTTCGGCGCCGCGCCCTACCCTTCCCCGCAGCTGGTGCAGTTGGGAGAGGCCGAACCGCTCAGTATTTTCAATGACCATCACGGAGGCATTCGGCACATTCACACCGACTTCGATGACGGTGGTGGCCACCATGATCTGGGTTACCCCGGCTGCAAAACGCTGCATTTCGAAATCCTTGTCAGCCGCTTTCATCCTGCCGTGCACCACACTGATCTGGTATTGCGGCGGCGGAAATTCGCGTGCCAAGGCTTCATAGCCTTCTTCAAGATTGAGCAGGTCGAGTTTTTCGGATTCTTCGATCAAAGGATAAACCACATAGACCTGGCGGCCGACAGCAATTTGCTCCCGCATGAAACCCAGCACCCTGAGTCGATGACTTTCCGTGCGGTGAACGGTTTCAATCGGCTTCCGGCCCGGCGGCAATTCGTCGATGACTGATACTTCCAGATCCCCGTACAGGGTCATGGCCAGCGTACGCGGTATGGGCGTAGCGGTCATAACCAGAACGTGAGGGGGGAAAGGGCTGCTCTTTGCCCAGAGTTTGGCGCGTTGCTCCACTCCGAACCGGTGTTGTTCATCCGTGATGGACAGGCCGAGCCGGTGGAAGACCACAGCCGGTTCGATCAGGGCATGGGTCCCGACCACAATCCGGATGCTGCCGTCAGCCAATCCTTCCAGAACGGCTTTTCTGGCCTTGCCCTTGACGTTGCCGGTCAGGAATCCGATCCCGACATCCATGCCTTCCATATACTGGCTGATGGAATTGTAGTGCTGTTGGGCCAGGATCTCCGTGGGGGCCATCATGCAGGCCTGAAACCCGTTGTCCAGCGCGATCAGCATGCACAAGAGCCCGACCATGGTTTTGCCGCTGCCTACGTCTCCCTGGAGCAGGCGGTTCATCTGGACGCCCGCTCCCATATCGCGGCGGATCTCCCGGATCACCCGTTTTTGCGCGCCGGTGAGTTCAAAGGGCAGTTTTTCCGAGTAAAACCGGTTAAAATATTCACCGACAGTCTCAAAAACAAATCCTTTTACCATATCGCGCCGCCGTCGTTTCAATTGCAGCAGGCGCATCTGGATGAAAAACAATTCCTCGAATTTCAGCCGGTTCCTGGCGGCATTCATTTCCGCTTCGGTCCGGGGAAAATGGATCTGTCGCATCGCGTCAAACCGCCCCGGCAATTTGAATTTCTGCACCAGATAGGCAGGCAGATTTTCGGGTAGGTCCTGGGGCGTGAGCCGCTCCAGCAGGTTTTGGACGAGTTTGCGGCGTACACGTGCGTTCAGCCCTCTTGAATTGAGTTTTTCGGTACTGGAATAAACCGGAGAGAAAGCGCCTTCTTCGCGGGAATTGCCCTCATTGGCGGGCTCCATTTCCGGATGCGCCATGTTGAGCTGGTGGTTGTAACTGCCGACCCGGCCGTACACCACGTATTCCATCCCGACGGTCAGGGATTTTTCGATCCAGGAAGCTCCGGTGAACCAGACCAGTTCCATTACGCCCGATTCATCCCGCAGGACGCCGGTCAGCCGTTTTTTGCGGCCTTCGCCGACGGTGGCCAGTTTGCGGAGGATGCCTTTGACCTGCACCTCACCGGATTCCTCGTGCAACTCGCCGATCTGATAAAACTGGGTGCGGTCAATATACCGATAAGGGAACTGATGCAACAGGTCGTGAACCGTGAACAGGTTCAGTTCCTTTTTCAGCAGTTCTCCCTTTGCGGGGCCGACCCCCTTCAGGTATTCGATAGGGCTGTCCAGTAATTGACTCATAAGCGGCGAACAAACAACAAATGTAGGCAGTTATTGCAAAACAAACAATTTTTGTCAACATAATATCCGATACCCGGAACCCAAAGGGCAGATTCGGGTGTTCTACAATTTTATTTACCTTTGGCCGGATATCATCCGTATAAATCGACAGCAGTGGAATCAAAACGCCAAAAACAAGTAGCAGAGTTGCTCAAGCGGAATTTCAGCATCGTCCTCCAGCAGGAAGGCAGCTACGTGTACGGCGCCGAACCGCTGGTGACCGTGACCGGCGTAAAGGTCACCCCCGATTTTGCGTTGGCCAAGATCTACGTAAGCGTTTATAATACGGAGAACAAGCAGGCAGTGCTCCTTGAAATGGAAGAGGAGATCGCCCGTTTGAAACAATCGCTCTCCAGCCGCGTCCGCCAGCAGCTCCGCCGGATGCCTGATATCGCCTTCTACCTTGACGACACCCTCGACGAAATGTACCGGGTGGATGCATTGTTCAACCGTCTGTATTCTGAAAACCAGATGGGCTCTTCGGAGGAGGAGTAGGAACCTGGAAAAGTTGTCGGTTGCGAGACATTCAAAAATTATTTAACTTCATTGTCAATAGAGCAGTGTTTCGGCCCCAAGATAGATCGGACGCGATTACAGTTCAAAAACTGTAATTTTGAGTATGGCAAAACGCAAATTCACCACAGCAGACAAGCTGGCGATCCTCAAGGAAGCCTCCAGTAAGGGGGTGCAGGAGACGCTGGCGAAGTATGACCTTTATCCGGCCACGTATTACGCCTGGCGAAAGAAGTTCGAAGAGATGGGAGAAGAGGGCTTTCAACATGGGGTGACCACAAAAAAACTACGGCAGTTAAAAGCCCTGGAGCAGGAAAACCAACGCCTCAAAGAGTTGGTAGCCGAGAAGGAGTTGCTGATCCTGGCGCTGAAGGAAGCGCGGGTAAAGAAATGAGCCCGTCCGAGAAGCGAATGCGTGTTGGGTATTATCAAAGCCAGGGCTTAGTCCTGGAACAAGCCCTTGAGGCCTTTGATCTGACACGGCATCAGTATTACTACCGCCCCAAAGGCCGATATGGCGGGGGCGGTGCTTTTCGGCCGGGCTGTCCACCATCGACCCATACGATGCGTCACACCATCGACGGCCAAATCATTGAGCGACCGAATTAGGAAGTCTTCCAGTGTATGAAAACCATCCAGCAAGACGATGATCTGCGCTGCGGCTACAAGCGTATGAGCGCACAATTGCAACTGGAGGGCTATCAGATCAATCACAAGAAGGTCTATCGGCTGATGAAAGCAGGCGGTCTGTTGTTGACCCGATTGGTTAAACCTGAGCGCCCCTATGTCCAACATCGGATGGCCTGCCCTGAACAGCCGCTGACCCTGTTGGAGATGGATATCAAAATGATTTGGGTGGAAGAATATCGGCGTTATGCCTACGTGCTGACCATCCTGGACACCTTCAAACGCCTGGCTCTTTATTGGCATGCAGGTTACCGGATGAAATGGGAAGATGTGCGCCGAGCCTGGGAATGGGTTATTGTTCACCACCTTCAACCGGCACAAGCCCTGGCAAAAGGCCTCCATATTGAAGTACGCAGTGACAACGGGCCTCAATTCCTGGCCCAACGATTACGGGAGTTTTTTATGGATAATCACCTCTCACAGGTATTTACGCACCCTTACACACCGCAGGAGAATGGCCATGTGGAAAGTTTTCATTCCATTCTGGCCACAGCCATGCGGCATGAACACTCCTGTCTACCGTCAGGTAGATTTGGACGCTACAACAACTGGACGCCCGTCTGGCCGTATTCTACGACAAGTACAATAACGAGCGGGTACACTCAGCGATCGCTTACTTGCCGCCCCGCATCTTTCAGCAGGCATGGGACAAGGGGCTGATCAGCTTCAGGCAAGGAAAGCGGAAAAAGATTATCTTTACCCTCAAAGTATCCCGTTTTCAACTATCGGGTTACTTGAAACCAGAGGGAGCATCTCGCTCTGGTTTGGGCCGGCTCGATGCCGGCCTAAGCCAGGTTCAACATCAACAAAAGGTGAGCGGCGCCGTCATCTAACAACCTTCGGTTCAACTGTCAACCGTCGGTCGCATCTCGCTGATGCAAAGTTATAGGCATTCAAACCATTTTTCCTAATCGAACTGGTCGATTGTCCGGTTAATAGGGGGGGCAAACCAGCAGGATGGGTGCGGTCAATTGGTTCCTCTAATCTCATAATTTTTCGCAATGATCAAAAAGTATATAAACAAGACTATAAGGTATTCAATTATTCTTTTTTTAACATTCTTAACCCTTTATAGTGTATGGAAAGGTATTTTTTGGCTTGTTATTCCACTTATAATTTGCTCGACTTTGTTTTTTTTCATGACCTCAAAAACAACTAAAATTCGTTTTCTACAAATTAGTTACTACTTATTTATTCCGCCATTATTAGCTTTAATGATGAGGGTTTTCATTTTCGAAATTTGCGTTGTACCCAGCCGTTCCATGGAAGACACGATAGAGGTCGGTGATAGATTAATAATTAACAAACTAGTTTATGGACCTAGAATGCCTCGATCTATTGTAGAAATTCCTTGGATACATGGCCTTTTTTTTTACTTAGTCGGGAGTGATGCATATTTCATTAAAAAAGAGGCTGCAAAATTAAAACCCTATAGGAGGTTAAAAGGATTTGGCAAAGTAGAAAGGAATGATATTGTCATTTTTGATTCTCCTGAAGGAAATGGTAAATTATTGGTAAAAAGAGTAGTTGGAGTACCAGGAGATACGCTTGAATTAAAAAATGGGCAAATTATTATCAATGGGCAAGTTTCAAAAATTCCGGAACATAGTAAGCAAATCTATTCCTTTTCCATAAAAGAAGAACAGCTTGCAAAAAGACAGTTGGATAGTTTGAAATTAATCTATTATAAATGCTCGGAGAGCAATAATAGTAATTGTTGGATTGCTGAAATTCCTTTTGATAAATATTTAATAGTCAGGAAAAGTGAATTTATTGATTCTTTTAAAATTTTCAGGTCACAAAAATTGCCAAAAGAGACGAACTGGAGGTTGAGCGATATGTGGACCTTTCAGAATTTTGGACCGATTGTAGTGCCACATAAAGGAGCTAAGTTAAATCTGCAAAATGAACAAAATAAAGATTTTTTTCCGACTTCTTTTTCTGAGATCCAGCCAAGTCCCCACACAGGTTTAGTTCAAATTTTTGTTAAAGATGATTATTATTTTGTCATGGGAGATAATCGTGAAAATTCCATCGACTCAAGAGTATTTGGCCTGATTTCAGCTAGAAGTATTATAGGGAAAGGGGGACAGATATTGCGGGTAGGGTTTTAACAACTCAACCAATAACTAATAAATATTATTGATTTATCAGGATGGTAAAAAATAAATCCGGTAGAATAATAATGGAATTAAATACAAGCTCATCAAAGTCCCAACTATCAGGCCTCCTGTTAGTGTTAGTGCAAGGGGGAACTGAAGAACGGCGCCAGATTCTGTAGAAAAAAATATCGGCAAAACTGCTAAAATAGTCGTCAAAGAAGTCATAATAATTGTATTTAATCTTTTAATTCCTCCCTGATGAATGGCCTCCTTTAGTCCAAATCCTTTTTTTAAAAAACTATTATAGGTGTCTATCTTAATGATCGAATCATTTATAACTACTCCTGAGGTTACAATAATTCCAATCATTGCCATAATATTTATGCTTTCACCAAACAAATAGAGAAAGATGAGACTACCTGACAGACTCATTGGAACCTCAAGCAATATTATAATTGGTTGTAGGAAAGATTCAAACTGCATAACTAATATTAGGTATAACATAATCAATGTAACTAATAGAACCAGCAGCAGTTCTCTAAATATTTTTTGATTATTATAGTATGCTGAATTTATATAAAAGTTGAAATTCTTATCGGTTTTATTTAAGATATTTAAAAAATCAAGAACCTCCTTGGTTTTTTCTGTCTTTATGGAGATTTGCAAGAATCTACCTCTCCCAGAAGCTGAAATTTCTTCCCAGTCTGTAACTTCCTTGGTATTTACTAAGAATTTTAATGGTATTTGATTTTTATTATTATTAGTTATTTGTTGATTTTTCAATAAGTCAGCAATTATTTTTTCATCTGAATTTGTAATTATAATCGGCATTTCTTCCTGAGATTGGCTAATTCTAAAAATCTCAATTCCAGATATCAGCTGTTTGAGCTTTTCGTATAAATCATATTGTTCAACTTCATAAGAAGATAACCTGTCTCTCCTAGGGGAAATTAAAATTCGACGCTTCATAGGTGGAGTTTGAATTTTAATTTCAGGAAAGTATTTAAGCAAACTATCAGATAGTTGAGCAATCCGGTCCCTTTGGTAGTTTAAGGTCTGATTTTCAATATAAACTTCAATCCCGATATCATTTGTTTGCTCAGGGAAAAGTAACTCGAAATCCGATACAACAGGGCGAATTTCAAAAAACGCAGTTGGATAACTTGAAATCAGGTGATTTTCAAAATCTTTTTGAATTTGCCACTTGTCATTCGAGGATTTTGCTTCTAAATAAATTAAACAAGAAGAGGGGGAAGAGGTCCTGTTTTTATAGATCAAATATTGAGGTGTTCCAAAATGCACATCATAATTTTTTATTTTATCCTTAAACTTGTCAATTATGTCAACTATTCTTTTTTGGGAAGTCGATAGTAAAATAGGCTCTTCCCAATCGATTAGTATTTCAAAACTTAAACTTGGAAGCGAGGGTAAATATTCGATTTTCAATCTATGATAGCAATGATAACCAAGCCCAAGGCAAATCAGCAAAGAAATAAAGAAATAAACCGGGTAAGCGCTACAATATTCGACACTTTTAATATACAGATCTTTCATTCGGTTGTTTTCTTTAAATTGATGTAATCGGGCTCTTTCAAAGGCGTAAAAAACAACGGGAATAAAGGTGATCGAGATAAAGAAAGAAAGAAAAAGACCAATTGAGACAGCCAAAGCCTCTTCGAAAAAAAGACTTCCTGAAATACCGCTTAAAAGGCCCAAAGGTAAGAACACCGAGCAGGTTGTTAAATTGGAGGTTAATAAAGGCCGGATCATCGTATTTACGCCTTGAACGCATGAATCCAGCAGGGATTCTCCTGTTTTTTGTATTTGAATTATGTTATCAATTATGATAATACCGTTGTCGATCATCAAACCTAGTCCTAAGATTATTCCTGATAGCGTGACCATGTTAACGGTTAACCCTCCAAGTTTGAAAAACAAAAGAGTAGCCAACATGCTTGCCAAAACCATAATTCCACTAATTAAAGAGCTTCTCCAGTTCCTGTAAAATAAAAACACAAGGCCGATAACCAATATAGATCCAAAAATCAAGTTGGATTTTAAATTACTAATCGTGTAATTTAGAATATAGGTATTGTCTCTGGTGATTTTAATTTTCAACTCCGGGTTTTCGGCTTCCAATTCATTCACTACTTGCTGCAATTTCGATCGTAAACCTTTGATTGTTGATTTTGCACTTTTAATAATGGCCAGACTAATAGCTCTTTGTCCATCACTAATAAAACTGCCGCTTAATTCTTGTTCTTCTACCTTTACTGTAGCTAATTCATTTAGATGAAAGATTCTATTTTCTATCAATAAGGGCACTGCTCTAATGGCTTCGACAGACTGTAAAGGCTGGCCTATCTTGAGCATATATTGGTAATTTCGTTCCTTAAATTGAACTGACCCAAACGTTAAATTTTGGTTATATAATGCAGATTTCAGGTCATCAATAGAAATATTTAATTGATTGATTTTTTGCTCATTAGGAACTATCACAATTTGTCTTTTTGAATAGCCATGAATATCTGTAATAGCGATTTCAGGCAGTTGTTCGAGGCGCCGTCTAACCAATTGATCTACGAATTGACTTAAAGCGAAAAAATCTTTCATTTTACTATCATCTCTATAGGCGATAGAAATGAAGAAAACAGGAAGATCTTCAGTTCTTTGTTTGATGATTTTGGGGCGATCAACATTTTTGGGGATTTCATTAATTGCTAAATCTACCTTTTCATTGACTTCTAAAAAAGCGTAATCAATATCTTTTGTGTATTCAAATTTTAATTTAATGTCTCCTTTTTCGAAGGAAGAAGTTGAATGCAAATCTTTTAATCCATTTATTTGCAATAACCTTCTTCGAATTGGCGCTACAATTTGATTATCCATCTCTTCGGGAGATTTATTGGGGCTATCAACCTGAAGATTTATCTGAGGGACGTCAATTTCTGGCAAGAGAGAAACGGGCAGATACCATAAGCTGATAACCGATGTTACCATTAGCGCCGCATAAAATACGAAAACAGATATTGGATGTAGGATTAAAAACCGAACCATATTTTAAGCTCATTTAACCGGAACCTGAGAAAACAATACCAGTTCTGACTTTTTGAAAAGGTTTGTCAAATTCCCAATTTAAAACCTATTTTTCATTTTTTGAGAAGGTATTCGTTCTTCCTAACACGAAAATTGGCAAGAACAAGCCAAGCGATAAAACAGAAAAAATAGTACCAAATATGGTGCTTACAGCCAAAGCGTACCAGAAAGGTTGACCGTCATCAAAAATTAGAAATGGAAGCAGCCCCAGACAAGTGGACAATGCTGTTAGCAAAATTGGAATTATTTTGCCGTTAAAAGATTTTAAGTAACACTCAAGTAGACTTAACCTTGGGTAGGCTTTGGCGGAGGCGATATTAAGATAATCATTAATGATAAAAATAGCCCCATTAACAGCAAGACCGGCAATAAGTAAAAAAGCAGCCATCCCCCCTTGATCAAACTTAAACTTGATCAGGCCTACACATAAAAATATTCCAATATAAGAAAGCGGAATAAGCAGTAATGGGATAAAGCTCCATTTTATGGAGTCGAATAGAATGGCGCATATAGCAAAAATAATAATAATTGCACTTAAAATCAATAACGGAACCTTTTTGAAGGCATTTTCATCCCACCAAGTGAATTGCTCATCCTCAATCTGAAAACCAGTGGGAAGTGTTTTTTGAATATCTTTTATCCTTTGTTTTTTATCTTTTTCTGCAAGATAAGCATTCCCCATAAATTCATATTCCAGCAATATTTGGTACTCTTGGTTTTTTCTGTAAACTTCGTCTATGCCTTTTGATTCTTTTAAAGTTGTTAAATTTTTATTTTTATAAATTCGAAAACTATCCTGAAAAATCGGAGTTTCTCTAGCTTCCCAAAAATAATTTTGCCTGGCCCGGTCGCTTAATAAACTTACCATAACTCCAGTTCCATCAGGCGCCGGTATATAAAATGCATCTTTTTGAGGGGCTAAAGTTAAGATTTGCCGGCCAATAGTACTAAAGTTAAGGCCCTTTTGCAGAATAATATCGGGTGACTCAAACTCTAATGCAAAATATTTTTCCTTTGGCTCCAGCCAGTTTATCCGACTACTGATCAATACCTTTTCAATCCTGATATGACTCAACAATCTTTCTTTCTCACGGTTTGCTATTTCCATTAATTGGTGATAATTATACCCGCTTAATTTCAGATGTTGAGAAATTCCGTTTACATTATTGCTATCATTAAAGATAGAACCAACTCCAAAAATTAGAAATCCTGCTGATCCTGTTTTTCGCGCTTTGGCTTGTAACAAACCTTTTAAATGCCACGGAAAACCTGTTTTCAAACAGTTTTCATGAAATTCTATTTCTATTCGTCCGTTATCGTATCCGCTGATATACGTTTGAAATCTTGAAATTTCTGTAAATTGATTCAGAAAATTTTCAAAGTCTTTCATTACTTCATTCATTTGTTCTAAACTGCTTCCATATGGTAAGGATGCTTGAAGGTAAAGTTTTATCTGTTCTTGTTCTTGGGGTGTAAAAGAAATTTTATCTTTATTTCTTATAAATAAACCGAGAGTCCCTCCAAGATACCTTTCTATAATCGGTTTAACGTTTCTTTGAAAAGTCTTGCTTCCAAATGATTGGTTGTATAGTTGAGCTGCATATGTATTTGATTGAATAAATGGAGGTAAGGCAAAAAAAGGCAAGCCGAATAATACTGCCAACAACAATAGGATGGCGATTCGCCTTCTTTGGATCCACACTATGTAATTGCGGTAAAACCGACTAAGCCGTATAGCAAAAGATTTCCTTCTCCTTTGATACTTCGAAACCCCAGATACTATTTTATCGTAAAGTAAAGCGGGTATCAGCCAAAGTGCAACGACCAAAGACATTAACAGGTTGATTGAGAAAACAGAAATGAAATCGGTTAATTCTTGCCTATATTTCGCATCTATCAGGAAAATGGTTAAGAAAACGCCCACCGTTGTTAGATTTGCAGCGAGTATTGCAATAATAATTTTTTTATTCTTCTTTCGGAGCACATGATCCGTCATTATTATAATATTGTCTAGGACGATTCCAAGAGATAGGGTTAGACTTGCTAAGGAATAAGAGTGAAGCTGGAGATTAAAAAGATAATAAACAATGATACTGAGCGATAAGCTTACTAAAAACCCAGAGAATACTGCAAATAAATAATAAGAAGGATAAATGATAAATATCATAAAAAATAATATACCAAATGCTGTGATTACCCGATTGAAAATCTTGGATAGTTCTTTGCCTAGAAAGGCAGTTGAATCTGATCTTAAATTGATTTTTACTTCTTCGGGAAAGGCATTTTTAAGAAAATCAATTTCTTTTTTAACGGTTTTAGCTAACTGCAATTGATTTTGGTCGTCTTTACTGTAAATCAATAAGTTTATTCCAGACTTCCCATTTATCCTATAGTAACTTTTTGGGTGTTGTTTTTCTATTTGGAATGTCGCAATATCCCTCAAAAAAATAGGGAGTCTGTTTTTATAAGAAATAATTAAATTTTTTAAATCAGGGATAAATGATTTTGAATTTTTGCCCTCTCCAAATTGTAAATAAATCTTCTTCCCGGAAGAATTATTACTCCAGCCAAGGTCTTGAATTTCAAAATGGCTCTTTATTACAGATGAAATTTGTTGATAGTTAATGTCAAGTTGTTGAATTAGAGATTCTTTTATAATTATTTGAAGTATTGGTTGTTCAATTCCCGACAACTCCATTTTTTCAATTCCATTTAATGCGGAGAGAGGCTGGATGATATATTGTTTTATAAGCAACTCTATTTTCGAGTGTGGTAAAGAAGAGGAAAAGGTGTACGTCAACAGGTTTTGTTTTTCTTGAAAACTGCCCCCCTCCTGGTTAATTTCAGGATAGGATATTTTATCCCTGAATTTTGGATAAACCTGGCGAATAAGCGAGGCAAGTTCCAATCTGACTTTTTCTAAGTCGGCATAATTATCAAATTTTAATTTAATGTTTCCTTCTCCCGTTCTTGAAATAGAAGTAATCTCTTCCAGATATTTTAACTTGGAAAAAACTTGTTCAAATCGAGAAGTTGCTTCATTTTCAATTGTTAATGCCGCTCCGTTAGGAAAATAGAACCTTACATTTAGAATAAAGCTACTTGTTGAAGGGTTTAACTGAATGGGAATCCCAGGGATTAAGATTAAACTGATAAACACGCAAAGAAGTGCAATGATTTTAATCTGGAAAATATAACTTCGGTTGCCTTTCTTGAATTCCATTAACCAGTTTCTTGAATTGATATTAACAGTGATGGTATGAAAATAAATCTCTAATCCATATTTTTATTTTTCTTCAAAAAAAGCTTCAACCTTTTCAAAATGAGCAAGATAAATATTATCATGTGTGATGATGGTATCACCTGCTGAAAGGCCTGCCAGTACAGTGTAAAATTGAGTGTTTTCTTCGCCTAATTTAACATAATTCCAATGAGCACGCCTTCCCTTAAAAGTAAATACCACTTGTTGACCTTGCCTGTCAACAACAGCAGTCTTAGGAATGACCAGTTGCTTTGCAATTTGATTAAGAATGAAAACCTTTACTTTCATTCCTTCGAATAATTTTCCTTGCGACCTTTTTACTTCTGCAAAACATTTAATCATACCAAATTCATCAACTTTGGGGATAATGGATGATATATACCCATCCCCTATGTTTTGCGGTGAATATAACGGATAAAATTGAATAGGACTTCCGGGGAGAATTAATTCAATTTCCTCTTCTAAAACCGGAAAAACCACTTGAAGTTGTGAATCGTCAATAATGGAACAAAGTTTACTATAGTTACTCGCTCGATTGCCCATTTTGGCATCTATTTCGGAAATAATTCCCGAAATAGGCGCCTTGATGGTAGTTTGTTGGAGATTAAAAAGCACCTGTTTTTTGTCTATTTCAAGTGATTTCAAGTTGAATTCTACCGCCAACCGGTCGAGCAACTCTTTATTTATCATAGTGTCCCCAATGGTGTAACCAAGTGAGATTAATTTTTCTTCAATTCCGAATTGGGCTTTTACTATACTCTGATCTAGTTTTTCAAGCTCATGGTTTAATTCGGATTCATCCAATTCTGCCAAAACTTGTCCCTTTTTAACTCTTTGCCCAATCTTTATTCCTATGAATTTTACTTCCGCTTCCAGTTTGAAAAATACATCAGCATAAAACTTGCTTTCTATCTGCCCCTGTGAAATAATTTCCCGGTTAAAATTTTGTCTTATCAATATTTGAACAGGGACCCTTTCATAAGAACTGCTATCAGTTTTTTCCTGGTTTAGCAAAGAATCTTCCTGGTCCTTTTGGGTGTTTGTTTGGCAAGCTGTTGCAAATAGAAAACAGCAAAAGGAAACAGCAAGGATTAAAATCCGGTTTATTCCTTTACCTTCTGCCGATTTGTAAATGTAAAAATCTTGAATGTGCAATTTATCAATTTGAATTACTTGCCTTAAAATATTTTTAAACGCTCAACAATCTTCTTGGCCACGTTTATGTCATCGTTAAATTCCTTACAACCATTTAAAGAGACATGAACCACCTTCCCTTCTTCCTGCCATACCCAACCCGATTGTTTAAAAATAAAACTGCCTACCTGAGGGTGTGAAGTCTCTTTCTCAAAATAGTAGCGATGTAAAGTGACGTTTCTAATATCATCTTTATAGACTTTAAAGGTTGTATCAATCTCAGGATTAAAAAATCTGTCATGAACCCTTTCATAAGTCTTGTCTAAAGAATCTTCTTTTGGAAGATAAACACTTATGGCTATAGTGGCCCCACAAGGTAAATCTTTAGATTGGTTATTCAAAAAAGCAGTAACGTTATAATTAAGGCCAAGCCGTGAAATGATTTGGTTTTGATCAATTTTTATACGGGCAGGAATCTCCCAGCCATCTGGTATTTCTGCAGAGTAGAAATCATTTTTAAAATTGTAAGTCTTATTTTCAGATTCTTGAAACTTTTTTTGATCGGAAATTCCAAAATCGGGAATTGTGAACTCATAAATTTTATTGCCACCCTGAATATCAGCACCGTAAATTTTCCTGTACTCTTCTGAGACGGCAAAAGAAAAAATCGGTTTATCTAAGGCAAATCTTTTTATTAGTTCTCCTTCCCAGTTCCAAACTAAGATTTCCGGGGTTAAGGAGTTAAGTTCCTCTATGCTTGAACCCATTGATTTATTGAAATAAAAAACATATATGAATTTATCGGTAGGATATGGCGCTGCAAAGGAAACCCTGTCGGATTCGACTTTTGAACCAAATGTGTTTTCATTGAAAGTGATATCCTTTAACAATTGGCCTTCGTAATTAAAGACCTTGATCATATTTTGGCGGCCGTAGAATGCTATTATTTTGCGTTCGCGCGGGTTTGCCACGGCATGCTTTATGTAGTAAATCAGTTTTTGGGTATGAAAGTCAAAATCGAACCCTTCTTCAGGCAACTTGCCGAAAGCCCGCCCTGTTTTTTTATTTGGATACAAAAAGATGTATTCACTTTCTATATCCGTCGGATTGTCAACTGCAGCAATAAACATTGAATTATCCAACCAACAGAATCCATTAAGCGCTCCCTGCGATTCCATTAGTTCGGTTCTTTTAACCAGTTTTACTTTATTCGAATTAGCAAAGGCATATTCTTTCAAAATAGTGAGATCCAAAAATCGGAATGTACTATCGGTAGCAGATAACCCGGTAGAGTTGACAAAGCCAATTTCATCCGGCCCCTCTCCTTTTTTTCCCCAACTAAAAAGAAATTCAACATCAGGGTAACTAAACACTTTAAACTTATCGTTTTCCGTATCATCGTAAATAACTATTTTATCCTTGGTTAAGACCATTTTTCTTGGGCGAAAGAGGAAGGCAGAAATGGGAATTTCCTTACCTTTTAATGTTTGGTCCAATTCAATCATTTTAACAAATGCTTCGGCTTCTTCCGAATTTGAACAGGCTGACAGAAAAAAAACAGTCAACGATATTGTTATAATAAGTTGAATATTTGAAAATGAGAGATTTATTATTTGTTTAATTGAATGCATGAAATTTTGATTTTTAGTGAAATAATGCATTAGCGGCTCTCTCAAGTAGTTTTCAAGAGTTTCTTGACAAAACAATTGCCTGAAAACCAATGTTTAATATACAAAAAATATGATTTAAAAAAAAGAGGACGCAGGAGAATTACAACCAAAACAGAAGAGGACGAATAACATTGACAGTTGAAACATCCTCCCCAGTTGTATTTTTCTACCTCTTAGCACGTACCGGTGTTACCGGTGATATGATCTGTCTCATGTGTCGTGCAGGTATAACAATTAGTATAAACCCAACAATTGAAAAGGCAGAAATAGTCTCCAGACCACCAGCAAGTTATTGGTTGCGTTGCCATTGCTTTCGTCTGTTCGATCTCTAAGAGCGGTAAATCTGCCAATATATTTTGGTCTTGCTTCACAATACTTAGAGCCTGTAAAAAATTAAAATTTTTTTAATATCCTATGAATGTTCGCCAGCAAA
>CALMYQ010000135.1 GCA_937873655.1 uncultured Lewinella sp. | reverse complement strand
AACCTTTATCCTTTAACCTTTATCCTTTAACCTTTATCCTTTAACCTTTATCCTTTAACCTTTATCCTTAAATATGCCCTCAATCCTCATCGGCGGCGGTTCCGGCCTGATCGGCGCCCGCCTCAGCGAAATGCTGGTTGAAAAAGGTTACGAAGTCCTGCACCTTAGCCGTTCTGTAAAGGGCGGCGAGCGATACCCGACCTATGCCTGGGATCCGGCCAAAGGGGAGATCCCGGATGAGGCGATCGAACGTGCGGATTATGCAGTCAACCTGGCCGGCGCCGGGATTGCCGACGGGCTTTGGACCAAAAGCCGCAAAAAGGTCATTATCGACAGCCGGGTCGACAGTACCCATACCTTGATCAATGGGTTCAAACGCCTGGGACGGCAGCCAAAGGCTTTTGTTTCGGCAGCGGCGATGGGCATTTACGGCGACCAGAGAGACGCGTGGGTAAAAGAGACCGACCCGCCGGGAGAGGGCTTCCTGTCGGAATCGTGCCGGGCCTGGGAAACCGCCATTGACCAGGCTTTCCAGGCGGGATGGCGGACGGCAGGTATCCGCATCGGGATGGTGTTGTCAGCCGACGGCGGAGCGCTGCCCAAAATCGCATTGCCGGTGCGTTTTTTCATCGGCGCTTATTTCGGCAGCGGCAGGCAGTGGTATTCCTGGGTCCATATTGACGACTTGTGCCGGTTATTTATCCATGCCCTGGAAAACGAAGCGATGAACGGGTTCTATAACGGGGTGGCGCCCAACCCGGTGACGGGGCGTGAAATGGTCCGGCAAATCGCTCAGGCGCTCAGCAGGCCCGCTTTGATGTTGCCCATACCCGCCTTCCTGCTTCGCCTTGCATTGGGCGAAATGGCGGATACTGTTCTGTTCAGCACCCGGGTATCGGCGGAGAAGACCTTGCAGACGGGGTTCGATTTCACGTTCTCGACCCTGGATAGCGCTTTGCGCAATTTACTGGGCAAGCAGTAAGGCATCCTGAATGCATCAAATTGATACAATAATTGCGAACTTGTCCGATCCAATACAAGTTGAGCCCCTTCTTCGATGGCGGCCGCCTCACCTTCATGAATCGGAACCCTTTTATCGCAGGCTTGGAGGGGCAAAATCGCCCCAAAAGTCAAAAATTAAGCCAAATTGATTGTTGGAAAAATTTTTAACCAGTGAAATAGCCTTTTTCGAAATAATATTTAGAATTTAAAAATATAAGTTTTTTATAAAATAGCAGGTTTTAGTAAAAAAAGCGCATTGAAAGTCGTAGAAAAATGAAAAATCACCAATGGAACGACCCTTCCCTTTTAGAAAATGACGGATAAAAGCCGTATCTTTGTCTTCCGCCCGTCATTGAAGGGCATTCATGCACCGGCGGAATCCTTGCCAAACTGAAACCAATCTGGAAATTCCTAACGCTGAATTAATTAGACCTGATATGGACGAGAGCTGCCAGGGCCGGGGCCTGTATACACCCTCCCTTGAAATTGATTCCTGCGGTACAGGGTTGATCGCCAATCTGTCCGGCGAACCCACCCATCAGTTGGTGGAAGATGCCCTATTCATGCTGTTCAATATGGAGCACCGCGGCGCCTGCGGATGCGAACCCAATACAGGGGACGGCGCAGGCATTATGGTGCAACTGCCCCACGATTTTCTGGAAACGAAATGCGCTGAACTGGGTTTCAAATTGCCTTCCTTCGGGCAATACGGGGTCGGCATGGTCTTTTTTCCGAAGGACGCAGACCTGAAGGTCAAAAGCCGGGGCCTCCTGGAGAAATCAGCCGCCAAACTCGGTTTTGAGGTGATCGGTTACCGCTCAGTCCCTACGGACAATGACCTGATCGGCGAAACAGCCAGATCTACAGAGCCGGATATGGAACAGGTCTTCCTCAAGCCGGTCAATGACCTGGACCGGGAGAGCCTCGAACGCCGCCTTTATATTTTCAGGAAATACCTCACCCATGAGGTTTATGGGCAATATCCCGCAGCCAAGGATATTTTCTACCTGGCTTCCTGTTCCTACAAAACGATCGTTTACAAAGGTCAGCTCACCACCTGGCAATTGCGGCCTTACTATCCGGACCTGCAGGACCCCGGATTCAAATCGGCCGTTGCGCTGGTGCATTCCAGGTTCTCAACGAATACGGTTCCGAAATGGAAACTGGCCCAGCCCTTCCGCTATATCGCCCACAACGGGGAGATCAATACCATCACCGGCAACCTGAACTGGTGGCGATCCAAAGAAAAACAATTGGCCTCCAAACGGTTCTCCCAGGAGGAACTGGCGCTGTTGAAGCCCATTTGCGGGGATAAGCTTTCAGATTCCGGCAACTTTGACAACGTCCTGGAATTCCTGGCGTTCAACGAATATTCCCTTCCGCATGCCCTGATGATGATGATCCCGGAAGCCTGGGAGCATGACGATCATATGGAGGACTGGAAAAAGGCATTTTACCTCTACCATAAAACCATAATGGAACCATGGGACGGCCCGGCTTCTATCTGCTTTACAGATGGGATTCTGGTCGGCGCTACCCTCGACCGGAATGGTTTGCGGCCGTCCCGCTATTTGCTTACGGATGACAACGTGCTGATCGTCGCGTCGGAGGCGGGCGTCCTGCCCGTCGATCCTGCAAAGGTGGTTATGAAAGGGCGCCTGCAACCCGGAAAGATCCTGATCGCCGACCTGGAACAGCACCGGATCATCGGCGATGAAGAGTTGAAATCCACAATTTGCCGGCGGCTGCCTTATAAGGACTGGCTTGACAGCAATTGCCTCAAACTGGCCAATCTGCCCGCATCAGAAGAAATAAACGCCGCCACGGCCCCTGAAGACCTGATCACCCGTCAGCAATTGCACGGGTTTACCCGGGAAGACATCAAGGTATTGATCCAGCCTACGGTAAATGACGCTGCAGAACCCGTCGGTTCCATGGGAGCGGATACGCCGCTGGCGGTCCTTTCCCACAAATCCCAGCACCTTTCCAATTATTTCAAACAGTTGTTTGCTCAGGTGACCAACCCGCCGATCGACCCCATCCGGGAACGGCCGGTAATGTCCCTCCATGCGATGTTGGGTGGAGCAGCCAATATCCTGAAAAGCGATGCTGACCGGGCCAAATTCATTTTACTCGAGAGCCCGGTGCTGGACAACGAATCCTTCCGCAAGATCAAATATATCCATCATCCGGATTTCAAATCGGAAGTCATCGACACCGTTTTTCCGGCCGACGGTCAGCCCGGCAGCCTGAAAAACGCCCTCGAAGCTATTTGCCGGAAGGCCGGGCAACTGACGGAGTCGGGGCATAATATCCTGATCCTGTCGGACCGTGCTGCGAATGCCGGTCTGGCGCCGATCCCCTCGTTGCTGGCGGTAGGTGCGGTGCATCATTACCTGGTTCGGGAAGGCATCCGCAGCCAGACCTCCCTGGTCGTTGAAGCCGGCGATATCCGGGAAGCGCACCATTTCGCGGTATTGGCCGGTTACGGCGCCAGTGCGATCAACCCTTACCTGATCTATGAAACAATAGACGGGCTCAAAGCCGACGAAAAGCTGAAATCGGACGAAAAGCCGGAAAAACTGTATTACGCCTATAATAAAGCCATCGGGAAGGCTTTGCTCAAGATCATGTCCAAGATCGGCATATCGACTTTCCAATCCTATCAGGGCGCCCAGATCTTTGAGGTGCTGGGACTGGCAAAAGAGGTGGTTGATCTTTGTTTCAACGATACCGTCTCCCGGATCGGAGGAATGGACTTTGACGGGATCGCCCGGGAAGTGCTCACTCGCCATCAAGCCGCTTTCGCACCGGAAACAACCGGTACCGACCTGCTGGATGAGGGCGGCGTATATCAGTGGAAGCGCAAAGGTGAAGCCCACCTGTTCAATCCGCAAAGCATCCACTGGCTGCAATACGCCAGCCGGAAGAACGACCCGGAAGCTTATCAGAAATACGCTCAACTGATCAACGATCAGAACCGGCAGGCGATGACCCTCCGCGGGTTGCTGGAGTTTAAAAAAGGCAGCCCCGTACCGATAGAAGAGGTTGAACCCGTTGAAAACATCCTCCGGAGATTCGTCTCCGGCGCGATGTCCTTCGGATCTATCTCCCACGAAGCGCATACCACCCTGGCCATCGCCATGAACCGCCTTGGGGCCAAGAGCAACAGCGGAGAAGGCGGTGAAGATGAGATCCGCTTTGAACCCAAACCGAACGGCGACTGGGAGCGATCGGCTACCAAACAAGTCGCTTCCGGTCGATTCGGCGTTACGAGCTACTACCTGGCCAACGCCGATGAACTGCAGATCAAAATGGCCCAGGGCGCCAAGCCGGGCGAAGGCGGTCAGTTGCCCGGCCATAAAGTGGATGATTGGATCGGCAGGGTACGGCACTCTACCCCGGGTGTAGGCCTCATCTCCCCGCCGCCGCACCACGATATCTACTCTATTGAGGATCTGGCTCAACTCATTTTTGATCTGAAAAATGCCAACCCCAAAGCCAGGATCAATGTCAAACTGGTTTCCAAAGCGGGCGTAGGTATTATCGCTTCGGGGGTTGCCAAAGGCCATGCCGATGCCATCCTGATCTCGGGCCACGACGGCGGTACCGGCGCCAGCCCGCTGACCTCGATTCGCCATGCCGGACTCCCGTGGGAGTTGGGCCTTGCGGAGACGCACCAAACGCTGGTCCGCAACAAACTCAGGGACCGGGTAACCGTCCAGACCGACGGCCAGATCCGGACCGGCCGCGACCTCGCCATTGCCACGCTGTTGGGCGCAGAGGAATGGGGAGTGGCTACGGCCGCCCTGGTAGTGGAGGGCTGCATCATGATGCGCAAATGTCACCTCAATACCTGCCCGGTAGGGATTGCCACCCAGGATCCGGAATTGCGCAAACGCTTTACCGGCGATCCGCAGCATGTGATCAACTTTTTCACCTTCCTGGCGCAGGACCTGCGATCGATCATGGCCGAGCTCGGTTTCCGGACGATCAATGAGATGGTCGGCAAAGTGGAAATGCTCCGGTTCAAGGACAACCCGGAACATTGGAAATACCAATCCCTCAACCTCAGCCCCATCCTTTATAAGGAGCCGGCGGATGATTCGGTGGGGCAATACAAGCAGGTGGAGCAGGATCACGGTATCAGCAATGTACTGGACCTGCGGTTGATAGAACATGCAAAGCCGGCGCTCGAAGAAAAACAGACCGTAGCCACCGTCTTCCCGATCAAGAACACGGACCGGGCCGTCGGCGCCATGTTGTCCTACGAGATTTCCAAACGCTGGAAAAAGGACGGACTGCCGGATTCGACGATCCAGTACCGCTTCAGGGGATCAGCAGGACAGAGCTTCGGTGCATTCGGAGCCCGAGGGATTGAGTTCACCCTGGAAGGAGAGGCCAATGACTACTTCGGCAAAGGCCTGTCCGGCGGCAGGCTGATCGTGGTACCCGACCGGAATGCAACGTTTGAGCCGCATGAGAATATCATCATCGGCAACGTGGCCTTTTACGGCGCTACTTCCGGAGAAGCCTACATCAAAGGGATGGCTGGCGAGCGTTTCTGCGTGCGCAATTCAGGTGTCCAGGCGGTTGTGGAAGGCGTCGGAGACCACGCCTGCGAATATATGACCGGCGGGGTCGTGGTTGTTCTGGGTAAGTTCGGAAAGAACTTCGCGGCAGGCATGAGCGGCGGCATGGCATTTGTGTACGATCCGGAAAAACGGTTCAGCGACGCAGCCAACCTGGAAATGGTGGACCTGGACCCGTTGGACAAAGCGGATTTCAACCTGCTGCGGAAGATGATCCGGAACCATTTCAGTTATACGGGCAGCAAGCTTGCGCTTTCGATGCTCGAAAACTGGCAGAAAGAAAAAATGAATTTCATCAAGGTAATGCCGCAGGATTACAAGCGGGTCCTTCTGGAGAATAAAGTGAAGGCCTCCGTTAATGTGAAAATTGCGGTAGCTACTTCTTAAAGTCGAGTAATTGAAGAACCGAAGAATCGAGGAACTGAAAACTAGCGACATCGATTCCTCAGTTCCTCAATTCTTCGATTCCTCAAACAATTAAGTATGGGCGATCCAAAAGGCTTTTTAAAGATAACGAGAGAAACACCGGGTACCAGGGACCCGAAAATCCGGTTGGCAGATTATGAGGAGTTGTACGTAGAATTCCCGAAAGAGAAAACCGTTGACCAGGCGTCGCGGTGCATGGATTGCGGTGTACCGTTCTGTCATAGCGGCTGTCCGTTGGGGAACGTCATCCCGGAATTCAACGACGCTGTTTACCGGGAAGACTGGGCGGAGGCATTCTCAATTCTGAGCAGCACCAATAATTTTCCTGAATTTACCGGCAGGATCTGTCCTGCACCGTGCGAAGCAGCCTGCGTGCTGGGGATCAACCAGCCTCCGGTAGCGATCGAACATATTGAAAAAACCATTGTTGAGACAGCCTACAACCTGGGCCTGGTAAAACCCTCTACCGATATCCGCCGGACAGGGAAAAAGGTAGCCGTTGTCGGATCCGGACCTGCCGGGCTGGCAGCAGCCGATCAATTGAACAGGTCAGGCCACCAGGTGACGCTTTTTGAGCGAAACGACCGGATCGGCGGCCTGCTGCGGTATGGGATCCCGGATTTCAAACTGGAAAAATGGGTGGTTGACCGGCGGTTGGAGGTAATGGAAGCTGAAGGTGTGGCATTTGTGACCAGCGCCGATATCGGCGGCAATATCCCTGCGGATTCCCTGCTGAATGAGTTTGACGCCGTGGTTTTATGCGGCGGGTCCACCATTCCGCGGGATGTGAAAGGTTTGCCGGGACGGGATTTGAACGGTATCCATTTTGCAATGGATTTTCTGGAACAAAACAACCGCCGGGTAGCCGGTGATGATTTATCGGACGCAGACCCCATCATGGCGACCGGCAAGCATGTTGTGGTGATCGGCGGCGGTGACACCGGTTCGGATTGTGTGGGCACTTCCAATCGCCATGGCGCCCGGTCGATCACCCAATTTGAGATCATGCCGCAACCGCCTGAGAAACGAGACCCCTTGAGCTGGCCGAACTGGCCCTGGATCCTTCGCCATTCCACTTCTCATGATGAGGGTTGTGATCGCGATTGGTCGGTCAATGTGACCCGGTTTATGGGTGATGGGTCGGGCAATGTCCGCGCCCTGGAAGCTGTCAGGGTCACCTGGGATACGGATCCGAACTCGGGCCGATTAACGGGGTTCAAACCGGTTGAAGGCTCTGAATTTGAGATCCCATGCGACCTGGTCTTATTGGCAGTGGGTTTTCTGCATCCGCAACACAGCGGCATGCTGGAACAGTTAGGCCTCGCGCTTGACGAACGGGGCAACGTCAAGACCCGCGAATACCAGACCAGTGTGGAGAAGGTGTTTTCGGCCGGTGATATGCGGCGCGGTCAATCGCTGGTGGTCTGGGCGATCAACGAAGGACGGGAAGCGGCCGAGGCGGTGAACAGATATTTGGGTTAAGACCAACCTACTATTTATTTCGGATTTTCTGGATAAGCTTTTCGACGTATTCGGTAGAAACATCGAATGATATGGCTGTTTGCTCAGCCGGCCATTCAGGGTTGTGCAGTTTCGATAAATAAAAATTAAAAACCAATAATTTTGAATTCTAATTTATCCGGGCTTGCCGCCAGCAGTTCCGCACTGGTCTTCCGCAACTCAGGATGCCAAAAATCCGGAGCGATTTCCGCCAGCGGGACCAGCACAAAATTCCTCAGGTGCAGGAAAGGGTGGGGGAGCGTGAGCAATGCCGTCCGGATAATGTACTGGTCGTAAAAGAGCAGGTCGAGATCGATAATGCGTTCCTTCCATTTTTCCCGCCTTTTGCGCCCCATTGTTTTTTCAATATCAAGGAGGGCTTCCATAGTCTTGAATGGATCCATGACAGTTGACAGCCTGGCAACCTGATTAAAGAACGATGGCTGTTCCGCTTTACCCCATGGGTCGGTCTCGTAAATGGAAGAAACGGCCAGTAACGGGCCAACCCGTTGTCGGAGCAATTGGAGCGCGAGGTCCAGGTTCTCCTTTTTATTCCCGATATTGGCGCCGAGGCCGATAAAAACCTGTTTCTGTTCCTGCATGCACAGTGCGGATGATAATCTTGCGCAAAGATACCCGTTTGCCAAAGCTTTTGACGCAAACCGGGGAGAATTCGGGATGGAAAACCTGCGGAAGTCAACCCGATCGGCTTTCCGGTTGTTTCAGCCATATCAATCTAATGTCAGAGTCGATCAAATGGAAAAGGTGATTTTTCAGGACCTGGGCCGGGTGCCCTACCAGGAAGCCTGGTCCTATCAAACCCGGATACATGAGGATCTCAAGGCGCGGAAATTGGAAAACCGCCGCCGGCAGGCTGAGGGCGCCCAGGCAGAGGTGCAGTCTCATCACCTGCTGTTTTGCGAACATCCGCCGGTTTACACCCTGGGGAAAAGCGGCTCCATGGACCACTTGTTGCTCAACGAGGAGGGACTTGAAAACGGAGGCTTCGAATTTTTCAGGATCAATCGGGGCGGCGACATCACTTACCACGGCCCCGGTCAGATTGTAGGGTATCCCATCTTCGACCTGGATTGCTTTTTCACGGATGTGCACCGCTATGTGCGCGGACTGGAAGAAGCCGTGATCAGGACCATCGCGGACTACGGCCTGGAAGGGCTCCGGATAAAGGAATATACGGGGGTATGGCTGGAAGCATCCAACGGGCGGCCTCAGCGAAAGATCTGCGCAATAGGCGTCCACCTGAGCAGGTGGGTGACCTTGCACGGGTTTGCATTCAACGTCAATACGCGGCTGGCTGATTTCGGCAATATCATCCCCTGCGGCATTTCCGCTCAGGAAAAGGCTGTGACTTCCCTGGCCATGGAATTGGGACAAAGTGTTAATATTGAGGAAGTAAAAAATCGACTAAAGGGCCATTTTGCCCAAATTTTTGAATTTGTTTACGCAAATTAATGCTATCTTTGCGCTCCCTTTTCAGCAAAGGGGTTAAAGATAGCGCGGATGAAGAAAGATATTCCACAACTTAAGGTTGTTGATCTGGCTGTTGCCATTGCGCCCAGGCAGGAAGAAGGGGTGCAGGGAGAGCTATGGGACACCTTTCTGATCAACCTCAAGGAAGAACCGATCAGGAATGTACTGATCAGTTCCCGCGGATATGGCGAACTGGATGGAGAGCAGCTGCAGACAACCACCCTTCGCCACTTCTTCGAAGAAATCCCGCCGCTGTCGGCAGCGCAGATCGAACCGATCCAGACCAGCCTGTTCGGGCTGAACAATGAATACTGGGTCAGTTTTTCCTTTAATGACTACATGTACGATAAAAAGTACACCTTTGTCCAGGGCAGCATTTCCGAGGATTATTTCACGTCCATTCCTTTTCTGGATTGTCAGGGCGTGATGATCCGCTGAAGGTCCCGCATTCGGGAATATTTTCTCACGGTTTAACAAGGTTATGAGTTTAAAACCCAAAAAGGTCAGCGATTCCAAATCAGTTATGACCGAAATGATCATGCCGAACGATACCAACCCGATGGGTAACCTCATGGGAGGGTATTTGCTCCGATGGATGGACATTGTCAGTGCGATCTGCGCCGGCAAGCACTGCGAAGCCAATGTGGTGACGGCATCCGTTGACCATGTCTCTTTCCAGACGCCCATTAAAGTCGGTGAGATCATCACCCTTGAAGCGACCGTGACCAGGGCTTTCCGCACTTCTGTTGAAGTATTCGTGGAGGTTTTTGCAGCCGATATGAAAGGCCAGAACCCGCGGCGTTGCAACCACGCCTATTTCACCTTCGTCGGCCTGGACGATTCAAGCGCAAAACCGGTCGAGATCCCGCCCGTATTGCCGTTGACGGAAATTGAACAACAACGCTTTGAAAGCGCCTCCCGCCGCCGGGAAGTTCGCCTGATCCTCAGCGGACGCATGAAGCCCGAAGATGCCACCGAGATCAAATCGCTGTTCGGCATCCCTGTGCCGGGGAAGGAGTAATTAGTTGTCAGTTGTCAGTTGTCACTGATCACTGATCACTGATCACTGACTAGTCCATAACCTTCACCTCCGCTTTCCCGGCCAGGTCCAGCAGGAAAGCGTATTCCATCGCGGTTTCCTTGAGGGCCCTGAACCGGCCAGAAGCGCCGCCGTGGCCGGCATCCATATTGGTATGCATGATCAGGGGGTTTTTGTCGGTTTTCATTTCCCGCAATTTGGCCACCCATTTGGCAGGTTCCCAGTACTGGACCTGGGAGTCGTGCAGGCCGGTAGTGACCATCATGGGCGGGTAATCCCGGGCTTCGACGTTGTCGTATGGGGAGTAGGATTTCATATAGTCGTAATACTCCTTGTCCTTGGGGTTGCCCCATTCGTCAAATTCACCTGTGGTCAGGGGGATGGATTCATCGAGCATGGTGGTGACCACATCTACAAACGGGACGGCAGCCACCACGCCTTTCCACAACTCAGGGCGCATATTGACCACAGCGCCCATCAGCAGGCCGCCGGCGCTTCCGCCCATGGCAAAGAGTTTTTCCTTGTCGGCATATTGCTCTTTGACCAGATAATCGGCACAGTCTATGAAATCCGTGAAGGTATTTTTCTTCTTCAGCAATTTGCCGTCTTCGTACCAATAGCGCCCCATTTCCTCTCCTCCGCGGATATGCGCGATGGCAAAGGCAAAACCCCGGTCGAGCAGGCTGAGCCGGGTTGCGCTGAAATAGGGATCCATGCTGTTGCCGTAGGAGCCGTATCCGTACAGCAGGAGCGGATGGCTGCCGTCTTTGGAAAAGCCTTTCCTGTAAACGATCGATATGGGCACTTTGGCCCCGTCGCCTGCCGTGGCGTATAACCTTTCCGATTTGTAATTGGCCGGATCGAAGCCGCCCAGCACTTCCTGCTGCTTGAGCTTGGTAAAGGCCCTGGTTTTCATGTTGTAATCATAGGTCGTTGCAGGGGTAGTCATGCTCTGGTAGCCGATCCGGAGCTCTTCACTGTCGAATTCCATATTAACGGAAGTGTAGGCCATGTAGGCGTCTTCCCCGAAATCAATATAGTGTTCGCCGCCTGCCCAGGGCATGATCCGGAGTTGGGTGATGCCGTTTTTTCGTTCGGACAGTACGAGGTAATCCTTGAACAGGTCCATCCCTTCGAGCAGCACATCGGCCCGGTTGGGGATCATTTCCGTCCAATGGTCCTTGGTGGTGGCATTTTCCGGGGTTGTCATCAGGCGGAAGTTCTTGGCATCGAGGTTTGTGCGGATGTAGAACTTGTCGCCGTAATGATCGATGTCGTATTCCAGTTTTCGCTCCCGGGGCTGAATGATCCTCCATTGTCCGGTGGGGTTGTCGGCTTCCAGTACGCGGTATTCGCTGGACAGGGTCTGGAAGGAGGCGATCACCAGGTATTTTTTGGATTTGGTCTTGTAGGCGTAGGTGGCGAAGGTGGCATCGGATTCGTGCCAGATCTCCACATCATCGGAAGCGGAGGTGCCGAGCTTGTGCCTGAACACTTTGAAGGGCCGCAGAGATTCGTCCTTGGTCGTGTAGAAAATGGTTTTGTTGTCATTGGCCCATACCGCGCCGCCGGTGGTGCCGGGGATCTGGTCTTCCAGGAGTTCACCTGTTTCCAGGTTTTTGAACTTGATGGTATAGATCCTGCGGCTCAGGGTGTCCTCGCCGTACGCAAGGATTTTGTTATCCGGACTTACGGACAGCCCTGACACATTGTAGAAGCTGTAGCCTTTTGCCAGCTCGTTTACGTTGAGCATGATCGATTCGGGGGCCTCGAGGTTATCTTTTTTGCGGGCGTAGATGGGATATTCCTGGCCCTGTTCATACCGGGTGATATAGAAATATCCGTTATCCTTATAGGGTACAGACTGGTCGTCCTCTTTGATTCTGCCGCGCATTTCCTGGTACAATTTCTCCTGAAAATCGGCCAGGTGCTCCATCATTTTGTCCTTGTAGACATTCTCCGCGGTCAGGTAGGCGATGACATCGGGGTTTTCCCGGTCGTTGAGCCAATAATAGTTGTCGATTCGGTCGTCCCCGTGAATGCTGAGCGTTTTAGGGATCTTGGCGGCTACCGGGGTAGGTAAATCTGTTTTTTGGTACATCAAAGATGAATTTTCTGTTGATTCGGTTTGCTGGTTACAAGCATTCAAAACGAAGGCGAGTACCAAAAGGTTGAGGCCCAAAATAAGGGAGAAATTATTTTTTCTCATAAGAAAATTATTTTTTGCGGATGATCGGGTGAAAAGGATTCTGTTGAAAGTCCTGGCGAATTTAAAGAATAAATGAACGATTCTTCAGCAGTTTGGCCGATTTCTCAAAACAAATGATCACTTTTGCCCAGTTAAAATTACCCCGTATTAATGCGTTTAAACACTTCCTACCGGCAGATTATGGCTATTTCAGCGCCGATCATGCTGGGTAGCGCCGCACAAAATGTCATTACACTTAGCGATAACGTGTTTCTCTATCACCTGAGCGAAACCGATTTCGGCGCTATTGGCTTTGTTGGGGTCTTTTACCTGGTCATTGCGGCCATCGGGTACGGATTTTCCAGAGGCGGGCAGATCATGATCGCGAGGCGGATGGGCGAAGGGCAACCCTATGAAGTAGGGCGCACCTTTTACGCCATGTTATATTACGAACTCTGCCTGGGGCTGGTCATGTACGCTTTCATGCATTGGGGGGCATATGCCTTTTTCGATTATGTCCTGGAGGAACAGGTTATCCTGGACAAGAGCATGGAATACCTGGATTACCGGAGTTGGGGCATCTTTTTTTCATATACCGGCGTGGCCGTAATTGCCCTTTATACCGGTGTAGCCCGCACTTCATTCATCGTTATCGATACGGTAATTCTGGCCACGGTCAATATTGTGCTGGATTACGCCTTGATCTACGGTCATTTCGGGTTGCCCGCCATGGGCATCGGCGGCGCCGGCCTGGCCAGTTCGATAGCGGAAATAGTAGCGTTCGTTTGTTTTTTTATTTATATCCTGTTCGACCGCAAGAACAGAATATACCGGCTTTTCCACCTGCCGAAAGTTGACCTTAGCCTGATCTGGCAGCAATTCAAACTGGCTTTCCCCATTGTGGCGCAGGCTTTCGTCGGGATCGGCAGCTGGTTTGTTTTCTTTGCGATCATTGAAAACCTGGGCGCCAGGCAGCTCTCCATTTCCAACCTGGGGCGGAATGTCTACCTGATCCTTTCCATACCCTGTTGGGGGTTTGCCTCCGGCATCAATACCATTGTCAGTAATTTTATCGGCCAGCAGAAGCGGCAGGCCGTGGTGCCGATCATCTGGAAAACGGCCAAACTTTGCTGGGCGACCACCATGGCGGTGACCATACCGGTCGTTTTTTTTCCGCACCAATTGCTGTATCCCTTATTGGGGTCGGAGGATATGAGCCTGATCACGGAATCCCGCCCGGTACTGTACGTCCTGATTCCGATCCTCACCTTTTTTTCCATCGGCGGTGTTTTTTTCAACGGACTTGCCGGCACCGGCGCTACCCAGTTCGGCCTGATGATCCAGGTCTTTTGCGCACTGGCTTACCTCGCCTATATCGACATTGTGGTAAATTATACCAGCCTCGGGCTTCCCTGGGCGTGGGCCGCTGAGATCTTTTACTGGATCGTTATGCTGGCGCTGACCTATTGGTACCTGAAATCAAAAAAATGGTACGGGTTAAAGGTTTGAGGCGATTATTTCAGGATCAGCGGAATAAGGGCAGCCTGAGATCCCGAGGCCAGGCGGACGAAATAATTTCCCGGCGCCAGGGTTTCGTCCCACTCCAGTTGGGCGGTCCATTGCCCCGGATGGAGATCCGGGTAGCGATCCGATAACAATTTCCTTCCAAGAGAGTCAATCAGGGTGACGGTCAATTCCGGGATGCGTTCCTGCCAAACGGCAGATATCGCTGCACGGGTGTCGGCAGGATTGGGGAAGATCCGGATGCTGTTCAGGGCGTCAAATGTAGTTTTGACGGCAACGGGATTGCTTTCCAACAGGTAAACCAGCTGATCCGCTGCAATACCCGTCTGGATCTGGCGTATTCCGCTCGGCCATTCCACAACAATTGAATCGACCAGAACGGCATGGCCCAGCCCGAAATGAGCCACCAGGCTGTTCTGCCCGCAATATCCGCTTTGGGCGCTGATTTCCCGCATTTGCCAGCGCGATTCGCCGTTCTGGCTGGTTTTTATCCGGATTTTGGCGCCGATACCCGACCGGTTGGAAACCTGGCCTTCGAGCCGTACCCGGAGCCAATGGAAAGGGTTGCTGCCGCCTTGACCCGGTGATTGGTTGTTGTGATAGAGGAGGTTGTTCGGCATGGCGGACTGATCGGTGTTTTTGCAGGTGGCTATGGCCAGGTCTAGGAAGCCGTCGAGGTCGTAATCTGCAAAAGCGATGCCATAGGAGCTGGGCGTGCTCAGGTCGGCAATACTGTCCGGCGCCGGCGAGAAATTGCCCTGCCCGTCGTTGAAAAAGAGAAAATTCCGGATGGCGCCGTTGCAAAAGCCATTGGCCACGGCCAGGTCGATATCCCCATCGTTGTCGATATCGCCGAAGGCGGACCCGTAGGAGCAACCGGGGGCTGAGGTGAAGGCGTCCGGTGTGATCTGGGTAAAGGTGCCGTCGCCGTTGTTGCGGTACAATTGGTTGGTTTGTTCGGCGTAAAACCCTGAATTGGCGATGAAAACATCCAGGTCGCCGTCGTTGTCGATATCCCCCCAACTGGCGCTCATGGAGCTTAGCCCGCCGGTGACCAGCGGGTCGGCGGTGATCTTGGTGAATTGTCCGCCGCCTTCGTTCCGGTACAGGTCGTTGGCCTGGTTGTCCTCGTTGGTCACAAACAGGTCGGCATCGCCGTCGTTGTCATAATCGACCCAGTTGGCGCACCGCGACAGATCCGTTTCGGTGACGGGTGTCCCGGTATTGATTTTTTCAAACTGGTTGTTGCCCAGGTTGCGATACAGCAGGTTTCGTTTGGCGCCTTCGCTGTTGGTAACATAGATGTCGAGCAGGCCGTCGTTGTCGTAGTCGCCCCAGGCGGCGGTTTCGGAATAGGTGGAAGCATTGCCGGATACGCCGGGGGCGAGTTGCAGGAAGGACCCGTTGCCCTGGTTGGCATAGGTATAATTGATCTTTCCGTACCAGGTTACGACATAGGCGTCGGCGTCGCCGTCGTTATCGGCATCGGCAAAGGTTGCGCCGTCCGACGGGCTGTTGTCCTTTACAATGGGGTCATCGGTTACGGCGCTGAAGGTGCCGTCGCCGTTGTTGAGGTAAAGGAGGTTGTTCTGACCGGTTTTCGGACCGTTTGAAATGAACAGGTCGTCGAACCCGTCGCCGTTGACGTCGATCCAGTTGACGCTCCGGCTGTCGGACGGCGTGCTGACGACCTGGCCGGCCTGGATTTTAGAAAACAGGGGTTGAGCTTGTAATTGATTGATTGTCAAAAAAATAAAAAACAGTCGGGCATACGGCTTCATGGTTGTGATTTTGGACAAAACTAGGTCTTTGGATGATTTCCGGGCTGGAAATTGTAACAAGGAGCAATTGCAGCGTACAAACAACCCGCAATGCCCGACGGGCGGGTTTCGTACAACTATTGCGGTCGTTTTTACCCTTCAACCGGTTGATTGTACACAATCCGCCCGTATTCCAATGCGATTTGCGACCTTTACCGGATGAACCGGAGGAGCCTGCTGCACCTGACTTTCTGGATAGCCTACTTTGCCTGGGTGGTCTATGTCGAATTCGCCTGGGCGACCGCCTCGTTCAAGGAACTTTCCGGATTTGGGCGTTTCTGGATTGCGGCCAAAGTGGAACTGAGCCTGTTTCCCTCCAAGATGCTGCTTTGTTATTTCGTGTTGTACGGCCCGCTGAAGCAAAGCCTGTTGCACCAGAAACCGCCTGTAACCTCGGCGATCCGGCTGGTTTTGGGTATGATCGGCGCAATTGCCCTTTACCGGATTTCGGTCAAATGGCTGGCATATCCCTGGGCTTACGGGCAATCGCCGGACGAAGTCGTACTTTGGGAAGGATACCGCCTGGTGACCTCCTTTCTCGACCTGGCCCTGGTGCTGGGATTGGCCATTGCGTTCAAGCTGTACAGGATGCAAATGGCCGGCAAGGAACGGGAACGAAGGCTGGTGCAGGAAAAGCTGGAAACGGAATTGCAATTCCTGCGGTCGCAAACCAACCCGCATTTCCTGTTCAATACGCTGAACAACATCTATGCCCTGACGCGCCGCCAACCCGGGCCCGCCGCTGAAATGGTGCTTCAATTGTCGGGCCTGATGCGGTTCATGCTGTATGATTGCGCCAAACCGAGGATACCGGTCCGGGACGAGATCCGGGTAGCCGAAGGGATCATTGACCTGGAAAAACTCCGGTACGGCGACCGGCTCGAAGTGCACTTCGTCGCCGATATCGACCGGCCTGACGAGTTGATCGCGCCGTTGTTGTTGCTGCCCCTGATCGAGAATGCGTTCAAGCACGGCGCGGGTGAAAACCGGTTTAATACCCGGATAGACATCAGTCTGAAACTGAAGGACGGCATACTGGAAATGGAGACCCGAAACGATAAGGAGCAGGAGGAGGCAGATGGGGAGGCGAAGGGCGTGGGCCTTCAAAATGTGCGGCGGCAACTGGAATTGTTATATCCGCAGGCCCATGATTTACGGATCGATAATCAGCCCGAAGTGTTTACAGCACACCTTCGGGTCAATCTGAAAGTCTATGAAACCCTCGCGTTGTCTGATCATTGAAGACGAGCCCCTTGCAGCGGAGATCCTGGAGGATTATATCCGGGAGACACCCGGCCTGGAGTTGGCGGGGTATTGCCGGGATGCACTGTACGCGATGGAGTTTTTGCGCCTGCAACAGGTCGACCTGATCTTCCTGGACATCCATCTGCCCCGGCTGAAGGGGTTGGAATTCCTCAAAACCCTGTCCGACCCGCCGAAGGTGATCCTGACCACCGCTTACCATGAATACGCCCTGGAAAGTTATGAATACAACGTTGTGGATTATCTGCTGAAGCCGATCGGGTTTGCCCGGTTTCTGAAGGCCATCAATAAAGTAAGACAAGGGGATGGGGGGCAACCGGTCGAACCTGTCCGGGACAAGATAACAGAACGCCCTTACCGTTTTTTTAATGTCAACAGGAAAAAGGTGAAAATCTACCTGGATGAGATCCTTTATGTAGAAAGCCTGAAGGAATACGTCAGGATTTTTACGGAAGCGGGATCCTGCGTGACCAAGTTCCAGATCGGGGAGATCCATGAGCTTCTGAATGATGAGAATTTCATCCGGATACACCGCTCGTTCCTGGTGGCAAAGGACAAAGTCAAGGCGTTTACAGCGTCGGAAGTGGAAGTGGGGAACAAGAGATTGCCGGTGGGACGGAGTTATCGGGGGGAGGTGCTAAGGCTGCTGGAAAGGTAGTACCATGCCGGAATGAGTTATAAAATGAATGATATCAGGCGGAAAGGCAAACTTTTACGGGCTGATCAAAAACTGATCAGTGCGGCGGCCGGCGGCCGGTATCTTTAGTAATATGTATATTGGTAATTACGGGTGGGGAAAAAACAGCCCACCCTTCCACCACCACTCTCGGGTATGCGTACAAGACCCCTGAAAGAGCCTTGATTCTCTATTTCCAGCGCGCAGGATGTATCGGTATCACTGAGGTAATTAATACATTGCAAATATAGCAAAATAAAATGAAAATAAAAACAATACCTGGATATTTTTTTGTAAATAAAAATTTTTGTTACCTTTGGCTGTAGCAACATCCACACCCTATGGCCAGTCCGGTATTGCTTTCCTTCCTCTTCCTGCTCCTTGGCCTTGCTATCGGGGCACTTTCCGCCTGGCTGATCGCTAAAATGTGGCTGAAAGGGAATTCCCTTACCCGCAGTGAAATCGAAACAGCCTACATCAGCCGCGAATTATACGAGAACCTCCAGAATCAGGCCGATATGGCCCGCGAAGACCTTATGGAGCGTGAACAGGAAATCCGCAACCTCACAGGTGAACTGGCCGCCAAAGTCCAGCAAATCGCGGGCCTCGAAGAAAAATGGCGCACCCAGCAAAGCGAGATCACTGCGCTGCAGGAACGCTCCCGGATGGAATTCGAAAACCTGGCCAACCGCTTGTTTGATGAAAAAAGCAAAGCCTTTACCCTGCAAAACCAGGAACAGCTCCATCATATCCTCAGCCCCCTCCGCGATAAGATCAAAACCTTCGAAGAAGGTATCGAAAAGCGCTTCCTGGAGGAAACAAAAGATCGCATTTCTCTCAAAACAGAAATTGAACAACTCCGCCAACTCAACCAACAACTCAGCGCCGACGCCAATAACCTGGCCAGCGCCCTGAAAGGTGAAAGCAAAACCCAGGGTGATTGGGGAGAATTCCAACTCGAACTGCTACTGGAACGGGCGGGTCTCGTCAAGGATGTACACTTTAAAGTGCAAGCCGCCTTTCGCGACGATGAAGGCCGGCAGAAAAGACCCGATTTTATCATCCAGCTGCCCGAAGGCAAACACCTGGTGGTCGACTCAAAGGTGTCCCTGCGGGCCTACGAAAAATATTTCAACGCCGATACGCCGGAAAGTCAGTCGCAACACCTCAAACACCATGTCGATAGCCTTCGCAACCATATCAAGGACCTGAGCGGCAAAAACTACCAACAACTCTACCAGATCAACGCCCCCGATTACCTGTTGCTATTTGTACCCATCGAACCCGCCCTGGGCATTGCCCTCCAGCATGACCAAAAACTCTTCCTGGATGCCCTGGACCAGAATATCGTTTTGGTTACCACCTCTACGCTGCTCGCTACCATGCGAACCGTAGCTTTTATCTGGCGCCAGGAAAAACAAAACCGTAGCGTCCTGGAGATCGCCAAACAAAGCGGCCTTTTATACGACAAATTTGTCGCTTTCACGGAAGACCTTAAATCCATCGGTCTGCGGCTCGATTCGGCCCAGTCCGCCTACCATGACGCCATGAACAAGCTGGCTGAAGGAAAGCGATTTGGTGATACCCTCGTCGGCCGGGCTGAGAAAATCCGCCAACTCGGCGCCCGCACCTCCAAAACCCTGCCGTCGGAATGGTTGGATAAGGAAGAAGAGAACGGCGAAATCCAGCCCTAAGCGCCAACTGAACACCTGTTGGGCCAACCTGATCACTTCACTGGCGGAAATTTCTCGTTGTAAAGTCGAAACATCGCCCTATCCCCTCGTTCGCCAGTGGCTGCGCCTCGCCGCGGATACCCTCAAGTCTCCGACTTGCGAAATGAATGTTAA
>CALMYQ010000134.1 GCA_937873655.1 uncultured Lewinella sp. | reverse complement strand
GTTAGTACGATTTTATGATACGCGTACCTAGTACGACTTAGTGACATTCAACAGTTGTCAGTTGTCAGTCTCCGCCCGCCGTAGCTTCAGCGGAGGAGGGGGTCAGTGGTCAGGTCCGCTGTGTCAAGGTTAAAGAAGCCTAATGGCAACAGCGTTGGCATTGATGAGTCCGCAGTTAATGGCTGCGGGCCTTTGGGTCCGCCATGTCGGTAGCATTTGAGGGTATCCGCGGCAAGGCGCAGCCTCTGGTATCAATGAGCCCGTGGTTAA
Organism: uncultured Lewinella sp.; assembly: GCA_937873655.1. Taxonomy (GTDB): domain Bacteria; phylum Bacteroidota; class Bacteroidia; order Chitinophagales; family Saprospiraceae; genus JACJYC01. Next base: position 10,388 of record CALMYQ010000134.1, on the reverse strand, counting down.
TAGCTGCGGGCCATCAGGTCCGCCATGTCGGTAGCATTCGGTTTCAGTTTTACATTTCCGGCCTGTAGGGCCGGCATGTGATGGCTTTCCAATCGGCAACATCTGTGCATCATTCATCCTTCAAGGCTTCCACCGGATTCGCCAGCGCGGCCCGGTAGCTTTGGATCCCGACCGTCAGCAGGGCAATAGCCAGCGAGGGGCCGGCCACCAACAGGAAAACCCACCACCGGATCTGGATCCGGTAGGCAAAATGATCGAGCCATCGGTGCATGGCGTACCAGGCGATCGGAACCGCCAATACGAGGGCAACCAGGACCAGTTTCAGAAAATCTTTCGACAGCAGTTCCACCAGCCTGACTGCGGATGCACCCAGGACCTTCCGGATGCTGATCTCCTTCCCGCGTTGAACGATCTGGTAGGAAACCAGCCCGAACAAGCCTATGCAGGCGATGAACAGCGCCAGGAAGGTAAAAATATTGAACGCCAGCCCAAGTCGCTTTTCCGCCGCGTAGAGTTGTTCAAAGGAATCGTCCAGAAAATGGTACTCAAACGGCGCCTTCGGCTCCGCATCCCTGAAGGCGGACCGGATATAGCTCAATGTCTTTTCCAGATCGTCCATCTCCAGTTTTACGGACAAATAGCCATAGCGATCCGGACGCCGGAATTTGAGGTAAAGCGGTTCGATCCCCAGTTTCATCGGCTGGAAATTGAAATCTTTGACGACCCCGACGACGCGCCCTCCGTTGAAGGATTTTCCCAGGGCTGTTTCCGGCGTCCAGCCGATGGTCTGGGCGGCCGCCTCGTTCAACAAATAACTTTCCGTAGAATCGATTGGAAACTCGGGAGATAAATTCCTGCCGGCGACCAGCGGTATTTCAAACAGGTCCAGGAAATGTTCATCCACATAATAGCGGTAACAGTAGAAATTGCTTTGTTTGTCGTTTCCTTCCCATTGGTCCACAATTCCCTGATTTGCGGTACTGAGGATCAGATTGGTAGAAACGGTTACTTTCCTGATTTGCGGCCGTGCCATCAGCTTTTCCCGGATCTGGGCCGTACGGTTGCCCGCCTGTTCGCTGGGAATCGGTACATAAACGATATGTTCCCGGTTAAAACCCAGCTTCTTGTGGCGGATGAACTGCAACTGCTGGTACACCAATACGCTGCTCACGGCCAATACGACCGCCGCCGTGAATTGCCCGATGATCAGCGCGTTGCGCAATGAAAGGCCTTGCCGGATCTGTCCGAGCCACTGCCCTTTCATGGCGACAACGGGCGAAGGCGCCGACAGGACCAAAGCCGGGTAAAGACCGGATAATACACCGATCAATATCCCCGAAAACAACAAGCTGCCCAGTATCCACGGATTTCCGACGATGTTGAACGGGATCGCCTGGTCGAGCAACCGGTTGAATTGCGGTAACAGGTACCAGGCCAGCAGAACCGAAGCCGAAAAACTGAACAGGGTTAAAATAAACGACTCGCCCAATAACTGTCCGACCAACTGTCCCTTTTGTGCGCCCATGACTTTCCGGACACCCACTTCCCGGGCGCGCCGGGCCGACCGGGCGGTAGCCAGGTTCATATAATTGACGGACGCCAGCAGGAGAATGATCAACCCGATAGCGCCGAGCAGGTAAACGTAACGGATATCGCCGTTGGCCTCCGGTTCAAAGTTCACGCTGGAATGCAAATGGATATCCTTCAGCGGTTGAAGAAAGTAATCTGCCCGAAAAGGCAATCCGGAATAAGCTTCAATGACCTGATCATCGAAAATGTCCAGCTTTCTTTCCAATTCGCGGTAATCGTACCCTTCCGCCAGGGTCAGATAGGTGAAATAATTATTGTTGCTCCACTTGCCGAAGTCGCTCTCATAATAAGGGTTGCTCTGTACGGGTATGATCGCCTCAGCTGTAAAATGCCGGTTCTTTGACATATCCTCAAAGACCCCTTTGACTGAAAACGAACGGTCGTCGCGGAGGGCCAGGGTTTTGCCCAGGGGGTCTTCCGATCCAAAGATCTTTTCAGCCAACGACCGGCACAACAATACGGCATCCGGGTCGTCCATGGCTCCGGCGCCCGAGCCGGTCAGGATGGGGATGGTGAAAATGTCAAATATCTTTTTGCCGGCGTACATCAATCTGGCGGGATAGAACTCGTCCTGCTGAAATAACAGTTCGTCTTCCAGACTGATCGTGGCGGCGGCCTCCACCTCCGGAAAATTTTCCATCAGGCCGGGCGCCAGCGGTTGGGGTGTTCCGGCAAACAGGTCCGTACCCTGGAAGGTGTTGCCCTTTTGCTGTTGGGCGACCCGGTAGATCCTGTCCGCTTTTTCGTGCTGCCGGTCGTAGCTGAATTCGTACTGTATATAGAGGGCGATCAGAATGAAACAGGTCAGGCCGATGGTCAGGCCGGAGAGATTGATCAGGGTGTATTGCCCCTGCCGGACAAGATTTCGCCAGGCTACTTTCAAATAATGGTGATACATACCGGTGTGGATTATCGGGTGATTTGAGGCTGTTCGAATAAAATCCGGCCGAAAGTGCCGCAGCACCTGCCAGAAGAAATTCCATTTTGCGCGAGTGGGATGCTTTTCGGATTGCTGCTCAAATAATTCGATCAGGTCCCCTTCGATCTCCTCGAGATAGTCGTCGCGGCAAAACCAGCGCAGGAAGCGGAGGGCATATTCGGGCGGTCGGATATCCATCAGCCGAACGAGATTTTCGGTATCTGCCGGTACAAGCCGGTCCGGAGTTCGAACTGCTTGTCGAGCGTCTGTTTCCCGAAAGAGGTGATCACGTAAAACTTCTTGCGCCGCCCGCCGCGGTCGTTGGTGATGCCGCCGAACCTGGAGGTCACGAAGCCCTTTTCCGCCATCCGCTTGAGCGCTACATGGATGGCGCTGATGTTGACCGGCTTGCCCAGGTGTTCCTCCAGGGCATCTTTGATGGAAACTCCGTAAGCCTGATCGTGCTGGGCCGCTACGGTGAGCAGGACCAGTTCTTCAAACTCTCCGAGCGAGGATGGGTTCATTGCATTCTATTTACTTAACAAATACAAAAGTAATCATTACATCTACTTTCGTCAAGTAAATCTTCAATTATTTTCACATTTGTTAAGTAAACTGATCAATTCAGGTTATAAATGAACGAGTTGGGAAAAAAATTAAAAAACTGCAATTGCGAATAAAATAATTCATATTTTTACTGCAATTACGAATAATATAGCAATGAAAAAGACCAAACTGGGCGAATTCGAGGAATTCGTTCTGCTCGCCGTGATCGCGCTGGGTGAGGAAGCCTATGGCGTCATGATCAAAGCCGAACTGGAGGAAAGACTCCGGGAGAAGCTGAGCGTGGGTTCTATCCAGTCGGCCCTCAAACGAATGGAAGAAAAGGGATTCCTGAAGTCCGTTTTCGGTGAGGCTACCGCCAAAAGAGGCGGCAAACGCAAAAGGATCTACATGGCGACCCCTTACGCCCAGCGGGTGTTGGAAGAGATCCGGGCTGTCCGCGAAGGCCTTTGGGCCACTATCCTAAAAATCAACAATATATGAACAGGCCAATCCATCCGGCTCCCCCCAGTTGGCCGCTAAAATTCCTCCGGCTGATCATCCGGGACCAATACCTGGAAGAGATCGAAGGGGACATGGAGGAAGTCTATCGCGATTACCTCGAACAGTTTCCCGTTCGCAAGGCCAGATACCTGTATGCCCTTGAAGCGCTGAAGCTCCTTCGGCCGGCCCTGATCAAAAGCCCGAAAATATCCATTCAGTCAAATTCACCCGACATGTTTGCCAATTACCTTAAAATCGCCTGGCGGACGCTCAACAAATCCAGGATGTATTCCGCCATCAAGATCGGCGGCTTTGCCATCGGCATCGCTGCTGCTTTACTGATCGCCCTGTATGTGGTCAATGAATCGGGTTACGACCGGTTTTATGCCAATACGGACCGCATTTACCGGCTGATCAACGAATATTCCAAATCGGGCAACCAGGAGAAGTGGACCGCTTTCCAGCCGCAAATGGTGCAGGTGCTCAAAGACGAATTCCCTGAAATTGAAAATGCAGGCCGCCTGATCCCCTATGCAGGCTGGTTCGACGCCGGCGATAATCAATTCCGGAGAGCTGACCGGCAGCAAAACAATTATGAGGAGGGTTTTGCGTATGCCGATCAATCCCTGCTGGATATCCTGGAGGTCTCCATGGTCTACGGCGAACGGAGCAAGGCGCTTTCGGAAGTGAGGAGCATCGTCCTGTCCAAAAGAATGGCGGACAAATATTTTCCGGGGGAAAACCCGGTCGGAAAGGTCGTCATCCTGGAAGAAAGGACCGGCGAACCCTTCACGGTCGGCGGGGTAATGGCCGATTTCCCGCCTAATTCTCACCTCCAGTTCGACTTTTTCATCACCCTTACCGGCGTTGAGTTCTGGGATGGCGAACAAACCAACTGGTGCTGCAGCAATTACGATGTATACGTGCTGCTTCGGCCGGGTGTAGATCCCAACATACTGGAGCCTAAATTGCTGACCATCCGCGACAACTACCTGATCAAACACTTCAAGGAACAGGGGGACCCCTCCGCCGATGAAAATGCGAAATACCTTACGTATGACCTGCAGCCGGTAGCGGACATTCACCTGAGATCGAAGGATATCGGCGATGTCATTCCGCACAGCGACATCGGCATCGTCCGGTTGTTCGGGGCCATTGCGGTGTTCATCCTTCTGCTGGCCTGCATCAACTTCATCAACCTGTCGACCGCCAAATCAGCCAACCGGGCCAGGGAAACGGGATTGCGCAAGGTGGTCGGCTCCCAGCGGAGCAGCCTGATCCGGCAATTCCTCACCGAATCCGTACTGTACAGCGGCATATCCGTGATTCTGGGGACGATTTTAGCCTGGTTGCTTCTGCCTTATTTCAATACCCTGTCCGGCAAAACCCTGCAACTGCCCTGGCATATCTGGTGGTTCGTGCCGCTGATGGCCGGCGTTGCGCTCACCATCGGCATGCTGGCCGGCATTTACCCTTCCTTTTACCTTTCGGCCTTCAAGCCCATCGAAGTCCTCAAAGGCAACCTCAGCCGCGGGACCAAAGGGGCCGGTTTGCGCAGTGCGATGGTCGTTTTTCAATTCACGACCTCCATGGTATTGATCGTCTGCGCCTTTATCGTGTACAACCAGATGAAATACATCCTGAACAAAGACCTCGGATTCGACAAAGAGCAGGTCCTGCTGATCCAGGGGACGAGCACCCTTGGAGACAAATGGCCGTCGTTCAAGACCGAGTTGCTGCGACTTCCCGGCGTAAAAAACGCAACCACCAGCAGTTACCTTCCGGTGGAGGGCACCAAGCGGGACCAGAACGGATTTTGGCGGGAAGGCCGCAAGACCATTGATGAAGACGTCGGCGCCCAGATCTGGTGGACCGACGAGGATTACCTCGCCACCCTGGACATGCACATCGCCGAAGGCCGCGGCTTCTCCCGGGAAATGGCCACCGATACCGGCGCCATCATCATCAATGAGACCTTTGCCAAACGGCTGGGGCTTGAACACCCGATCGGGGAGCGAATCGAAAACTGGCGGACCTGGACAGTGATCGGCGTGGTGAAGGATTTTAATTTTAATTCGATGAAAGGCGGCATCGGCGCGCTGGGTTTTGTTTTGGGCAACGGCGGCTCCCTGGTTGCTGCGCGGCTGGAGCCGAAAAACATGCCGGAAACCATCGCGGCGGTCAACGCGGTCTGGGATGACTTCATGCCGAACCAGCCCATCCGGTATACCTTCCTCGACGAGTCCTTTGCCCAAATGTACGAGGACGTAGAGCGCACCGGCAACATCTTCACCGCCTGCGCCGTGCTGGCCATCATCATCGCCTGTCTGGGCCTGTTCGGTTTGTCCACTTTTATGGCGGAACAGCGCAGCAAGGAGGTCAGCATCCGCAAGGTCCTCGGCGCCTCGGTGGGCAACCTGTACCAACTGCTCACCTTCAACTTCCTCAAACTGGTATTGATCTCCCTGGTCATCGGCACACCCATTGCCTGGTACCTGATGCGGAAATGGCTGGCGGATTACGAATACAGCGTGGGCATCACCTGGTGGTTCTTTGCGGCAGCCGGTATGATGGTTATCGGCATTGCCCTGTTCACGGTGAGCCGGCAGGCACTGAAAACGGCCTTTTCCAACCCGGCGGATCATTTGCGGGGGGATTAGGCCGTTACATCCATCTGCGTGAATGGTCCATTTGAAGATTGGCATTGATCCGGCTTACCAATCGGCCTGCCCTGCAGTCAGGCTCGCTTAGTAATCCGCCAACTGAACTTTGGCTTCGCTCAGTTACCAACAACTGACATTCCCCTACCTTCCCATCGGATTTTTTCCTAAATTTGCGCCGCCTTTTCGGCTCGCTGAGCAAGGCAGATTCCCGGATCTATGAGCGCTACCCTTCCCGCTGATTGAGCGGCAGACTCGCATCATCAAATCCTCTAATCCTCGCATTTCCGACTCAGCCGGCCTAACCAAATACAGTGTAATGATGAAAATAGGGTTGATCCGTGAACGCAAGACCCCACCCGATCAGCGGGTGGCCCTAAGCCCCGAACAATGCGCGCTCGTCAAGGAAAAATTTCCGGTAGAACTGGTCATTGAGCCTGCTCTGATCCGCTCATTCCAGGACGATGAATACCGGGCGGCCGGTATCCAACTGACCGATCGCCTGGAAGATTGCGATCTGCTGCTGGGGATCAAGGAAGTCCCCGTTGACGCCCTGATTCCGGGTAAAACCTATTGTTTCTTTTCGCATACCATCAAAAAACAGGCTTACAACCGGAATTTGCTCCAGGCCGTCGTCCAAAAAGGCATTCACCTGATCGATTACGAAGTGATCACCGACGACCAGGGCAGGCGGCTCATCGCCTTCGGCCGGTTTGCGGGCATGGTCGGCGCCCACAACGGCGTCATGACCTGGGGGATGCGTACCGGCGCCTTCCTGTTGCCCCGGATGAAAAGCTTCAAGTGCTACGCCGATGCGGTCGCCCATTATAAAACAGTGCACTGGCCCGCGCTCAAAACGGTGCTGACCGGCACCGGCCGCGTGAGCTCCGGCGCTGCGGAAGTTTTGCTCGATATGGGCATCCGGCGGGTTTCGCCGCGGGACTTCCTGAATGAATCGTTCGATCATCCGGTCTTCACCCAACTCTGCAGCGAGGATTATGTGGCCCGCCCCGACGGCAGCGCCTTTTCGAAACAGGATTTTTACCAGGACCCGGCGGCATTTGTAAGTGCGTTCGAGCCCTTTACGAAGGTAGCCGACCTGATGATCAACGGCATTTTCTGGGACAAGCGCTCCCCCGCCTTTTTCACCCGGGAGGACATGCAACACCCCGATTTCCGGATCCGCGTCATCGCCGATGTGACCTGCGATATCGCCCCTGATTCCTCTATTCCGGCTACCTTGCGGGCCAGCACCATCGCCGATCCCGTTTTCGGTTACGATCCGTTCACCGGCCAGGAAACCACCCCCTTCCGGGACGGCGTGATCGATATGATGACCATCGACAACCTGCCCAGCGAATTGCCCCGGGATGCCTCCGAAGCATTCGGCGAAAAATTCATTCGGTTTGTCCTACCCGAATTCTTTGTAAATGAAAGTCTTATGCTGGAACGAGCGACCGTGGCCAAAAACGGCTGCCTCGGGAAACATTTCCAGTACCTGAAAGGTTATTTAGAAGGACAGCAGGGGTAACCCTTGTGGTTACCGCCCGGCAAAACACGGACAAAACCGCCCCCCAAAACCCCAAAATGAAAAATGAAATAAAAAATACCGCGCCAAGTCGTAAATTTGTATGGAAGTTTCCGCCGGTCAGCAGATCGAAGGTACAATTTGAGCCATGGTAACGAAAGAAAAACAGTTTTTGATGAGCCGCGTCGAGGAAGCCCTCGATGATATCCGTCCGCACCTCCAGGTGGATGGCGGCGACGTGGAGTTGCTCGACGTTACGGAAGACCATATCGTCAAGATCAAATGGCTCGGCGCCTGCCAGAGCTGCAACATGTCGGCCATGACCATGCGCGCCGGCATCGAACAGGCCGTCCGCGGCAAGATCCCGGAGATCAGCGGCGTAGAAGCCGTAAACGGCATCTGACCGGCCGGGTCAATCCTGCAAACCAATCCAACTTCCCAATAAATGAAAAGACTCCGGGCAAGCGTCTTCGCCGCTTTTATTGCGGTCAATGCCATTTCCGCCCAAAGCCGGTTATTGCCTTACCAGGACCCGAAAAATCCGCTGGAAGCCCGCGTACAGGACCTGCTGCAGCGGCTCACCACCGATGAAAAGATATCCCTCCTGGGCAACACCAGCCCGGGGGTGGAACGGCTGGATATACCGGAATACAACTGGTGGAGCGAAGCCCTTCACGGCGTAGCCCGCAACGGCGAGGCGACCATTTTCCCGCAGGCCATCGGCATGGCGGCTTCCTTCAATACCGGGTTGATGGAGCAGGTCGCCGCCGTCATTTCCACGGAGGCGCGCGCCAAATACAACCTCGCCCAGGCCAGAGACCAGCATTCGATGTACCAGGGGCTCACGTTCTGGTCGCCCAATATCAACATTTTCCGCGATCCGCGTTGGGGCCGCGGACAGGAGACCTACGGAGAAGATCCTTTCCTGACCGCTGCAATGGGAACAGCCTTTGTCAAAGGGATGCAGGGAGATAATCCAAGGTTGTTGAAAACATCGGCCTGCGCCAAACACTACGCCGTCCACAGCGGACCGGAGGCCGACCGGCACGGCTTCAACGCACTGGTCGGTGAAAAGGACCTCCGGGAGACCTATCTCTATGCCTTCCATAAACTGGTGGATGCCGGGGTAGAATCGGTGATGTGTGCCTACAACCGCGTTAACGGCGAACCCTGCTGCACCTCCCCTACCCTGTTGCAGGATATCCTGTTGAAAGAGTGGGGTTTCAGGGGGCATGTCGTCACGGATTGCGGCGCCTTGTACGATATCTGGCAAAACCACAAGACCTTCTCTACCGCCGAGGAGGTTGCCGCAGAAGCCGTTAAAAGAGGCATCAGCATGGATTGCTCGAACCTGATCCAGAAATATGCCGGAGCGGCCATGGAGAAAGGACTGATCACCGCAACCGACCTGGACAAGGCCCTCGCGCCGGCCCTCCGCACCCAGTTCAGGCTGGGCATCTTCGACCCTCAGACGCCTTATGACGCTTACGGCGCCGACAGCATCGCCAATGACGGCCATATCCGGTTGTCGCGCAAAATGGCGCAGGAAAGCATGGTATTGCTGCAAAACAAGGATCATATCCTGCCCCTGGACCGGAACAAATACGGCGGCTATATGCTGCTGGGGCCGAACGCTGCGTCGCTGGATGCCCTGATCGGCAATTATCACGGCACCAGCAGCCGGACCGTTACGTTTGTGGACGGCTTTACCCGGGCGGCGGGACCGGGCGCCCGCATCGAATACGACATGGGCTGCAATTATTCCGACACCACCCGGTTCGGGGGCATCTGGGCAGCCGGCAATGCCGATATCTCCATCGTTTTCCTGGGCCTCACCCCGGTCTACGAAGGAGAGAACGGGGATGCCTTTCTGGCAGAGAACGGCGCGGACCGGCTGAATCTGGGTATACCCAAAGCCCATATGGCCTATTTGAAAGCACTCAGAGCCCGGACCAAAACGCCGATCGTTCTGGTATTGACCGCCGGAAGCTCGCTGGATATTGACGAACTCGCACCTTATGCCGATGCCATCCTGATGGCCTGGTATCCGGGGCAGGAAGGCGGCAACGCGCTGGCCGATGTCCTGTTCGGCGAGGTTTCCCCGTCCGGTCGCCTGCCCGTCACCTTCTACCGCTCACTGGCCGACGTACCCGACTACAAGAACTACGACATGACCGGCCGTACTTACCGTTATTTCGGCGGCGCAGTGCAATTCCCCTTCGGGTTCGGGCTGAGCTATTGCGATTTTGAATATGCATGGAAAAATAAGCCGGCCGTAAAAGACGGCCTGGTCTCTTTTTCCGTGAAGGTCCGCAATACCGGCCCGGTAGATGCTGACGAGGTGGTGCAGGTCTATGTGGGTTATCCCAACGTGGAGGGCATGCCTGTTAAAGAATTAAAGGGGTTTCAAAAAGTCAATTTATCCGCTGATGGGAAGGCCCGGTCGGTGCAATTTTCCATATCCCTGGAAGAGTTCAAAAAATGGGACGAGACCGGCCACGACTGGAAACTTTACCCCGGCAATTACCGAATTATGGTCGGCAGCCATTCCGCCGATGAGCGCCTGGTTGAGGGGTTCAGGATTTAGTGGTAAGTGGTAAGTCGTAAGTGGTAAGTCGTAAGTGGTAAGTCGTAAGTGGTAAGT
>CALMYQ010000133.1 GCA_937873655.1 uncultured Lewinella sp. | reverse complement strand
TGAATCGATTCTTGGAATGATCCGAATGTTCCGATTATGCTGACCAACCGACGGATGCTCAAATTCGGATCAATCGAACAATCGAACCAATCGAACAATCAGACAATTGAATCGATTCTTGGAATGATCCGAATGTTCCGATTATGCTGACCAACCGACGGACGCCCCAATCGAACCCATCGGACAATTGAATCGATTAAGTCGATTAAGTCGAATGTCCCGATTAAGCTGACCAATCGGCGGACGCCCCAACCGAATCAATTGAACCAATCGAACAATCGAATCAATTGAACAATTCCTCACAACCGGCTTTTCGGCGTAGTGATGTTCGGCGGCTTCAGGTAAAAGGGTTCGGTATAGGCCAGATCGGCAAAATCGCCGGCGGCAAACTGATCGTTCGCCGGGCGGGCCAGCATCTCAGCCGTGCAGACCTGATCGAGGTAACAGACCCCTGGGGCTGTAAGCACTTGCCTGCATTTTTCCGCTCCGTTCCCGAAAAGAACGACCTCCCGGCCCGTTGCGAGAAAGCGGTCAAAGCTGTCGCCTTCCACGATCAGCGCATGAGCCTCCTCCAGTGTTTCCAGGGATGCGGTGTAAAATGCCGTGTAAACTTCCATCCGGCGGGCGTCGATCATGGGGCAATATACGGCCGTGTCGCGATTATAAGCCCGGACCGCGGCGCCGGCCAGGGCGGCCAGCGTATCGACCGCAATCAGCGGTTTGCCCAGGGCATAACAGATCGCTTTGGCGGTCGATCAACCGCCCCGCAATGCCGTAAGGGACCCGGGACCGATGCTGACGGCTACCGCGTCAACGGCCTTCAGCGTGCGACCGGCGCCCCTGGTCAACTCATCGATCAGCAGGGTGATCCGGGCTGTATGCTCATACGGACCTTCCGCCTCGCAGGCATCCAGCAGCCGGCCGTTTTCCGACAGGCCCACCGAACAGGTTTCAGTGGAGGATTCTATGAGCAATATCAGCGGCATGGGGCAAATAACGGAAATTTTATCTTTTGCCTGTCCGTTTTTATCCGATAAGGCAACTTTAGCTTATTTTTGCAGCCTGTTTTAAATGCCGAATAATGGATCAGTCCCGATTTCGTTAGCGTTGCTCCTTTCCTGCCGGCCGTTTCCCGGGAATGCCGGCCCGGGCCCTTGCGCCCATATCGCCCGGAATGTTTCCTTAATCCTCCAAACCGATTATTATCCGTCACAATGATTGAAAAATTAGCCGCCATAAAGGACAGGTTCATGTATCTGGAAGAACAGCTCTCCGACCCGGACGTCATCTCGGATATGGACCGCTACCGCAAGGTCAACCGCGAATACAAGGAACTGAAGCCGATCATTGAAGCCTTTTCCGAATACACCCTGCTGGTCGGAAATATCCAGACCGCCCAGCAAATGGCCCGGGAAGAGAAGGACCCCGACCTGAAGGAAATGGCCTCCGAAGAGCTGGCGGAACTGTTGCCCCAAAAGGAGAACCTCGAGGAAAAGATCAAGCAGCTGCTCATCCCCAAAGACCCGGAAGATGCCAAGGACGTCATCCTGGAGATCAGGGCCGGCACCGGCGGCGACGAAGCCAGCTTGTTTGCCGGCGATCTGTATCGGATGTACACCAAGTTCTTTGCGGAAAAAGGCTGGAAAACCGAGGTCCTTTCGACCAGCGAAGGCGCTGTCGGCGGATTCAAGGAGATCGTACTCGAAGTATACGGCGAAAGCGTTTACGGGCAACTCAAATTCGAATCGGGCGCCCACAGGGTGCAGCGGATTCCAAAAACGGAATCTCAGGGCCGCGTGCATACCTCGGCAGCCACTGTCGCCGTCATCCCCAAGGTGGAAGAGGAAGAGATCAATATCCGGAAAGAGGACCTGCGGGTGGACGTATTCCGGGCCAGCGGCGCGGGCGGGCAGCACGTCAACCGGACCGAATCGGCCGTCAGGATGGTCCATATTCCGACCGGCCTCGTAGGGGAAAGCCAGGACAGCCGCTCCCAGATCAAAAACCGGGAGATCGCCCTCCAGCGCCTTTATGTCAAATTGATGGAAAAACAACGGGACGAACAGATGTCGTCGCTGGCAGCCCAACGCCGTTCGCTGGTTGGATCGGGCGACCGATCTGAAAAGATCCGCACCTACAATTATCCGCAAAACCGGGTGACGGATCACCGGCTTGAAGGCGATGTGAAGAACTTCAACCTGGAGCAAGTGGTGGAAGGACAGCTGGAGGGCGTCATTGAAGCGCTCCAATTGGCCGAAAACGCCGAAAAACTCAAGTCGGGCGGCGATCAGGAATAGGTTTTCTTCGGATCCGTAAATTGCCGGTAGGCGCCGGAATATTCGCACAATGAACATCGACCTGTTAACCATTCTGGAAATCATTGCCACCGTCAGCGGATTGATCCATGTGTTCCTGCTGACCAGGGAAAAAATAATTGCCTGGCCTTTCGGCATCCTTACCGTATCCGTTTACGTATATATATTTTTTGTTTCCAGGTTGTATTCCGATGCAATCCTGCATGTGTTTTACATCGGGTTGAACAGCTACGGATGGTACAATTGGGCCCGGCGCAAAGGCGCGGTTTCGGAAGTGGCCGTCACCCGGCTCAATAGCATGAATCTGGCATTGGTCTCCGGCGTCATCCTGACCGGTACCCTGGTCTGGGGATATTTTATGGATACCAGGACCGATGCCGACTTTGCTTATTTCGACGCTTTTACAACCGTGGCAAGCCTGATCGCCCAGTACCTGCTGACCCAGAAGAAGATCGACAACTGGGTGATCTGGATACTTGTAGATTTGGTCGCCATTCCGATCTATCTGCTGAAAGGTTTATACCTGACCTCCGGGCTCTATCTCGTATATTTGTTGTTGTGTATTTCGGGATGGCTCGAATGGCGGCGGACGATGAGCGGGGGAGGCATCGGAGATGCGAGGATGGGATGATTTGATGATGCGGTGATTTGATGATTTACCGCCTACGCCGAAGCTTCGGCGGTCGGGGGTTGATTTGCCGCCTTCGCTCTTGGGAGCTACAGCTGACGGAGGGTGATTTGAAAACTTTGAGGGACCGTTCAGCATTTTGTGTCAACCGGATTTTTAGCATGCGCAGCTTGCTAAAAATCAGATTTTTGCGTCTTTGCGTGAAAACACTGTTTTGAACGGTCTCAACATCGAATCAGCAAATCACCTTCAACAGAACATTCAGCCCTGACCGGCGGCCACTCAGGCCGTCTATTCATAACCAAATGGCCCGGATGGGTCGAAATTGTTGAAACAATGGACAAGAATACACTGAAGGAAAAAGCCCTTCATTATCATGCGAAAGGACGACCGGGAAAGATCGAAGTGATTCCGACCAAGGAAACCGCCAATCAACGGGACCTGTCGCTTGCCTATTCGCCGGGCGTGGCCGAACCCTGCCTGGCCATCGAACAGGATGTGAACGATGTATACCGGTATACGGCCAAAGGCAACCTGGTGGCCGTGATCAGCAACGGTACCGCCGTATTGGGGTTGGGGGATATCGGCCCCGAAGCGAGCAAACCGGTCATGGAAGGGAAAGGGCTCCTGTTTAAAATATACGCCGACATCGACTGTTTTGACCTTGAACTGAACACCAAGGACATCGATGAATTCGTACGGACGGTAAAAATCCTGGAACCCACTTTCGGCGGGGTCAACCTGGAGGATATTTCGGCTCCGGCCTGTTTTGAGATCGAAGAGCGGCTGAAAAAGGAGTTGAATATTCCGGTCATGCACGACGACCAACACGGCACCGCCATTATCAGCGGGGCGGCTTTGCTCAACGCCCTGGACCTGGTGGAAAAAGACATCTCCAAGGTCAAGATCGTCGTCAACGGCGCCGGCGCTTCGGCCATTTCCTGTACCCGCATCTACGTTTCGTTGGGCGCGCGGAAGGAAAATATCTTCATGTACGACAGTAAAGGGCTGATCCACCCGGATCGCCAGGACCTGGACGGCAAAAAATCTGAATTCGTGAACAGCGCAGTCCCCCCGGGCACTTCCCTGGGCGAGATCCTGAACGGCGCCGACGTCTTCATCGGCCTTTCCAAAGGAAACGTGCTGAACCGGGAAATGATCGGGGGAATGGCCGGAAACTGCATCATTTTCGCCATGGCCAACCCCAACCCTGAGATCCCCTATGAAGACGCCAAAGCAGCGCGACCGGACTGCATCATGGCGACCGGCCGCTCGGATTATCCCAATCAGGTAAACAACGTCCTGGGATTCCCCTATATCTTTCGCGGAGCCCTCGACGTGCGGGCCTCTGAGATCAACGAAGCCATGAAACTGGCGGCCGTGTACGCATTGGCCGAACTGGCCAAAAAACCGGTCCCCGATATCGTGAACATGGCCTACAACAACCTCAACCTGAAATTCGGTACCGATTACATTATCCCAAAACCGGTGGACCCCAGGCTTATCGCCACCGTGGCCCCCGCTGTTGCGCGCGCCGCCATGGAAACCGGCGTAGCCAAACATCCGATCACGGATTGGGAAGCCTATGAAACGGAACTGCACCGCCGGCTCGGGCATGACAATACCCTGTCGAAGATCATCGAAACGAAAGCCAAACAGGATGTCAAGCGCGTCGTGTTTGTGGATGCGGACAACCTGTCGGTGCTCAAAGCAGCCCAGGTGGTGGCCGAAGAGAAAATTGCAAAACCGATCCTGCTGGGCAATGCCGACAAGGTCAATGCCATCCTCAGGGAATACGACATCGTTATTCCCGGGGTAAAGATCATTGATCCTTATTCACCGGCCAATGAACAGGAAGCCGCCAAATTCAGGGAATACAGCACCAAGTTCTACGAAAAACGCAAGCGCAAAGGCGTCAACGTGCTGGAAGCGGAAGACATTATGCGCAGCCGGAGTTATTACGGCGCCATGATGGTGGAAACCGGCGATGCCGACGCCATGATCGGCGGCCTGACCAAAAAATATCCCTATACCGTAAGGCCGGCGCTGCAGGTGATCGGTCCGCGCGAAGGCGTCAAGAAAGTGGCCAGCACCCATATCGTCATGACGCGGTTCGGCCCGCTTTTCCTGGCAGATACCACCATCAACCACCACCTCACGGCTGAAGATATCGCCGACATCACGGAATTGGTGGCCGAGGAGGTGCGGGCTTTCAATATCGAGCCTAAAATCGCGCTGGTAACCTATTCCAACTTCGGATCGGTACCCAAAGGCGAGTCCGCCGTTTTGATGCGAACGGCAACCTCCATTCTGCACAAACGCCACCCGGATTGGATCGTGGACGGTGAAATGCAGGCCCACCTGGCGCTGAACCCGGAAGCCCTGGAGCAGCTTTACCCGTTCTCCAAACTGGCCGGTCACCGGGCGAACATCCTGATCTTCCCGGCGCTGTCGGCGGCTAACATCGCTTACAACCTGCTCAGCCACACCTCGCGGCTGGACCTGATCGGGCCGATCCTGCTGGGCCTGAAAAAACCGGTGCATATCCTGCAATTGGGCGCCAGCGTGCGGCAGATCGTAGATATGGTGGGCATCGCTGCGGTACATGCGCAGAGCGCTTCCATGCGGGAGCAACAAGGATAGCCGGGCCTGCTGCGGGCAGGCAAAAAGTAAAGGCTTCTTTGCCTGCCCGCAGCTCCCTGGTGTTTAATCCCTGCGACCTTATCTCACGATGAGTCTTTGCCCGGCAATCGTCTCATCACCGCATTGCACCTGCACCCAATAGACACCGCCGGGTAAATTCCCCACATCCAGCAAGGCCGTATGGCCGAATCCGCCCGCCGAGACCTGGTTCAGCACCTGCATGCCGCTGGAATTCATTATCCGGACGGCTGTAAGCTGTTTTTGATCGCCGGTCATTTTTATATGAAGCTGACCGGATGCCGGGTTGGGGAACAGGATCAATTCGGGCTCAGGGGCGCCGCAATCGGCCGTTTGCACCCGAAGAACGTGTTTTGAACCGTCCGGATAGCGGGCGGAAAGCCGGTAGTAGGCTGCGGCCACCTTGTCGGTAAACTCGTAGCGGTAGCTGCCCGGAACGGCCCTTATTTGCCCGGCCGTTTCCCATTGCCGGCCGTTCTCACTCCGTTCTACTATAAAGACATCGCCTTCATTCGAATGGAAAGCCGACCAGTTGAGCACCGGCAATCCGTCCCGGCATGCTATCGACATATCCTCGAATTCGACGGCCAGCGGCTCGGCGTACAGTCCGATGGCGGCGGCAAAACACGGGATGACCATTGTCTCGGATATCACGCCGTCGGTATAAAACCCGAACGCGTCCGTCGGCGAGATGGCGTCCCAGTAGAAACCGGAAAAGCCGTTGGAGTGGAAAGCGCCGGTCATGGTTTCGATCCAGTTGCACCGGCTGGTTGCATCCGCCGAGGTAGCGCAACCGTACTCGCCCAGACAAACGGGCACGTTGTAGGCGTCCGACCAGGCTTTGACGTTGTCGAACAGTTGGTTGATCCCTTCCACATCGCCGGCTTGCGGAAAGCTCATTGCGGGGAAATAGGGCGGGTCGGTCCAGCTCATGCCCTGGTGCGTAAAAAAGAATGGGTCATAGCTGTGGAAAGTATAGATGATATCCGGATCGTCGAGCGGGGTGAACCCGGTGAGCTCTCCGCCTGAATTCCAGCCGGCGGCGCCTACCAAAACGCTGTGGGTTTGGGTTTCGTTGGCCCGGATAGAAGCCAGCACCTCGGCGGCTACCGTCCTGAAATTATTGCTGGAGATCGCGTTGGTCGGCTCGTTGTAGACCTCAAAAAGGAACTGCCCGGGGTCCAGGTCATCATAATGGGCCGCCAACTGGGCCCAGATGGCCTTCAGGCGCGGTATCTCGGTGGTGTAATTGGCATCGGTGAGGGTATAGCCGTGGTGGTTGTCGATGATGAGCCGGAAATCGAAAAGCCCGGCCCAGAGGATCATGCTGTCGACCAGGTGGAATGCCGTCTGGTCGAAATCGATGGTATAGGGCGGCGTAGTCGGGCAAATGCGTTCGAAAGTGACCGGCAGGCGGAAGGCGTCGAAGCCGGCGTTCCGCAAAGCGCTGATGTTGGCGCGGGTGTACCTGCCGGTTTCCGGATAGGCGTTGAACGGCATCAACCAGTAGGCCTCCAGCCAATTGGCGGTATTCAGGCCGGTGTGCAGGCTGTTGGCGCGGGCCCAGGTGGCGGCGCTGGCTTCGCTGCCGGTACTGCTGTTCACCAGTTCAATCGCGTCAAAATAAACGGTGCCCGAACCGGTTTCGGCATTACCGACGCTCAGGTCGATCTCCCGGACGGCGCTGATGTCCAAAGGCGAGCCGATGGTGAGTGAAAGGATCGGCACATCCACCACGGTATAGCTCGATGTACTGCCGCCGATGACGACCGAATTGCCGTAATCGGAATTGTTGCGCAGTTGGACGGTCAGGGTTTGCCCGGACGTCAGCCCCCGGTAAGCGATGCGCAGATGCGTGTACCCCGAGAGATTGCGCGGCGCGTCGACTCCCCAGTTGTCCATATTCAACCCAAGGCCGGCCCACCAACCGGTGTAAGCATAAACAAAACGGTAATGAAGGCTGCCTTCGTAAGGGGAATTGGTGCTAACCTCGGCCAGGTTGGCGGTTCCGCCTCCACCGGCCCCGGACCATATACCGGTTATCAGCGTGGTCCCATCCTTGTAAATGACAGGTTGTGCCTGGGGTGCGGCAACCCAAAAAAACAGCGTAAAAAGGGTAATGAACGGTTTCATGAGCGGTGAATTATGGTTGTTTATGGGATTATGATGGTTTATGGTGGTTTATGGTTGTTTATGGTTGTTTATGATGGTTCATGGGTTTATGGTGGTTTATGATGGTTTATGGTGGTTTATGGTTGTTTATGGAGTTATGTTGGGGTGCTATTGCGCCGACCAATGGCAGTTTTATGAGTGAGGATATTGAATAGGGTGGTTAAGGCAAGTTGTGCGGTGTTGCTTCGTGTTTCCAAATATAGGTAATTTTCAGAACAGGTTATAAAATAACTTGGGCGACTGCCTGAAGATAGGGAGCCGCCCAAGAAAGGAATATATCAAATTAAAAAGGCAACGAAAAGGGTTATCACCCTTCCTGCACCTCTGGAATTGTTTTATAGGTACCGTTCCATACCGGGCGGCCGGTGATCCACCGGATGAAGTACATGATGGCTACGAAGATGAAGAAGAACGGACCGAAGAAGCCGAAAAGGGCTACGAACTTGGTGCCGTAAAATTTCACCATCGGCCGCCGCAGGCGCTCTGACAGGATATACATGCTCGGGATCATCAGCAGGGTAAGGAAGAAAGCGAAAATGAGACCGAAGATAATCGTCCAGGCCAGCGGCCCCCAGAACACCACGCTGTCGCCGCCGATCCAGATATGCGGATCGAAGTCGGACAGCAGGGTGCCGAAATTGATGTTAAAGCCGATCGCCAGGGGGATAAGGCCCAGCATGGTGGCCACTGCGGTAAGGAGTACCGGAATGATCCGCACTTTCCCCGCTTCGATGGCCGCTTCCCGGGTTTTGTACCCCCGACCCCGCAGCTCGTCCGTGAATTCGATCAGGAGGATCCCATTCTTGATCACGATGCCTGCCAGGCCGATCACGCCCACGAGTACCATGATGGTGGGCATGGACATACCGGTTATGGCATACCCGACGAACACGCCGATGACGGAGAAGAAGATCTCGGAAAGGACGATAAACGGCTTGCTCAAGGAGTTGAACTGCAACACCAGGATCAGGAAAATGAGGCCAAGTGCAATGAAAAAGGCCTTGCCGAGGAAGGCGTTGGTTTCCTGTTGTTGCTCGCTCTCGCCGGTTTGTTTGATGGTCACGCCTTCCGGCATCGGGTAGCTGGACTTGAACGTTCCGATCTTTTGAGCCAGGGCCTGGTTGATCCTGGGCACGGCCGTCAGGTCGGTAACGTTCGATTGCAACTGGATGGTCCTTTGCATATTCTTCCGTTTGACCATACCGGGTGTACTGGTAAAGTCATACGTGGTCACGGCGCTGATGGGCACCTGTTTGATCCGGCCGGTATTGAAATCCCGGAAGGTGATCCGCATGTTCAGCAGATTCTGGAGGTTGTTCCGCTGCTCTTCCTGGTACCTGATCTGGATCTTGTATTCGTCTTCGCCGTCTTTGAGCTTACTGGCTTCATACCCGAAAAGGGCTGTACGGATGGCATTCCCCACCTGAGCGGTACTGATGCCTTCGATTGCGGCCCTTTCCTTGTCGACGATAAGGGTGACCTCGGGGTTGTTCAGGTCGACATCCAGCGCCAGGTTCTCGATACCTTCTACCCGGCTTGTATCCAGGTAGTTGTGGAGGTCTTTGGCGACCTTGGTGATGGCTTCGAAATCGTCGCCGGCCACCTCGATGTTGACGGGCGGGTCGGTAGGGGGCCCTGCGGCTTCCTGTTCAACCGTTACTTCGGTGCCGGGAATGCCTTTGACGACTGCCCGGACGCTGTCCAGATAGGGCAGGGTAGGCTGGTAGGGGCGCTTGGCGAATTCCACAAAAGAAACCTGGATCCTGCCCAGGTTGGACTGTACGCTCCGGTTGTTGTCCATCGGGTTGTTGGCGTTGACGGCCACGTTGGAGATCACGCTTTCCACGATGGATTCCGGATCGCCCGGATGGAGGCTTTCCAGGGCTTTGAACGTTCTGGTCTCCAGCTCTTTCAGCACCCGGTTCGTTTCCTCGGCCTGGGTCCCTACCGGCATCTTCAGGTAAACGTAGATGAAGTTGGGTTGGCCGCTCGGGAAGAACGGAAAATCCGGATTGCGGACGATCAGCGAAGCCAGGGCAATGAAGAACAGGATAAATACCGAAAAGAATGCCCATCCCGGCCTTCTGCCTTTGAGGAGCCATTTCAGCAGCCGCTCGTATGCGTGCATCATCCTGGGGAGGGTCTTATTCTGGAAATTGTAAATGACCCCTTTGAGGAATACCCGGTCGATGATGATAAACACGGGGATAAAGATCAGCACGCTCCCGAAGGTCTTGGCGCCCGCCAAACGGGCCAGAATGCCGAGGCCCAGCAACAGGTAGATCCACCATTTTTTGAAGATGCGGAACCGGCCGGTCGGCGCTTTTTCGTCGGGGCGCATGAAGCTGGCCGCGAATACCGGGTTGATCAGGAATGCGACGATCAGGGAGGCCAGCAGGGTAAAGATCAACATGGTCGGCAGGTAGATCATGAACTTGCCGACGATGCCCTTCCAGAACAACAGGGGGAAGAACGGCGCCACCACGGTAGCCGTACCGGCCAATACCGGGATGAACACCTCGCCCGCCGCCATTTTGGTGGCTCTTTCAATGGGTACCTTTCCGTTGTTGAATATCCGGTGGGTATTTTCAATGACCACGATGGCGTCGTCCACGATGATACCCAGACCGAAGAGCAGGGCGAACAGCACGATAAAGTTGAGCGTGACGTCGCTGCCCACGATGGCATCGGCGGCCGGCAGGAAGATGAAGGCCACAAATACGCTGAGCGGAACGCTGAGGGCCACGAAAAAGGCGTTGGTTACCCCCATGAAGAACATCAGGACCAGCAATACCAGGATGAAACCGATGACGATGGTGTTCACCAGTTCGTTGAAGGAGGTTGCTGCCTGCTTGCTCTGGTCGCCGGTGATCACCACATCGAGGTCTTTGGGCAGGACGGACCCTTTCATTTCCCCGACGATCTGGTTGATCTGGTCGGCGCAATCGATCAGGTTGGTACCGGGCCGCTTGACGATATTGAGCGTGACGACGTTCTGACCGTTGAGCCGGGCGTAGCTTTCCTGTTGTTTGATGGTGTCCTTGATCTCAGCGATATCCTGGAGGCGAACGTCGCCGCCGGTCGGCGTTTTGACCACCAGGTCGGACATTTGCAGGCTGCTGACAAACTGGCCTTTTACGCGGAGTGAGCGGTTCATAACGCCCACTTCAAGCTGGCCGCCGCTGATGTCTACGTTCTCGGAAGCGATGGCGTTGGCGATATCCTGGAAACTCAGCATGGCTTTGTCCATGGCCAGCGGGTCGACGTTGATCTGGATCTCCCTTTCCGGTGCGCCTACGATTTCGGCTTTGCTGACAGCGGGCAGGGCTTCGAAACGGTCCTGCATTTTTTCGGCGTACCGTTTGAGCTTGAGCCCGTCGTAATCGCCGCTGATATTGACGAACATGATGGGCAGGTCGCTGATCGAAAATTCAACGACCTCCGGCTGGCTGGTCAGGTTGGTCGGCAGGTCGGTTTTGGCCTTGTCAACTGCGTCCTTGACCTTTTGTTTGGCGATTTCGGGGGTGATATCGGTGTCGAATTCAACAATGATGATGCTGTAATCCGTCATCGAAATGGAATTCACCTTGTTGATCTTCGCGCCGGAAATCCCCTTGATCTGCTTTTCGATTGGCCGGGTGACCAGGTTTTCAATGTCCTTTGGGGAGTTCCCGACGTAAATGGTGGACACCGAAATGGTGGGCACTACAATATCGGGAAATTGCTCCTTCGGCAGGGTATTGAAGGTATAGAACCCGTATATGGTGATGATCAGGGTAATGATATAGATCGCCGTTTTGTTGTCAACGGCCCAACTGGTCGCTTTGAACTCCTTGAACCTTTCTTGTAGTCTTTTGATTTTGTCCATTGCCGTTGGTATTGGTGTGGCTTGCGGTCATTTGACCGTCGTTTAGATGTTATTGACGAGCTGACCTTCATAGAGGTCCTGATAGCCTTTTGTAACCAATTTGTCACCGGGTTTCAAGCCGCTGAGAATCTCAATCTGATCGCCGTACAGTTCGCCCAGCGTGACCTGGACTCTTTTGGCCATTTTCTTATCGCCTTCATTTTCCATGAGGTACACGTACTTGCCTTCGTCGTCGGACTGCACGATGTTGACCGGGATGACGATGGCGTTGGCGTTGGAGTGGTTCAATACTTTGGCTGTAGCCGCCATATTGGGTTTCAGGCCTGCTGTTGAAGGCAGTTTGCATTCGGCGGTAAACCCTCTGGAAGCGGCATTGACCGACTGGCTGATCCGGCTGATGGTGGTTTTGAAGGATTTGCCGACGGCCGGGATCTCAACAAGCACTTCGGCGCCGGGTTTCACTTCCGAGGCGTAATTCTCCGGGATATCCACATGTACAGACAGGTCGTTGTTGTTGATGATCTGGATCTGCGGGCCGGTTGGGCCTACGCCGCTGAACAATTCGCCGGGTTTGATATTGACAATTTCGGCGATACCGCTCTGATCAGCATATACGAGGTAGGTTTTGAGTTGTTCCTCCTGTACGGCGATCTGGCTTTCGAGCGCGTCTACGTTGTTCTTGGCGTTGAGCAGCTGGACCTCGGTGCCGATCTTCTGGTCCCAGAGTTCCTTGGTCCGGTTGTAGAGGTCTTTCGCGAACCGGAGCTGGGTTTTCGACGCCTCGATGGATTGTTTCAGCACCTGGTCGTCCAGTTTCAGAATGAGCTGGCCTTTTTTCACAAACTGGCCTTCTTTGATGAGGACTTCCTTGACGTAACCGCCCATGCCGTTGCGGGGGGCCGCATACGAGATGTTCTCCGAGCTTACCGACCCTTGGAGGTCGATATAGGATTCGAATCCTTCGGGGGCAATTTCGGCGATAGCGATCAGTTTGGGCTGGACGGCCTTGGAGGGGTCCAGTTGGATGATCTCTGCTTCCAGCGCGGCGATCTGGTTCGTCAATTGGGTTTGCTGTTGCTTCAACTCGGCCAGTTTGGCGTTTTTGGCGGCTAGTTCGTTGCCGGAAACGGCGGAAGGTTCATTTTTCCCGCACCCGGACATAAGGAGGGCGAGAAGGATGAATACACCTAGGCTGTTTTTCATGGTATAAGGTTGAATTTTTATTAGCGGTTATAATTTACCCAATGATTTATTGAGGGCAATTCTGGCAATATAGCAGTCGTACAAGGCCTGAAAATAGGAACCTTGTGCGCGTTGCAGGTCGGTGTCGGTCTGGATCAGTTCGAGGCTTGACCCCAGGCCGGCTTCGTATTTCTTCTTGGTGGTTTCGAATACTTCGCGGGCCAGGTCGGTATTCCTTTGCTGCACCTCGAGGTTGAGCAGGGCATTGCGCAGGGAGTTCCTGGCCACATCCTGTTCCATGTCGATGGCTCGTTTCAGTTGGCCGAGCTGGTTGTCGACCTTGATGACCTTCAACCGGGCTTGTCCGATCTTGTTCTTGCGCTGGAATCCGTCGAATATCGGCTGGTTGATGCTGATGCCGATCAGGCCGGTAGTGTACCAGAACCAGGGGCTGCCGCCCGGAGGTGCGAAATCGGGGTTGCGCTGGCCGGCCCGTTGAAGCTGGTAGAATGCGGCCACTGTCGGCAGGATGGAGGATTGCTGCCGTTGCAGGTCAAGTTCCTGCAGTTTTCTGGCGGTGTTCAGCAGGGCGATCTCACTGCGCAGGTTATAATCGAAGCCGGTATTCTCCACTACGAGGAGCCCTTTCAGCTCATCGGGTTGGAGGGTTTCGGTGAGGCGGATCTCATCGGAAACGGGTATGCCGATCGTGTTTTTGAGCAGGTCTTCGCTGATCTTGATGGCATTAGTCATCTGGTTGATGGCCGTTTGCGTGTTGTTCCGGCTGACGGCCAGCTTGTCGATGTCCAGTTTTTCGGCGAAACCGCTTTTGAACATTTGGGTCATTTCGTTGCTGAGCTGGTCGAGCCGTTGCGACGTTTCTTCCATGATCCGCTTTTGCTCCTGTGCGATCAGGACGGAGTAGTAGGCCTTCTGCACGTTTTCCCGCACTGCGTTTTCGGAAACCGCAATATTATCGCGGGCAAATTGCAGGACCGTTTCCTTGGCTTTCAGCGCGATGAAGATATCCGGCTGGAAAAGGAGCTGGTTGACGGCGAGCCCGAATTGAAAGTTCAGCGGGGCCACAAAGCTGATGGCTTGCGAACTGGTGGTGGCGCTGTTGGTGGAGATGGGATTTCCGCTGCCGTCCTTGACCCCTTCGTCCTGCAGGACCTGATAGATCGGGTAGTTGGAGTTGGGAAACTGGATCTGCGGCAGGTTGGTGTAGTAGGAACCCTGGCCGGAGGCCGTGATCTGGGGATAGGTGGCGCCGGTGACCTCTTTGTTGTTGAGCACCTGGATCTGCTCGTCCAATCGCAGGTTTTTCAGGTCTTCGGCATTTTGGAGCGCCAGGTTGACGGCTTGTTCCAGACTGAGTTCGTGTACGGTTTGCCCGAAGGCGGGGCTGCTGCAGGCGAAAACAATCAGGGTGAAGATGATATTCAGTCTCATGGATGTTTCCAATTGTTTAATGCGTTTTTCAAATTCAGGGGTTTGTCAAAACGGCCTGTTTGGGGCGCGCCGTTTTGGCGGCGCGAAGGTAGTGAAGTTAACCTACACGGGATGAAAGGATAACCGTAAAATAGCCGGATGGTTGCCAGGAATCGGCGAACTGCGCGTATGCTTCGACGATTGCTGCCGGGAATAGTGTCAATTTAACACCAAGTGTTTCAATAGAGTTCCAAAAATAGTGTTATTTTTTCATAAGATGCACATTTTGTTTAAAAAAATTTCAATAAACACGAAAAATTTATTTTCTGGATTCTTAAGCCTACAGGCCTGCCACCGGCAGGCAGGGATTGAGAAGCCTGAAAGGATTGAAGAACCTGAAGACGGCAAGACCACGCAAGTCGGAGACTTGGCAGTAGCCGCATCGAGGCGGAGCCTCTTGCGAACGAGGTTTTGATTGATGAATGATGATTGATGATATAGGATTGTTGAAGTAAAGAAACCAACGGGCGGATGTGTTTTCAACGGACGCTTACATCCAAAATCGGATATCATCAATCGGAATGTTAAACGGCTTACCAATTGACCGGTCCAATCGGGCCTGGCTCGGACTCCCTGCCTGCGCTGAAGCTACGCCGGGCAGGGAAAGGCTACAACCTAACGTAGCGCCCTGGAGAGCCGGAAGCCTATAATGCTGCTCCTGCCGTCCGGGCTGAAGTTGAAGCGAACGGCGCAACGCGTGTCGGCCGGTACGTTGTTCCAGGAACCGCCCCGGATAACCCGGTAGGCGCCCCCAACGGGGCCGTGAGGGTCGGTTTGAACAGAGGAAGGATAGGCTGCTTTCCAATCCCAACACCATTCCCAGACGTTGCCGCTCATATCGTACAGGCCGGAACCGTTGGGGCGAAAAGAACCGACGGAGGAAGTATATTCGTATCCGTCTTTACCCTTATTACCGTCTTCCCAATAATTGGCAAAGGAGGCCAGGCCGGCCTCAGAGGAAGTACCCGCCCATTTGTCGCTGCCGCCCCGGCTGCGGGCGGCGTATTCCCATTCCGCTTCGGTGGGCAGCCGGTAGCCGGTAGCCGTCCAGTCGGCAGTGACGGTGGTTTCGCCGATCCCGTAAACCGGCCGGTAACCGTGTTGTTCGCTCAGCCAGTTGCAATAGGCAGCGGCGTCATTCCAACTGACATAAATCACAGGATGATTGTATGCCGCAGCGGGTCGAAAATTGCCCTGCGTATCATGGCGCCAGTTACGACGGTCATTATTTTTTTCCGCCTCCGTTTTATACCCCGTAGCGGCCGCAAACCGGGCAAATTCTCCCACCGTCACTTCGTGGATGCCCATATAAAAATCGCTCAGGGTGACGGAATGAATCGGTTTTTCATCAGTTTCTCCGTCATTGCTGCCCATCTGGAAGTTACCGCCCTTTATGAGAACCATACTGTCGGCAGGAATGGTGATCGATCCCTGAGGGATGACATTTGGAGAAGATTGGGTTTGACGGTTATGATTTATTACAAGGTATACCGTCCAAATAACCCCGATGATGACAAGGATGGAGCCGACCAGCCAGGCGGCGGGATGCCCTGCTATCCCCAGGAAAGGAATCTTTTTGCGTTGCTTCTTCCGGTTTTCCAGATCTTTCAGTAAGCGGTCCCGGTCATCATTTTGCGGCGGCCGTTTATGTTTTTGCGGTGTTTCAGTTTGATTTTCTTTCGAAACCGGCGGTTTGGACCTTGGCGGGTCTTTCTCCTTCGCCGAGGTTTTAATCCGGTCAAGCGCCACCCGCACTTCGGCGGCATGCGCACCTTCCGGATATTGTTCGAGGTATTTCTCGTAGGCAACTCCGGTAGCCTCGGCGCTTGCCGTTTGCCAGGCCCGGATTTCCTGTTCCTTGTTCAGTATGGCTGCAACGGCTTCGTCGGCTTCTTTTCTGTGTTTCCCGGCGCTCATCCGGTTCTTATAATCCCGGTAAGCGGAGAGCGTATTCGAGCGCACGGCTTCGGCCCAGAGTTCTTTGTCTTCCAGGTCGGCGATCCGGCAGTCCAGTTCCCCGGTGGTTACGTATGGGCTTTGCGGGTAATGCCGCTCGAAATCCAACAGCTCCAATTTGTTGTTGGCGGCAACGGCTTTCTGCCAGGCCGCTTCTTCCTTGGCGTTTGCCACAATGGCTTCTGCCTTAAGCTTGTATTTACCCTCCGGGTACTGGACGAGGTATTGTGTGCAGCCTTCGTGGGTGAGCTGCATTGCAGCCCAGTCTGCATCTTCATCCGCGCGCAGATAAAAAACCATTTGTCCGCCCTGGTGCCCTTGTACGGCAAGGGGCGAACCCATCGGGCTTTGCATGGAATTGGCGATCACCTTTTCCAGCACCAGGTCGCAGATGTGCATAACCCCGGGTGGGCGGTCTGCTCTTTCGAGTACATCCAGGAGGGCAACCGCAAACGGGCTGTGTTCGCCGGGGTTGCCGTCGCTGACAATTTCCTTTTTCCCGCTGGTGAGTCCCCATCGGCTTCGTTCGTCGTCGCGGCGGTCGCCGGAGAATTTTTCCTTTGTCTTGTCGATGAACAGGGCGCCTGAAAAACAGGAGTCGGCGATCAGGAAGGTGTGAAAGCTATTGATCCGGCTGAGGTAGCTTTTGACAAAATCATTGGACAGGTAATCCGTCCAGTCGTCATCGCCGGCGCCGGCTTCGACGGGCACCCAGTTACCGCCCAGGTCCGGATCGTACCGGCCGTGACCGCTGAAGTAAATGACGAGGTTATCCTGGGGTTTGACGGTCCTGGCCAGGCGGATGAATTCCCGCTCGATGCGTTTTTTTGTGGCCTCCAGGTCTTTAATAAAGGTGATATCGGACGCTTCAAATTTGAACCGCCGCACCATCAGTTCGATGAAGGCTTCCACATCACTGACGGCGTTGTTGAGCTTGGTGCAGTGCTGGTAATCGTTGATGCCGATACCCAACAGGTAATTCCGGCCGGTGGGTCCGGCGGAGCTTCCTTCTCTTCAGGAGTAGATGCCTCTTTGCGGGTCGGCCATAGGTGGTTGGGTTGGTTTAGTGCGAATTCAGAAATGCAAGGTAGAGATTTTTGGTAAAATTTCAATTTGCAACCGGATTCTTAAGCCCGCAGGGATTGAGAAGCCTGAAGATGGCGCCCCACGCAAGTCGGAGACTTGGGCAGTAGCCACATCGAGTCGGCGGAGACTTGGGGGTAGCCGCATCGAGGCGGAGCCTCTTGCGAACGAGGTTTTGATTGATGAATGATGATTGATGATATAGGATTGTTGAAGTAAAGAAACCAACGGGTAATCCTTCCGGTCCGGCTTACCAATCGGCCTGTCCTTGGGGCCAGGCTCGCTTAGCAATCCTTCCGCACGTTCTGCTGTCCCCTGTCTACCGTCTTCAAAAAATACCCTATATTTACCCCAAAACAAGTACGACGACCCATGATTGCCGGCAAACCACCCGTGCTGTTGCTGCTGGTCAGCGCCCTCTTCCTGTTGGCTTTTTTCCCGGATAGCGAACCGCATTATCCGCGCGACTATTTCCATTCGCCCATCAAAGGGCCACTGCTGCTGGCCGGCACCTTCGGCGAGCTCCGGCCAAACCATTTCCACAGCGGGATCGATATCAAAGGAGGGATCGGGGTGCCGGTTTATGCCGCCGCCGACGGGTACATTTCCCGCATCAAAGTGGATGCGTCGGGGTACGGCAATTTCCTGCAGATCACGCACCCCAACGGCTATTCCACCTGCTACGCCCACCTGAATGTCTTTATTCCGGAAATCCGGGAATTTGTCCTGAGCCACCAGCGGGCGGATGAAAAATTCGAGGTGGAGCTGTTTCCCCGGGCGGATCAGTTTCCGGTCTATCAGGGTGATCTGATCGCCGAAATGGGCAATACCGGGGGCTCTCAGGGGCCGCACCTCCATTTCGAGATCCGGGAAACCGAATCGGAAATACCGCTCAATCCGCTGCTGTTCGGCATGGATGTGACCGACAGCCAGCCGCCGCGCATGCACCAGCTCAAAATGTACTGGCTCAACGACCGCCGCGAAGACCTGGGCGAAAAACTCTTTTCCCTGATCCGAAAGGGGAGCGGGTACGGCATCAAAAGCGATACGCTGCTGGCCCCTTCCGACCGGGTCGGCTTTGCCCTCAAGGTATACGACCATATGAACTATGTCAGCAACTGGAACGGGATCTATTCCCTGGACGTGTTCAAGGACGACAGCCTGATCTACAACTTCACCCTCGACAAATTCTCCTTTGACGAAACCCGGTACCTCAACGCCCACCTCGACTACGATGCCTACCGCGAGGATCGGGCCTATTTCAACCGCTGCTACGCCCTGCCGGGGAATCACCTGTCCATTTACCGCCATGAAAAGAACAACGGGGTAGTGGCGTTGTCCCGGAACAAAGCCGTCAAAATGAAGATGATAGCCAAAGATGCCGACGGGAATGCCTCCACCCTGGAATTCTGGGTCCGCCAAAAGGGGAACCCGCCCGTCCGTCCGGAGAAAAACTACAACTATTTTCTGCCCTACGACGAGGCCAGCATTATCGACAACCCGTCGGTGCACCTCTATTTCCCGGACAGTACCCTGTACCAGGACCTCTATATGGAATACGCCTTTTCCACCGATCATTCCGACAATATTTACTCCTCGGTCCACCACATCCACGATGCGTCGGTGCCCGTCAACCGGTATTTCGACATCGCCATCCGGGCGACCACCTTGCCCGAAAATCTCCGGGATAAGGCTTTCATCGCCTATTGCGGTTCCGGCAATTACGTGCTGAACTGCGGCGGCAAGTGGAACGAAAAAGGCTTTCTGGAATCAACGGCCCGCTCCTTGGGGGATTATTGCATCATGACCGACCTGACGCCCCCCACCATCCGCCCCGTGAATTTCAAATACGACATGCGCAGGTCGGGCAGCATGAGCTTCCGCATCGACGACAATTATCCCACCGCCGGCAACGTACCCGGCCTGGATTTCCACGCCACCATCGACGGCCAATGGGTGCTGATGGAATACGACGCCAAACGGGACCGGATCACGCATACTTTTTCGGGGAACCTGCCTTCGGGCAAGCACAATCTGCGGCTGGTGGTACGGGATGCGCTGGGAAATGAAAGGGTGTTCGAGGAGGCGTTTTTACGGTAGAAACTTCTGGCTCCCCGATGGTTGCAATCAAAAAACGATCACTAAAAGACCTCCACCGGATTCATGTCCAGAAACTCTTCAACCTGAATGCCCGTTTGACCGACGAGGAGTACCCTTGCTTCAGGAAATCGCTGTTTGAATATTTTGGTCCCTGCTGATTTTTGAATATTTCCGCTTTTGACCTCAATGCCCAGGACCTGGTTCTTGTTTCGCAAAACAAAATCAATTTCCGCATTGCCGTCGGACCAATAAAGTACGTCAAAATTTTCCGTCAGGGCGAAATTAAGGAGATGGGCGCCTATTGCGGATTCTACCATTCTTCCCCACAGATCAGGTTTGGCAGCGGCTTGTTCGAAAGACTCGGCCATCTGTGCGCTGACAAGCGCCGTGTTATATGGCATGAGTTTGGGACTGGACGATCTCTGGCTGATTTTGTTGGGGGCAAATTTTTCCAATCCTGTCAACAACCCTGCGGTTCCCAACAATTGGAGATAGTGGGAAAGCGTGGTGGTATTCCCGGCATCCAGAAGCTGCCCGAGCATTTTGTTATAAGATAAGATTTGGCCGGAATAGGCGCATCCCAAATCAAACAATCGCCGCATTAGTGCCGGTTTGTCCACTCGGGTCAGCATCAGGATGTCTTTCGAAATACTGGTTTCTACCAGAGCATTTGCGATGTATTGTTTCCACCTCGACTCATTTGAAATCAAGTCTGTGGCCCCGGGATAACCGCCAAACCAGATAAACTGATCCACGGTCACACCGAAGGCGGCTTTCATCTCTTGATAGGACCAATGCGGGACATGCGTAATTTCGAAACGCCCGGCCAGCGACTCGGTTAAACCCTGTTGCAGCAAAAGCCTGGAAGATCCCAAAATCAGAATTTTTATCGGGATGCGGTTTCTGGTATCGGTATCCCATTGGGCCTTGACCATTTCGCTCCAATTTTCGATTTTCTGAATTTCATCGATAACCAACAGGAATGAATCCGCTCCGGATTGTTTCCATTTCAATCTTGCTGTTTCCCATTGCTGTTCCAACCAGATGTTATCCGAAGGCAGAGCGCCGTCTGCCGCTGCAAAATGGTGTGGAAGACTTGTTGTCTCCACCAATTGCAGCGCGATAGTCGTTTTGCCCACCTGCCTTGGGCCGGCCAAAACCTGAATAAAGCGACGGGGCTCGGCAATCCGTTGTTGCAACAAAAAATATTGACTGCGATAGTATTTTTTCATATTTTACTCAATAAATTGAGCAAATTTACTCAATATATTGAGTAAAACCTATGTTAATAGAAGGATTTGCAGTTGTTACTCTTCAGAAGTAACGTTGGGGGAGTGGTTCCGGACAGGATGCACCCAGGTCGCAGGAGGCCGTTAAATTTTTTCGCAAGACCAGAGACCTGGATCATTTATGAAGTAAGCGCTCCATTTTCCGGACAAAATGATGTCGTCCTGACTTTTTTCAATTCGTTTCAATTAAGAGCCTATCCGGAAACCATCCTTTGGCCTGGAAAAAGGATCTTTTGAGCTAAGGCTTCGTTGTTCGTCTGTCACGTAGCTTAGGCTATGCTCCCTCCTCACGCCTTGCCCAAGCTCAAAACCTCTCTTTTTCGGCTTCAAAAACGGTTTCCGGATAGGCTCTAAGCGACGAACATGCTGTAAAGGCCGAAAGTAAAATTGAACCCGACCTGTCACTGCATCAGCATATTGCGGAAATTAAGTCCATTTCGAATAGCGGCGGACCAGATCCGTCTTTTATGGGTAAAATCTCTTCGGCAAATGAACAGGCCCTTTCGTTGACGACTATTGACTGGTCTCCCCCTCTCTCTTTTCCTCATCTCCCCTCCACCAACCCCGTATACACCATTCCCACCCGCTTGGCCGCCTTCCTGAAGGTATCGATGAGCCAGTTCTCGATGTAATAATTTTTGGAAAAAGCCAGTTTGAAGGAATTCTTCACCAGGTCGACAAAGGTAAGCGCCAGGCCGGTGACGGCGATCAGAAAGAGGTGAAACCCGCCGGATCCGGTCATGCCGCTGCGGATCTTGTCGCGGCCGTGCGCAAAGGCGGATTGGAAGAACCAGTCGATCCTGAGCTTGTGCGGGGCCACGGCATGGTCGATCACGAGGTCAGGGTCGTAGCCGATCAGCAGACCCTCGGCGCGAAGGCGGTTCTGGAGCTCCGTCTCCTCGTTGTAACCCACCAAATTGCCGCGCATGCCGATCCCGGTATTGAAGCCGTTGAACCGCTCCAGGATATCCTTGCGCATCACCATCACGCAGCCGAAGGCGTGTTCGTCGCCGGTAAGCGTGGCGATGGTCTTGTGGCGGTAGCGGCTGCTGGCGTAGCGGTCCTGGTACCAGGCCGGTTTGCCGAACGGATACCACGGAATATCGAGGCCGCCGAAGAAGGGATAATCCGTGTTTTCGGTCATCCAGACGGCGCGCTCCACAAAATCGGGGCGGGCCTTGGCGTCGTCGTCGAGGTAGGCGATCCAGGGCGCGCGCGCTTCCCGGTATCCCGTATTGCGGGCAAAGCTCAATCCCACCTGCTTTTCCAGGCAGTAGCGGAATTCAACCCCGGTTTTGCCCTGAAAACTTTTGGCGACCTCAGCCGTGTCATCCGGAGAGTTGTTGTCGACGACCAATACCTCAAACTGGTCCGTCGGCGCCGTTTGCCGGGTCAACGATTCCAGGCACAACTTCAGCAGGTCGCTGCGGTTGTAGGTGCAGATGACAACAGACAGTTTCGGCTCAGTTCTGGAAGAAGTACTCATAGGCCCACAGCACTTTTTTGAGCAGCACGTTCTGCACCACCATGAAATCGCCGGTACTGGACAGGCAGTTGAACCGTTCCACCACTTCTTCACGTTTGCCGGTCGTGGCGTTCTCAACGATCGTCGGATCGCGGGGATAAAACCGGGCTGACCGGGTATTGCCCTTCGTGTCCGTCAGCATGATCTCGCAGAAAGGGATCATCTTGTCCAGCGAATCCCGGTTGGGGTTCTTGTTCTGGTAGGTCTCCGCGGAAAGATGGGCAAACCCGATGAGATAGGCTTCGATGGCTCCGTCCCGCAGCGGCCTGGCGATCTGCGGCGTGATCTCATAAAATGGATACAGTGCAAATTCGTCGCCTTTGCGTTCGATCCGGAAGGATTTGTCGCGTTGCAGGGGGTATTCTACCGACAGGGCCTGGATGTCTTCCAGTTGGGTCGAAAACACAGCCCGGTCGCGCCATTCGTCGCCGGCGAGGTTGTACCTGAACCGCAGGTTTCCCTCCCAACCCGGCAGGTGGGCCACGTAGGGCTGTTCGAACCCGTCGCGGAGGATGAAGGTCCCGCGTTCGTCGGAGGTAGACCCGCCGATATAATACGACATGACCATTTTGTCCTGTTTGTCATAGATCTCGACCTTGAGCCCGTCGGTGGCCAGGCTGTTGATGATGTTCCTGGACATGGGGGCAGGTGGCTGAAATTTCATTTCTACCCGTCGGATGGCATCGAGCAGATTATCCATGGCATTCTTGCGGGCGCGGTATTTGCCGTCGAACTGCCAGTAGCCGTTCTTGCGTTCCAACAGGGTATTTACCCCATAGCGATCGGCAATGAAGATCTTGTAAATGGAAGCGGTATCCGGAACGGCAAAGGTCCGTTCGGAGGCCAGGCGGCTCATATTATCGGGTTTGGCCGATATATACCATATTGCAGCAATGCCCAGCAAGATGAAGGCAAGCAGTAAAAAGAGCGTTTTTTTCATGTCCTGTCTGAAGGGTTGGTCGCAAACCGCCGGCGACGGATAAAATTGTACAGAACCCCGAAAAGGCCCAGCAAGACCAGCGGAAGGCCGATATTTACCAAACGCCACAGTCCGGCGTTTCGTTCAGCCGCGGAGGTGTCCAGCAAGCGCAGCTTGACCTCCTTCGAACGGGCCTCGATGACCCCGTGGCTGTTGATGAGGTATTCTATGGCATTGATGAGGAAATCCTTGTTCGCAAACAGGTAGCCCTTGCCTTCAAATTCAAACCGGTTGAATCCCAGCTTGCCGAAACGTCCTTCCCGCCAGTCGACCGGATTGCGGGCCACATCGCCGTCGGCAACCAGGATCATGCGCGTTGGGTCGCTTTTTTCCCTGAATTGTGCGCCTATCTTCTTATACACCTCCAGGAAGCTCTCTTCCACCCGGTTTGCAAAAAAGGAAGGGAATTCCCCTTCCATCAAAACGGCCAGCGGCTGCGGCGGCTTGTCGAACTTGGTATCATCCAATCCGTATCGCTGGAAATTGAAATCCAGGCCGACCGGCAGCAACTGGAACAGGGTCTTGTCGGAAGAGGTCAGCAACACCGTCCGGTCAATACCCGGCGGCGGTGAATTTTCGGTATCGATCGGGCTGGGATACAGCAGGTTCACCATGCCCAATCCCTTGACAATGGGATGGTCTACCCTCGGAGAGACCACCAGGTGATATGGGTACGGGAAATAATCCAGTTTCGGGGCATTGCCGATCGAACCCGAAGTGAGCGGAATAACGGAGCACTGCATATCCAGCACCAGTTCGTCCTTCATCCGGATGCCGTATTTGAACAGCTGGTCGTCGAGTGCCAGGTCGTTCGGCTTCGGGTAGAACTCCCGGCGACCGCTCAAGCTGTCGAGGTCCACCCCGATCCGGTCGATCAGCCAGAGGACTTTTCCGCCGCCCATGATGTACTGGTCGATCTTGAACTTATCTTTATCTGAGAAGGCATCGTGCGGTTTGGCGACCACCAGTACTTCCACCTGATCGGGGAGAACGGGGACGCTGTCGAGCACAACCCGCCCCGTGTTGTAATACTGCCTGAGATCGTTTTCCAGGTCGGCCGTTTCCAGTTCAGACAATTCGCCGTGGCCGGCCGTGAACAGGATAGCCGGTTTTTCGGCCGGCGATTGCATCAGTTTCTGGATGGCATTGGCAAACTTATATTCCAGCAGTGCCACCGACGTGTTGATGGTCTCATCCGGCAGGACGCCCGGGATCTCATTTTCCAGCAGGTTGATGGTCAGGTCCCGTTCGCCCATGGAAATGATCGCGTAAGGGTAGATCAGCTGGCGGCTCGTACCCGATTTGGTACCGACGTTGAACTGCACGGGGTTCATGCCGTAGTCGTCTTTCAGCTGTTTCCTGCGCGCGTTGATCTCGTCGATACTGCCCGCGTTCGGGTCGGAAAAAACGTATTCCACGAGTGGCGACCTGGCTTTGAAATCTTCGAGGAGTTCGCGGGTTTCCCGCTGAAGGCGTTTGAAGCCGGCCGGAAATTCGCCGTCGAGCAGGACTTTTACAAAGATCACCTTGTCGAGGCTGTCCAGGATCTGTTTGGTATTTTTGGTCAGCGTGAACTTGCCTTCTTCCGTCAGGTCGAGCGAGCCGTACAGGGAGGTATTGCCGATCCGCGCATTCGCCAGTATGTTGATAAAAACGACGATGCCTGCGAAAAGGAGCAGTTGCAACAGCGATTGTATCTTTGGACTTCTTTTCATCTTGACAAAAACTCGAACTCAATTAATCCGATTTGGCCGATTAATCCGAATGTTTCGATTGGACTGACCAAAAGGCGTTTATCCAAAACCGAATCAATCGCCACCTCCGCTGTGGCTACGGCGGCCGGAGGAATCAATCGACCACACCGCGGCGCGGCGAATCAATTTTATCATTTTAACAGCGCCACATCCCCGGTGATCCGGTCTTTCCTGGGTTTGCCGTTTTCCATGACGGTATAATCGATCCACCAGACGTATACGCCGGGAGCCAGCAAATCTCCGGCTTTTTTTCCGTTCCAACCCTGTTCTATGTCCGAAGTTTCGAAAAGCAGAGCGCCCCAGCGGTCGAAGATCTTGAGCTGGTAGTCCAGGATCTGGCACTCGTAACCGGGTTTGAACAGGTCGTTGATGCCGTCGCCGTTGGGTGAAAAACCATTGGGCAGGAACAAGGTGCAGACCTCGCATTCCTTGACCTCGATCCGGTCAGTGACGGCCTGGCAATCATTGGCCACGTTGACGCTGTACACCCCCGGTTCCCGGACGGTGAGCGTCGGCTTGGTTTCACCGGTCGACCATTGGTAGGTTGCCTGTGTGCCGGCCGATGCATCCAATACGATCACTTCCCCTCCGCAGATAAACGTATCGCGGCCCAATTCCGTATGGATGGAGTCGATGACGGTCAGGCGCATACGGTCGGTGAGCTGATTGCAGGCCGTGGTGACCGTCACCGCATATTCACCGGATTGGTCGATCTGGCGGGCAGGGGCGGTTGATCCGTCCGACCAGTTGTAGCCGGCGCCCGGAATGGTAATGTCCAGCGTGATGGATTCCCCTTCGCAGATGGTCTGATCGGGGCCGAGTTCCACCACCGGATCTTCAATGAAAGTGATGTTGACCTGGTCGGTTTTGGTTTCGCATTGGGTGGTTACGGTGACGCTGTACGCCCCGCTTTCGGTCACGTTGTAAATGGGATTGGTACTGCCGTCCTGCCATTTGTAGGTCAGGCCGTCAGCTTGCGTGACGTTGAAGGTCACATCTGTGCCTTTGCACAAGACCTGATCGGCGCCGAGCTCCAGGCTGATCGGTTCGATATAATCCACGGTGATCTCGTCCGTATCCAAACCGCAGGCATTGGTCACCTGGACCGAATAAACACCCGGACCATTGACGGTAAATGTCGGCGTGGAAGCGCCGTTCTGCCATTGGTAAACTCCGAAGGGATTGGTGGCGTCGAGGGTAATGGTCTGGCCGGGGCACAGGGTCTGGTCGGGCCCGAAACTGACCGTCGGCGGCTGATTGATGTAGGAGATCTGGATCTGGTCGGTGCGCGTACCGCAACCGTTTACCACGGTCACTTTATAGGTGCCGGGCGTAGTGACATTGTAGGTCGGTCCGGTTGAGCCGTCCTGCCAGGAATAGGTGGCCAGCGGGTTGGTGGCATCCAGCTGCAGGGATTGGCCGACACAAAGCAGGGAGGTGTCGCCGCCCAGTTCAACATTGATGTAGGGCGGATAATCCACGGTGAAATTATAGGACAGCACATGGGAGGGGTTGCCGCAGAGGTCCAGCAACTGGTCCGATTCGTTGCTCACCACTTCGAAGAGGTAATCGCCGAGGTCGGCGGGCGGCGGGTCGATGATGAGGTCCATTTCGCGGGCATAATCACCGCCGGCGTTGCACACGCTGTTGGCTACGGTCAGGGTATAGGGGCCGCCGGGGCCGGTCAGCCGGAAGTTGCTGTTGGCGATGGTATTACACTGGATATTCTCGCTGAATTCGATATGGATCTTGAATTCGCCGCACTGATCGGGCGGTTCGACGGCGGCCACCTGGGGGCGGGTCTGGTCGATGATCCCGAGGCCTGTCGAGGGGCTGAAGTCGATCTTATAGCCGTTGGGCGATTGGGTCCAGTTGGACACCATCAGGACGTAGGTGCGCCCGGCCTGCATGGGGACGCGGTCGTTGAACGGGGTATAACCGGCTCCGATGCTGGGCGGAAAGTTGTTGCATCCGGCGCCCTGGATATCGAAATTGGTGCCGCCGGTAGCGCCGGTGATGCCGTTGCAATTGCCGCCGCCTGCCGCATTGCAGCTGACGAGCAGGTTGGGGTTGGTTTTGATCTGGCTGCAGGTGGCGTTGGTGATGTCGAACAGCGCCCAGTCGTAATCGTCATTGGGGTTGTTGGGCGTGAGGATAAAGCCGAGGAATCCGTTTTCCTGGACGGTAAACGTATACCAGATGGAGCTGATCTCGCCGTCGGTACAACTGATGGCCGTATTGATCTCGTTGTGATAGTTGCCGTCGCCGGTGGGCGATTGCGATTCGGTATAGACCTCCTGGCATACCGGAATGGCGCCCAGGCAATCCTGGATGGTCGGCACCTGGGCCGAAAGAAAGGGAGCAGACAGTAAAAGTGCGGCTGTGAACAAGCGCGAAAAACAGGTAGCGGTCATTGTTAATGATATTTTTGGTTCAGGGTTTTTCAGAACGGGGATCCGGGATAAGGTGATAAGCCGCTAAGGATCCTGCAATAATACGAATAAAAGCGGGCTTGCGTTGTGTGGAGGTTCAAAAAAACATGGGCAATCCGGCAATTTTGACGCGAGTGTGCTAAAAGTGGGGGTTTATAGGTTTATGGTTGGATTGTTTTATGGTTTTATGGTTGGGCGTCCGTTGTAGCTTCGGCTTCGCTCAGCTACCGGAATGCCGCCCCACCCCGACTGACAACTGATCACTGACAACTGATCACTGACAACTGATCACTGTAATCGTAAACGTCATCAAAAAGTAATATTTATCGCTTTGGCGTTGAATCAGCGTCCTTTAATTGGATTCAGCGTTTATTTTTGCCCCAAATTACAATGGTATGAAATATTCGGGATTATTTTTATTGCTCCTGGCGGCAACAGCTTGCCAACCCTCTGCCAAAGAAGCGGAAACGGAAACACCGCCTGCCGACACCCTTCGGTACGAACAGGAAGCCCATTTGAAAAACCTGAAACAACTGACTTTCGGCGGGGACAATGCCGAAGCCTATTTCAGTTTTAACGGTCAGATGCTGTCCTTTCAGGCAACGAATCCCGAATGGAACATTCCGTGCGATCAGATTTTTTATATGCCGATTTCAGGATACACAGGCGACCGGCCCCAGATGATCAGTACCGGAAAAGGCCGGACGACCTGCGCTTTTTTCATGCCCGGCGATACCTCGATCCTGTACGCCTCAACCCATCTGTCGGCGGATACCTGTCCGGCAGCTCCGCGCACCCTGGAGGGCAAATATGTCTGGCCGGTATTCAATTCGTTCGACATTTTTGTTGCCGACCTCAAGGGGAACATCCTAAACCGGCTGACCAACTCGCCGGGTTATGACGCTGAAGCAACCCTTTCACCAGACGGGACGAAGATCGTCTTCACCTCCGACCGCTCCGGCGACCTGGAGCTGTACACCATGGATACCGACGGTTCCAATGTCAGACAGATAACGAACGAACTGGGCTACGACGGCGGCGCCTTCTTCTCTCCGGACGGAACCAAGCTCGTCTGGCGCGCGTCCCGGCCGAAATCGCCGGAAGACGTGGCGGTTTACAAAGACCTTTTGTCCAGACAAATGGTTCAGCCGACCAATATGGAGATCTTTGTCGCCAATGTTGACGGCAGCGATATGCGGCAGGTTACTCACCTCGGTAAAGCCAATTGGGCGCCCTATTTCACGCCCTCCGGTAACAAGATCGTTTTCTCTTCCAATCACCACAGCGAAGAAGGCGGCCGGCCGAAATTCAACCTGTTTGCCATCAACCTGGACGGAACCGGCCTTGAACAGATCACCTACGATTCGGTATTCGACTCTTTTGCCATGTTCTCTCCCGATGGGAAAAAGATGGTTTTCTCCTCTAACCGGCACAACGGCGGTACGCACGATACCAATTTGTTTGTGGGGGAATGGGTGGAGTGATGCTTGATGCTTGATGCTGGCGACTGCCAACTGCCAACTGAAAGACTGAATACTGCCCACAGGTATCCTTAATGGTCATTCCTTGTGCGACGTAAAATTTTACGTCGCTGCAGTCAACTATCAATCCCCATGCTCAAGGCGGCGAGTTGCTCCCCGGTGATGAGCGGTCGGTCCTGGCAGATGCGGTCGATCATGGCGGAGAGTTCTTCGTCGTCGACGGGTTTGAGGAGGTAGGGGATGCCGGTTTTCCTGAGGATGCGGACGATGGGTCCGTTGTGGGCGGTTACAAAAAGGACGGAAAAGGGTAGGGGGAAAAGCCGGGTGATCAGGTCAAAGCCGTTCATGACCGGCATGGCGATGTCGAGGATGAGCAGATCGGGTTGGTGTTGGTTGATGAATTCGATGGCTTTCAAGGCGGATTCGCACATGCCGATGATCTCTACATCGGGGCAACATTCTTCCAGCAGCCACTGCATGGTTTCGAGGCTTCTTTTTTCGTCGTCCACCAGAAGCGTCTTTAATTGTTCATTGGATTTCATATTGGCAGGTTTAAACGCACGCTTGTTCCGGCGGGATGCCCGGCTTCGTCGTACAGGTCGATGATTTCCACCGGCGTTTCTGAGCCGGCTTGTTGTTGGTGCAATAAAATGCGCTTGGCGGTTATACTCATGCCCTGCGAGGTTTTTGTCGCCAGGGACTGCTGCTGCAATGTTCTTGCGGCCTGACGGCCGATGCCGTTGTCTTCGATGATGCATTCCAGAAAACGCCCGTTCGGCCTGAGCCGGATCAGCAGGCGGCCCGGATAGGTGGCCTGCATCAGCCCGTGCCAGATGGCGTTCTCTACATAAGGCTGGAAGATGAGCGGCGGGATATTGATCTCTTCCGGGTCGAGTTGATCGTCGACCTCCAATTGAAATTCGAATTTTTCGTCAAACCGCATGGCTTCAATTTCGATATACAACTTGAGGGCTTCCAGTTCCTTTTCCAGCGTGATCTGCCGCGCCTTGGAATGATCCAGGATCAGGCGGATCAGGCGGGAAAATTTGGTCAGGTACCGGGAGGCTTCCCTCGGTTTGTTTTTGACGATATACCAATTGATGGAATTCAGGCAATTGAAGAGAAAATGGGGGTTCATCTGGGCCCGCAGGGCGATCAGTTGGGTTTCGGCCAGGTGCTTATCCAACTCCAGCAATTGGGTTTCTTTCTCGGCAATGGCGACTCCGGCCCTGGCGGCGGCCAGTTTGTTGGCGCACAGGGCTGCCAGGGTGGACAAGAGCTGAAAATGGTAAGGCTTGAAAAAACCGGCCTCGGAATGCTCCGCGTCAATGATGCCGATCACCTTTTCATCCTGGATGATGGGGACTGCAATCTCGGACCTTCCGGCAAACTGATCGGGAATGTATCTCGGATCCTTACGGATATCCTGCACGATCACGCCTTCCCCGGAAACCGCCACCGAACCGACAATTCCTTCACCCACCGGGATTTCGATAGGCTGGTAGATCTCGTTTGCTTTGGGGTTTTTGGGGCCGAAAGCCGCTTTTTGCACCAGTAACTGCCGCTTTTCATCCAGCAGATAAACGACACAATCCTCAAAATGGAGCCTGGAAATGTAGTTGCTCGCCAGGTCCCACAGGATATCCTCTTCGGTTGAAAAGTTATACGACGAATTGGCGTAATAATCGATGAGCTGCTGGGCCTGTTTTTCGCGACGTTTGAAGCGACTGTAAGTACTGAAGCCCCATCCGAGGAGCGCAAGGCCGATCGCTACCAGCATCCTGAACCAATCCGCTTCCCAGAAATGCGGACGGATATAAATATCTACCCCGGCAACTTTGTCCGACCACGCATTGTGCCGGTTGGCGGCCTTCAATTCGAACCGGTAAGGCCCGGGCTTCAGGTTGGTATAGGCTACATAATTCCGGTCGCCGGAAAAGACCCAACCGGGGTCATGGCCTTTAAGCCTGTACATATAGGTGTTCCGGGCATTCAGGTTGAAATTCAGGGCGCCCAGTTCCAGTGAAAAATGGTTTTGCCCCGGCGCCAGGATTATGCTGTCCTTCAGCTGGAAATTCCGGTCGAAAACCTTGAAGTTTTTGATGTACGGAACCGGGGCGGATTCCGACCGCAGCAATGAATCTGGATTGAACAGGTGAAACCCCATGTTTCCGCCGCTGAGGATATCGCCGTCGGGTAATACCTGAAGCGACCCGATCTTGGCAAACAGCCCGTCGCGCTTGTCGTAATTGATGAAAATCCCGGTTTGGGGATCCAACATGCTCAGACCGCTGTCGTTGCCGAGCCAGATTTGTCCGTTAGGGTGGATCTGTATCTGAAAGATATTATTGCATCCGGGCGTTCCGTCGTTCATGAAATACTGGAAAATGGGCTCGTCTTTTGCCGGAACAGGCGGGAGAAAATTGAGGCCGCCGCCCAGCGTAGCAATCCACATGCCGCCCTTTTCATCCCACTCAAAATCATTCACCTGAGCATTGCTGAGGCCTGCTTTCTTGCGGGGTGACTTCCCGAAACAGGTATAGCGCGATGATGCCTGGTCAAAAAAACTTAATCCGCGGTTGCAGCCGATCCAGATCCTGCCGTCGGGGCCCTCAGCGATCTTATTGACCGTCACTTCCCTTAAAAAAGGTTCCTGGACTACTTCCAATTCGGCACGCTCCAGGCTCAGGGTAAAAAGTCCGTTGTGCTCGGTACCCATCCATATGCGGCCCGCTGCGATGCAGACGGCGGTCAGGTGAGAGTTGGACAGGCGCTTTAACGCCGGGTATAAAAGGGTTGCCGGTTTGATCCGTTCGGCGCCGGGGTCCCAGAACAACAGGCCGGCGGCAGAACCGATCCAGATCCTGCCTGTTTCATCCATGAACAGGTCATCCATGAAAATATCCTGGACATTCCTGTCGGGATTGTACCGAACGGCCGAAAACTCGTCCTTTTCAAGATCCCAGATCAGCAGGCCGTCCCCGTGCAAAGTCCCCAGGTACAGCCGGGTGTTGTCCGGCGAAAGCAGTGAAGCGCGCATCCAGTTGTTGCTGGTCAGGTTCGGGTTTTTGCGCGGTAAACTGATGGTGGGAATGGCCGGCGGTTTTTGGGTCAGGATCACAATATCCGTTCCCCGCCCTAGCCATATATCGCCGTCCGGCCGTTTGAGTGCGCTGTAAATGGCAGGCGCCAGGCCTTTCACGCCGGGTTGGAGGTTCTCTGCTTCCAGCGCACCGGTTTTCCGGTCAAACCACCAAAGTTCGCCGGTGCGGACGGTGATGAGCAGCAGATTATCTCCTGCGTCAATGATTTCAATGATGGAATTGGCAATGGCGTCTTCGAAAGCGCTGTTTTGATTGCGCCAGGAATGCCAGGAATGATCTGACGGATTGAATTGTAACAGCCCCGTATTGTAGCTGCCGATCCAGATTTTCCGATCGGGGGTTACCAGCAGTTCGATGGGGTAATCCCGGTACCAGGTTTCGAACACCCTTTGCTGCGGATAGGGGAAATAGGTGAAACTGCCGGTCGATTTGCGGAAGGAAAATAGGCCGGTTTTGGAGCCCAGCCAGAGCAGGTCCGGATCAAGGGGGTCCTGAATGATCTCGCCGAGTGTGCCCGGTTCGGATGCGGATAAGGAGATCCCGGGCGGCAGGGCGGGCCGGTAGCGCCTGAATGTCCCTTTCGCCCGATCCAGCAGGTTGAGGGTAAAATCGGAGGCGCCTACCCATAGTCTGCCATCGGGGTCTTCGAACGGTACGGTCACCTGATTGCTGCTCAGTGAAGCGGGGTCGTCCGGGTCATTTAAATAATTGACGGCCGTTTCCGTGTTCAGGTCAAAAAAACTCACACCTCCGTTGAGGCTGCCGACCCATATGCCGTTATCCCGGCTGTTTTTCAGGTAATTCAACCCGCCGAAGGTAATGCTTTGGGTATCGATGGGCGAATTGGAAAATATTCTGACGGAGGTGCCGTCGTACTTCATCAAGCCGTAATAATTGGACATCCAGATAAACCCTTTCTTGTCTTCGGTGATGCTGAACACCTCGGCCATGGAAACGCCGCCTGCCTCTTTAATGATGATTTTCCGAAAATCCGGTTTTTGGCCGATCAGGTCCCCGCATCCCGATAGGATCAATATGTACAAGGCTGATATGTACAACGACCTGTTCAATTCACATAGGTTTATTTGCCCATTAAAGCTGTTTTTACTTCTTCTTTTCTGCGGCGCGCCACCAGGATTTCGGTTTTATCCTGCATGCGCACGCTCCCCTTGCCCAGGTAGTTCTCCACATACCGGATATTGATCAGGTGTGATTTGTGCACCCGGATGAAGCCGTGTTCGGTGAGCAGCTCGTCAAACTCCTTGAGGGTTTTGGCGCACAGGAATTTCCGGTTCTGCGTCAGGTAGAACATGGTATAGTTGCTGTCGGCTTCGCATCGGATGATCTCGTCGGTCCGGTAAAAATAAACGCCGTCGGTGGTTGGGATGGCCAGTTTCATTTCCCGGCCGTTGCCGGGTTGGAGGTTGTTGATCAGGTTGCGGTATTGCGGCCCTTTAGCGGTTTGTTGTTTGGACAGGAACCGGTCGACAGCCAGGCGCAACTCATCGGGGTCGACCGGCTTCATGAGGTAATCCAGCGCGCTGAACCGGATGGCCCGGATAGCGTACTGGTCATACGCCGTGGTGAAAATAATGTCGAAATCCCAGGCGTCAAGCGAGGTCAGCAGATCGAAGCCGTTCATAACCGG
The DNA here is from genome assembly GCA_937873655.1 of uncultured Lewinella sp. GTDB lineage: Bacteria > Bacteroidota > Bacteroidia > Chitinophagales > Saprospiraceae > JACJYC01. The sequence continues at coordinate 1,457 of CALMYQ010000133.1, read as the reverse complement.
CATCTCAACATCCAGAAAGACCAGGTCGGGTTTGAATTCGCGCATGACATTCAGTGCTTCGGCCCCGTTTGCAGCTTCCCGGATCTCACCGATTTCCGGGGCCTCTTCACGCAGCAGAAAAACCAGCAACGATCTGGCTTTTTCTTCGTCATCAACTACCAGCGTCTTGATCATAGGTTTCGGATTTTAGCCTTTGAAAGGTACGATTTTTTTGATGGAGTCCCGCAAAAAGCGCAAGAGGCCGACCGTTGATCAAAAATCCTCAACGGCCGACCGCTGCTGTTAAAACCACACTTAATCTGTTCACACCCAGCAAATCGCTTTTTCTGTTTTCATTTGGTTTCTTTCTGGATGCTTGATGCTAGATGCTTGGGACCAGCATCCAGTATCTGGTATCCAGTATCCAGCCACCAGTATCCAGCGTCTTACCACCGACCGATAGCATAGGCAGCAGAGACCTGGAATACCTGCTGCCTGGAATCGACGGCTTGTTTGTGGAATTGGGAGATACCCATATTCATGCGCATGCTCAGGGTCAGGCGGTCCATGACCTCGTAGCCGGCGCCGAAGACCAGCGACCAATCGCCGCCTTCGTACTTGTACTTGCGATCGGATGAACCGCCCTCGTCCAGAAACCTGAGCTTGGCGCTGAGCAGGGAACTACCTTGAAAACCTGCTTCCACGCTTAATTTGTCCATGGGTTCATAAACGGCCATTGCCGGAAAGAGCAGGTAAACTGTTTGATCTTTGTATTCGCCGTTCTCTGATTTGATGCCTTGGGTCGATAACAGCGCTTCAACTTTCACGGACCATTTTGGCGCTACTCTGAGAGAGGCGAAACCGCCGGCGTGCCAGTTAAGGGCCGCCTTCGAGTTCGTAGTGTGGGTGTAATTGGTGATCTGGCCGCCTGCTTTTACGCCTGCAGTAATGGATTGTGCCGAAACAGCGGCTGAAAAACCGGCCAGCAACAGCATCAGGATTCCTTTTTTCATTGTTTTCAAAATTGATTTTAGGATTAAAACAAGTGTGTATTGACGATTCAAAGGTAAGCGGGAACGGGTCGGGCCGCCAATTCCGGTGAGCGAACGGCGGAAATGGTTATTCTTCGGTTGATTTTGTTTGTAAGTCGTCAGTCGTCAGTCGTAAGTTGTAAGTCGTAAGTTGTAAGTCGTCAGTCGTCAGTTGTAAGTCGTAAGTCTGGAAAACGTCGAAGTTTCGACTTTATAACGGCCGCCCGGCAATGAAGCAATGAAGCAGTTGGCAGTTCGTCAGTCGGCAGTTGGGTAGCTGAGCGAAGTCGAAGCTGCAACGGCCGCCCGGCAATGAAGCAATGAAGCAGTTGGCAGTTCGTCAGTCGGCAGTTGGGTAGCTGAGCGAAGTCGAAGCTGCAACGGCCGCCCAACAATGAAGCAATGAAGCAGTTGGCAGTTCGTCAGTCGGCAGTTGGGTAGCTGAGC
>CALMYQ010000132.1 GCA_937873655.1 uncultured Lewinella sp. | reverse complement strand
TTCGATTGGTTCCGCCGTCCGCCATAGCTTCAGCGAAGGCGGGGATTGGTTCGATTGGTTCGATTGGTTCGATTGAATCAATTGGTCCATACACTGACCGGATGGAAGGCGACGTAAAATTTTACGTCGCTACTTACGACTTATGACTGACAACTGACAACTGACAACTGACAACTGACAACTGACAACTGACAACTGCCTTAACGCCCCCTTAACGCTTCATTTACCAATTTTAAGTGTTATCCTTTCGTTAAGGCTGAGTCAGGATTTGGGGCGGAAGGCGAATTCCATGTAGCTTTAGGAGTTTTTCCAATGGTTGATCATTTTATAGATACAACTCCCGCAGGGAAACAAGCAAATATGCACGCTGGGCGAAAGATTGGGTGGGTGAGCGCTGCTGCCGTGGTAGTCGCTAATATGATCGGTACCGGAGTCTTCACTTCCCTGGGCCTGCAGCTTCAGGCGCATACCAATACCTGGGTGATCTTGTCGCAATGGGCTATTTGCGGGTTGGCGGCTTTGTTCGGCGCTTTCTCCTATGCGGAATTGGGTACCAGGTTCCCCCATTCAGGCGGCGAATACCATTTTCTGACCAAGATCTATCACCCCATGATGGGCTATTTGTCGGGATGGGTTTCACTGACCGTCGGTTTTGCTGCGGCCATTGCCATGTCAGCTATGGCAACCGGGCTGTACCTGGGTGTTTTTGCGGGTATTCCCGGTCATTATATCGCTATTGCCGCCATTATATTTATTTCAACGGCGCATTCGTTCACCGTCAGGCAAAGCAGCCGGTTCCAGAACGCGCTGACCCTCCTGAAATTGGGCCTGGTAATCTTTCTGATCCTTTTCGGGCTGGGAAAGGCGTCACCTGATAACTCGGTTGACTGGTCAACAACCTGGCAAAGCGACTTTTCAGGACCTGCCTACGCCATTTCGCTGTTTTACGTGATGTACGCCTTTTCCGGGTGGAATGCCGCCGCTTATATTGTGGATGAGATCAAGTCTCCGCGAAAGAACCTGCCGCTTGCGCTGATTTCGGGAACGGTGGTCGTCAGCATCCTTTTTATCCTGCTGCAGCTCTCATTCCTCCGGCAAAGCCCGTTATACCTCATTCAAAACAAGGTAGAGGTTGGCCAGATTGCCGCCGAGAGCATGTTCGGTCCGCAGATCGGCAAGATCATCAGCCTGCTCATCGCCGGTCTGCTGATCGCAGGCATCAGCGCTATGATCTGGGTCGGGCCGAGGGTAACCCGGGCGATGGCCGGCGAACACCGCATCTGGCAGTTCTTTGCGCGCGACAACAAAGAGGGGGTTCCGGTAAGGGCCATCTGGCTGCAAACCATCATCAGTATTTTCATGGTGGTGACCAGCTCTTTTGAGGATGTCCTGATCTACAGCAGCTTTGTCCTTCAATTGTTCACTACCCTGACGGTCGCCGGCCTGCTCTGGGCCCGCTGGAAGAATCTCGGCATAAAGACCGCCTATAAAAGTCCGCTCTTCCCTTTCGCACAGCTCTTCTTTCTCGCCTTCAGCATCTGGATGATGGTATTCCTCCTGCAGGAACGCCCCAAGGAAAGCTTGCTCGGTTTGACCAACCTGCTGGCCGGTGCGGGGAGTTATTGGTTGAATAAGAGGATGAGAGAGTAAGGGTGATGCTTCGGCTTGGCTCAGCACAGGGAGTCCGCCTTCGCCTGAGGCTGCGGCGGAGAGGGTGAGAGGGTGTTTCGGCATGCAGGAAAATGCATTTGCGGTTTTGACGTTATTTAGGTGGTTGGAGGGACAAGTAAATGCAAATACTTCCGAAATGGTTTTATTCCGCGATCATCTGCTGTTGCCTGGCACAGGGGCTTGGCGCACAATCGGCATCTTTGTCCAACCGGCGGGAATTGTCAGTTGAGCTTTCGGAGAGGGCCACAAAAATCGATTCGCTGACCATTGTACCGGAGACTTTTGCCGTTGAGCTGGCAGGCGCTCCCGCTGACACTTCCCTGTATCAGATCCGAAACGATTCCCTGATCTGGCACGGCAAATTGCCGGCAAGGGTTATCCTGCGATACCGCGTCCTGCCCTTCGATCTGGAAGCACCTGCATTCCGCCTGGATACATCCACCTTTCAAAACCAGGAAAAGGAGGCCGGGGCAGGCTTGTTCTATAATCCGTTTGAAAAAGAGGAACCCCTGATCGACTTTAAAGGACTGGACTACAACGGCACTTTTTCGCGCGGCATTTCCTTCGGAAACAACCAGGATCTGGTATTGAATTCGCGGTTCAACCTCCAGATGGCCGGCCAACTGGGCGACGGGCTGGAGATCGCCGCCGCCATCACGGATGAGAATATACCGCTGCAGGCTGAAGGCAACACCCAGCAACTCCGGGAATTCGACAAGATATTCGTCCGGCTCCGCAAAGGTGCGACCAGCCTGACGGCAGGCGATTATGAGTTGTCCCGGCCGAAGGGGTATTTCATGCAGTACAACAAAAAACTGCAGGGCGCCACCTTCAATACCTCTACTTCGCTGGGCGAACAAACCACGTTCACGGCAGGCGGCAGCGTGGCCATCTCCCGGGGCCAATTCTCCCGCAACCAGATCGCTCAACAGGAAGGTAATCAGGGGCCGTACAAACTCCGCGGCAGCCAGGGCGAGCTGATCATAATCGTTCTGGCGGGGACCGAAAAGGTCTGGTTGGACGGCGCCCTGCTGACCCGCGGCCTCGAGGCCGATTACACCATCGACTACAACCTGGGCGAGATCCTGTTCACCCACCGGCGCCTCATCACCAAGGACAGCCGGATCATCGTGGAATTCGAATACGCCGACCAAAGTTACGTGCGCACGCTCACCGCCGCCAATACATCCGTTTCCGGTAATCGCTTTGAAGGCTATTTCAATTTTTTCAACCAGCAGGACAGCCGCAACAGCACGGGCGACGAAGCGCTCACCAACGAGGACAAACGGCTGCTCAGCCTGGCCGGCGACGACCAGGTAGCCGCTTTCAGTTCGTCGGTCGATACGCTGGACGGAACCGGCGCTACCCGGGCCACCTACAGCATGGCGGAAGCGACCGTCCGGTGCGGCGGCAAGGATACCCTGATCCGGTACCTGCATTACGACGAAGGCGGAAAATATGTCGCCAGGTTCACCTTCGTGGGCGCCGGCAACGGGGATTATGAGCCCGACCCCGGCGTGATTGCCAACGAGCGGGTTTACAGGTGGGTACAACCCGATACCGCTGATTGCAGCAGGAAAGGCAGTTACGCCCCGGTCAAACGCCTGACCGCCCCCAGGCAGCAGCAACTGCTCACCGCAGGCGGGGCATACCGGCTTCCGGGCGGGGGCTGGATCCGGGCGGAAGGCGCACTGAGCAAGCTCGACCTGAACCGGTTTTCTTCCCTCGACAGCCGGGACGATCACGGTCTGGCATTTCAGGCAAGTCTGGAAAAGCGTTGGCGACTGGGCAAGGATTCCGCAGCCTGGGCCCTGAACACGACCGCCGGCGCCGAATGGCTGGATGAATACTTCAAACCGCTCAACCCTTACCGCGATCCGGATTTCCTGCGCGACTGGAACCTGACCGACGTCCAGGGGCTCAGCCAATTGGACCCGACCGGTGAATTGCTGACCCGCATGGAAATTGCCCTGGAAAAACCCGGATTGGGCAGGTTAGCCTACGGGCTCGGCAGTTACGACCGAAAGGGGCAGTTCCAGGGTGTCCGCCAAAACGGCGCGCTGACAATGGAGACCGGCGGATGGCGGCTCGATGCCAAAGGCAGTTGGCTGAATGCGGATCAGGGCGCCAAAACATCCCGGTTTCAACGACCGTCCGTTCAACTGACCAAAACCTTCCGCAGACTCGGCGGCTGGTCCCTGGGCGCTGAGGCCGCAAGGGAAAAAAGCGAACGCTTTCTGCCTACTTCGGACACCCTTGAAGCCACCAGCTTTTTTTACGACCGGTATAAGGTTCAGCTGTCCAGCCCGCAAAAAGAAAGCGCTCAATTCGGGGCCGCCTTCAACGCACGTAATGATTTTGCCCCCTCCGGTGTCGAATTCCTGCCGACCACCAAAGCGCAGGAATGGAATATCAACGGGCAAGGCCAGGTCAAATCAACGCAAAGCATTTTTTCTACTGCCGGCAACCTCACTTACCGCCGGCTGGAGATCGGGGCGCTGAACCCGGCAGCCCAACAACCCGGTGAAACCTTCCTGGGCCGGCTGGACCTGAACGCGTCCCTTTGGAAGGGGCTTTTCCGGTCCGGCACAACCTATGAGATCGGCTCCGGACAGGAACCCAAGGTCGACTTTACCTATGTCAAGGTCACCCAGGGCTCGGGTACCCATATCTGGCTGGACTCGCTGTACAACAACGACGGCAAGATCCAGGTCAATGAAATGGAACCGGCGCCGTTCCAGGATCTTGCCGACTACGTCAGGGTAAGCGTGGTGACCGACGATTTCATCCGGACCAACAACATCGGCCTCAACCAAAGCCTGCAGTTTGAGCCCAAACGACAGTGGAGTGATGATGCCGGGTTGAAAAAACTTTTGTCGGCATTGTCTACGGTTTCCATCATCCAGATCAACCGGAAAACCAGGGAGTCCGGGCTGATCTCCTGGAACCCGTTCGATTTTGACCTGCCCGACAGCAGCCTGGTCTCCATCACGGCCAACAACCGGCATACGCTGTTCTGGAACCGCAGCCATCCGGTATGGGGCCTGCAATTAGGCACGGGCGACAACCGCAGCCGGATCGTACAGACCACCGGATATGAAAGCCGCAGGCTGACAGATTATTCAAGTCAGGGGCGGTGGAATTTCAACCCCGACTGGAGTGTCAACCTGCAGTATAAATGGGGACTAAAATCCAGCGATTCCGAGTTTTTCAATACCCGGGATTACGAACTCCGGTTTACCGAAATTCAACCCGAACTGACCTACCTGCCCTCCCGCAAATGGCGGGCGATCTTCCGGTTTACGCGTCGGGACGACCGCAATACCTTACCGGGCTCGGTTGAGAAAGCCCTGCAGAACAATTTGAGCCTGGAAGCTACCTACCGCCCGCAGCAGGCGGCTTACAGCCTACGGTTCTCCTATGTGGAAGTCGACTTCAAGGGCCAGGCCGGCTCACCCGTAGGTTTTGCCATCCTGAACGGCCTGCAACCCGGCCGCAACCTGTTGTGGAACCTCAACCTCAACCGGCAGTTGTCCGCCAACCTGCAACTGAGCCTGAGCTACGAAGGCCGGAAGACTGGCGAGGCGCGGGTAGTGCATGTGGGGCGGGCGCAGGTGACGGCGATATTTTAACCCGCCGTCGCTCTTAAGGGGCTTTGGCGGACGGGGGAGGCTGCCACGCCGAGGCTTGGTCAGATGGGAGATGCTGCCAACTAAAAGACTGCCAACTGAAAGACTGCCAACTGAAAGACTGCCAACTGAAAGACTGCCAACTAAAAGACTGCCAACTAAAAGACTGCC
>CALMYQ010000131.1 GCA_937873655.1 uncultured Lewinella sp. | reverse complement strand
TCAATCGAATCAATCGAATCAATCGAATCAATCGAATCAATCGAATCAATCGAATGATGGAAGAACAAAACCGGCAAACCGAACAAATAGAGCGTTACCTGAACGGAGCGTTGAGCGAACCGGAGCGAAAGGACTTTGAAGCCGCTGTCGCCGGGGATGAGACCCTGCGCCGGGAAGTTGCCCTGCATCGCGAGCTGATGGAAACCCTGGGCGATCCGGGACTGGCAAAACTATCCGGGGTGCTGGCGGAAGTCGTAAGGCCCCGGGCAAAAAACAAGGCATTTTCGCGCCCTCGCATGCACCGCATATCGCGCCGCTGGATGGGGCTGGCGGCAACCCTCCTGCTCGCCGCTTTTGCCGTATTCCTGCTGGTGCGCAAGCCGGCTCCGACCCCTGATTCCCTGCTCGCCCAGTATTTTGAACCCTACCCGCTGGATGCTTTTCGCTCGGAGAATGCCGCGCCGGTTGCTGCCCCCGAAGCCATAGAAGCTTATCAGGCCGGCCGGTACGCGGAGGCGATCCGCCTTTTCAGCGCCATGCCCCCGGATGCCCTCAACCCCAACATGCAATTCTACCGGGCAGAAGCCCTGCTGGCCGGCGGACAAGGCGCCGAGTCCGCCCGCATCCTGGAAGCGCTTTCAGCTTCAGGCGCCTTGCCCGGTTTGCAGCAACCCATCGAATGGCACCTCGCCCTGGCCTGGATACAGGCCGGTAAAACCCCAAAAGCAAAGTCACTCTTGGAAAAAATAGCCCGTAACACCGGACACTACAAACAAAAACCCGCCGCCGACCTCCTGAACCAACTGCCCAACCATTAACGCGCAAATCGCCATCCTCCGAAGGAATGCACTCACCCCCTCACCCTCTCCATAAACCCCTCCCGATAAGTCTCCCCCAAAGGAATGGCGTGCTTGCCGATAAAGATCCGTTGCCGTTCGATGTAGTCGATCTTGTCAAGGGCAACGATATAGGATTTGTGGACGCGCGTGAACCGCGGTTCCGGCAACAGCTCTTCCGCTTTTTTCATGGTCATCAGGGACAGGATGCGCTCGCCCGGGGTGTAAATGGAGATATAATCCTTGAGCCCTTCGATGTACAAAATATCCGGCAGGTTGACCTTTACGATCTTGTGTTCGACCTTTACAAATATAAAATCCGGGGTGTCTGCCTGAACGACCTGATCGGCCGCCTGCGGTATTTCCACCCGGACCTCTTCCGGTTCTCCGAAATAACCGGCCGCCTTGTTTGCCGCTTTGACGAACCGTTCAAAGCGGATCGGTTTGATCAGGTAATCCAATACCTCGTATTCGTATCCCTCCAGCGCGAACTGCGGATAAGCCGTGGTCAGGATCGCCTTGCACTTGCCGTTGGTAATGGAGAGGAACTGCATGCCGGTCAGTTCGGGCATCTGGATGTCCAGAAAAACCAGATCGACCCGGCCTTGCTGGATCAGGGACAGCGCCTCCAGAACCTGCCCGGTGGTGCATACCAGGTCGAGGAACGGGATCTTGCCGATGTAGTCGGTCATTAGCTCCAGTGCGAGCGGCTCGTCGTCAACGGCTATGCAGCGGATCTTCTTCATGGTATTGCATCGATTTTTCAGGCCAGGATCAGGTTCAGTTCACAGGCGTATTCATGATCGTCTTCCCGGATGTCCAGGCTGTACCGGTCGGGGTACAACAGCTCCAACCGGCGGCGGACGTTGGCCATGCCCACCCCGCCGATCTGGTCCTTGTTGCGCTTGCTTTTCCGGTTGTTGACCGAAAAATGGAGGTTGCCCCCGCTTTCGAGAAACCGGATGGCCAGCGGGTATTCGGGGTCGCCGGCCTCGCCGTGTTTGAAGGCGTTTTCCACAAACGGCGACAACAGCAGCGGCGCGATCCGTTTGCCGTCGAACTGCCCTTTGAAGTCCGCCCGGACGCAGGCCCCACCCTTGTGCCGCATCTCCTGCAAGGCGATCAGGTTTTTGAGGTACTTGACCTCCTCCTGCAGGCTGACGGTGGGCTCATTGCTTTCGTAAAGCATGTAGCGCATGATCTCCGACAATTTCAGGACGGCTTCCGGCGCCGATTCGGCACGCTGATAGGCCAGCACGTAGATGTTGTTCAGCGTATTGAACAGGAAATGCGGATTGAGCTGGGATTTGAGAAAGGCCAGTTCGGCTTCGGTTTTTTCACTTTTGAGCTCGTTCTTGATCTTTTCATTCTTGAAAAAATCGGTGACCATTTTCAGGAAAGCGGCGTGGAACAGGAACCGGACGGAGTTGTACAGGCTGTCGGTGGTATAATACAGCCAGGTGAAACTCTCTGTATAATAGTAATTGTGCACCCCCCAGATCCACCGGGTCACATTTTCTTCGATGAAATACCGCAGCAAAACATAACACAGCATTACCCCGAAAATGCCGGCAGCCAGCCGCCGGTATTGCTTGGAATCAAAATACCGGTTGATGACCCACAGGATGGCGTAAGCGCCGCCTATCATGAACATGACGGACGTGAGACCGAAGAGACTGACCCAGTTTTTCCAGGAGAACTCATATTGGCGGTTGCCGATGATCTGGAGAAAGTCGCTGTAGAACAGGACAAAAAACCAGTATCCTATATGGAAAATGATGCGCTGCTTCCTGGACATTTCGGATGGATCAAATGCCAAATATCGCAAAAACCGCAAAACGGCGGGCCTGTACTCTACCAACCGGGTTGAACGGCCGACGACCCGGCGTCTGGATCGACGAACCCGGGAAAACAGGATAAACGGCCCGGATCCCCGTTGGTCGACCCGGATCCGGGAATGGCCGATCCGCCTTGACTTACCGGCATTCCTGCCTGTAGATTTGCCCTGAAAGTTGCCGGCCGCAACAACATTGTTCACCTGATCAACCAACCATTCACCATGAAAAAAATCCTTTTTGCAGCCCTGCTGCTTTTGACCGCAAACCTGCTGGACGCGCAATCCTCATCCCTGGAGATCCTCCTGATCGGCGCATCCCACCAATATGAGCCGGGCCAGAATATGACCGGCATTCACAGCAAGATACGCGCTTTCCAACCCGATGCATTCTTTGGAGAATGGCTTTCGCCGGAAGATGAAAAAGAGCTGCTGACCTACTGGAACAAGAAAAACGTAGATGGGCGGACCAAACGCCTGCGCGCGAACAAAGATATTCCCGATGAAAAACTGCCGGGCCTCATTCAGGAATTGAAGGCCAAAGTAGCGGCAAATCCCGGGGATTTTTCCGCCAAAATCGATCTGGCCCATGCTTATTACCTCAATCAGGAAGCCGGCAACGGCTACTTCCAGATGTGGCAGGTCAGCAAGGAACTGAAACGCGATCCCTCCAATCAGGCACTTTTCGATTACTCGGCGCTGGTGCGGGGCCCCTGGCAGGATACCCCTCAGAAATTCATCGACAGCTACACCAACAATGAATACGACCTGATCGCTTTTCCGATGATGATGGAGTTGAAAAAAGACTGGATCTATCCCATGGATTGCCAGGCCTACGATGTGTTCTGGAGCGAGGCCTGGGCATACTCCGATTCATTGGAAAGCGTCTACAAAGAACAGCTCAGGCGCAACCCCGACAGCGGAGAAGCCCTGTTCTACTCGGCTGTCAAAAAGAAGGAAGCCGCTATGGCTGCCCAAACCAAGAGAGAAACGGTTGCCGGGTATAAGCAATCGCAAATGACCGAGATCCTCAATACCCCGGAAGCCGACGAATTTCTCAACCGGGTCAACCTTGTCAGCCCCGAATTGCTGGGCCTGCGCGGATTCCCGGCGTACGCGTTCCAGGAAAAACTGCACTGGTGGCTGATGCGCAACATCACCATGTGCAACAACACCGTGGAAAGGGCCCGCGCCGCCGGTCTGAAAAAAGTGGTGATCATCGTCGGCGCCGGTCACCGCTGGCCCATGGCTACCCTCTTTGGAGAAATGCCGGGCGTCAAAGTAGTGAACATCAACGACTACGGAAAGTAAGCGCCTCAGCGGGCCGAGGTTGTTGCCGGTGACCAGGATCTTGCCGTTATTTATTGAACGGATACTCGCTCACCCACCGGAAGCCGCGGTTGATCAGCAGAAAATCCTCCTTTTTCTTCGGTTTCATCACAATGTTCACCGTATCGCCTTCCAGGATGCCTTCAATGCGGAAGCCTGACGTGTCGCGGGGGAAATAACGCAAGGTATCCGTTGTGCCGTCCCGACCGTTGGACTTTACGGTAATGGTGAGCAGGGTGGTATCCGGTATGAAATCGAAGTACCGCTCCGTATCGTTCATGTATTTTACCATTGCGCGGTCCTTCCAGTCGATGACCAGCCAGCGCCACCGGTAAGTATCCGTAAGCAACGGGGGAAGTTCCTCGCCGTTCCGCCGGAAAGCGGTCACTTCGTAAAGCCCGTGCAATGCCGGACGATTGGCGACCGGGCCGTATTGGGCCGACATGCTGATCATAGAGTACGTCCCGAACCCCAGCCCGACCACAATGATCATCCACTTGATGATGGTTTTGGCTTTTTCCAGGGCCGGATTGCCGAACAGGGGCGGGATCTCCGCGGCCTCCACCGCCTTGTTGGCCACAAATACCCGCCAGACCCGCCGAAGGTCCAGCGCGATCAGGAACAGGGCCATCAGGACAAGGTGGGAGGACAGGATCTTGACCGGCACGTCGTAAAAGAAATTCAGCGCCATCACGTTGGCCATGACCCCGAATACGACCAGCGCCCCCAGTGTACGGGTTTGCCGGAACAGCAGCAGTAATCCGCCTGCCAGTTCGCCGAACCCCGTGAACATCGTGTAGCCTTTGGAATAACCCATGAAGGTCCACAGCAAACCCATCGGCGAAGATTCCCCGTAAGGTTCGATGAGCTTGCCGAAATGCGGCGGCTGAAATTGGAGATAGAACAGCTTTGCCAACCCGTAGATCACCATCTGGTAAATGACGTAATACCGGATCAGTACAACGAGCCATTGGAAAGCCTTGCCGTAATCTTGCCGTTTCCGGTCGAGGACGGTCCAGGCCCCGGTAGCGATCAGGGCAAGCAACGCAAAAACCAGCAAACTGACGTAATTATAGGTCGTATCGCCGCTGCCGTTGGAGAAAACGGTGATCGGCTTTTCCAGGTGCAGGACGTGGGCCGCAAACCAGGGCACGATCTGCCGCCACAAGGCGTCGAAGGCAAAAGACAGCACAAACTGGTTCGACATGGCGAAAAGAAAGAAATAAACCGCAAAAAAGCGGAAGGCGATCTTCTGGATAGGCGTCCACTGCATGGTTCAGGTATATTTGGTATTATTTTGGAAAACGGCATTTAAAATAAGCAGAATTCCGTCAATCCGGCAAAAAGCGGGGTTATTTTCCGAGATAAGGACTCTCAAATCCCAGTTTTTTCATCCCATCCCCGATTTCGGGAATGTTCATGAACAACTTCCACAACAGGCCGCTCCGGTAGTTTTCGATCATGACGATGATGGGCCCCTGATCAATGGCCAGGTGGGAATCGGCGTACCAGTTTCTGGTTTCTGAAAATGCATCTGCAAACCCGTATTCGGTCCAGATCCGGTCGCCCAGGTCGTCATAGAAATGGCGAAGCGCACGCATGGATTCTTCCGGGGTATAGGGGAAGGAAGACAGGGCGGCGGTCGGGCTGATCACGCCGAGGTCGTTGCCGGGGTTATGGGCGCCGTATCCGTTGAAGTTGTCGGAAGCGGTCAGTCCCCAGCAATCCGGGCCGTAGCCTTTGAACCCCTTCGGATTCTCGACACAATGCCGGTAGTTGATCAGGGTGTGATTGCGGTTTTGCTCCCAATAATCGGCGTATCGGTCCTTCAGCCCGTGCGGATCCACACCAAGAAAGGAGTAATGGGCGAAAAACAGCGGACCGCCGTAGTCAGGGCCCAGCGGAAGACGGATATCGTAGTATGCCTTGCCGTTGATGAAGCGGTTGCTCTGGGCCCAGCACTTGTGGTAAACCTGCGGGGGAATGCTGTATTTTTTAGACGAGGCTGCCAGTACATAGGTGATCAGGCACTCGTTCCAACCGCGCAGTTCGAAGTTCATGGCCCAGCCGTGGTTGGGACTCCAATGCCAGTACAATTGGTTGCTTGAGCCGGCGGTGTGCCAGTTCCACTCCACGTCGTCCCAAAGCCAGGTGATACGCTGCCGCAGCCGGCGTTCCCGGTCGTCCGGACCGTCGAAATAGGCGCGTGCGCAAAGGAGACCTTGCATCAGGTAGGCCGTCTCCACGAGGTCGCCGCCGTCGTCTTTGCGGCTGAAGGGGATGGTTTTGCCCGTTGCGCCGTCCAGCCAGTGGGGGAAAACGCCGTGGTAGTGATTGGCCTTGAGCAGAAAGTCTACCATCTTATTCAACCTTTCCACCGCCTGGTCCCGGGAGATCCATTTCCGGTCGGCTGCCACGATGATGGCCATTACCCCGAATCCGGTACCGCCTGTTGTGACCACCTCGTCTCCATAGCCGAATGATGTGTTGCTGCGTTCGCGTGCCATCCCGCTGACCGGGTGGGCAAAATCCCAGAAATACCTGAAGGTCTGGCGCTGGACCAGGTTGAGCAGTTCCTCATCCGGCAGATTTTTTTGGACGGGCGCCTTGGGAACCTGCGCAAGGATGGAACCGGAAATCAGGAACAGGCCGAGGCAGGCGGTCAGGGTGAACAGTGTAGGTCGGTGCATGGTTGAACTCCTTTCCCGGCAAATATATTGAAACCGCCGGGCTATGCAACGTTCGGTTGAAGATTCCGCGATCTTTCCGGAATTGAAAAATAAGCGCATTTCCCGTTGAAATCGGTATTTTAGCCCATTATTTGGAATCACCATTATCACACCAAAAGGACTGTTGTTATGCGAGCCAACTTTTTTATCCTGGCGCTGCTTGGCGCCGCCCTTCCGCTATTTTCACAACAAAGATCCATCGATCACCCGCATATCCGCTGGCAATACAACGCCGGCGCGCCTGTGAGGGGCGGCATTGCCGTTGATGGGAATCGACTCTATTTCGGGAATTCAGCCGGCGTTTTCACCTGCCTGGACAAAACCACCGGCCAACCCGTCTGGGAGTTCAAAACCGGCGGCGCCATCACCTGCACCCCGGCGGTCACCGATGGGAAGGTGATCTTCCAGAGCCGCGACAACCGGGTTTACGCCTTGAAAACGTCAAACGGCAAGGCGGCCTGGCAATTCAACATGGAGACCTCAACCCCGCATACCTGGGGCTGGGATTATTACACCCCCGCGCCGGTTGTTTCCGGCGGCCAGATCCTGATCGGCTCCGGCGATCACCGGCTGTACGCCCTCAACGCGAAGACCGGGAAAAAGATCTGGCATTTTGAAGCGGGCGACAAGATCAGGGCCGCCCCGTTGGCCGCCGAAAACCGGCTGTACGTCCCCGCTTTCGATGGGTACGTTTATGTCCTGGATCCAGCTACCGGTGCGGAAACCGCGAAATTCAAAACCGAAGGCGTCGGGTATTACGATAAGGTATACGGCTGGGACCGGACCTCCATCACCGGCCAACCCGCCCTGAGCGGAGGTCGGCTGGTCTTCGGTTCCCGGGACGGCGGCCTGTATTGCGTCGATGCCCGTACCCTGGAACAGAAATGGCGGTTTGCCTACGGTTCCTCCTGGGTCGGCAGCGCCCCTGTTATTGACGGCAATACCATTTTTGTCGGATGGTCGGACCAACTCGTATTCTCCGCCTTCGACCTTGAAACCGGCAAGGAGCGCTGGCAGTACAATTGCAAGGCTTATGTGTACGCCACGCCGGTGACCGACAGCCGGAATGTCTATGCCGGGTCCTTCAACGGCAAGGTCTACGGGTTTGAAAAGGAAACGGGTAAGGTGGTCTGGGAATACCAGACCGGCGCCGCGGTCCTTTCGTCGCCGGCCCAGGAGAACGGCGCCCTTTATATCGGCAGCGACAACGGGCAGGTGTACGCATTTGAGGACGGACCGGAGACCTTCAAAGCCGTTTACCAACCCCGCAAGGTCATTGAGAACGAATTGTTGTCGGATAAGCGCATCGCACCCTGGCTGGAAGAGCAGGGCTATCATCGGCTCGATACCACGGATCTGGGGCAATTCATGCGCGACCGGATCCGGGACGGCAATCCCAGCGTCGTCGTCTTCGCCCATGAATACCTGCCGCGCGATGTTTCCGGGGACGACCCGGATCAAAGTCTGCTGAAACAATATATGGAAGCCGGCGGAAAGGTCGTTTGGCTGGCTTTTTTGCCCAAGTACTGGACCCCTGACAAGGACCTCAATATTGTGGCGATTAACCCGGGGTACTCTGCAAAGTTGCTGGGCCTGAACTTTGATATCCATATGGATTTCGGCACGTATTACGCAAAGGCCACAGATGCCGGGCTTAAATGGGGGCTGCCGGCCGCTTTCACCGCGCCGGGTTCAACGATCGGCAGCGGGGAAGGGCTTGTCGTCCTGGCTGCCAACGAATTCGGCCGGGTCGTTTCTTTTTACAAACCTTTCGGCAAAAGGCCGGGTGCGGGCTTCGTCTCTTTCCGGTCCTGGAGCCTGATGCCCATCCGGGAAACGGACCTGCAGGCCATTATGGCGGTTGCCGAACATGACCGCTGAGGATCGGCGGCGTTTCGTAAAAGAAACAAGCTTATACCTCAAATCGGTTGTTTTAACCGGCAGTCGGCAGTCATTTGGCCGGTCTTCAGTCGGCAGAAATGCTGACTGAAGACCGGCCGCTCTGCAAATCGGCCACCAGCTTATTTATTAACTAATTGACAGTCAATTAAAAACTCTCTCACCCGCTCACCCCGCTCACCCCTCCCCCTTCAACGTCTCCACCGGATCGGCCATGGCTGCTTTCAGCGCCTGAAGCCATAACGACCCCAGCGAAAGGAACAGGACAATAAAACCGGAAAACAGGAACAACAAGGGGCTCAGTTCGACCCGGTACGAAAAGGAAGCCAGCCACCGCTGCATCAGCCACCATCCTGCGGGGAAAGCAATGGCGGCGCCTGCCGCGATCAGGGCGATGTACTGCCCCGATAACAGCCCGGCTATCCCCGCGTAGGAAGCCCCCAGGACCTTCCGGATGCCCATTTCGCGGACCCTCCTTTGGATGGAAAGCCGCATCAGCCCCAGCAATCCCAGCCAGGCGATGACTACGGCAAAAGTGGCGGCCGCGTCCATCACTTTCGACCAGCGCAAGTCGTCGGCGTAGCCCGCTTCCAGGGACTCGTCGACAAAATGGTAAACAAAGGCTTTGTCGGGGGCGGCTTTTTTCCAGGTTTGCTCCAGGAAATGCAGCGCCCCTTCCAATGCACCGGGACCGATCCGGACTTCGAGCTGGTACAGGTTGGAAGGCCAGACGTAGGTGTTCAGCCCTGTTACGCCGGAGCCTATCGAACCCAGGTTTAATGCCAGGATGAGCGGTTCGATCCGCTGGTGGAGTGAGCTGAAATGGAAATCCCTGACGACGCCCAGGATACGATGCGGTTTATCGAATTCCTTGCCGGGGATCTGAGCTTCCAGCGGATTTTTCCAGCCGAAATGCCTGACCATGGCTTCATTGACCAGTATGCCGTCACCCGGATTGGCGTCCGTTTCATGGAACCCGGTACCCGCGACGAGCTCAATGCCCATGGTCCGGAGGTAAGCCGGGTCGACCTGGTTGTAAAAAAGGCCTTCCGGAGGGCCCGCTTCCTGATCGAACATCAACCGGGTCCAGGGCTCCCGGGCGCTGTTCATCGATGCGCTTACGGCGAGGATCCTGTCGTCCTGCAAAGCCAGGTTCCGGAAACGCTCGACAAGTTGCCGTGCGGACTCCTGATCCGGCGAACTGTTCATGCTGATCTCCAGCAATCGCTCGGCTTCAAAACCCAGGTCCTTGTTTTGGACATACCGCATTTGCAGCCGGATCCCCGCGGCGCCGCTGATCAACAGTATGGACAGTGCGAACTGGATCACCAGCAAGACCTTGTTGAGCGGAGCATGGGCGCCATTGATCCTGACTTTTCCGGAAAGGGCGTTCCGGATATTGTTTTTCAACAGAAAGAAAGCCTGCAGGCTCCCCGCCACCCAGCCGATCAGGAGATCGACCAGAAGAATGAAGGCCAATTCCCGCAGGCTCAGGGACACCGGGACGGGTGTGCCGGCCAGGGTGCTGAAATAAGGCAGGATCGCGACGGCAATAAGGATGCCCGCTATGGAGGCCGTTAACGTCAGGAAAAAAGATTCTGCGATCATTTGGCGTCGCAATTGACCTCGAACGGCCCCGAAAGAGGTTCGCAAGCCCATTTCCCTGATCCGGTTGAGGGCGTGACTGGTGGAAAGGGTGATGAAATTGATGACGGCAATTACGATCACCAGCAGCACCAGCGCAGCCATGATGTAGAGCTTTCGGGGGCTGGTAAACCGGGCGTTTCCGGTCACGTGGTCGTTGAGATGTATGGAGGTCAGGGGTTGCAATCCGATATGTGACCGGCCATTTGTGTCGTCTGGCCGGACCTGTGGAGCCTCGCTCATCATCCGCCCAAGCGTTTCTGCGGGGTATTGACCGCCGGTCAGGATGTAATTTTCCAGGATGCCGTAGTTGTAGGAATTGAAGGTTTCCTCACCGACAATGGCGCGGAGCAGGTCCATGGAGGTCAGGAAATCGAAGGTCAGGCTGGATTTTTCCGGCAAGGGGTCGATCACGCCGGTCACTTTCAAATTCACGGCGGTATCGTTGAACCGGATGGCGATCAACTGGCCAAGGGCTGGTCCATTTCCGAAATATTTATCCGCTTTCTCCCTGGACAGGACCACCGTCCCAGGGGTGCTCAATGCCGTCTGCCGGTCGCCTTCCTGCATCGGAAAATCGAACATCCGGAGAAAACCCGGATCGGCGTAACTGACGGATTCCTGATAGGGTTCGCCCTTGATGGTCAGGGTTGCGGTACCGCTTCCCAACCGGGTAAAATCGGTGATGTCGGCAAAATCGGCTGCCATATCCCTGGCCAGCGGGATGGCTGTAATGGCGCTGGCGGGGTTTTCGATGCCGGTATCCGGGTTCCTGGTTTGGAGGGTGAGTCGGAAGATGCGGTCTTTCCGGGTATGGAACCGGTCATAGCTCAGCTCGGTGTCGATAAACCGGACGGCCAGGAAGACAAAAGCGATGGCCAGCGAGAGTCCGAGGAGGTTAACGAGTGAGTAAAAGGTATAGCGCTTCATGCTGCGGAAAGCGACCCGCAGATGATTTTTCAGGATGCCGGTATGCATAAACGGTAAATTGAAATGATTTCTGGCAATGAGGGAAGGCCGGAAAAAACGCAGGACGTTCAGCGCGAACAGCTGCCGTGCCCTGCGTCGCCCCAGGTTATCCCGGTCCTGTTCGAATTGTTCAAGCAGATCGCCGAGGATGGTTTCCTGGAGTTCATCCGGGCAAAACCACTCAAGGAAGGAAACCGCCCAGGATGGCGGCCGGTCGGTTGAGTTGTCGGGTGATTTCATGTTGTCGGGTTGAATCAAGGTTAATGAAGCCGGAATTCCAGACCAGGGAACAATTTCCACAACTTTTGCCGTTGGTCCTGGATATCCCGGATCAGGCTGGTTCCCGCATTGGTGATCTGAAAAAGCCGCTTCCGCCGTCCGCCGCGGGTGGCCGTTGCACCGCCGTAGTGGGATTTGACCAGGCCTTTGTCTTCGAGCCGGTACAGGGTGATGTGAACGGCGCTGAGGCTGACATCGCGGTCGAGTTGTTTTTTGAACGCTTCGACAATCGCATTTCCATAGGCTTCCTCTCCGCAAATGCCGACCATGATCAGCACCAGTTCCTCGAATTCACCCAGGTAATTCTTCATTTGTATATATTTTGTAAAACAAATATGATGATTTCTATTGAATTTGTAAAACAAATAAAGATTTTTTGATGGCAATTTGTGAAAAAGGTGGAAAAAAGCCTATTGGGCTGTTCAAAACCGGCCGGAATGGACTTTTCGTTTATTTTGGCGGCAAAAACGAAATGAGCGGCAGTCGATTTGGCGTCCACCTACCGGTTGTGTTGATCTGGTCGAGGTTTTTGATCGGGCAGGGTAGGGCGATCCGGCGGTTTTGGTTGTTCAACGGGTGAGGGGATTGTTGTTTATGTTTGCTCCGTCTGCCGTAGCTTCAGCGGAGGAGTGTTTTTTGTTGACCTCGTAACCATCATAAACCAAAATAAACCTTGCGATTTTTATGAAAAATAAAAATACACCTCAGTTTAAATTTGCTCAATGGCTCATCTGCTGTTTGACCATATCAGGGCTCTCCTTTTGCTGTAATGCGGTTTCAAATCACTGTTTCGGCTCTCTTTCCCATGTTTGGGGCGCGCCTGCAGCGGTCCGTCAGGATCGCCATACCTGTAACTCCCAGGCAAGGACGGAAGCCACCGGCCTGTAGGGCCGGCATGTAAATAATGGTATGGTCGTTTTTGACGACGACGATCCGGCATTGCCCGACGCAAAGGTTGCCGATCCGCAGCGATCACATACCGGCCCTACAGGCCGGAAACCTGATTATCAAACCGGGTGCTACCAATATGGCCGACCTGACGGCCCGCGCTGCTTGGCTATGGAACAAGTCCCGTTTTCCTCCAGGGAAACCTCCAGCGATGGCATGCTGCAAAAAATTATATCCCGGCTGCGCATCCTTCGTAAAGTCGAAACCTCGCCGTTTACACGAACTGACAACCGACCACTGACAACTGACCACTGTTTTATTGCAGTCGTCTATTACAAAGACAGCACGATGCCTTTAACGGACTTATGACTTACCACTTACGACTATCAAATAACAATATTTGCACGTATCCCGAATTTCTCCTATCTTTGAAAACGCCCCAACCTTAAACCTTAAACCTTTAACCTTTAACCTTTAACCCCCATGATCCCCTACGCGCTCAAAAACGGAGAACCGGTCAGTATTGCCAAGGCTCAGCGAGGATTGGCCTGCGGTTGCGTCTGCCCGGCCTGTGGAAACCGGGTGATGGCCAAAAAAGGCGGCGCACGCATCCATCATTTTTCCCATTACAAGATGGAAGAATGCCCGCATGCTTTGGAATCCAGTCTTCACCTGGCCGCCAAGGCCATCCTGCTGCGGTCGGGTAAAATCCGGTTGCCGGCCCTCGAACTGCATGGCTTTGAACGACTGCTATGTCATGAAAAGGATTGGCCGTTCGACCAGGTGGTCCTTGAAAAACGGCACGGCCAGGTCATTCCTGATATCGCCCTGATAAAAGGGCAAAGGAAAATCCTGGTGGAAGCGGCTGTTACCCATGCGGTCGGCCCGGCCAAATTGCACCGGTTGCGCCAACTCAACCTGCCGGTCCTTGAAATTGATGTGGCGGCCATTCACCTGGAACTGACCGGACTCGGCCTGGCCGGCGATCCGCGCGCCCTGGCACGGAAGCTGGTAGAGGAGACCCGCCACAAAAAATGGTTGTTCCATCCCTGGCAGCAAGCGGTCGAATACCGGATCCGGCAGGCTGCGCTCCGGAAAAAGGTCCGGATCAACGCCAGGTACCGGCGCTTTACGGTAGATGGCTGCCCCTTGAAAAAGCGATTCCTGCGCAGCGGCCCCATGGTGGGAACTGCCTACGCCGATCTCTGGCAGGATTGCTATTTTTGCCCATTCTGTTTTGAAATTGAATACCGGAACAAACAGGTCGGATACCGGGAATTGCAGGACAGACCGGATGCCGTTATCTGCCGGGCCAACCTGGGCACGGAGGAGGAGGTGTTGAAGGGGTTATAGGTTATTGTTGTTTGTTGTTGTTTGTTGTTGTTTATTGTTGTTTGTTGTTGCTCCGTCCGCCATAGCCTCGGCGTAGGCG
>CALMYQ010000130.1 GCA_937873655.1 uncultured Lewinella sp. | reverse complement strand
CTGACAACTGACAACTGACAACTGACAACTGACAACTGACAACTGACAACTGATCCCTGACAACTGACTCAAAACTCACTGGTAAAATGAAACTCCACTTCCGGGTGATTCTCCTGGGCCATTTTCAGCATCCAGGCGGATTCGGCGAGGAAGACGAGGTTGCCTTCCGTATCCTTGGCGATATCGCGGCGGCGGCGTGACTGAAATTCTTTCAGCGCAGCCTGGTCTTTGCAACTCACCCAGCAGGCTTTGTAGAGGTTGACGGGCTCGTAGCTGCATTTGGCGCCGTATTCGTTCTCCAGGCGGTACTGGATGACGTCGAACTGGAGGGCGCCGACCGTGCCGATGATCTTGCGGCCGTCGCTTTCGCGGATGAACATCTGGGCAACCCCTTCGTCCATCAGCTCGTCGAGGCCCTTGTTGAGCTGTTTCGACTTCATCGGGTCGGCGTTGTTGACGTAGCGGAACTGCTCCGGCGAGAAGCTCGGGATGCCCTTGAAATGGAGCGGTTCGCCCTCCGACAAAGCGTCGCCGATCTTGAAGTTGCCG
The DNA here is from genome assembly GCA_937873655.1 of uncultured Lewinella sp. Lineage (GTDB taxonomy): Bacteria > Bacteroidota > Bacteroidia > Chitinophagales > Saprospiraceae > JACJYC01. The sequence continues at coordinate 15,368 of CALMYQ010000130.1, read as the reverse complement.
CTGTCGTACAGGCCCACCACGTCGCCGGGAAAGGCTTCGTCGATCACCGTTTTTTTATCGGCCATGAAGGAGGTCGGGTTGGAGAACTTCAGCGACCGCGCCTGCCGGACGTGATAATAATTGGTATTGCGCTGGAAAATCCCGGAGCAGATGCGCATAAAGGCGATCCGGTCGCGATGTTTGGGGTCCATGTTGGCGTGGATCTTGAAGACGAAACCGGAAAACTTGTCCTCATCCGGTTTGACCGGCCGTTCTTCCGCGGGGCGCGGCTGGGGTGGGGGCGCTACTTCCACAAAACAGTCCAGCAATTCCTTGACGCCGAAATTGTTGACGGCGCTGCCGAAAAAGACGGGCGATACTTCGCCTTTCAGGTAGACCGCGCGATCGAACGGCGGGTAGACCTCCTCGATGGTATGTACCTCATCCCGCAGTTCTTTGGCGGGCCCGGGGCCGACTTCCTTGTCCAGGCGCGGATCCGACAGGTCGCGGATCTCGATGATCTCTTCCTCCACCTGTTTGCCATGCGGCCGGAACAGCACCAGCTTGCGTTCGTACAGGTTGTAAACCCCTTTGAAGGTTTGCCCCATGCCGATGGGCCAGCTCAGGGGGCGCACGGTGAGGCCGAGTTTGAGCTCCACTTCGTCCAGCAGGTCGAAGGCGTCCTTACCTTCCCGGTCGAGCTTGTTGATGAAGACGATGATGGGCGTATTGCGCATGCGGCAGACCTCCACCAGCTTTTCGGTCTGTTCCTCTACCCCTTTGGCCACGTCGATGACCACGATCACGGAGTCCACCGCGGTGAGGGTGCGGTAGGTATCCTCAGCGAAGTCCTTGTGGCCGGGGGTATCCAGGATATTGATCTTGAGGTCGCGGTACTCGAAGGCCATGACGGAGGTGGCGACGGAGATGCCCCGTTGCCGCTCGATGTCCATGAAGTCGGACGTAGCGTGCTTCTTGATCTTGTTGGACTTGACGGCCCCGGCGATCTGGATGGCGCCGCCGAACAGCAGCAGCTTTTCGGTCAGGGTCGTCTTCCCGGCATCCGGGTGGCTGATGATGGCAAAAGTCCTGCGTTTATTGATTTCCTGGATCAAACTCATATCGCTGAAAAAATGAAGGCGCAAAGGTAGAATTTTTTTGGAAGTGTTGGCGTCCTTCGGTGAGCAGTGGGCAGTGGGCAGTCTTTTAGTTGGCAGTCTTTCAGTGGGCAGTTGGCAGTCTTTTAGTGGGCAGTCTTTCAGTGGACAGTGGGCAGTCTTTCAGTTGGCAGTCTTTCAGTGGGCAGTGGGCAGTCTTTCAGGAGGCCGTTCAATAAAGTGTGTTTCATGCGAAAAAGCGAAGAGAATGTTCAAAAAAGTGATTCGCACGCCAAGACGCCAAGACGCAAAGATTTGATTTTAAACACGCTGCGCGCGTTTAAAATCGGGGTGACCACACTACTGGACATTTTTGCAAAAAGGCAAAGACGGGGAGAGAGGGAGTGGGAGAGAGGGTGAAAAGCATTGCCTTCACCCTCTCTCCCACTCTCTAAGTCCCCCACTCTGCCTATTTTGTCCAGTAGTATGCGGGGTGACACAAAATTCTAAACAGTCTCGTTGTCTCGTCGCTTTCAAATCAACGCATCAACCGCGCGTGCTGCGTGGCAGGCCAAATCACCCCCCGACCGCCGTAGCTTCAGCGAAGGAGGTAGTTCCTCGATTCCTCAGTCCCTCAACTACCACCCGCTCACTCAAAACCGCCGTCTGCTCAATACCGTTTGCGGAGGCGCCGTTTCGCCTGCATCTTTGTCTCGGTTTTAAGAAATCACCCGAAAAACCAAAATTCGTACCCGGACCAAATGAATTCTATGCTGCATTCCCCCTTGCCGGCGGTCGTTCTAAGCGGAAGCGTTCCGACCCGGATGCTGACCGCCGGCAAAATGCGCCTGAACGCGACCTATCCGACTTTCAAGTCCCCGATTGTCATCACGGATCCGTCCGGTTTGAGGCGTTTTACCAGGTAGATCCCTTTCCGCTCGAATACGAACGGCGTAAACGACCCGGCGGGCGGCCTGAGCGCATAGATCAACTCGCCTGTTGCCTGATCGAACACCTGAACCGCCTCCTTCCCGTCCACTTCCATCGGCGGCAGATTCCCGGCCGTTGCGCGACCGTAATTGTCGAGTTGCCGGATCACGATCGGCCAGCCTTCGTACGGGGTATTGTCCGGCGCAGGTTGCGTCGGGGAAGCCCACCTCGGCCAGACGGCTATCGTGATCGTTCTTTCCGCCTTATCGAATTCAACGATGGTATACCCCGGCGCCTTGTCGAATACCATAGACGGCTCCCGGTCGATGTCGTACGGATTGGCCACAGCCCTGACGGTGATCTTGTTGCCGAACCCGTCCTCATAATTGCCGGTATACCGGCGCGCATCGCCCGGCTCCTTGCCGCCCTGACCCGGTAGTGCGGGAAACCACCGCCTCGGCCACAGATTGGACACGGCCGGCGTGGCAACCCAATAGCAACCATCGCCGAACGCATCCACGCCGTATCGCCCGGTTGAACCCAGGTGCTGATCCCCGGCGATGTGGAGCGCAAAAGCCTTGCGCATGGTCCGGATAGCCTTGTTTCGCTTGTTTTGGGGCCAGCCGTTGGAGTCAAAATCGGCGACGGGCCGGTCGTCGGGCGGGTATTCTCCTTTCCGGTAGCGGGGCAGGGTAGGCACATACTTGTCGTGGTAGATATCCGCCGGCAGTGTGGCGACGTTGCAGAACGGCGATTGGGAAATGACCGTCTTGAAGGCGATGCCCGGGCGCCAGTCGGCCACCCATTGCTCCAGGAAATCTTCCTGCCGCGGGCCCAGCAATTCAGCATCGGGGTGGAAAGCCTGGGTTTTGGCGTTCCAACGCCGGTTTTGGGGCCAACCGTTCTCGATTTCCGCATCCGGCAGCAGGGGCTTTGGCGCTGATTTCCACTGCCGGTCGCCCAAAACGGCCAGGGACACGCCGCCGTAATCCATATTGGTGTAATAAACGGAAAGGCCCGGGGGGGGGGGGGCGGGATCGAGGGGATGGGGAAGGGGGCGGGTCGGGGCCCGGGGAACCTTATTGAAAAAATGGGGCGGTCCCTTAAAACCGCCGCTGTCCTGGCTGTCGTATCCGTACCCCAGGGATACATCCGCCGCCTTGCCCCCTGCGCCCCACAGGTTGCCGTGGAAGACGTCGTGGTCGTCGGGGATGATGATGGCGGGCGTGTTCCGAAGCAAATCGCCGAACGACCAGCCGAAAATGTACCACTTGCGCAAGTAATCGAGCTTGCTGTTCCAGTCTGTACCGTACCCGCCGACCCTTTCGTAGAGTTGGTCGCCGTGGAAAATGTAGAGATCCGGCCGGTGGGAAGAGACGTTGTCCACCAGGTCCTGGTGCGGGAAACCGCGGTCGTCCACACAGGACATGGACGCCAGCTTCAGGATATCTTCGTCGGGATTTTTCCGGATCATCCCTTCATAAGCATGGGTTTTGCCCGCCGGATCCGTGTATTCGATCCGGTAAGGATGGTCGCGGGTATCATCCCAGCCGGTTATTTTGAACAGGGCGTTATTGCCGTCCTGATCGATGGATGACCGTTGCGCCTTCTGTCCGTCGATGCGGAGGACCGCTTCCCGGTTGCCGTTGCCGACCGGCGCCAGTTGGGCGCTCTTTTTCACCCGGCGGCTGGAAACGGTGTATTGGGCCCAGGGGAGGGGGCCGTAAGCACGGTCGCCAGGGCGCGTACCCTTGCCGCCGCTGAGCCGCCAGTTGGAAAAGGCAAAGGTTGTTTGCCCGCCGGTACTTTTGTTCAGTTCCCGCAGGTCGGTATAAATTGGCCGGTCTGCTGCATAATCGAGCGTATCGGGCAGGCTTTGGGAGCAGCTCAGGGCCGTAAGCCCCGTTAGCCACGATGCGTGGATTTGGGCATTCATTTCCGCCAGCGGGGTGCCGGATGGGGAAAGGCAGATCAGGACCAGGTTGTACACTTCCCCCGGAGCCGGCTCAGCGGTCAGTTGGAGGGTGAACTCATGGGGAACCGGGAAATCCATCGCTGCGGCCTTGCTCAGGTCGCCGATGAACAGCTTTGCATCGGTTGTCAGGCCCACGCAAAATCCGATCCCTTTGACGGCGTCATCCCGGTAATCGCCGAATTGCCCTTGTAGCCCGACCTGGAAGCCTACCCAGCCTGTGGCGTTCAACCCCGCAGGCAGGGCGCCGGAAGTGGCCTGTTGGTCCTGGTCTTCGCCGGCTTTATCCTGCCCGGCAGCGGTATGTATGCCTTCAACATCCACCCGCATGCTGAAACCCGAATGGGAATCGCTGAGCGCCCGGGTAAGGAGTACAGCATTGCGGTCGCCGCCGGAGATCTCACACCGGAGCTTGCCGTCCTTTTGCCGCCAGGCCTGCAAGGGGTTCAGCCAGTACGCTTCGCCCGCCCAGGGCCGGTCGATGGCGATGTCCGACCAGTCGGAGGCAAAGGCATTTCCGGAATCATCCGCATTTTTTCCGCAACTCAGGAGCAAAAGAACGGGGAGGCAAAAAAGTAAAGATCGCATAGGGAAAAGGCGTTTGGTCGGTCCCAAGATAGCCTTTTCCCCGGGTATTGTACGCGCCCCCCGTGCTGAGCGAAGTCGAAGCATCAGCCTCTCACCCCTCTCACCCCTCTTCCAACTCTCCCAACCACGCCTTCACAAACGGGATCGCCACGCCCATCACATCTTTACCCGCCCGGAAGCAGTATTTCCATTCTTTGGACCGGGCCTCGTACGCCGGATTGACGAACAGTTTTTTGCCCTTGGGGCCGTCCTTGAGCTGGGCATTGTAGTCGACCGATTCGGCGATCTCGAGAAATTGGCGGAGGCGTTGCGCGATCAGCTGATCGGGTTTTTCGGGATAATCCCGGCTCCATTTGGTCAATTCGGGGTTCGGGTCATCGAGGTCAATCAGCATTTGGCGATAAGCGTCGATGGCTGGTTGATAAGCGGCCTTCTGGTCGTCGGGCAGGTCTTTCATCAGCTCTTCGAACTGTGCAATGACGGACTCGATGTTCTCTTTTTGCATGGCCTTCAGCGCCGGATCAACCGGTTGGGGCGCCATTTGCGGGCGGTAAGATTCGCGCCATTTCTGATAATTGCCCAGAAATTCGTCCGATTCGAAGTAGTTTTTGACATAGTTGCACAGCTCCCCTGCAACAGCCGCTTTTTCGGGAGCGGACATTTTCCTGGCTGTTTCCAGTTTGGAACCGTAGTAGAGGTAGCCCCTTTCGAAGCTCGTCCAGATAAAACCTTTAGCGGCGAATTCCTCCATGCCCAGCGCTTCAAAAAGCCGGGTTTCTGACTGGCGGGCGACCTTGAATCCCTGTATCAGGGGCAGGAGGAACAGCCCCATGGCAAAAACGGGTACAATGGGTTTGAATTTGAAGGATGTTTTCATTGGTAATACGGGTGATTAACAGGTTAAAAATCGGTTGACAAAAGGGTTTTCAGGCGTTTCTGCCCGGCATTTTCGGGCATCAGCCGGAAAATGCGGTTGCGGACACCGGTTAAAAGGGGGTTCTCCATCTGGGCGATCCGTCCCATCATCCTCGAAGTATTGACCACCTGACTGGCTTTCGCCAGGCGTCTTTTTTCGAATTGTACAAAGGCAGCGTCCCAGTCGGGGTCTTTCTCCAGGATATCCTTCAGCACGGCGGCATCCTGCAGGGCCTGGCAGGCGCCCTGTCCCATATTGGGGGTGGTCGCGTGTGCGGCGTCGCCCATCAGCAATACCCGGTCGAACCGGTAGCCGGACAGCGGGCTCAGGTCGCAGATATCGGAATGGATCAATTGGTCGGTCGGCGTCCGGCGGATAACGGCCGGGATCGGGTCATGGAAACGGCTGAAATGCCCGAGGACGCTGTGGACGGTCCAGTTTCTCCGATCAGGATCCTGTTCGGGTGCATTCACCACGGCGAACCAGTAGATCCGGTTGCCGGTGAGGGGAACGATACCGAAACGGCCTTCGGGCGACCAGGTCTCGGTGGCGGCTTTCACTTCGAGGTCGCCTGCTTCCGAAATGGCGCGCCAGCAGGTGTAGCCTGCGTATCTCGGTTGCACATCGGGGAGCAGTGACCGGCGGATGGGGGAGTGGATCCCGTCGGCGGCCAATACCCGGTCGGCGGCGAATTCCGACCCGTTGGCAAATTCAAGGATGGCCTTGCGGCCGGTATTTTTTACGCCTGTGACTTGCTGGCCCAGGCAAAGGCTGCCGGGATCAAGCTGGTCGAGCAGTACCTGATGAAGGTCTGCCCGGTGGATGGCCAGGATGTCCAGGTCCGGGTTGCCGGGTTTATGGACATGCGACACGAGTTTGCCCTTGCCGTCCAGTATTTTGAGCTCATCGATCATTTGACCGGCAGCGACCGTTTGTTCGCGGATGCCGATCTTTTCCAGGCTTTTCAGGGCGTTGGCAGCCAGGGTCAGGCCGGCGCCGAGGGGTTTGATCGCAGGCGCAGCTTCAAAGATCACGGGCTGGTAACCCAGTTTGCGCAAGCCTATGGCAGTGGCCAGTCCGGCAATGCCGGCGCCGGTAATTGCAATGGTCTTTTCCATGGGAGTCGGGTTTAAAAGACGTATTTTTTCAACAATTCCAGCTCCAGCCCTCTGCGCCGGGCGCGGCGTGCGATCAGCTTGAAAAGCGGCTTCACCACAGCGCCTATGCCGCCGGTAACGCCGGTGTCGCCCATTTCCATCAGCAGGGCCATGACGGGAATGCTGGGCAAGCCGCTCTTGCCGATCTTCCCGTCATTTGCAAGGCCATAGGCGATGCGCAGGCAGTTCTCAAAGCCCGTGTTCCCCGGCGTGATCCGGACGATGAACAGGATGGTCTCGGTGTCGCTCGGGTTAAAAAACCGGTGATGCTCGCCCTTTTTGGCAATGGCGGTCTCGCCCGGCTTGAGGGTGATTTTCCGGCCGTTCACTTCAAGGCCCAGGTTGCCCTCGATCGCGGTGAATTCTTCGTCGAAGCTCTTGTGGTAGTGCAGGTCGTTGCCGCCTTTCGGGGCCAGTTCCACCTCGATTTCGGTGATCGCGTCATGGCTTTCTTCAGCCGTGCGGATGAAGGTGATCTTGTCTTTGATGGAAGGGTTGCAGAGTACCCTGCGCGAAGGCGTTTCCATGATCATGGTTTCCATTTGGTCGTGTGATTTTTTGCCTGCGGGGACAGGCGGTTTGAAGATTTCAGATTCATTTGGTTTTTCGGTGCAGTCGCCGGGTATCAGCTGCCAGGCCTAACCGCATCCGGGTCGGTTGAATGAGCGGCAGTGGCGGCTACGGGTTCAGGATCCGCTTTGACCATGTTGGCGCAACTGTTGACAAACAGGGTAGCGGTTGCGAGGGAAAGCGCCAGATAAAAAATGATGACGCCGTTGCTTACATTTGGTTTCATGACAGGTGATTTCAGATATTTCAGCATTTGATTTTCATTTGACTTTTCAAAGGTACTTGCAACCGGGGCCGGGTTTCAAGGGGTTATTGTATGGACTGTCGGATTTGGGGTATGAAATGGGGAATTTTTGAATTTTTGATTGATCCCACCGCCCGCCGTAGCTTCAGCGGAGGTGGGGATTGATCCGATTGATTCGATTGATCCGATTGATTCGATTGATCCGATTGATTCGATTGGCCTTGCGTTCAGTTCCTCAGTTCCTCAGTTCCTCAGTTCCTCGATTCCTCATTAAAGGATTGATTCGATTGATCCGATTGGCCTTGCGTTCAGTTCCTCGATTCCTCAGTTCCTCGATTCCTCGATTCCTCGATTCCTCGATTCCTCAGTTCCTCGATTCCTCAGTTCCTCGATTCCTCGATTCCTCATTAAAGGATTGATCCGATTTGGCTGATCAACAGGCGAATCGAAATATTCTGCATAATTGCATCAATTCAATCAATTTTTCAAGAGTTTCCGGATGGCCGCCAGATGACTGAACAATACCACGGGTACAATGACGGCCGGCAGCAGGTTGAACGGCATATACAATACACCCCGGTTGGGTTGGTCAAAGGCGAATTGCTGGAACGCGAACGGCGCCGCCAATACGGCATTGATCACGATGTTCAGCAATAAGGCCAGCGCCAGGAAATTCCACAACAGCAGGATTTTAGGATATTTAACCTGTCCGCCCCGAAGGCAAAGCCAGGCGATGACCGGCGCAGTCAATCCCGAAAGGATATCGAAATTGCGCCCTTCGAAGGTCATCAGCTGCGGGACGTATCCGAACAGGAATAACCGGAACAAAACGATCTCTACCGGGATCCGGACCACATGCAGCCAGGTCAGCCATTTCAGACTTAAGCCGTCGATGAAAGCTTTCCCGCGCCGGGTCAGAAACAGGATCAGGATAGTCAGTAACGGTGGGGCGACCATCAGCACAAAGCGCGGCGGTACCGAATCGGTGACCAGGTAAAAGCCGGTTGCGGCAACGGCAGCCTGCAGGATGCCCCACAGGGCAAGGCCGGCGGTTATTTTCCAGTTTAGGCGGACCGCCAGGTGAAACAACACCAGGGTGGCCAGCAATGCGCCGACGAACAGCGCGGGTACAAACGGGTGAATGCCTACGATCATGGGTCAGGTGATTTCGAGGGCCAAAATTATGGGCGGATCTTCCGAATGCCCACAAAAAGTCGACCAATCCTAGCAGAAAGTTTCCAAAGTCGCTTTTGTGTCGCACCAGTGGCATGTTTATCCCCACTTACCGGGGAAGCCTCAGGTAAACCCGGGCTTTCAACTGCCCTTACGCTCCAATATTTTTCGTAAAAAAGCATTTTTATAGAAACGGGTGTCTAATTTTGATCAACTGGAAGCGACTTCCTTCCACTATCCAAAAGTGATATGCTATGAGATATCTTGCTATTTCCCTTTTCGTCCTTTTGCCGTTTTGCCTGGCGGCTCAGAAACAGTCTGCCGAACAAACCCCGGAAGCGTCGGAACGGGATAAAAGAATACAGCTGGTAGAAAAGAATCTGCAGCAGGCTCGCGATCATTACGCCCGGGAGGAATACCGGAAAGCATCCGGGATCGCCGCCCCGGTCATAGGCGAAGCGGCTGCCTTGGGCCTGGATAAACAGATGCGTGAGGCTCAAAGGTTGGTTGTCCAATGCGAGCAGATCCTGGCTTTTCAGCGAAGCAAGGCAACCAGCGAAGGTATCGGCTCGGCGGCCATCGCGATCCAGTTATCGGAATTGTATTTCAAGAACGGCGAATACGAAAAGGCCGCTCAACTCGCTTCCGAAGCTTACGAAGAAGCGGAGGAGTACAACGAAAAATCCTTTATGGCTACGGCCCTGAACAAGGAAGCGCGGGCTATCCTGAAATCGGAGGACGCCGGAAAAGAGGAAAAGGCCGAAGCGCGCAAAAAGTTCAGGAAAAGCCTGAAGCTGCTGGCGGAAAGCAAGGTGCTGGATCCCCTCCTGAAAAAGGAGAACATGGATTATCTGGAAGAATTCGGGGATAACGTCGTTTCATCCGTCGAATTTGCCGATACGAAGGATGCCATGAGAACAGCCATCGATTCCATCCATTTCAACATCGGGAAATGGTCGGTCGACGGCCGGGATTTCTTTCCGCCGGACGACCCTGACCGACCGGCGCCGCCGCCGCCGGTTTTCAGCGGCCCGGACCCCCGCCGGAACCATAAAAGGGAGGAAATGTACCAGAAGATCGTCCAACTGAATTTAGACCGGATGACCAAGGAACTGATCGCGCCCTTGCCGCCGCCCGATGAAGCCGGAGTCGTGGTGGCCCATGTGACCGATGAAATGAAAACCTTGTGGCCCACCCAATTGAAGGTTATTCAGCAGGATTTTACCGAAAACGAAAAACGCATCGAGAAAATGGCGCCCCAGGAGATCCTGGATGAACTGCTGCTGACCACCTACCAGCGCAAATACGATTCCCTGATGTACCTCCACACCCTCGATTCCATCAATCTGGAAAAACAGGAACTGGACATTCGCCAGCGCGAAACCGAACTGGAGCGGCAAAAAGTGCACCGCCAGTTCATGATGACCAGTTCGGGCGGGGCGCTTTTGCTGGCCTTCTTCCTGTTTATCGGATTCACCCGCCAGAAGAAGAGCAACCGCCTGTTGTCCCAAAAGAATGAAGCGATCCGGAAAGAACAGGAGCGATCCGAAGAACTCCTGCTCAATATCCTGCCGGCGCAGGTGGCCGGCGAGCTCAAACAATACGGCGCTTCCAAAGCCAGACGGTACGAAAATGTATCCGTCCTGTTCAGCGACTTCAAGGATTTCTCCAAAATAGCGGAGACCCTGTCGCCCGAGATGCTGGTCAATGAACTGGACTACTGCTTCAAGGCCTTTGACAATATTGTCGGCAAATACGCCCTGGAAAAGATCAAGACCATCGGCGACGCCTATATGTGCGCCGGAGGCCTGCCCGCTGACAACGCTGACAACGCCTCCAAGACCGTACAGGCAGCCCTGGAAATGCAGGCATTCCTGCACAACTGGCAGGAAGAAAAAAAACAAAAGGGAGAGCCTTTCTTCGAAGCGCGCATCGGCATCCATACGGGGCCGGTGGTGGCCGGCGTGGTGGGCAGGAAGAAATTCGCCTACGATATCTGGGGGGACACCGTAAACATCGCTTCCCGTATGGAATCCAGCGGCCAGCCCGGACGGATCAACATCTCGGGGGATACCTACCACCTGGTCGGCGACGACTTTCCGTGTTCTTACAGGGGGAAGGTGCAGGCGAAGAATAAGGGCGAGATCGATATGTATTTTGTGGGATAAGCGGCATCCCGGAATTCAGGCGGTATCGGGTAATAACTGCAAGCTATAACAACATGCGCCATTCCGAATTTTGGGATAGTCGATTAACACGGGCCAACGGATGAAGAGCAAAAAACTTGTGTTAAGATATAGCCCCATTCTGTCTATGGCAGGGCGTTGTGACAATCCATGTTGCTAAATTCACAATTCATGTCATTGGCCGGATCAACCTGCGCCTGTATGCTGTAATTTTGGAAGCTGATCCTGAACCATGGAAAAATTGAATGACCGGCATTTGCGTATCTGGGGGCTTCCCCTGCTGGTGGCGTTGACCGTCACGGCGCAAATGCCTATATTTTTCCCGGGCCGATGGGACCTTTGGTGGAAGTTCTGCATCATGGCCGCCATCCTCTCCAGCCTGACCTGGGAGGTCGCCCGCCTGATCCTGCTGGGGGTCCGGAAGCGGTTTCAAGGTGTCGACCAGACGCCGAAACGGGTCCTGGCGACCTTGTTCCTCTACATCATCCTGCTGGCGGTCCTGCACGCGGGGATCCTCTGGGCAACCGATCTGCTGCACCTCATGAAGGGGCCGGTGCTGACCCTGAAAGCTTTTCTGATCAATTTCGGCATCGGCTTGTTCTTCATTTCGATGATCGGCGGGTATTTCGAGGCGACCTACTTTTTCCGGAATTACCGGGAGGCCCTGATGCGCACCGAGCACATCAAGAAGGAAAGGGCTCAGCACCGGCTGGCTGCCCTGAAAAGCAAGGTCAACCCGCATTTTCTGTTTAATTCGCTGACCACGCTTTCCGCGCTGATCCCGGAAGATGCCGGCACAGCCGAACGGTTCGTGGATGAGCTGTCTAAGGTGTACCGGTACCTTTTGCGTGCCAATTGGCAGGTGCTGGCCCCGCTTGAAGATGAACTCCATTTCTTGCGATCCTATGCCTTTTTGTTGAATATCCGGTACGACGGCGCTTTTCAGATCAGGGAATCCGGGCTGGATGCCGTCCTGAAAAAAGGGCTGCCGGTATTGAGCCTGCAAGCCGTTGCCGACCGGGTGACCCGAACGCAGGTCATTGCCGCCGACCGGCCCCTGATCCTGGAGATCCGTTCGGAAGGGGAGGACCTCGCATTGAGCTGCATGCACCAGCCGAGGTCGGTCCTGGTAAGCCGCCGCGATCCGAACCCCGGCACTGCCCAGGACGGCGAATGGGCTTCCGTTCAACCGGAGATTGCCGAAGGCCGGCTCTGTTTCCGCATTCAGCTGCACGAAAAAATCCAGGCGCCATGATGACCTTCAGTACATCGGCCGGACAAATGATCCATGGAGGCTTCAGGTTTCTGGGCAAAATCTTCCGGAAATACCTGGCAGACTTCCTGTTCGTGCCGCCGATCATGGTAGGGGTCTGTTACTTCCTTTACGGCGACTATGTCTTTGAATCTGCATGGAGTTTCATACGGACCGTGTTCCCCTGGTTTCTCAGCGCTGTGCTGGTTGCCGCTGCGGACAACTGGTTCATGTACACCATCGCCGCCCGTTTTCCGGATGCAGCCGACTGGCGCTTGCGGGTCACGATCAGCGTACCCTGCTACCTGATGACCAATATCGGCATCGGATTGCTGACCTACTACACCGTCAGCCGCCTCAACTACGAACACCTGGTCTTTTCCTGGAATCACGTCTGGGCGCTGACGCTGTTTGCCGTCATGTCCACGGGGTTGGGGGTTTCCATTCACGAAAGCTTCCTGTATTTCAAAAAATGGAAAGCGGCCATTGTGGAGAGCGAATCACTGGAAAAACTCCACCTCGAATCCCAGTTTGAATCCTTGCAAAACCAGCTCAATCCGCATTTTCTGTTCAATTGTTTCAATTCGCTGTCTTCCCTGATCGGCGAGGATCCGCCCCGGGCCGAGAAGTTTGTCGACGAATTGTCGAACGTTTACCGGTACCTGCTGCGCAACAACGAAAACGAATTATCCACCGTTGCAGAGGAACTGCGTTTTATCCGGTCCTATTTTCACTTGCTGAAGACCCGGTACGAAGAGGGCATTGCCTGGGATATCCAGGTGAGCGCCGTTTTTCAGGACATGAAACTGCCGCCGCTGGCCCTCCAGATCCTGGTGGAAAATGCGGTAAAACACAACCAGACCCGGCCCTCGCAGCCGCTTCATATCGAGATCAGTTCTTCCCCCGGCGGATTGCTCGTCCGGAACAACATACAACGCCGGCCCACCCTGGCCCCGTCCAACAAAGTTGGCCTGGAGAACCTCCGGAAGCGGTACGAACTGCTCGGCCAAACCGGATTTTCCATTGAGGAGGACGGCCGGCTCTTCAACGTATTTTTACCTGTACTTTAACCGAAACAGACCATGGAACGCACCACATTCATTGTCGAAGACGAAGCCCTTGCCGTAAAGAAACTCACCCGCCTTATCGAAGAGGTAGCCCCGGAATTTGAAATCCTGGGGCATGCCGGCAGCATCACCGGCGCCGTTGAATGGCTGGCCGACAACCCCGCGCCCGACCTGATCTTCATGGACATCGAACTGTCGGACGGGCAGAGTTTCGAGATCTTCCAGCAGGCAGATGTGACGTGTCCGGTCATATTTGTGACCTCGTACGACGAATTCGCCCTACAGGCCTTCAAGGTCAACAGCGTGGATTACCTGCTCAAACCCGTCCAGCGGGAAGACCTGGCCAAAGCGCTGGCCAAGTTCGGGCAGATGTACAAACAGCCCCCGGCCCGGGAGTTCAACCTGCAACGCCTGCTGGAAACCCTGGGCGGGCAGGCCGATATGCACCGGGAATTCCGGACCCGCTTCCTGGTCAAGCATATGCAGCGTTTCATCTCCGTGCCCGTTACGGATATCGCCTATTTCTGGTCGGAGGGCCGGGTCAATTTCATGCGCACCCACAGCGGCCAGAAGTACATCGTCGACTACAAGATGGAGGATCTGGAGACCATGCTCGACCCCCGGGACTGGTTCCGGGTCAGCCGGCAGTTCATCGTCAGCATCCCCTCCGTACAGCAGATCCATCCGTATTTCAACAACCGCCTGAAATTGTACCTGAAGCCGGAGTCGGCAGAGGAAGTGACCGTGAGCCGGGAGCGGGTGAATGATTTCAAGGTTTGGATGGGGAAGTGAGTATTTGAGGAATTTCCGCCGACGCAAAACCTTTGGCGGACGGGGGAGGAGTCTGGGAATTGAGGAACTGAGGAATTGAGAAATCGAGGAATCGAGGAATTGAGGAATCGAGGTACATTACAGAAGTGCAGGGATTCCTGGCGCAAAAAGCGTACAAGCAGGCGCAACTCAGCCTGCAGGATGCGATCAACGAGATTAACAACGTAATGGGCCTCCAGATTGCCGAAGCCCTCCCCAATGAGAATCAGGCGAAGGGTGGGTTTCAAAAGACGGTGTATTTTATTCCCCTTTCAAAGTTAACCAAATAATTGAACTTATTCCGAAACTTGCTGCTGCGACCAATAAAACCCCGAATTGTAATTTTTTACCTATTATTACAGCTGCTTCCATACTAAACATAGCATCTCTAAATCAGGATAACACCCAAAGCCTATGGATAATCTTCTCCATGCTGCCTACTGGCCGTTTGCCGTGCTTCTGCTCGGCATGATCGCGGTAGTGCTGATGATCTCGGTATTGCGCATACACCCCTTTATTTCGCTGATGCTGGCCGCCGTGCTCGTCGGCCTGATCTCGGCTGATTTGCCGGCCATGGGCGATCTTCCTCACCTGGTGCGGGCCGTAGAACTTCCCATGCAGGAATTGGGCAGCTTAGCCGGGAAGATCGCCTGGGTTATTGCCCTGGCCGCCATCATCGGATCGGCGATGATGGAAAGCGGCGCCGCCGGACAGATCGTCAACTGGCTGATCCGCAGCCTGGGCGAAAAACGGGCCGCCTGGGCACTCCTGATCAGCGGCTTCGTACTTTCCGTACCTGTCTTTTTTGATACGGTTTTCTTCCTGCTGATCCCCCTGGCTATTGCCCTGGTGCAGAAGACGGGCAAAAATTATGTGCTATACATTATTGCCATGGCCGGCGGGGCCGTCATTACCCATTGCCTGGTAGCCCCCACGCCCGGCCCGCTGATCATGGCGGAAACCCTGAAGATCGATCTGGGGATAACGATCCTGGCCGGCCTGGCGGCGGGTATCCTGCCTGCCTTCGTTGTGCTGTTCATGGGCAAAAGGCTGGACCGCAAGCTCCGGATTCCGTTGCGGGTGGCTTTGGGCAATACCCATGAGGAGCAGACGCCTCCTTCCTTGCTGTTGTCCCTGTTGCCGGTGGTAATTCCCATTGCCCTGATCAGCCTGGCATCTGTAACGGAAGTGCTCTCCGGAAAGCTCCCCGTCTGGATGGCGTTCTGGGGTAATAAAAATGTCGCCATGGCCCTCGGTACGGCCCTTGCCCTTTGGTTGTGGGCGCGCCAGCGGAACCTGAGCCCGACCGCGTTGTGGGCAGCTGTCAGTCAGCCCCTCGAAATTGCCGGGGTCATCATCCTGATCACCAGCGCCGGCGGGGCCCTCGGGGCCGTGCCCCGCGGCGCCGTGGTGACCGCCGCCAGCCA
>CALMYQ010000129.1 GCA_937873655.1 uncultured Lewinella sp. | reverse complement strand
GGCAGTCTTCAGTTGGCAGTCTTCAGTTGGCAGTCTTCAGTTGGCAGTCTTCAGTCAGCGACTGCCAACTGCCGACTGAAGAACTGTCAGACTGCAGGCTATTTGAACTTGATGTCCCCGTCCTGTTTGGCTTTGCCCTCCATGATGTCGAGCACGCCGTTTTCAACCGTGACGGTTGATCCGTTGACCGTTGCGTTGGGGATGGTGGTTTTCTTGACCTTGCCGGGCAAGTGGTAGATCGTTTTGAACTTGGCCGATTCGAGGAACATTTTGGCGAATTCCATTCCCTCAGCTTCCATGGCGTCCTTGTCTACCTTTACCGGGAGCCGGCTCAGCATTTTCTTTTTCAGGGAAAATCCCGCCTGATTGCCCTGCATGAGGCCGGCCGGGCCGCCCATCATCGGGTTGGCGCCGGCGCCGTCCTGGCCTTCGAGTTTGGTCAGCGCCTCGTTCATCTTCTTAACGTCGGCAATATCCTTGAAGGGATATTCCATATTGAAGGCCATTTTGCTTTTCGACTCGCTCATGATGATGTGCATCACAAGCGGTTTCAGGATCATTTTTTCGTCGCTGGTCAAATGATCAGCATTCGGCAATTCGGAAAACCGGACGATGCTGTCGATTTCCATTTCTTCATTCTGACCGGCCTGTTCTTTGGCGGCCTGTTCCATAATGCCCTTCATCATGGGATCACTGAACAGATCGCTCATGTCAATTGAAATCAGGTATTTACCCGAACCGTCGCGATTCAGGTAGACCTCTTCCACCATTTCAAAGCAGCCTGTGAGGGTTAGCATCGCAGCTGCGCACATAAAAAACAACAATTTTTTCAGCATAAACCTTGTTTTTGGAGTGAATCAAATCGGGGTAAAAATAAACATTGTTTCCTGCAAAGGCGATAATTTATTAACGAGAGGTATTGGAAAAAAAATTCCCAAGTCGCCGTGA
This sequence comes from uncultured Lewinella sp., assembly GCA_937873655.1. GTDB lineage: Bacteria > Bacteroidota > Bacteroidia > Chitinophagales > Saprospiraceae > JACJYC01. The sequence goes on along the minus strand of CALMYQ010000129.1, from coordinate 13,256 downwards.
AATTCAAACCAATGGAAGAATAATTCGTTTCTTTGTCATCAAGAAGGAAAAACATAATGGAGAAAAATCTTCCCAAAACACTCGGTGAACTGAAAGCCTCCGGGTATCAGCCTAAATCCGTCAAAGACGAGCTCAGGAACAATCTGATCCAGAAAATCAAGCAAAAGGAAACCATTTTTCCAGGTATCGTCGGTTTTGAGGATACGGTACTGCCTGATATTGAGCGCGCCATCTTGTCAAGGCACAACATCCTGCTCCTCGGTTTGCGCGGGCAGGCCAAAACCAGGATTGCCCGCTTATTGACCAACCTGCTGGATGAGTACATCCCGGTGGTTGAGGGCAGCGAACTCAACGACGACCCGCTGCAACCGCTGAGCCGCTATGCCGTCGACCTGATCGCCGAGAAAGGGGACAAGACCCCCGTCAGCTGGCTTCACCGCAATGAACGCTACCTCGAAAAACTGGCCACCCCTGATGTCAGCGTTGCCGACCTCATCGGCGATGTGGACCCCATCAAGGCCGCCACGCTGAAATTGCCATATTCCGACGAAAGGGTCATCCATTTCGGCCTGATCCCCAGGGCGCACCGCTGCATTTTTGTGATCAACGAGCTTCCCGATCTCCAGGCCAGGATACAGGTCGCTCTTTTCAATATCCTGCAGGAAGGCGATATCCAGATCCGGGGCTTCAAGCTCCGGTTGCCGCTCGATATCTCCTTTGTCTTCACCGCCAACCCGGAGGACTATACCAACAGGGGCAGCATCATCACCCCCCTGAAAGACCGGATCGAAAGCCAGATCCTTACCCATTACCCCAAAACCATCGAGATCGCCCGGCAGATCACCCGGCAGGAAGCCCGGCTGTCGGACGAACAAAGAAAAATCGTTTATATACCGGAGTTACTGGAGGTCCTGGTCGAGAAAATTGCCGTAGAGGCCCGCACCAGCGAGTTTGTCGATCCCAAAAGCGGGGTTTCGGCCCGGCTCAGCATATCAGGGCTCGAAAACCTGGCCAGCGCTGCCGAACGCCGGACCCTGATCAACAATGAAAAGGCAACCGTGGCCCGGGTCAGCGATTTCTGGGGCGTGATACCGGCCATTACCGGTAAAGTGGAACTGGTTTACGAAGGCGAGCAGGAAGGCCCCTACCAGGTGGCCATGCACCTTTTCGGGAAAGCGGTCAAATCCATGTTTCTGGATTTCTTCCCCAACCCCGACAAGCTCAAGAAAGGCCGGGAAAGCGATCCGTACGGGGTAATCCGGAGTTGGTTTGCCGGCGGAAACTATGTGGATATCCCCAATGACGCAGGCGATGCGGAATACAGGCAATCACTGGAAAAAGTTGCCGGGCTGAAAAAACTGGTCCAGGCCTATATCGAGGATGCCGGTGAAAACGACACCTACATCCTGATGGAGCTGATCCTGCACGGATTATCCGAATTCGAGATCATCAACAAGGATATTCTCGAAAACAACCTCACCTTCCGCGATGTATTGGCCGATATGCTGCGCAACGAGATGATGGAAGATGACGACGACGATGAAGACGATGAAGACTTTGAGGATGATGACGATATGGATTATGATTTCGACGACGATGACGACGACGATGATCGCTATAATTAAAAAAACCGCTTTTAAGCCATGTTATTAAGGATCCATCCCGATAATCCGGAGCAGCGAAAGATCAATCAGGTGATTGAAACGATGCAGGCGGGCGGGGTGATCATCTATCCGACCGATACCGTTTACGGCCTGGGTTGCGACATTCTCCAACCCAGGGCCGTCGACAAGATCTGCGCCATTCGCGGCCTGGATCCGAACAAGGCAATGCTGACCATGATCTGCAAGGACATTTCCCAGGTTGCCGCCTACGCCCAGCAGATCGACAACCAGGTCTACCGCATTCTGCGCAAACACCTGCCCGGCCCCTTCACCTTCGTCCTGAAGGCGGGCAGGCTAGCCCCAAAGGTATTCCACAACCGGAAGAACACTATAGGTTTCCGCATTCCCGACAACCCTATCGCTCAGGCGATCGTGGATACGCTGGGCCGGCCGATCCTCAGCGCTTCGTTGAAATCGGATGATGAAATCCTGGAATATTTCACCGATCCGGAGGATATTTTCCGGGATTTTCAAAAGATCGTCGATATCGTGATCGACGGCGGTATCGGCAACAACGTCCCCTCAACCATTGTGGACTGCACCGGCGATGAGCCTGAAATCATCCGTGAAGGCGCCGGAACCCTTGAAATCTGAACCGGCCTCCTGCAATTTGCAACCCCCTATACATAAAAAAGCCCCTCTATAACCGGTCAAGGCCTTATATTTGCGCCGGCAAAAAATAAAATACATGAGATTTTTCATCGCCCTGGCCTGTCTGATGTGGAGCGCTTTTCTCTTCTCCCAAACCGGGACCATCCGGGGTAACGTTTACGATAAAGAAACCGGGGAACCCATCCTGTTCGGCAACGTCCGGCTGGAAGGCACCAATCTGGGGTCAACTACCGACCTGGACGGATTTTTCACCATCACCAATGCCCCTGTCGGCAAACACAACCTGATCGCTACCTATATCGGTTATGACAGCGTCAGCGTTGCCGTATCCATCAGCGACGGCAGAATCACCTACGAACGGATCCTGATCTCCCCCAGCGCCATCAACCTGAGCCAGGTCGACGTATCCGCCGGCCGGGAACAGGCCCGGTCAGACGTCCAGGTTTCCAAGGTCGTGGTCACGGCCGCGCAGATCAAATCCCTGCCGTCCACCGGCGGAGAAGCCGACATAGCCCAGTACCTGCCGGTTCTGCCCGGCATCATTTCCACTGGCGATCAGGGCGGACAGCTTTATATCCGAGGCGGATCGCCGGTACAGAACAAGATCCTGCTCGACGGGATGACCATCTACAACCCGTTCCATTCCATCGGTTTTTTCTCTGTTTTTGAAACGGAGACCATTCGCAGCGTAGACGTGCTGACCGGCGGCTTCAACGCCGAATACGGCGGGCGGGTTTCTGCCGTGGTGGACATCAAGACCCGCGAAGGCAACAAGACCCGTTACGGCGGCCTTGTCTCGGTCAGCCCGTTCCAGGCCAAAGCGCTGGTAGAAGGCCCCATCAAAAAACTGAACCCGGAAACGGGCAGCAGCATATCGTTCCTGCTCACCGGGAAACACTCCTACCTCAAGGAAAGCTCGAAGCTCTTTTATTCCTACGCCACCGATACGGCCTTTTATTCTTTTGCCGCAAAGGATACCAGCCTTTCGGACCTCAAGGATATCGGCCTGCCTTATGAATACACCGACATTTACGGAAAACTCTCTTTCGTCGGCGGCAACGGCAGCAAGCTCAACCTGTTCGGCTTCCAGTTTTATGACCGGTTCAATTTTATCGGACTGGCCGACCTGCAATGGAAAACAACGGGCGCGGGCGCCAGCTTCAACCTGGTTCCGCCCAATTCAAACGTGGTCCTCGACGGCACCATCGCCTACTCGAAATACGACATCATGCTGGAGGAAGCGGACGGGCGACCTCGCCAAAGCGGCATCGTCAACTATTCGGCAGGGTTGAATTTCACCTATTTCGGATATAAGAATCAAATCAACTACGGGTTCGAGTTCACCGGTTTCAATACCGATTTTGCCTTCCGGAACCTGGTTGGCCTCAGTTTCGAACAACGCGATTTCACCACCGAACTTGCCGGTTATTTCAAATACAAACAGCAAATCGGCGACCTGATCCTCGAGCCGGGCCTTCGCGCCCAGTTTTACGCCTCCCAGTCGACCGTTTCGCTCGAGCCGCGGATAGGGTTGAAATATAACCTGACGGACTACCTGCGGCTTAAAGCTGCCGGCGGGTTTTACTCCCAAAACCTGGTCAGCACCGTCAATGAACTGGATGTGGTCAACTTCTTCGTCGGTTTTCTCGCCGGACCCGAATCCACCATTTTCCAGCCCGGCACCCGAACCCCGACCAGTCACCGGTTGCAAAAGTCCATCCACGGCATTGCAGGCCTCGAAGCCGACCTGACACAGCGCATAACCGTCAATGCGGAAACCTATATCAAGAAATTCACCCAGCTCATTTCCATCAACCGGAACAAACTCGCGGAGAGCGACCCCAATTTCGTCACGGAAACCGGCGAAGCCTACGGGATTGACTTTTCCTTGAAATATGAAGATCCAAAATGGTACCTGTGGGCTACCTATTCACTCGGCTATGTCAACCGCGACGACGGCGAACAGGTATATCCCACCATATTCGATCGCAGGCACAACGTGAACCTGCTGGCCAGTTACAATTTCGGCAAAGGGAACAGCTGGGAGGCAAGCGTCCGGTGGAACCTCGGATCCGGATTTCCCTTTACGCGCACCCAGGGATTCTACGAAAGCGTACCGTTTGACGGGGATTTTCTGCTGACCGACGTACTGACCGGCAACTACGACCTGGGCACCATCCTGTCGGACAAGCGCAACGACGGCCGGTTGTCGTATTATCACCGACTGGATGCATCGCTGAAAAAGACCTGGGAATTCGGGAAATATACCGCGCTGGAAACGACGCTCAGTGTGACCAACGTTTACAACAGGGACAATGTCTTTTACGTAAACCGGATCACGAACGACCGGGTAAACCAATTGCCCATATTGCCTAGCATTGCGCTGGCGTTCCGGTTTTAGGGATAAAAAAAAGCCCTACCGAAAAACCGGCAGGGCCCAAAAGTCATCCCTATGATTATAATCTTGAAACGCAAAAAGCGTTGAAATCGCTTAATTCAAGGCCGAAAGTTAGGGCTTTTCCTGTAAAAAGAGAAATTTTTTTCCACTTCGTGAACAAATTCCGTTTTTTTTGGATATAAACCGACTCAAATAAGATAATTATGAGATTCTTCCGGTTTTTTGCCGCTGCAATTTATCTGGTTTTAGCCTGCCTTCCTTTGGCCAAAGGCGGAGAAGGCATGTGGTTGCCCATGCTGTTGAAAGAGCTGAATGAAGGGGAAATGCAGGCCATGGGCATGAAAATGTCGGCCGAGGATATTTACAGCGTCAACCACGGAAGCCTGAAAGATGCCATTGTCAGTTTCGGCGGTACCTGTACGGGCGAGGTGATCTCTTCCCAAGGGCTGGTGCTGACCAACCACCATTGCGGGTTCGGCCAGATCCAGAACCACTCTACGGTGGAACAAAACTTTTTGCAGGACGGTTTCTGGGCGATGAAAAAATCGGATGAACTGGCCAATCCCGGGCTCTTTGTCACCTTTCTGGTGAGGATGGAAGACGTAACGGAAATGGCGCTGACCGGCGTAACGGATGATATGGTCCCGCGCGATCGACAATCCGCCATCGACAAGAACCTCAATCAGATCCGGCAGAGCACCGTCCGGGAGCCCTACCAGGAGGTATCCATCCGGCCTTTTTACAGAGGCAACCAATACTACCTTTTCGTTACCCAGACCTACCGGGATGTAAGGCTTGTCGGCGCCCCGCCGTCCAGCATCGGCAAGTTTGGGGAAGATACGGACAACTGGGTCTGGCCGCGCCATACCGGTGATTTCTCCCTGTTCCGCATTTACGCCGGCAAGGACGGACTGCCCGCAGCGTACTCGGAAAATAATGTGCCGCTTCAGTCTGAGCATCACCTTCCAATTTCGCTGGATGGGGTTTCGGAAGGTGATTTCACCCTGGTATTCGGCTACCCTGGCCGCACGGATGAATACCTCTCCGCTTCAGCCATGTCACAACGGGTGGAAGTGCTGAATCCCATCCGGATCAAGATTCGCGACAAATCCCTGGCGATCCTCGGCGAGGCCATGCGCAAAGACCCGCTGGCCAGGCTCCAGTACGCCTCCAAACAGCGGCGGATCGCCAACTCCTGGAAAAAGTGGATCGGCGAAGACCTGGGGGTGAAGACGGTCGGCGCCATCAACAAGCGCAAGGAAATGGAGGCTGAATTCAAAAAGCGGTTGGCCGCCAACCCGGAGTGGCAGGAAAAATACGGTAAATTGCTGCCGAAACTGGACGCCCTGTATAAGGAGCTGGAGCCGCTGGCGGTCAGCCGGGATTATATCAGCGAGATCAGCAGCAGGAACATTGAACTGCTCCAGTTGGTCAATACCCTCCGCGGTTTTCAATCAGCCTACAAACGCAGCGGGATCGAAGCCGTCGAGCGACGGAAAGACCGACTGGTGGCCTATCTGGAAGATTTCTACAAGGATTACCGGCCGGAACCGGACAAGCAGATCTTTGCGGAGCTTATGGCCATTTATTACCACGAGGTCAATCCAGCCCATGTTTCCACGTTTGTCGTCGATCAGTTCACCTTTGCAGGCAAGGATTTTGACGCGTTCGCCAACGCCGTTTACGAAAAATCCATGCTCACCAAAGGCGATCTGGTGCTGTCGGCGGTTAATGATAACCTGGAAAAATTCATGACCGGCCTTGAAGGGGACTTTGCCTACCAGATCGGCGCGGATATGATGGCCGTGGCCGAGAGGGATGTCTTCCAGCCCGCCTCCAAAATCGAAGAGGAAATCCAGTGGCTGGAGCAGCAATACATGCAGGCCTTGCTGGTTGTGTTCCCTGAACGCCGTTTTTACCCCGACGCCAACAGCACCCTCCGGGTCACCTACGGCAAGGTGGAGGGATACCAGCCCAATGACACGCTGAAATACGGCTACCAGACCTACCTGGACGGCATTGCAGCCAAATATATCCCCGGCGATTACGAATTTGATGTGCCGGCCCGGTTGCTGGAGCTGGAAAAGAAAAAGGACTTCGGGCAATATGGTCAGGACGGCAAAATGCCGGTCTGTTTCATTGGCTCCAACCATACTTCCGGCGGCAACTCCGGCAGTCCGGCCATCGACGCCTACGGAAATCTTATCGGTCTGAATTTCGACCGGGCCTGGGAAGGCACCATGAGCGATATCAATTACGACCCATCCATCTGCCGGAATATCATGGTGGACATCCGGTATGTATTGTTCGTGGTCGATAAATTTGCCGGGGCCGGACACCTGGTAGAGGAGATGACGCTGGTACACCCTAAAAAGAAGTGATTTGGGTAAGAACATTGATTTGCCTATCTTGGTCCGAAATCCTATTCTATGAAGAAACTGGCCTTGCACTGGCAAATTCTGATCGGCATGGCCGCGGGCGTATTGTTCGGCCTGCTGGCGGCAAAACTGGGTTGGGGAAAATTTGTCAGCGACTGGATCAAACCATTCGGCACCATTTTCATCAACCTGCTCAAACTGATCGCCATCCCGTTGATCGTGGGTTCCCTGATCAAAGGGATCAGCGACCTGAAGGACATTTCCAAGCTGTCCAAAATGGGCGGACGGACCCTCGGCATCTATATCCTCACTACGGTTTTTGCCGTTTCGCTGGGTCTGGTCATCGCCAATGTGGTCAAACCGGGTAAGCTCATCAAAGAAGGCACCCGCCAGGAATTGCTCGACACATACGCGGGCGATGCCGGCAAGAGAATAGATGAAGCCTCCAAACAGAAGGAAAAAGGGCCGTTGCAGCCACTTGTGGACATTGTTCCCGATAACATCGTCAAGGCAGCTACCGATAACGGAAACATGCTGCAGGTCATTTTCTTTGTGATCTTCTTCGGCATCGGCCTGATCCTGATCCCGGAAGAACAGGGGCGCCCGGTCAAAGCCTTTTTTGACGGACTGAATGAAGTGGTATTAAAGCTGGTGGACCTGATCATGCTGGGGGCGCCCTACGGCGTTTTTGCCCTGCTGGCCGCCCTGGTGGTGGAATCGCCCAGCGCCGACCTGTTTCTTGCCTTGATCGGCTATTCGCTCTCCGTTTTGGCCGGTTTGGCCATCATGATCACCCTTGTTTATCCCAACCTGGTCCGGATATTTACAGGCCGCAGTTACGGCTTTTTCTTCAAAGGCATATCGCCTGCGCAGTTGCTGGCCTTTTCCACCAGTTCAAGCGCGGCTACCCTGCCGGTCACGCTGGAAAGAACGACCGAGCACCTGGGCGTGGATGAAGAAGTCACCAGCTTCGTACTCCCGATCGGGGCTACCGTCAACATGGACGGCACCAGCCTGTACCAGGCCGTAGCCGCCATCTTCATTGCACAGGCATTCGGTATGGACCTGAACCTCAGCGCTCAATTAGGTATCATCCTGACTGCAACCCTGGCCTCGATTGGTTCCGCAGCCGTGCCGGGGGCGGGCATGGTCATGCTCGTGATCGTACTGGCGCAGGCGGGCATTCCCGAAGCCGGTCTGGCGCTGATATTCGCGGTTGACAGGCCGTTGGATATGTGCCGTACGGTGGTCAATGTGACCGGTGATGCAACGGTTGCCATGCTGGTAGCCAAGAGCGTCGGCAAACTGGGCGACCCGGAGGTCAAGGACTGGGATGATAATTACCCCCCGGAAAAAGCTTAAACTTATGGTAGCCATCATCATGGGTTCGGATTCCGACCTGCCGGTCATGCGCCAGGCGGCCGAATTTCTGGATCAATTGGGCATTCAACACCACGTCACCATCGTTTCCGCCCACCGGACTCCGGACCGGATGTTCGATTTTGCCAAAACAGCCCACCAACGCGGGTTTAAGGCCATCATTGCAGGGGCAGGGGGTGCAGCCCATCTCCCGGGCATGGTAGCGGCCCTATCGCCGTTGCCGGTGATCGGCGTGCCGGTCAAATCCAGCAATTCCATCGACGGCTGGGACTCCATTTTGTCCATATTGCAAATGCCCAACGGCGTACCCGTGGCGACGGTGGCCCTCAATGCCGCAAAAAATGCCGGGATCCTGGCTGCCCAGATCCTCGGCGCGCATGACCCCGTCATTCAGGAAAAACTGCTCGCCTACAAACAGCAGCTGGCTGATGAGGTAGCGGTAAAATATACGAAACTGGAAGAAAAGGGATACCGGGATTATTAAGGATCGGTCCGGGCCGGCCTGGTATTGCTCATTCAAAAACGCTTATCAAGCATCATGGACCCGATCATCATCATCCTTATCGGCACGGCTGTTGTCCTGTTCTGCATTATCCGATTAAAGCTCAATGCAGCCGTTTCCCTGTTGTTGGCAGCACTGGTGACTGCCCTGTTAACGACGCCTGATCTCATCGTTGCCTATGCCCAAAATGCGGGCAAGTCCGAAGCAGAAGCTCTGGCCATGGCGCATCTTTCGGTCGGCAAGCGGCTGGCAAACGCTTTTGGGAGCACCAGCGGCAGGATCGGCATTCTCATCGCACTGGCCTCCGTTATCGGCGCGGCCTTGATGCGCAGCGGCGGCGCTGAGCGGATCATCCGGGGGTTATTGCGCTTGTTCGGCCGGAAAAATACGGGGCCGGCCTTGCTGGCAGGCAGCTTCACCCTGGCGATTCCCGTGTTTTTTGACACCGTATTCTACCTCATGATCCCGCTGGTCAAGTCGCTGACGGTCCGGGATCCCCGAAAATTCAGCCTGTACCTGATGGCCATCATCGCCGGCGGGGTGATGGCGCATTCCCTCATCCCGCCTACACCCGGCCCCTTGTTTGTAGCGGAGGAACTCGGCATCGACCTGGGGGCCATGATCATCGGAGGCCTGGTCATCGGGATCATCACCATAACGGCGGGTTATTTTTATGCCCTTTGGGCCAATAAGCGGTGGGATTTGCCGATGCGCGACACGCCCGACATTTCTATTGAGGACCTGAAACAGTTTTCCACCAAAACCTCCGGCGAACTGCCCTCACTCGGGCTTTCCCTGTTGCCCATATTGTTGCCGATCCTGCTGATAACCGGCAATACAATCACCGGTATTTTGCTGGATAAAGGCGCCCCCCTGACCAAAATCCTGGCCGTTGCCGGAGAAGCCAACATGGCGCTGTTCATTTCAGCAGTGATCGCTATGTGGTTGCTTTGGCGCCAATTGAAAGACAGCAAACTGTTCCAGAAATACATTACCGAGGCACTGACCAGCGCAGGTATGATCATCCTGATCACGGCGGCAGGCGGCACTTTCGGCCAGATGTTGCAACAGACCGGGATCGGTGTCCGGATCGGAGAAATGGCGGCCCATTACCAGGTAGCGATCCTGCCAATGGCCTTTTTGATCTCTGCCGTCGTAAGATCGGCTCAAGGGTCGGCAACCGTTGCTATGGTCACCGCGATGGGGGTCATGAGCGGAGTTGTCGGCGCAGGGCTGGCTTTTCACCCGGTCTACCTGGCACTGGCCATCGGTTGCGGGTCCAAGATTTTCGCCTGGATGAACGACTCCGCATTCTGGGTGATCACCCGGATGAGCGGCATGGAAGTACCGGAAGCCATCCGCCATTTCTCCTACTTGCTGGTGGTTATGGCGCTGGTCGGCCTGGCCGCCGTTATGATTTTTTCAACGATATTACCTTTCGCATAAAGGCAAATGGGTAAGGATAATTTTTTGATCAAGGCAGCCGACCCGGACAATGTAGCCGTTGTTCCCCATGCCGACGGCTTGCAGGCAGGTGTGTTGCTGAACAACGGCATCACCCTGTTGGAATTCGTACCGATGGGACATAAGGTAGCCCTGACCGATCTGGCGGAAGGCGACCGCATCATCCGGTACGGACAAACGATCGGGTACGCTCTTCATCCCATTTATGCCGGCGCCTGGGTGAATGAGCTGAACATGGCCATGCCGGCTCCCCCCGACCTGGATGCCATACGGATCGAACCCCAAATCACGTCAAAGCCGAAACCCTTAACCGGTTATACCTTCCAGGGATACCGCAACCCGGACGGCAGCGTCGGCGCCAAGAACGTGCTGGGCATCACAACCAGCGTGCAATGCGTAGCCGGTCTGACCCAATATGTGACCCGAAAAATAAAAGAAGAACTGCTCCCACAGTATCCCAATGTGGACGACGTGGTGGCGCTCAACCATACCTACGGTTGCGGGGTGGCCATTGAAGCGCCGGCTGCCATGATCCCGATCCGGACCATCCGGAACATAGCGCAAAATCCCAATTTCGGCAGCGAAGTGATGGTCATCGGGCTGGGTTGTGAGAAACTGCGGCCCGAAAAACTGGTTCCGTCCGCCCCTGAAGACCGTGAAGGCTCCTCTCCTATCTTGTATATGCAGGACCCCGCTTTTCAAGGGTTTCAGGAAATGGTGGACGGCGCCATGGAACTGGCGGTGCATCACCTGGAAAAGTTGAACAGACGCCGGCGGGAAACCTGTCCTGCCGCGGATCTCGTTGTGGGTATGCAATGCGGCGGGAGCGATGCCTTTTCGGGACTTACCGCCAATCCGGTGGCAGGCTTTGCGGCCGACCTCATCGTGCGAGCAGGCGGCAGCGTGTTGTTCTCTGAAGTCACAGAGGTAAGGGACGCCGTCCATCTGTTGACGCCGCGCACAACCGATTCTGCCGTCGGGCAAGCCCTGATCGATGAAATGAAATGGTACGACCAATATCTCGCACAGGGGCATGCCGACCGGAGCGCCAACACAACCCCGGGAAATAAAAAAGGCGGATTGAGCAATATCGTCGAAAAAGCCCTGGGCTCCATTGCCAAATCGGGCACAAGTCCCATTTCGGATGTGCTGGGCCCGGGTGAGAAAATCCGGAAAAAGGGATTGATCTTTGCCGCCACGCCTGCAAGTGATTTTGTTTGCGGTACCCTGCAGGTAGCTGCGGGCATGAACGTCCATGTTTTCATGACCGGTCGCGGCACGCCGTACGGGCTGTCGATGGTCCCCGTCATCAAAGTCGGCTCCAACTCGGCGCTGAGCCGGCGCTGGTTCGACCTGATCGATTTCGATGCGGGGCAGGTTGCCACCGGTGAAAAAACGATAGAAGCGTTGGGCTGGGCGCTTTTTCATCTGATCCTGGCCGTGGCAAGCGGTGAAAAAACGGTAGCAGCCGACAAGCTGGGATTGCACAACGACCTGGTGTTATTCAATCCCGGACCATTAACCTGAAAAATGTAAAAATGAGCTTCGACAAACTGAGAACCGCCTTGAGCGACGGTCTGCTGTCCTTTCCCATTACGGATATGGATAAAAACGGTGAATTCAATGCCGCCACCTATGCGGAAAGATTGAAATGGTTCATGGCGCACGAAATAACGGCGGTCTTCGTGGCCGGGGGCACCGGTGAGTTCTTTTCCTTATCGCGCAGGGAGTACCAGGAGGTGATCTCAATGGCTACCCGGGTGGTAAACGGACAATTGCCTGTCATTTCGAGTGTCGGGCGGAGCATTCCAGAAGCCATTGAATTTGCCCGAATGGCGGAAGATGCCGGAATAGACGGATTGCTGCTGATGCCGCCCTACCTGACGGAAAGCCCGAAGGAGGGTGTGGCAGCGTATGCCAGAACGATCATGCAAAATACCCGGTTGCCGGTAATTTATTACAACCGGTCCAACGGGGTTTTATCCGCCGGACATATCCGGGAATTGGCGGACGACTGCCCGAACCTGATCGGTTTGAAAGACGGTACGGGCAATATCCAGGAACTGAACGACACCATCAAAACCATCGGGGACCGGTTGGTGTACATCGGCGGGGTGCCCACCGCTGAGATCATCTCGGAGGCTTATCTTTCCATCGGGGTCAATACGTACTCTTCGGCAGTCTTCAATTTCGTACCGGATCTGGCGGTGAAATACTACAAAGCCCTGCGTGCCGGGGACCGCGAAACCGTGGCCGCGATCATCAAAGATTTTTTCATTCCCTTTGTCCGGCTGAGGAGCAAAAAAGCGGGCTATGCAGTCAGTTTGATCAAGGCCGGGGCTGCATTGACCGGACGGAGCGGCGGCGACGTTCGGGCGCCTCTGGTGATGCCGGATGCGGAGGAAATTGGAATATTGCAGGGGTTGATTGAAGTAGCGGAAGGCTTGAGTGAATAGAATTGGATATCCGCAGTCCTGACGGCAGATCACCATGATTCCGTAGATTGATCCCAACCTGATGGTGTTGCTCCAAGGACAGAACTACCGTTCATCCCCCTCCAGGCAAAGACTGACAGCTGAACTTCGGCTTCGCTCAGTTACCAACCACTGACAACTGAAAACTGTCAACTGACCACTGACCACTGCCCGGCGATTCGGAATCGGTCGCACCGGGATTGCCTGGCCTGCGCCATCACATACCGGCCCTACAGGCCGGAAACGTAAAATTCAACCTAAATGCTACCGACATGGCGGACCTAACGGCCCGCGCTGCTCTGGTAAAGTCGACCTATCGCCGTTTTTCCCCACTGACAACTGTCAACTGACAACTGACAACTGACAACTGACAACTGCCCGGCG
>CALMYQ010000128.1 GCA_937873655.1 uncultured Lewinella sp. | reverse complement strand
AGGTCCTGAACGCCGTCGTCGTCCACGTCATAGAAGACGGTTGAACCGATCGACATATTGGGAATGAAACCGAAGTCGACCGTCATATTGCCGTTTGTATCGGCCAGATCGTCGAGTGCGCCACCTTGAAAAGTTTCCGTGGAATTATCCGGTTCTGCGCCGGGATAGAGGTTTATGAGGGGAGATGCGACCAAGGTGCCCGGCCCGCCCGGTTGTGCGCCGTCATCTACGCCGTCGAGGTTGTCGGTAACATCCTGACCAAAGGAGGACTCCAACGCCGACTGGTCGGGATTGGGGATGATGACCTGGTAATTGCCGGGAGCCAGGTTGCCGAAATAATAGTTGCCATTGGCGTCTGTCGTCACCGAGGCGATGGGGTTTTGTTCGACCCCTTCGATCAGGCCGTTGCCGTCGGAATCGAAGAGCAACTGGACCTGGACGCCGGGGATGCCGTATTCAGTCGGACTGCCCGGATCCTGAAGGCCGTTATTGTCCGTATCGTAGAATACGGTGGAGCCGATGTTCATGGCGGGGGTCAGGCCGAAGTCGACGGTCATATCGCCGTTATCGTCGGCGCCGGACAGGTTATCGTCCTGTTCGCTGCCGGGGTAATCGGCATCCGGGCCTTCGACGGGTTCGTCGCCGGCGGAAAGCATGATCACCGGCGAAACGATGATGGTCCCGACTCCACCCGGCTGATCGCCGTTGTCATCGTTATCCATCTGGTCGTCATCGGGGTTGGTCGGTGTGCTGGAGATGGGATAATCTTCCGCAGCAGCGCCGGAACCGAAATTGGAAGCGGGAATGGTGACCACATAGCTACCGGGGAGAAGACCGCTGAAGAGGTATTCGCCGCCGTTCATCGTGGTGGTCGTGCCTGCCGATACATCATCGGAGGTACCGTAAACGCCGTCGGGACCGACATCGATCAATTCCAGATCGACTCCGTCCAGACCTGATTCGGTGGCCGGATCGAAAACGCCGTTATTATTGAGGTCCACCCAGACAAAGGAGCCGATGGAAAGATTGGGGACGAAGCCGAAGTCGATGGTCATATCGCCGTTGGCATCATCGTCATCGTCCTGAATTCCGCCGGTTCCCATTTCATCGGCACTGGTGGCCTCTGTTCCCGGAGAGAGGGAGAACACGGGGGATTGGACCGGCGATCCGGTTGAAGCCTGTTGGCCGTTATCGTCGTTGTCTTCCTGGTTCCCCTCCGGATCGGCAGAAGTTGTGATATCGGTGGAAGAAGTCGGATAGTCTGCAGGAGCTACAGGGATATAAATGAAATAATCTCCGGCGGGCAATCCGCCGAAGAAATAGTCACCGTTTGCATTGGTTGTAGCCACCGCATAGGGCGGATCGGAAGTCGGATCATCGCCGTTTCTGAATAGTTGCACTACTACTCCGGGAATGCCGTTCTCACCGTCGCCTTCTTCAAAAACGCCATCATTATCATCATCAGCAAAAACGGTCGAGCCTACGCTCAGGCAAGGGGCGACGGTCATATTGGCCGGGCCGCAAAGGGTGAAGCAGGCATTGGCAAGCGGGCCGCTTGGGGGTACGCCCGAACCATCGATGATCGGGTCAATGGCTTGCCCCGGCAAGAGGTAATTGGAAATATCCGGTTCATCTTCTACCCGATAGTTGACGGCATAAACCTGGTAATTACCGGCAGAGAGATCGGTAAATAAACCTGTGAGGTTCATTTGTACGATAAATCCGCCTTGAACCAGGATATATTTTTGGACCTGCCCGCTGGTCCCGCCGGCCATAAAGGTCCCAGGCGCTGCTTGTGCGAGGATGGCGCCATAGGGTGCGCCGGGGGCGTTGGTCAGTTGGCAAAAGGGGCCGGAAGCATTCAGGCCATTATCTGTGGTATACCCGCAGAGGGCTTCAGGGACTTCCGCTTCACCGGTCAGCATTGCATTCGCCTGATCGACGACCGAGACGGCCTGAACGGCGGCACCGATTCCGGAATGAACATAGGGTCCGAAATAAATGGCCGTTCCGCTAAAGGGTATTGTTGTCCCGTCGATGGTCACGTCGTAATTGCCGCTTCCTCCAGAAACGGCTGATACTTCGACGTAATAGGAATCCTGGGCGGCATTATTGCCTGCGCCGTCATCACAGGAGGCGGCAGCCGTAATCGCCAATTGTCCCATTGCCTGTTGGGCAAATAATCCCAATAACAGGATAAGGAAAGTGTCAATAAAAAAGGAAGACACCTTGGCCGTCAGCTTGTAGCAATGCTTCATGATGATTATGATTTGACTCTTTTTTGGTCGTTTTAAGCAATGAATTTCCAGAACCTGTTGCCTTACAGGTCTGGCGATGGTTATCTCTTGTATGGTGATTGTACTAATATCCAGCTCGGAGTACGGCCAAGAAATCACACGATTGGCGCACATTGAAGCCCCATTCCGCAAGCTGTTTTAAAAGATGGTGTGGTTGTTTGTTTCTGCCCGGGGTCGGGGTTCAGGTTAACGAAACCTTTGAGGTTTCGCAAACCCGGCCGGTTAATTTCCGTCCCACGGGAAAGTCCCGCAGTCGACTTTAAGGATGATGATCTCCACCTCGTCGCTTGCCGGATCGCAGGCGCTCGGGGTCGGCAATCCGCCCGGGTCGTTGGTGGTCAGCGTCAGGACTACGCCGCCAGAGGCGATATCCGCAGCGCTGGGGGTATATGTTGTTGCCACGCCCCATACGCCGCTGCCGTCGAAGGCGCCGGTGCCGCTGGTTGTCCAGACGGCGCCCAGGCTGACCGGGGTAACGGAAGCGCCAAGGGCGGTCAGGTCGACGACCCGGTTGCCGCAAAGCGTCAGTTGCAGGGTGGTGATCTGTACGTCGACTGCACATTTGACGCCGGCGTCCAGGGTCAGGTCGCTCTGGCCGCTGGTCAGGAAACCGGTATCGGAAGTCTGGCCCAGGTTCGGACCAACCGTAGAGGCATCGCTGTCTGCTCCGTCGCTGACGTTACCGTCGCTGTTTTGGATGGTGAACATGTAGAGGTCGGCGTTATCAGCAGTACTGATGTCGAATACCACGTAGTAGTCGCCCGGCGGGAGGTTTTCAAAGAGGTAATTCCCGGTCGGGTCCGTGGTTTGCGTGTTGGTATAGGGGTTTCCTTCTGCATCCGCGGTAACGGGGCTACCGTCAGCGTTGAAAATGACCACGGTCACGTTGGCCAAAGGCGGTTCGCCGACGGTTTGGAGGCCGTCCTCATTTTCGTCTACCCAGACATAATCGCCGACACTGACCGGGGCAAAGAAGCCGAAGTCGAGGGTCATGTTGCCGTTGGCGTCCTCACCGTCGTCCAGGATATTGCCCTGACCGGTTTCGGTGGTGGTGTTCAACGGCTCGGAGGAAGGGGCCAGGGTGATGACCTGGCTGGTGACCACGGTACCGCTGCCGCCCGGCTGCTGGCCTTCGTCGTCGCCGTCCGTATTGTCATCCGGATCGGTCTCCCCGCCGCTGACAGCGCCGCCGTTGGAAGAGATCGGATAATTTTCGAGGCTCGCTCCCGTTCCAAAAGCGGAAGCCGGGATCTGGACGAAATAATCGCCCGGCGCCAGTCCCTGGAAGAAGTAATTCCCCTGGGCATCGGTCAGCATGCCGCCCGGAGCGTCATCAGGGGTACCCAGAATGCCGTCCGGGCCGACGGGGATTTCCATATTGGCGGCATTGAAGAGCTGAACGGTTACGCCTGGAATTCCGGCGTCGGCTCCGTTTTGGACGCCGTCGTTGTTGTTATCCACAAACACGGTGCTGCCGAGGCTGACGGACACCGGCAGGAACCCAGCATCCAGGGAATGGTCGGTCTGCCCGTTGCCGCCGGTCGTGTACATGATGATGGGAAATCCGTCCCAGGGCAGACCGAGCGGGCCGGCGATCATGCCGTCCGAGTCGTTGAGGTCGGGGTTATTGCCCTCTCCTGTATTCTGCGCAGTGAGTTGATACACCTGGCCGCCGGCAGCGGTGAGGTAACCGGTTGCCGGGTTGTATTGGTTGTTGGCAGCGTTATTGCCGTCGAGGCCGAATACCACGGCATACTGAGTATTGGGATCCAGGCCGGTGTAGCCGTTGTACCAGGTCTCATCCGGATCAGCGCTGTTGGTGAAGTAGTATTCACCATCGGCATCCGTGGTGGTTACGGCCACCAGTTCGCCCGTGGTTTTATTGTATAATGAAACGGGGACATTGGGTATCTGGCTTTCGCAGGCGTCCTGTATGCCGTCTTCATCCGTATCCGCCCAGACGTAGTTGCCGATCTGGATGGGGGCGGGATCGCACCGCAATTCGATATCGCCCAATCCGGCGCCTTTGCCGAAGGAGGTGATGAAACCGTTTACCACCTGGTAAGCCCGGTCTTTGGCGCCGGTCGCGGTATTGAGCCAGGATATGCCCTGGGAGTAGAAATCCAGCGGGTCGAAGGTAACGGCCGTCACTTCGCCGGAGCCTATCCGGTAGGCCATTGATCCCAGGGCCGTTTCGTGGTGCGATGCGTCGGAGCCTGTGTAAAAATCGCCCCAGAAAAATTCACCGGCGTTGGTCGGGCCGTCGTCGGTCCGGAAACCTGCGGGCGTATTTTTGGTATCATTTTCTCCCTGTTCGAGGACAAATGACTGACCTGATTTAGCGGCCAGGATGATATCTCCAGTGCTTCCACCGCTCCTCTGGGTCCTGTCGGCAGAAATGGCCCGATACTGATCCCAACCCTGTTGGTGCGCGAAACGGTCCATCAAACCAATGACCATAGAGCCGTTTTCGGTAAATTCAATATCCGCAACAAGCGGCTGGGGGGCTGAAACATACCGGTTGAACGCTATACCGTTTGCTTCGATCTGGGTATTATTCCAGGTATCCAGCCAGCGTTCCCAACGGCCCTGAACCTCGTTGGCGCCGGACAACTGCTGGTAATACGGTTCGCGTTCATAATCCAATGGAAACTGGACCTCAGTGGAGAAAGAAGTGGGATTCTTCGGATCGAACGACACGACAAAGGCTTCCAGTTCGGGCGGTTGAACGGCTGTTGCCGACCGCGATCCGTCGCAAACCAATCCGAGATAACCTCTTCCGTTTTTGAATTTTAATCCGAACGGCCGGATGTCTCCGTTTGAACAGGATGGTACACCTGCAAATGAAAGGATCGGGTATTGCCTGACCCTAGAAGCCGGCAGCGTGGCAGGATTCGCCAGGTCCGGAGCGTACGCCGACAGGTCGACAGAGATCAGGGTGCGCTGATAGAGGTTGACGAGCCAGAGATGACTCTCGTCTTCTTCGATATCAATATCCCCGAAGCTCATCTTACCGACTTTTCCAAACGCATCGAGGTCAACTGACGGTTCGTTTCTGCTGTTCGACAACTGATAATTGCCCGCTGCACCGCCCGAAATGGCGCCGGCAACGTTGGTCCGGTTAACGGTACCCAGATCGATGGCTGAACCGCCGTTTGAGGGAACCACACCCTGAAGGTCAAAGCCGCCGAGCAGGGCAGGCGGGTCCACGCTGTAATCAAATACGTAAACGCCGTCGGCGCCCCTGGGGCCGAAGCCGGAATGCCGTTTCAGGAAGGCGCTGGTAAAGGCTCTCGAATTGCTTTTCTGATAGGAAATCCCCCAGACTGTACCTACGGTGGCCGCATTGAAATCCTTTGCCGGCATAGGTGTAGTTCCGGAGTAATTGTATTCAACTGAAACAACTACCCCATTGGTATTGCCCGATCCCGAACCGTTCTCATAACAGGTCAGCACCATATCCGGGTTTTCCTGGCAATAATCGGCCGGGTTGACCACGCCGAAATTGACATCACAGGTACCCGGCTGCACAAATTGCACGTTCGTTCCATTGTCCGGGCCTTCAAACCCGGGTTCCAGCCACGTTTGAAGCGGCAATGAAAACTCTACCCGGTAGGTCTCTCCTGGCGTCAGCCCTGTACATGCCCAGTCGCCGTTTGCGTTGCTCCAGGTTTCGCAGACCAGCATGCCGTCGCAGTCGTAAATCTCCACCTTGACGTTTTCCTGGCCGGGTTCATCCGGCGCATTCGTACCGTCGTTGTTGTAATCCTGGAAGGTTACGCCGCCGGCGATAGTGGTCGCCGAAGCGCACGGATCCGTGCAGGCGACCAGGTCAAACTCTTTAGCTGCCAGGCAACTTGTCCGGTTACTGAAACCGGCTTCGATCAGCAGGCCGTAGCCTGGGCCGGAGACCGGTATGCCGGTATAATTCTGGCTGCCGGTAGCGGTATTGGCATTGACGGCGACCTGACCTACGCCGGCAACCGTCACATCAATGATATCCGGGTTGGCAACCAGGTCGGCAAAATCCCAACTAACGGTAAAGTCTACTGTAAAATCCGTACCGTTGGTGCAATTGACATTCACATTGGTAATTTCCAGGTTGCAAGGACTGCAATTTTCCAGCGGAATATTGTTCAACACCACATAGGGATCACCTGTGTCAAATTCGATTTGCAGATAATAAGGATTGGCGCCTGCCGTATAATCGATCATGGTCAGCGAATCGTTACTGCCTGCGCCGATCTCCAGGGGATTATCAAAACCAGGGTTCTCGGCTGATCCTCCGGTGGGGTCGAGTGCGCCGCCGGTACCCGAACCGGTCGCCGGCAGGTTGGTCGTACTCAAAGACATGCCGGCAGGCGGCGTGTAAGAAATGGTATATACCCCCGGCGTGCCGTCCGTTTCAAAGGAATAATAACCGTCGGAGCCGTCGGCAAAAATGGTTACGGCGCCCGGGCCGGTTACCGCGATCATTCCTCCGGTAATAATGTCCCCGGTGGATTCACAATAGATAAAACCTAGCGGATCGTTGGGGGTGCATTCCAATCCGACCAGGATAGTCGTCGTGGCGGTGCAACCGTTCATATCGGTTACGGTCACCGAATAGCTGCCTGTGCTGACGCCGGTCGGGTCTTCCTGGCCGTCATAGGCGTCGACACTCCAGTCGTAGGTAAACGGACCGATTCCATCCACTGTCAGGTCGATGGTCCCGTCGGAGCCGGTACAGGTCTCAGCGGTTGATGCGATAGACAGCGTTGGAACCGGGCTGTCGGTCAGCGCAACTGTTCCGGTTGCCACACAACCCGAACCATCGGTTACGGTTACGTTGTACGTACCCGCGCTAAGCCCGGTCTGGTCTTCCGGATCCGGCGAACCCGGCAGGTTGTCCCAGTCAATGGTATAAGGCAGGGTACCGCCGGTGATCTCCAGATCAAGTGCGCCGTTACCGGCTGTACAAGATTCGTTGGTCTGGTAAATGGTCACTTCCGGCGCCGAAGAGGCGTCCAGGTTGATTGTCAGGGAAGAAGTACAGCTGATGCCGTTGGTCACCATGACAGTGTACATGCCCGGCGCCAGGCCGGTCCGGTCTTCCGTCGTCGGGCCGTCGCTCCAGGCAATGGTATAGGGACCTGTGCCGTCCGGGTCGGAAATGGTCAGGTCGATTGCGCCGTTGGACATGCCGCAGTCGGGCTCGGTGGTCACTACGTTCAAAACGGGTTCACGGATATCGCGGATGGAAATATTCTCCGTAACCTGGCAGCCGTTGCCTTCAGTTACGGTTACGGTATAGGCGCCCGGGCCGAGGCCGGTCAGGTCTTCGGTAGTTTCGCCGTTGCTCCAGGTAATTGTATAAGGAGTGACCCCGCCGGAAATGGTCAGGTCCACGCTCCCGGTTTCTGCGCAGGTTGTGGGGTCTGTGACGACCGTACTCAGGGAAGCGCCGGTTTGCAATTCGACGGTGGTCGAACCGGTGATCGTACAGCCGTTGGCATCGGTCACGGTTACGGTATAGGTGCCGGCGGCCAGGTTGGCCAGGTCTTCCGAGTCATAATCGGGCGGCGCTTCGCCGTCGTTATCCCAGTCGTAGGCGTAAGGCGCTGTTCCGCCGTTAACAGTCAGGCTGATGGCGCCGTCGTTTTGAAGGCAGGAGGTTGCGTCTGTCGGCACGAGGGTCAGGGAGGTGATCCCCGGGAAATTCATCAGGGTGACGCCTACCGTGGCGGTACAACCGTTGGCGTCGGTTATCGTGACGGTATAGGTGCCGGCGGCCAGATCGGTCGGATCTTCCGGGTCGTCATTATCGCCGGCGCCGTCGTAATCCCAGTCGTAAGTAAAGGGGGCCGTTCCGCCGTTGACGGTCAGGTCGACTGCGCCGTTGGAGGAGCCGCAGGTTTCATCGGTCGGGTCAACCGTCAGGGTCGGCGCGGGAGAAGAGGTGATCACTATCGAGATGTTGTCGGTACAACCGCTGATATCGGTAACCGTCACGGTATACGTTCCTGCAGCCAGGCCGGTGCGGTCTTCGCTGTTGCTGGTACCGGCCACGTCGTCCCAGTCATAGGTAAAGGGGGCGGTTCCGCCGGTCACGGAAATGTCGATCGTTCCGTTGACGGCTCCGCAGGTGGCGTCGGTATGCATTTCACTGAGCACCGGAGGCGCCGAGGAAGTCAGGGTGATGCTGGCTGTTGACGAGCAGGAAGCGGCGTCGGTCACTGTTACATTATAGGTGCCTGCGCTGAGGCCTGCGGGGTCTTCCGTCCCGTCCAACGCGTTATCGCTCCAATCAAACGTATAGCCGGGTGTACCGCCGTTTACAGTAAGGTTGATGCTGCCGTCGGAAGCGCCGCAGGACGGGTCGATGCCGGTGATCATCACGGTCGGGCCGCCGCTGCCGCTCAGGTTGACGGTGGCCACATCCGAACAACCGTTGGCGTCGGTCACGGTCACGGTGTAGGTGCCTGCTGCCAGGCCGGTGGGGTCTTCGGTGCCGTCGAGGGCGTTGTTGCTCCAGTCGTAGGAGAATGGCGCCAGGCCGCCGGTCGTCACTTCCACGTCGATGCTGCCGTTGTTCATGCCGCAGCTCGGGTTGGTCGGGGTGGCTGTGATCCCGATCTGGTTGACGACCACGGGCAGTACGAAGGTGGCATCGCAGCCAACGTTATCGGTTACCGTCAGGTTGTAGTTGCCGGTTGCAGCGGTCGTCACGCTGGAAATTACCGGATTCTCATCGGTAGAGGAGAAACCGTTGGGGCCCGTCCAGCTATAGGTATAGGGAGGCACTCCGCCGGTTGCATTGGCCATCAGCTCCAGGTCATCACCGACGCAAGGCGTATTGGCTACCGGCATCAGGTTGGGGGCGGTGCAGCCGTCGGGGCCGAAAGCAAAGTCGTAGCTGTGGTTGTTCTCCCCAGAGAGGCCGGTCAGAACGGGGGTTGCGGCATTGCCGGGGTTATCATAACCGTTGTTGTCGCGCTGGCCGCCGCCGGCGCCCTGATTCTGGGTCGGCGACATGGCGAATACGGGGGAACCTGCGCCGGTGGCGAAAGCCGTCAATCCGGGATCCGTGGCCCAACTGTTGATCCGGACCTGATAGGTCTGATCGGTCAGCACCCGGGTATGGCCTGGCTGCCAGGTTTGGGCATTCAATCCGTTGCTGGCGCCGCTTTTGCTGAAAATGTATCGGCCGTAGGCATCCGTAGTCGTGGTAGCCACCAGCACTTCGTCGCCGTTGGAGGGGTTGTTGCCCTGGGTATTGCCGTCGGGGTCGAGATAAAGGCGGAGGGTGACGTTAGGAATGCCCGGTTCGCCGGGATCCATAAGGCCGTCGAGGTCGGTATCCCACCAGACGTAGTTACCGATCTCAATATCGGGCGCGGCGCACTGGATGGCGATCTGGCCGAGGCCTCCGCTCTTGGCAAAGTTGGGGGCGTTACCGGAAGGCGATCCCTGGTAAACCTCGATCCGCCTATTCGATTTGCCGTTGGTATTGCTGATGAAGGCGATACCGTTGGCGTAGGGGTCGATTGGGTCGCCCATGGAGAACATTACCTCGCCTTTGCCCGGGAGGAGCGACATGGATCCCACCCCGGAGCCGTTCATATACTGGGCGCCGTATTGGTAGCCGTACCAGTAGTCGCCCCAATAGAAGGATTTACCGCCGGGGCCGCTGACGCTTGACGGGTTGGTCGTGGTCAGCGGTCCGGCCACGCCGTTGTTTTCCAAAGTAAAGTTTTGTGTGGTTGGGTTGTAATAGGCCCTTAGGATATCACCGTGTGCAAAGTTGCGTTCTGCTAAGCTTGAGGACGGCCCCGGAGGCGGGGGCGCCTGATAGCCGAGCTGGTAAGAAGTCCGGTCGGCAAACGCCATGATGATCGAGCCGTCGTCGTCAAATTCAATAGCTGAAAAAATGGGTTGGGCAAACTGGGCATCCGTAATGTTGCCCACATAAGGCGACATTACGCTCCAGTCGTCGATCCAGCGCACCCAGTAGTTGGAGCCGGTGACGTATGCCCTGCTGTAATAGTTCAGGGGAAAGCTGAGCACGGTGGTCCAGGCACTGCCATCATAGGCATAAACGGTGGCGGTGAGGCTGTTGCAGGCAGAGGTGGGGTTGCAGCCGCTATTGCTGCCGTCACAGATGGCGCCGACGTACAATTTGCCCCGGTAGTATTTCAATGCGAACGGGCGCGATACGCCGCTGCATCCGGTATTGCCCAGCCACGGCGCGCCAGGGATAGCCGTCGCACTGCCCGGAGCCGGGCTATTGGTGGTCGCATCAATTTTATAGACTTTCCGGTCGTAGAGGTTGGTTACATAAAGGGTCTTGTCATCCGGCGACATTTCCATAGACCCCAGGCCCACTTTGCCTACTTGTGCAAATGTGGTCGGGTCGATGTTGTCGCAGGTGCCGCAAGCGCCGACCTGGCCGAAGGCGTTACCCGAACCGGGGAACCGGGTGGCATTGCTGGCTACCGTACCGGCCGCAGCGCCGAAGTCATAAAAGAGGGTGGCCGACGTATTGGTTCCGGACACCGGACGGCGATAAATGGCGCCGATACCGTTGGGACCCAGACCGGCGTGCCGTTTGAGGAAAGCCGATGCGTATACCTGCTGGTCTTCGGCATTGAAGGCTACCCCCCAAACGGTACCGATGGTCCCCATCGTCGCCCAGTTGCTGTAGGAGGCTGCCGGCGAATTGCCGCTGTCGTTGTAAAGGAATCGTGCGATACTCGTGGAACTGCTGTTGCTGGCGTGAAGCGGGCTGCCGTTCACATAACAGGGTACAATATAGTACGGGTTGGAATCGGTGCAATAGCGCGCCTTGTCCAGCAAACCCAGGTTGGCGTTGCACTGCCCGGCTTGAACAAACTGGACCGCCGTACCGGACCCCGAGCCGAAGGCGCCTTCCTGCCAGATGGACGGGACGGTGAATTCGACGCGGTAGAGCTGCATGGGTGTCAGGCCGGTGAAGGAATAATTACCGGAGGCATCGGTTGTCGTCGGAGAGCCTACCTGGCCGTTATCGTCATAAAGGGTAACGGTCACGTCCCGGATGCCGGATTCGCGGGCTCCGCGGACACCGTTGTTGTCGAAATCGTCAAAAACCGTACCGCCGAGCTGGGTCATGGATCCGCAGGCGGTTCCGCCGGGATAACCGTTCCAGGTTGGTCCGGAAGCCCCGCCACCTGCGTCGCCTGAACAAGAGACTTCCGCCTGCCAGCCAAGGCCGGTTACGGAGCCGTTGGAAGTAAATACAAAGGTCAGGCAGGTGCCTGTAGAGCTGATTGCACCCGGCGATCGGCTCGGCCCTGAACCGGAAAAGGGACTGCCTGCCAGTTGGGGGGAGCCGGTTGTCGGGCCGTCATAGATGTAGAGCAGGTCGCCGTTCAGTTCGGTATTGAATTCGCTGAAGGTGAACACGATCTGTTCACTGGTGCCGGAGCAGAACGTAGCGGTATAATTTTCGTTGTTGCTGTAGTTGGCTACGTCCTCACCTGAGTCGGTGAACAGGCCGGAGCAGGTGGTCTGGTCGCCGCCGTCCATGGTGTAGTCGGCATTGCCCATGGGGCCGCCGCCGATGCAGGAGATGGCGGCGTTCCAGCCGGGTGCTGTGCCGGTCACCTCCGAACGGAAAAAGAAGGTCAGGCAGGTACCTGTACCGGTTACAACCCCGCCTGTGCCTGGTAATGTCGTACCGGAAAACGGACTGCCGGCCACAAGATTTACCGCATTAATCCCGCTTCCCTGGTAAATGAATAACTCGTCGAAACCCAGTTCTGTATCAAATGATGAGAAGGTAACCACCGGTTGCCCGCCGTTATCCGAACAGATAATGGTTTGGGTAGATTGCAGTACACTGTAATTACCTACACCGCCCGGATCAGTGAAACTACCGGAACAGGCTGTAATATTTACTGGCGTGTCTGTACACCATATTTGCATCGTAAAACCGCCGTTAAAGCTTCCCGGGCCGGTAGGGGCCGCTCCATTGGCAGCAAACTGTATGGTAAGGCATGTACCGGTTGAAGTGAACCGGGGAAAAGAGGTTAAATTAGTACCATTATAAGGCGAGCCGCTAAAAAGCGGGGCGCCCGTGCTGGATCCGTCATAAAAATTGAAGCTGGATGCCGGAGCTAGCAGGAATTGACTAACCTGGATGGTCAGTGGCTGGCCGTTGTCCGAGCAAAAAGTTGCCGTATAGTTATCTGTGGAAAGGTAATTGGCTCCGCTGCCTCCGGAATCGTACAATACATGGTCCGAACCGCAGTTCAACGTAATGGTACCCAAATTGGCATTCAGGGTGTAATTCGTAAACGGACGCGCCTTTGCCGGGTTTTTCTCATAGGAAATTTCGGGGTCGATCATCACCGGGTAGGCTGCGTTGTAATCCCCTAATTCGAAGGTCAACACCTCTCCGGTTTGATATTTGCTCAGCAAAGAAAGCTCCTTGCTGACTAAAGCGAATTTGCTCTCCACCGTTATTTTTTCACCGTCGATTTCCTGATAGGCATAAGGCGCTGAATGCCGGATCTCGCCTTCCGCAGCGGGTAATACCAACTCGCCGTTGCCGTCGATATAGGCGGTCCCCTCCCCTTTCAGCTCCAGGCGGATTTTATCGGGATGCGTACCGGGTTCCAGGATCAGGTCGTAGCCGGCACGGCCGCTGCCCTTATCGTAAAACCGCAGGTCGATGCCGTTATAAAGGTCATCGTACCAGACCTCGCTGCCTTTCCGGGCCGGGCCGGCATTTTCCGGCAGTTGAATAGCCCATTCGCTCCCGTTGATCCTGACTTGCCGATCGGTCAGCACAAGGTTGTAATTTTTCGCATTGGCTTGAAAAGCATCTTTTCCGGCAGACTGGAAAACGACGGCAATATCATTGTCGATGATAAGAAGGAAATATGCTGCCGGAATAAGGATTCCCATCATGCCGGTTACCCATAAAACAGCAATCCTCGTCCGGAAAAAGGAGCGTAAAAAGGTTTTCATGAAATTATGATTTGTTTCCTGAGTTCAAAAACACCGCGGCCTTATGCCGATTATTCGTTCCCTTTTCAGGGTATTTTTATGCAAAAATATCCCACCTGCAACCTCATCGTTTGCAGCAAAAAAATGATTTTTCCTGAATTTATTTTTCAGGAATAAATCCGAAAAAGCATGTAAATAATTGGTTATACCACAAAGCAGAGCCTATGGAAAAATTGATTTTTCCAAAAATTAAAAAAATAATAAGGCCCTGATTTACAGCACGGCAAGAACAGGCTTAATCAAAAAAATCAATCGTGAAATGGAAAAACACGGTAAGAATTCACCTTTTTACGGTAAGACAAAAAGCCGTTTAGAGGTTTTAAGAAGAGATGTACCAGGTTGTGATTATCAATCAGAAAATTTACTTTTTCTGAAATTTGAATGGCGTGTACCTATGCAGTCAAATAAGCGTTTGTGCCGCAAAAATAGCAAATAAGAAATGAATTCAAAATTTTTGATCATTTTTTTATTGACACCTCCATAAAAAACCGGCTGGAAGGCATCTCATCGCCTTCAGCCGGCATCAAACACTAATTGAATCATTTTCTCAAAACGGACAAGCCTGTTGTGGAACAGGCTTGTCCGGAAACTCAAAAACCCTATCGTTCTAATCTGATCATTTTACGTGTGGCTTTCCGCCCGTCAACCGAAACGGAATAGTATAATACGCCGGTTACCGGCAGGTCCTCCCTGGTCAGGCGGAAGGATTGAGGCCCGGCTGCAAAACCGTCTTCCCGGCTCAGTAAAAGCCTGCCGAGATCATCCCGGATTTCCAGCGTTACCTCGGCAGGTTCCGGCAGGTAAAAGTCAATCCTGGTTTCGGCCTTGAATGGGTTCGGCGTGTTCTGATACAGCTCGAAGCCTGCCGTAGCCACTG
>CALMYQ010000127.1 GCA_937873655.1 uncultured Lewinella sp. | reverse complement strand
TTCAGTTGGCAGTCTTCAGTTGGCAGTCTTCAGTTGGCAGTCTTCAGTTGGCAGTCTTCAGCGTAAGGCAGCCACTACGCCTCAGCCTGGCAGAAACAAACATCAAGCCTCCAGCATCCAGCATCCGGCCTCCAGCATCCAGCATCCAGCATCAAGCCTCCAGCATCAAGCATCAAGCATTTCCACCATCGCCTTGATCACCCCTGTTTCCGGCAACAACAGCGACTCAAAACGGGCCGCCAGGTCACCTGCCGCGATCCGGTGAGTGATCCAGGGCCGCGTATCGATCAGGCCTTCTTCCATCTGGCGAATGATCTGCCGGAAATCGCTGCCCAGGGCATTCCTGCTGGCCAGCAAAGTAATCTCTTTTTTGTGGAACAGGGGGTCAAAGAAGGTGAAATCCCCCTGAAAAAGGCCGATGAAGACGATTTTACCGCCAAAGGCGACATAGTCCAGCGTATTTTTCATCGACTGGGGGCTTCCGGTAGCGTCCAGCACAACGGTGGGCAGATCGCCGGCAAATTGTTCGCGGATCATCGGAATGACCTCGCCGGTTGCGGCGTTCACGGTCCCGTCGGCGCCCATTTTTTCCCGGCAAAAAGCCAGTCTTTTTTCGTTGATGTCCATGACCGCAACCCGCGCACCGGTCAGTTTTGCAAACTGCAGGGTGGCCAACCCGATGGGTCCCGCGCCGATCACCAGGACCAGGTCATCCGGCGTTATTGCCGCCCTGTTGACGGCATGGCAGCCGATCCCGAGCGGCTCGATCAAGGCCAGTTGTTCGTAATCCAGGTGAGCGGAAGGGTGCAGGTACCGGGCAGATATTTTGATGAATTCGCGCATGCCGCCGTCTTCGTGAACGCCGAAAACGGAGAGGTTTTCCCCGCAATTTGTCCTGCCCCGGCGGACCGCCTGGTCCGTTGTCCGGTTGAAGTACGGCTCGACGGCGCAGCGGTCCCCTACCCTGACGTTTTGAACCTGTTCGCCGATCCGGACAACTTCTACGCCCAGTTCATGCCCCAATATGCGCGGATAGGAAAAAAACGGCTGTTTACCGCGATAAGCGTGCAGGTCCGTTCCGCAGATACCGATGCGGTGTACCTTGAGGAGGGCTTCGCCGGGAAGCAGGTCCGTTTGAGGTTGTGTATCGGAATAGGTAAACCTGCCCGGTTCTTGCAGTGTAATGGTCAGCATGGAAAATGGTCCGCCAGTTGAAATTAGCGGTCGGGGCAAAATTAGGCAAACTTCACCGAACCGGGCGGACGGATCGGGCCCGGGTGGTGTATTTTTACCGGCAAGGTTTAATACTCCAGAATAAACTTGGACAAATTCTGCCCCGTATCCAGCTCCAGTTTTTTGCGCAGCCGGTAGCGGGCCAGCTCAACCCCGCGCAGGGAAATGCCCATGAGGTTGGCAATATCCTTGGTGTTCAGATTGAGCCGGAGGAAAACACAGAGTTTCTGTTCATTCGGCGTAAGATCCTGAAATTGCTCCTGCAGGCGGTTCAAAAAGTCGCCGTGCACCTGGTCAAAATGGAATTCGAACTGTTCCCAGTCTTCCTGCAACTTGAGGGTGGTATCAATGGCCTTTACGATCTTCTCCAGGGCCTTTTTGGTTTCCATATTCTCCCCCTTGCGCCTGACCTCCTTAAGGTCCTCTTTGATGGTTTCCAGGAATTCATTCTTAACCACCAGGTTCATGGTAGACGCCGCCAGCAGGTTGTTGAGGTGCCGCAGTTCGCTTTTCATTTTATCCTCTTCCAGATGCCGGAGCTTGTTTTCTTTCTGCATTTCTATTTCCACCAATTCCTGCTGCTTTTTGGCGAGCTCGCGCTGTTTGGAGTCTTCCACTTCCCTTGCTTTCCGCTTGTAGTATCGCCTTTGATACCTGAAGATCAGCGCCAGGATCAAAATGGTCAAAGCGACATACAAAATCCTGGCCGTAAGGCTCCGGTAAAACGGGGGTTTTACCCTCAACAGCAGAGGATTGCTGGTTATGACCTGCCCCAGGTAACTTTTGGTTTGAACGATAAATTCGTAATCCCCTTCCGTGAGGTTGGTGTATTCCTTGACCGGGGAGTTGGTCCACTCGCCATAACCTTCATCAAAGCCTTTCAAATAATACCGGAACTGCTGGTTGTTGACCTCGTTGAACCGAAAGGCTTCCACTTCAAACTGGAGCACCTTTGCCTTGGGCGAAACCACCAGTTTAGCTTGTTTTTCCGGCATGGCGTCAAACGGCAGAACGGCATACAGGACGCTGTCCTCCGCCACGCTGAATACCCTGTTCACAATCAGCGGCCGCTCAACGGAAACGCGGTTTTCCAATTCAGGCCGGTATTGGATGAAGCCTTCATTGGCATTGTACAAAACGCCGTCCTTCGTATTCACCGAAATATTCAACAGGTCGTTGTTGAAGGAATAGCGCAACTGGTACAACGAGGAGGGCACAAATACGTAATTGTTCACACTGACCTGCCTGAAAAATCCCACCAGGTTTTCGGCGTAGATGTGGATGTTTTTTTGATTGTCCTGAATGAGCAGGTAAACCTGTTGTTCTCCGATATCCTTTGAAAAAACGTCCGTCCTCGCAACCTGATCCGTCAAAGGGTCAATCTTGTAAATGACATTGAGGCTGACCACATACAATTCATTATCGATCCGGGTGAGGATAACCTGATTGTCGATGGCCGAACCCTGATCGTCGGACACCTTGCCGGCGGTAACAGCGGAAAAATCCTCCGACAAAACGAGTCTATACAGGCCTTTGTAAAACTGCCCGACCCAGATCCGCCCCCTTTGGTCTTCTTCAAAAAAACGGCTGGATTCGTTGAAACCCTCTATTTTTTGGACGGGTTGCAAGACCCGGCTCCCGTTCAGCTTGAATAGAAACAGGCCGGAGTAAGTACCGCCGACAGCGTATTCCGGTTTCGACCTCAATTGTTTTACCTGCCATAACCCGTGTGTTTCGGCAATGCGCTCCGCTGCGCCGTTTTCCAACAGGAACAACCCGGTGTGATGCCCGGCATAGAGCTTCCCGGCAATTTTCTGCATACTGTAAGCGGGGCCCTCGGTTCCTTTCAAAAACACGCTTTTCTCCGCACCCTTAGCCAGAAAATAGATCCCGTTGGAGGTGGTGTAATACGTACCTTCTTCCCGGTCAAAGGCCTCATATCCGCTCCCCTGTATCCCGATCTCCTGGTTTATGATCCGCATCGGGGAGTTGATGTCGATGAGCGCGATCCCGTTTTGCATGCCGACCCAGAGGTTGCCGGCAAAGTCCTGAAAGGTGCGCAAACAGACATTGGACAGCAACCCGTCCCGGGTCGTGATGTTTTCCAGGGATTGCGACTGCAAATCGAACAGGAACAAACCCGCGGTCTGGGTAGAAATGGCCAGCCTGGTGT
The DNA here is from genome assembly GCA_937873655.1 of uncultured Lewinella sp. Lineage (GTDB taxonomy): Bacteria > Bacteroidota > Bacteroidia > Chitinophagales > Saprospiraceae > JACJYC01. The sequence continues at coordinate 58,330 of CALMYQ010000127.1, read as the reverse complement.
CGGAAAGCTGCAGAATATGGTTCACGTATTTCCCTTGCAAAGCCGCCATCAGGCCTTCATATTTCAAGGCGACCCCGAAGGCGGAGGCCAGTTCGATCTTGCCCGAATTATAAAAGATCAGGTACCCTTCATCCTGGGGAATGATCCCTGCGATCGTCTCATTGCCCTGATTTTGCGAAAAGGTAACCGAAAGCAGGGTTTTATCCTTTACCTCGTAAACCTCTCCCCGGCGGCTTTGGGCAAACAGCTTGCCGCCGGCCTGGAAAGACCGGTAAAAACCCTCGTCATTTTTAATGGCTGCAATGGACCGGCCGTCGTACACATAGATGCCCTGAAAGGTGCAGAAATAAACATTTGACTGAATAAGGAAGACATCCCAGACCTCGTCAAAATCCCTGGAGGATGCCGGAATCCTTTCTGTGAGGGATACATAATGCCAGTCTTGGTCAAAATATCCGAAATCGCCCTGGGAGCCGAAATACAGCCGGTTCGTATGCTCGTCGAAGGCCAGCGACCTTTTTTTCTTGCCGGTTTTGAAGGCATGCGTCTCCCAGTCGATCCCATTGTAGGAAAGCACCCCCAGGTTGTTGGCTACAAACAGCGTCATGTTCCTGTTTTGGGCAAAATCTATGTTCTGGATGCCTGCCCTGTAGTCCGACGGCGTAAAATTCTGGATGGGGTATTTCCCGCAAATTGCAGGTGGGCAATGGCAAAACAGGAAGAAAACGATCTCACAAAAAATGTACTTAGCGTTGTGTTTGAAATTGGCCATGTGCAAGTTTGTAAAAATCAAATGTAGCTAATTATCAACAGCTTATATGAATTGCTGAAGTTTTTTTGTAGTAGTAAAAAACGCGCGTGATGAAATAATTGATGGGGTGAAATTTTCTAATCTTCGAACAGTCTAATGCTAATTTTGTTTCAGCAATCAATTTGATTTTCAAAACGACGCTCACCGGATGCCAAAACTTGCGGAATTTTAAGAGGCAACAGGATTTTTGTCCGCTATAAAATTTCGTATTGATGGATGCCGTACCCTGATGCTAAATCTGATAATCCCAACAGCAGCTCCGACATACCAGATGATCTGAATTTTAAACCGATCCTTAAAACCCGGCGAAGGGTCCTGAAAGATCATAAACATCGGCAAATATGAAAAATTTTATACCATCTCTGGCGCTGTTCCTGTTAGCCGCCTCCGTTTTCGCCCAAACCGATCAGGTAACTGTTGTGAATGACCGGGCGGGCATGAAACTGACCGTCAACGGCACCGATTTCATGATCAACGGCATGAACTGGGATTACTTCCCCATCGGCACCAACTTTTCCTACAGCCTCTGGAAACAGCCGGATGATATCATTAAAGCAGCGCTCGACACCGAAATGTCCATGCTGAAAAACATGGGCGTCAATGCCATCCGGCAATATACCGGGGTGCCGGCCCGCTGGATCAGGTATATCTACGAAAAGTACGGCATTTATACGATGCTCAATCATTCCTTCGGCCGGTACGGCCTGACCCTGAGCGGGGCCTGGGTAGCCAATACGGAGTATTCCGACCCCCGGGTCCGCGATCTGCTGCTGTCGGAGGTAAAGGCCATGACCGAGGAATACAAGAACACGCCGGGCCTGCTGATGTATCTGCTCGGTAATGAAAACAACTACGGCCTGTTCTGGGACGGAGCCGAAACCGAGGATATCCCCCTCGAAGACCGGAAATCAACCCAACGGGCCGAGCACATGTACGAGCTGTTTAACGAGGCCGCCGTCGCGATGAAAAAGATCGACACGTCGCACCCGGTAGCCATGTGCAACGGGGATCTGCTCTTCCTCGATATCATTGCAAAAGAATGTAAGGATGTCGACATTTTCGGGGTCAATATGTACCGCGGCGTTTCTTTCGGAGACGCGTTCACGCGGGTCAGAAACGAATTCAACAAGCCGCTGATGTTCACCGAGTTCGGCGCCGATGCGTTCAACGCGCTGAACAATGAGGAAGACCAGCTCTCCCAGGCGTATTACCTGGCGGGCAACTGGAAGGAGATCTACGAAAATGCCGCCGGCCTCGGAAAAGCCGGGAATGCCATCGGCGGGTTCACCTTCCAGTTCAGCGACGGTTGGTGGAAGTTTGGCCAAACCAGCAATCTGGAGGTCCACGATAACAATGCGTCCTGGAGCAACGGCGGTTATCTGAACGACTACCGGGAAGGCGAAAATAACATGAACGAGGAATGGTTCGGCGTCTGTGCCAAAGGCCCCACCAACGAAAGAGGGCTTTATCAACTATACCCCCGCGCCGCTTATTATGTGCTGGAGGACGCCCACAAACTGAACCCCCTGGCCGCGGGCACCACCCTGCAGTCCATCGAAAAATACTTTTCCACCATTCAATTGTCCGATGCCGTGCTCCGGGCCCGGGGCGATCAGGCCGCGCTCATCGGAGAGCAGGTGAAAAAAGTGCGGCTGAGCGAACTGCGGGCCGACCTGTACACCTTCAGCACCGGCGGAAAGCGGATCTCGACGCCCAAAGATCCGGTTCCCGGGCAGACCGGCTATCCGAATCAGCTCGGTTTCGATCATATGCAATCCTTTTTCATCGGCGTAACGGCCAAACCTTCCGAAAGCTTCCGGGCGAATGTTTCCTTTAATATCCTCGGAAACGTTGCCGAAAACCCGATCAATGAGATCTTTTATGAGAACCGGGGCCGGGGCCGGACCGTCCAATCCTTTTACACCGGCAACAATACCAACAATGCCGTCCAGCTTCCGGATATCGAACGTTTAAAGGTCTATCGGGCGGATTTCAGCTGGAACGGCAAACAGTTCGACCTCAACGGTTTTTATCGCACCGGCCATTACCATTGGGGGTATGAAGGCGATTTCTTCGGCCTGTACCCCGAAGCCAACTACGGGCCCAATATCGATATCTACAACGGCAACGCGCCGTTCGGGTTCGAGGTGACCGGCAAGAAATCCTTCGACGGGTTCAAACTCGCTTTCGGCCCTGAGCTCTGGTGGGGCGCCAACCCCGCGGTATTGCTGAAATACGGCCGGAAAATCGGCAAATTCGAGGTGACCGGCATTTACCACGAAGACCTCGACCGGCAGGCGCCTGCCGTCAGCTCTTTTGCCGTCCCGATCCCGCCGACACGCAGGGCAACCCTTCACCTCAAACGGGAACTGGGCAAAGCCGGCATAGAGATCGGCGGCATCTGGGCCAACCAGAACCGGATCGGCGAGACGTTCCAGATCGCGGTCCAAACAAGCGACGGCGGATACAAAATATACCAGGATGAAACCAAAATGAAGGACACCTGGGGCGGTAAGATCAAACTGACCTACTCCTCCGGTCCGTTCAACTGGTACGCGCAGGGCGCTGCCATGGGCATCATCGCACAAGGCGGGGCCGATTACACGAAAACCTTCACCGGCTGGCGATTGAAGGACAGCGGCAGCGGAAACCAGTATAATTTCCTGACCGGCTTCACCATCGGAGTGGGCAACCTCCAGATCGCCCCCAATTTCCTGTGGCAAAAACCAATAGAGGACCCCATTCCGGCCGATGTGCCCGCGCCGGGAAGGCCCCGGAATATCCTGGATGACCCCTTCGCCGTAAGGGCTAACCGGGAAACCGTGGCCGGCGAGATCCTCCTTACCTACGACCCCACGCCGGGCACCTGGATGTACGAATGGGACAATGACATGGCGGAAGACGCGCCGCTGGCCGCCAGCGCCGGGTTTGTCTACCGCCACCTGCCCACCACACAGGATGCCGCCATCGGTATTCTGGGCGACGGGCGGACCATATTTGCCTTCCCCGGCGCCCCGCCCGCCCACGACCTTTGGGAAGCCTACGCCCGCATCGTTTCGAAAGTAGACCCCGAGCTCGGCTTTATTGCAAATCTCTTTGCCGGTACCGTACAGGCCAACGGCAGCGACGCCAGGTTGGTCAAGCGATACGGCGGCGACCTGCGGATGGTATACAAAAAAGTGAAACTCACGGCGATGGCGAAGGTGAATGACTGGGGCCCTTACGATTACCACCGGGACTTCAACCTGACCTTCCCCCTCCAACTGGTGGGCGACATTTCCACCAACCTGGGCAGGCCTTCCTGGTTCAACCTGCCGGGTTCCAGGCTGGGTGTTCGCTACACCTGGCGCTCGCTCGACCAATACTCACCCCGCTACTGCCCGGCCACCATGCTGGATGTCAACGGGAATTCAGTCTGTGACCCCTTGGCAGTCGGCTTCGGCAACGGGCGGGAATGGGAATTGCAAACCTATTTCCAGGTAAACATCGGCAACTAACCATAATAAGATTGATTCAGATGAAAAATAAACAAAACAGATACGCGGTTTTTGCGCTGCTGACCTCGCTGGCCGCCTTCACGATAGCCGGTTGTAAAAGGGATATTGAGGACCTGGAGCCTGCAACCTATCCGACAACCGCCGAGGTATTTATTGACGGCTTCAGCGACGGCCTGGCCTACGCCGCATTCGGCGGCTCCAAGGTCACCGCCTTTGATGTGGACACCGATGTGAAATACGAGGGTACAGCCTCCATGGTGTTCGCTGTACCGGATGCAGGAGACCCCAACGGCGCATATGCCGGCGGCGCATATTATACCACTGTCGGGCGGGACCTGACCGGCTACGATGCGCTCACCTTCTGGGCAAAGGCTTCAAAATCCGCAACCCTTGACATCGTCGGGTTCGGCAACGACCTGGGCGAATCCCGGTACCAGGTCACGCTGCAAAATGTGGCCCTCAACACCAACTGGAGAAAGATCATTATCCCCATTCCCGATGCTTCAAAGCTGGTGCAGGAAAGGGGCATGTTCTTCTATTCGGAAGGGCCGGAGAACGGATTGGGATACACCTTCTGGATCGATGAACTGAAATTTGAGAAACTGGGCACGCTGGCCCACCCCAGGCCCGCTATCCTGGAAGGACAGGACCAGGTCATTCCGGCTGAGACAGGGCAGGCATTGACTATCGGCGGATTGACCGAGACCTTTAATTTGCCGACGGGCATAGACCAAAGAATCGGGGTTGCTCCCGCCTATTTCACCTTCACCTCTTCTGATCCTTCCATCGCTACGGTCAGCGGCGCCGGCGTCGTGTCGGTCCTTGCCGCAGGTTCTTCGGTCATTACCGCGAAACTCGGCGACCTGGAAGCGGATGGCTCCCTGACGGTGACCTCAGCCGGCCAGGCAGCAGCTCCCCAAACCCCTGCTCCAACACCGGTTATAAGTCAGGACAGCGTCATTTCCCTATACAGCAATGCCTATACGAACGTACCTGTCGACACCTGGAATACCCATTGGGAATTCTCAACCGCGGAAGATTTTGACCTGCAAATAGCCGGAGACGATGTGAGGCGCTACCGCAACCTCAACTTCGTCGGCATCGAATTTGCGGCCCAGCCGATCAATGCGACGGCCATGACGCATTTCCATATCGATATCTGGACGCCGGACCCCACAGCTCCGCCTGCCGCGTTCAAAGTGTTATTGGTCGATTTCGGCGCTGACGGCGTATTCGGCGGCGGAGACGATGTCTCCCACGAGCTCTCGTTTACCAGCCCGACTTTAGCGTCAGCGAAATGGGTCAGCCTGGACATCCCGCTGTCGAATTTCACCGGCCTGGTCACCCGGGCGCACCTGGCGCAGTTGGTCCTCTCCGGCGATCTGCCCAACGTCTACATCGACAACGTCTATTTCTACAACAGCGGCATGACCGGATCGACCGGACCGGCTACGGCCGCACCGGCGCCGACCCGCAACCCCGCCGACGTGATCTCCATTTTCAGCGACGCCTATACCAACGTGGCCGGAACGGATTTCAACCCCAACTGGGGACAGGCTACAGCGGTTTCCCAAACGGCTGTTGCCGGCAATAATACGCTCCTTTATTCAGGCCTCAACTATCAGGGCACCCAGTTTGCCAACAACCTGGATGTTTCCGCAATGACCCACCTGCACCTGGATTACTGGACCAGCAACTCCTCAGCCCTGAATGTTTACCTGATCAGCCCCGGCCCGGTCGAAAAAGCGCGCGTCCTGGCCGTGCCCACAACCGGCTGGACGAGCGTGGACATCCCGCTGTCCGATTTCTCTCCGGTTGACCTGGCCAATCTGATCCAGTTCAAATTCGACGGCAACGGGGATATTTACCTGGACAACCTGTATTTCTACAAATCTTCCGCCGGGGCCGGCATGCCGACCACAGCGGCCCCGACACCGACGTTCAACGCGGCCAACGTCATCTCCGTCTTCAGCGATGCCTACACCAACATTTCCGGAACGGACCTGAACCCCAACTGGGGGCAAGCCACCGTAGTCACCCAGGCCCCGGTAGCCGGCAATAACACCCTGATCTACACGGGCCTGAATTACCAGGGCATCCAGTTGGGCAGCAACCAGAATCTCTCCGGCATGACGCACCTGCACCTCGACTTCTGGACGGCCAATTCCACGGCATTGAAAGTATTCCTCATCAGCCCGGGACCGGTTGAGACGCCTTATACCCTGACCGTTCCCACTTCAGGGTGGACGAGCATCGATATTCCGCTGACGGAATTTGCCCCGGTTGACCTGACGAATGTTTTCCAATTCAAATTCGAAGGGACTGGAAATATTTACCTGGACAATATCCTGTTCCATAACTAAAGGAACAGGGTTTGACAAAACCTAAATACGCATAACCATGAAAAGATACCACTCGATATGGGCCGTCAGCATCCTGTTTTGCACCGCAGCGCTCTCCTTCTGGGGGTGTCAGGATGACGATAATCAAATCGTAAACAGGACCTGGCAGCTGGTCTGGGAGGACGGATTCGACGGGCCCGCAGGCCAATCCCCCGACCCTGCAAAATGGAATTTCGATATCGGAACCGGCCCAGGAAACGACGGATGGGGCAACCAGGAACTCCAATATTATACCGACCGCCCTGAAAACATCGCCCTCGACGGCAACGGCAACCTCGCCATTACAGCAAGAAGTGAGTCATTCGGCGGGCGCGGTTTCACCTCGGCCAGGGTCACCACCCAGGGAATATTCGAACAGGCTTACGGCCGGATCGAAGCGCGGATCAAAATGCCCTGGGGCCCCGGGATCTGGCCTGCTTTCTGGATGCTGGGGGCCGACATCAGCCAAAACCCCTGGCCCCAGTGCGGCGAGATTGACATCATGGAATACCGCGGCCAGCAACCCAACCTGATCCACGGATCGGTACACGGGCCCGGTTACTCAGGCGGTGGGGCTGTCACCAGGAGTTTCGGCTTTTCAAACGACCGTTTCGATGTGGATTTTCATGTCTTCGCCATTGAATGGGGAGCGGATTACATCGACTATTTCGTGGATGACAATCTCTACCAACGGATTACGCCGGATGATGTGCCCGGGGAATGGGTCTACGACCATTCTTTTTTCATCCTGCTCAACCTGGCTGTCGGCGGCAACTTTGTGGGGTTCCCCACCAGCCAGACCAATTTTCCGCAAACCATGCTGATAGACTGGATCCGGGCTTACAAAGCAGCCGGTTGATCCGGGAGATAAAGTAACCCGGGTAAAACAAACAATTTTTCTTGCACCGTTGCCGGCAGCTTGCCGGCGTTTTGAGGCCCGTGGGATCTGAAACCACAGGGTTCGTTCAACTCCTTTATAAAAACAATACATGAAAGGCGGTTATCCATCAGATCTTGTCGCGCTGGACCGTGTTCAGATAGGCCGGGACCACTATTTTAAAATTTCGGACAGCAACGAATTGCGACCGTTCTTTATGAGCATCGTCAGCGACTCCGACCACTGGATGTTCATTTCCAGCAACGGCGGGTTGAGTGCCGGAAGGAAAAACCCCGAATACGCATTATTCCCTTACTGCACCGACGATAAAATAACCGAGTCCGCTGAGATCACCGGCAGCAAATCCGTTTTCCAGGTCAAAAAGGACGGCCAAACCCATACCTGGGAACCCTTCTCCGAACGATTTGACGGCCTGTACCGGATCAGCCGGAATCTGTACAAAAGCATCTACGGCAACAAGATCCTGTTTGAAGAGGAAAACCGCGACCTGCGCCTGACCTTCCGTTATGAATGGGCTTCCGGCGACACCTTCGGCTTTGTCAGGAAAGCAACGCTCATCAACCGGGCATCGGATGAAACGGCCATACGGTTGCTGGACGGCATTCAGAACATCCTGCCCAGCGGTGTGAACAGCAGCCTGCAGAACAGCGCCAGCAACCTCGTGGATGCCTACAAACGCAGCGAACTGGACCCCGCCACAGGGCTGGGGATTTATGCCCTCAGCGCCAATATTGTAGACAAAGCGGAACCCAGTGAAGCCCTGAAAGCCAACACGGTCTGGTCGGTCGGACTGGATAACCCGGCCTACCTCCTTTCGTCGCTGCAACTCCGGGCCTTCCGGTCGGGAGATCCGGTGATGCAGGAAGAGGATGTCAAGGCCGAAAAAGGGGCTTATTTCGCCGTGGCGGAGATAACGCTGGCGCCCGGAGCCGCGAAGGAATGGAGGATCATTGCCAATGTGAACCAAAACCACGCGGCGGTGGCCAAGCTCGCGGCAATAATCAAGAGCGGTAAAGCGGCGGCTGATCTGGTGGAGCAGGACGTAGAAGCGGGCGCCCGGCGCCTGGTCGGAATCAACGCCGCCGCCGACGCGCTGCAGCTTACCTCGGATCACCGCAAGGATACCCGCCATTTCTCCAATACCCTGTTCAACATCATGCGGGGCGGCATTTTCGACCGGGATTATCAGATCGAAAAGCCGGATTTTGCCGGTTACCTGTCGAAAGCGAACAAAGCCGTTTATGAACAGGCAAAAGCGGTCATCAACCGGCTGCCCGAAGTGTTCTCATTATCCGACCTGAAAGAATCGGCGCGCCAAAGCGCGGACGCTGATTTCATGCGGCTGTGTTCGGAATACCTGCCCTTGAAATTCAGCAGGCGGCACGGCGACCCCAGCCGCCCATGGAATCGGTTCTCCATCAATACCCGAAACGAAACCGACGGCTCAAAGGTCCTCGATTACGAAGGCAATTGGCGGGATATCTTTCAAAACTGGGAAGCCCTCGCCCTCGCCTACCCCGATTTCATCGAAAGCATGATCCATAAATTCCTGAATGCGACCACTTTCGACGGATACAACCCCTACCGGATCACCAAGGACGGGTTCGACTGGGAAACCATTGAGCCGGATAATCCCTGGTCCTATATCGGATATTGGGGCGACCACCAAATCATCTACCTCCTGAAATTCCTGGAGTTCATGGAAAACCATGCCCCCGGAAAACTGGAAAGCTGCTTTGATGCGGAATGGTTCGTGTACGCCAACGTGCCTTACAAAATCAAGCCCTACGAGGATATCCTCAGCAACCCCAAGGACACCATCGAATTTGATCACGAACTCGACCGCCGGATCCGCGCGGAACGGGAGCAGACAGGAGCGGATGCGGCATTGCTGAAGACCGCCGGCCAGGCGATTTACAAGGTCAATTTCATCGAAAAAATATTGGCGACGGTATTGGCCAAGTTGTCCAACTTCATCCCCGAAGGCGGGATCTGGATGAACACCCAGCGCCCGGAATGGAACGACGCCAATAATGCCCTGGTCGGCAACGGCGTATCCGTGGTAACGCTCTGCTATTTAAGGCGATTCCTTCATTTTTTCAAAAACCTGCTGGCGGCTTCCGACCCGCGGCAGGTACCTGTTTCCAGCGAGCTGGTCGTTTTTTACAAGGCCGTCGTTCAAACCCTGGAAAACCATCGGGGCCTGCTGTCCGGAGCTATCAATGACCGGGACCGCAAGCTGATCCTGGACGGGCTGGGGCAGGCAGGCAGCCGGTATCGCGAAACCGTTTACAAACAGGTCTTTCAGGGCAAAAAGGAAACCGTTTCCCTCACCGGTCTTGGGCGGTTTGCTGATCTGTGCCTGCAATACCTGGAGCATACCATACGGGCCAACCGCAGACCGGACAACCTTTACCACGCCTACAACCTGATGGCGTCGGATCACCCGGGTGAAATTTCCATTTCACAGCTGAGCGAAATGCTGGAGGGACAGGTAGCCGTTTTGAGTTCCGGGTATTTATCGTCCGGGGAAGCGCTGGCCGTTCTGGACAGTTTGAAAAGCAGCAGGCTCTTCCGGGAGGACCAATACAGCTATCTGCTTTATCCCGATAAGGAATTGCCCCGGTTCAGGGAGAAAAACAACCTGCCGGAGGCGGCCGTCGCCCAATCGGCGTTGCTGACGGAACTGGTGAAGGACGGACATGCGGGCATCGTGGAAAAGGACGTCAACGGCGTCTGCCATTTCAACGGCAATTTCCACAATGCTGCCGACCTGCAAACAGCGTTGAAGGCGCTCTCCGGCACGAAATACGCCGCCCTCGCCGAAGCGGATGAGGAACGGGTGTTGCAGATCTTTGAAGCCCTGTTCAACCACAGGGCATTCACCGGAAGGTCCGGCACCTTTTTTGGTTACGAAGGCCTGGGTTCCATCTATTGGCATATGGTATCGAAACTCCTCCTGGCCGTCCAGGAATGTTGCATCAAAGCCGTTGAAGAAGAGGCAGGCGAGGAAATCATCGGCCGGCTGCTGGAACATTATTACGAGATCAGCGAAGGTATCGGCGTACACAAATCGCCGTCCCTTTACGGCGCTTTCCCGACCGATCCCTATTCACACACGCCCGCAGGAAAAGGCGCCCAACAACCCGGCATGACCGGGCAGGTGAAGGAGGATATCATCAGCCGGTTCGGCGAATTGGGGGTATCCGTCAAAAACGGCCGGTTGCGGTTCAATCCCCGCCTGCTGCGGAAAAGCGAGTTCCTGGCGGAGGCCGCTGTGTTCGATTATGTGGATATCCGTTCCGGACACCGCCGGCTGCCGCTGGAACAAGGATCGCTCTGCTTTACCTGCTGCCAGGTGCCGGTCGTTTACAGCCTGGCCCCGGAAAACGAGCTGAAAGTCCTCTACAGGGACCGCTCATCCACCTTTTCCAATAACCTGGAACTGGACCCTGCGACCAGCCGGCAACTCTTCGGGCGGACCGGCAAGGTCGAACAAATTCAGGTCCGGATCGCGGAATCATCATTGCGGTGACATGAAAAAAAACGGATTGATAACACTGGCGGCCATGACGGCTTTTATCCTCGGCTTTTCCTGCAACCCGGGACAAACCGGCCATGACCATCCGCAAACACAAACAGCAAAGGAAGTGACAGCCAAAGACCTATTGGGGAAACCCGGATACCTGGCCATTTCTTACGGTGGCTACCGCGGCAAAAGTCGCGAAATACAGCCGACCGTTTCCGAATTGAAAGAGGACATGAAGATCCTGGCCGCTATGAACGTCAGGGTACTCCGGACCTACAACACCAAATTGCCGCACGCCGCCAATGTGCTGAAAGCCATCCGGGAATTAAAGCAGGAGGACCCCGGGTTCGAAATGTACGTTATGCTGGGCGCCTGGATCGATTGTGCAAACGCCTGGACAGACCACCCCGACCACGAGCGGGAGAGCGCGGAGGCCAACGCCGCCGAGATTGGACGGGCAATAAACATGGCCAATGCATACCCGGATATTGTTAAGGTCATAGCCGTAGGGAATGAGGCGATGGTCAAATGGGCTGCCGCCTATTTTGTCCAGCCCGGAGTTATCCTGAAATATGTGGATCAACTGCAGGCGTTGAAAAAAACAGGGCAACTTCCCAAAGACCTGTGGATCACGAGCTCCGATAATTTCGCCTCCTGGGGCGGGGGCGGCGATGAATACCACGTTTCGGACCTGGCAAAACTGCTCGGGGCGGTCGATTATGTCTCCATCCACACCTACCCTATGCACGACACCCATTACAACCCCGATTTCTGGGGAACTTTCAAAGGGGAAGAAACCTTGTCCGATACCGCAAAAATAATTGCTGCCATGACCCGCGCCAGGGATTACGCTGTTTCGCAATACCAAAGCGTTGTCCGGTACATGAAGGGGTTGGGGATCGAAAAACCGGTCCATATCGGCGAAACCGGCTGGGCCAGCGCATCCAACGAGCATTATGGGGCGGACGGCTCCAAAGCCACCGATGAATACAAGGAGGCCGTTTATTACCGCTTGATCCGGGACTGGACCAACCGGGAGGGGATTGCCTGCTTCTATTTCGAAGCCTTTGATGAGAGCTGGAAAGACGCCGCCAATCCCGGCGGTTCCGAAAACCACTTCGGCTTGTTCACACTGCAGGGCCAGGCAAAATATGCCCTTTGGGATCTGGTGGACAAGGGGGTTTTTGAGGGCCTGGGCCGGGGTGGGCATCCCATCGGCAAAACATACGGCGGCAGCGAAAAATCCCTGCTCGAAGAGGTCTTGTTGCCGCCGCTCAGGCCGGAGGCGGTCCCGAAAGATTAAGCAGAATCAGAAAAACGGAATATGCTGTTTCCAAAACACCTTCACTTATTGTCATTGATTGTCATGCTCAGTGCCTGCAACAGAACAGAAAACCAGTTGACCGCGGAGGTCTTCGAAACCTCCGCAAGCGGCAACAAGCTCCGGCTACTGACGGAATTCCCCGATGAGGACGGTGAAACAGCATCCCTTGTACTGCTGCCCCAGGAAAAGTTCCAGACCATCACGGGCTTCGGCGGGTCCTTCACGCAGGCCTCAGCCTCCCTGCTCAACCGCATGGGAAAGGAAAACCGCCACAAGATCCTGGAAGCCTATTTCGGAGAAACCGGCGCCCGCTATTCCCTGACCCGCACCCATATCAATTCCTGCGATTTTTCATCAGGTCATTACGCATACGCCCCGGTCGAAGGCGATAAAACGCTGGAAAACTTCTCCATCGCAGAGGATATGGACGATATCGTTCCCATGATCAGAGAGGCAATGGCCGTGTCCAAGGCGGGCTTCAGGATCATTTCCTCGCCGTGGACGGCGCCCCCCTGGATGAAGGACAACAACAGCTGGATAGGCGGTAAACTGCTGCCCGAATATTACGACGCCTGGGCCTTGTATTTTTCAAAATATATAGCCGCCTATAAAGCGGAAGGGATCGATATATGGGGCCTCACCGTGGAAAACGAGCCGCTGGGCAACGGCAACAACTGGGAGAGCATGCACTTCACCCCGGAAGAAATGACCCTGTTCGTGCAAAACCACCTGGGGCCTAAACTGGAAGCCGACGGCATGGGCTACGTAAAGATCCTGGGCTACGACCAGAACCGGGAGCACCTGCAGCAATGGGTCGATGTGATGTACCGCGATGAAGCCGCTGCAAGGTATTACGACGGGGTTGCCGTCCATTGGTATGCCAGCACCTGGGAGGTATTTCCGGAAGCCCTGCAATATGCACATAGAAAAGCCCCCGGCAAACACCTCATCCAGACGGAGGCCTGCGTGGATGCCGAAGTGCCCAAATGGCAGGACGACCAATGGTACTGGAGCGAAGAAGCCACCGATTGGGGCTGGGACTGGGCGCCGGAGGAGGAAAAGCACCTGCACCCGAAATACGCGCCTGTCAATCGCTACGCCGCCGACATCATCGGTTGCCTCAACAACCGGGTGGACGGCTGGATCGACTGGAACATGGTACTGGACAAACAAGGCGGCCCCAACTGGTTCAAAAACTGGTGCGTCGCCCCTGTTATCGTCGACCCCGATCAGGACGAGGTCTATTTCACCCCGCTTTATTACACCTTGTCCCATTTCAGCAGGTTCATCCGTCCCGGCGCTGTGCGGATCGGTTTTGAAAACGGCGATGACCAACTGTTGGTCACTGCCGCCAAAAACCCGGACGGTTCCATCGCTGCGGTGGTCTTCAATACCGGAGAAAAACAAAAACGATTCTCCCTTTCACTCGGAGAAAAGACATCCCGTTTGAGCATCAGCGGGAAGGCACTTCAAACCATATTGATCAATCAACGAATCACCAACAATGAGTAACGCTACAACTGCCGCCCACAAGGTTCCTTTCGGGCAAAAGGTCGCCTTTGGATTGGGCATGCTGGCCAATCAGATGTTCCCTGCCGCCCTGGGCATCTTCATGGTTGTTTTGGTACAAGACCTGGGCTTTCCGGGCTGGATGTGGGGCGTCCTGTTTTTCCTGCCCCGGGTTTTTGATTCCATTACCGACCCCATTATGGGTTTCATCTCCGACAATACCCGCTCCGTGTGGGGAAGGCGGCGGCAATACGTTTTCATCGGCTCCATCATCATGGGCATTTCATTTGTGGTGATGTGGCAGCTGTACCGGGAAAGCGGTGTGGATTACAACTTCATCTACTTTTTGCTCTGGTCGTTCGCATTCTACCTGGGGTTGACCATCTTTAGCGTGCCGTATGTGGCGATGGGCTACGAGATGAGCGATGATTTTCACGAACGGACCAGCATCATGGCCGTGGCGCAATGGATCGGGCAATGGGCCTGGGTCATCGCGCCCTGGTTTTGGGTGGTCATGTACGACCCGGGCTGGTTTGAAAACGCCGATTCGGCAACCAGGTCACTGGCGGTCTGGGTCGGCTTGTCCTGCATGCTGCTGGCCATGGTGCCGGCCATTTTCATCAAAAGCAAATCCTCAAAGGACGACACCAGCCTGATTCCTTTGAGCCTGAGGAATATCGGCGGCAGCCTCAAAGAGATCCTGAACGGATTCAAGGAAGCCTTCAGTTCCGTGCCGTTCAGAAAACTGTGCATTTCTACTTTCCTGATCTTCAATGCTTTCAATACGGTTGCAGCTTTCTCATTCTTTATCATCGTCTACTACCTGTTCAAGGGTGATGCGGGGGCAGCCGGTGTATGGCCTACGCTTTTCGGAAGCCTGGGCGCATTGGTCACCACCTTTGCCGTCATACCTACGGTGGCCTGGATGTCCAAAAAAATGGGCAAGAAAAACGCCTTCATGCTCTCGCAGGGCGTTTCCATTTTCGGATATATCCTGCTCTGGTTCCTGTTTGTTCCTGGCAAGCCGTACATGTTCATTTTTGCCCTCCCGTTCTTTTCCTTCGGCATCGGCAGCTTATTCACCCTGATGATGTCCATGACGGCAGATGTATGCGATCTGGATGAACTGAATACCGGCAAACGGCGGGAAGGCATCTTCGGCGCCATCTATTGGTGGATGGTCAAGTTCGGATTCGCCATAGCCGGGTTGCTGAGCGGCGCTATTATGACATTGGTCGGCTTCAGCCCGGATGTTGCCGCCCAGCCGGAAGGTGCGATCATGGGCCTCAGGCTTTTTTATTCGGGCGTTCCCATTTTAGGCACGGCCATCTCTTTGTGGGTGATGCGCAATTACGACCTCACCGAAGAAAGGGCCCATGAGATCCGCAACGCCATCGACCGGAAAAAGGCAGCCGGGAAAAGCTCATCCGCCTACCTGCCCGGCAAATTGCTTTTGCTGAAAACTAAAGGACTGGACCTGAAGGTGAGCGCCGGGTTGGATTTCACCGGCAAAACCACCGCCGGGATCAGTAACCTGTTTACCTCAACCCTCCGCAACGGCCTCCACGGCTTGTGCTTCAGTCCGTATGTGGAAGGGCAGGAAACCGGCGATATTCTATCCGAATCCCAGATCCGCCGGCGGATGGAAATCATCATGCCCTACACCCGATGGATCCGGTCGTTCTCCTGTACCGAAGGCAACGAATTGATTCCAAGGATCGCCCACGACAAAGGCCTGAAAACGATGGTGGGCGCCTGGATCAGCAACGACAAGGAACGAAACGAAAAGGAGATCAGGTCGCTGGTGAACCTGGCCGAAGCGGGCCTGGTGGACATTGCCGCGGTGGGCAATGAAGTATTGCTGCGCAATGAGCTCTCCGTGCCGGAATTGGCCGCGTACATCCGGCAGGTCAGGGAATTGCTCCCCGCCACGGTTCCTGTGGGGTATGTGGACGCTTATTATCATTTCCTCGAACAACCCGCCCTGGCAGACGCCTGCGATGTGGTGCTGATCAACTGTTACCCCTTCTGGGAGGGCGCTGACAATGACCACGCCCTGCTGTATCTGCAACATATGTACGAATTGACCCGGCAAGCGGCCAAAAGCAAGCAGGTCATCATCACCGAGACCGGCTGGCCCAGCAAGGGGCAAGCGGTACTGGAAGCCCAGCCCTCTCCCGAAAACGCCATGAAATATTTTATCAATGCCCAGCAATGGGCCAAGGATGAAAACGTCGATCTGTTCTACTTCTCCTCGTTTGACGAATCCTGGAAAATTTACCAGGAAGGGATCGTGGGTACGCAATGGGGACTATGGGATAAGAATGAAAAAGCCAAGTACGGTTCATAAAATGCATTCCATCTTCAATCAGGCTGCAATTTGAAGTTGCCGCCTATTCGGTTCAATCTTTAAACCAATATGCGATGTCCTACAGACCAGGAAAAAATTTGACGCTTTCAGGTGTGGACTATTCAACCAAGTCACCCGACCAACTGCAGGAGCTCTTCCGGCAGACCCTGGAAGAAGGCATGCACGGCTTGTGCTACAGCGCTTATGAAGAAGGCCAAAAACCAGGTGACCTTTTAATTGTTGAACAGGTGAGACGGCGGATGGGGATCATCGCGCCTTATACGAAATGGGTCAGGTCCTTTTCCTGTATCGAAGGCAATGAACTGGTCCCGCAGGTGGCCCGCGAGTTCGGGCTGAAAACCCTGGTCGGCGCGTGGCTGGGCAAGGATAAAGACCTGAATGAACAGGAAATCGCCGGCCTGATAGCGCTGGCTCAAAACGGCAAAGTGGACATTGCGGCCGTGGGCAATGAGGTCATGTACCGGAAGGATCTGACGGAGGACGAACTGCTGGGGTACCTGCACCGGGTCAAGGACGCCCTGCCCGGGGTCCCCGTGGGCTATGTGGATGCCTATTATGAATTTTCCCATCGGCCGAAAATCACCGAAGCCTGCGACGTCATTCTGGCCAACTGCTATCCTTTCTGGGAAGGTTGCGCCATCGACTATTCGCTGGTCTATATGAAGCAGATGTACCAGCAGGCGGTCCAGGCCGGCAACGGCAAACGGGTGATCATCACCGAAACCGGTTGGCCCAGCAAAGGGCAAAGCCTTCAAGGCGCTGTTCCTTCTGCAGAAAATGCCATGAAGTACTTTATCAACGCCCAACTGTGGACCCGGGAAGCCGGCATCGATTGTTTTTATTTTGCTTCGTTCGATGAGGCCTGGAAGGTCGGCGCCGAAGGGGATGTAGGCGCTTACTGGGGACTGTGGGACATGCACGAAAACCTCAAATTTTAAAATCGTAAAACACCGGCCTCCAAATCAAAAACTGAATTCTTCATTGCTTATTCATTTCTATTAAAAACTATAAAACAACGCATGATGAGATATTTTACACTCCTTGCAACGATGCTGATCGCATCTTTTTCGTTTTCACAGGTCAACCTGCCGATTGATTTTGAATCGACAACCGTCACCTATACTTTCAGCGATTTTGGCGGCGGCTCAGGCTCGGTTATTGACAACCCCGATATGTCGGGCATCAACACCAGCGCCAAGGTCGGCAAAATGATCAAATTCGCGGGTGAGGTCTACGGCGGCAGTACCCTGGCCCTCGGCGCCCCTGTTGTCTGGGACGGCAACAATGCCGTTAAAATGAAGGTATGGGCCAATCGCGTAGGCGGCTCCGTCCTGTTCAAACTGGAAGGCAGCGTCCCGCACGAGGTAGCCATGCCCACTACGGTGGCCAACCAGTGGGAAGAGCTCACCTTCAATTTCGCCGGTTTTACCGCCGCTGATTACACCGGCATCACCCTGATCTACGACCTGGGTACGGTCGGCGACGGCACCGATAATTTCACCTTTTATTTTGACGACATCCAACTGACGACCATAACCGGCGGCATCCAGCTCCCCATCGACTTCGAATCCACCACATTGACCTATACCTTCAACGATTTCGCCGGCGGCGCCGGTTCGGTCATCGACAACCCGGATATGTCGGGAATCAACACCAGCGCCAAGGTCGGCAAAATGGTCAAATCCGCCGGCGAAGTCTACGGCGGCACCACCCTGCCGCTCGGCGGGCCCATCGTCTGGGGCGACAACAACGCCATCAAGATGAAGGTCTGGGCCTACCGCGTAGGTGCACCGGTCCTCTTCAAGCTCGAAGGCCCTGCACCAACTGAGATCTCCGTCAGCACGACTGTAGCCAATCAATGGGAAGAACTCACGTTCAATTTCTCGGCATTTACCGCCAATACCTACACCGGCATCACCCTGATCTATGACCTGGGTGTGGCCGGCGACGGCAGCGACAATTTCACCTTCTATTTTGATGATATCGAACTGACCAATTCAGGCGCCGAGGTCGTCAAGATCCCGGTCGATTTTGAATCCGAGACCCTGACCTACAGCTTCAGCGATTTTGCGGGTGGTGCAGCCACCGTCATCGACAACCCGGACATGTCGGGTATCAATACCAGCGCCAAGGTCGGCAAAATGGTCAAATCCGCCGGTGAGGTCTACGGCGGCAGCACGCTGGCCTTGGGCGCTCCGGTTGTCTGGGACGGCAAGTCATCCGTTAAAATGAAAGTATGGGCCAACCGGGTGGGCGCTTCCGTGCTTTTCAAACTGGAGGGACCGGCGCCGCATGAAGTTGCCGTACCCACTACGACAGCCAACCAGTGGGAGGACCTCACGTTTGACTTTACCGGCTTCACGGCCGCCAATTATACCGGCATCACCGTGATCTATGAATTGGGCACCGTCGGCGACGGCAGCGACAATTTCACGTTCTATTTTGACGACATCCGGCTGGCAGACGCCGGGGGACTGGCCCAGATCAACCTGCCGGTCACCTTCGAGGATGCCGGCGTCAATTATGCGCTTACCGACTTCGGCGGTAATGCTTCAACCGTGGAAGCGGATCCCACCAATGCAGCCAATACCGTAGCCAAAACCATCAAAACAACTGCGGCTGAACTGTGGGCAGGTACCACCATCGGTACTGCCGCCGGTTTTGCATCCGCGATCCCCTTTGCAGAATCCGATACCAAGATGACGGTACGGGTTTGGTCACCCGACGCAGGTATTCCAATCCGGCTCAAAGCGGAGGACAAGAACGATGGTACCCACAGCGTGGAAACAGAAGCCATGACCACCGTCGCCGGCGACTGGGAGACGCTGGAATTCGATTTCAGCATGGAAGCGAGCGGCACGGCTGCCATCAATTTCGCCTATACCTACGATAAACTTTCGATCTTCTTCAATTTCGGAACTACCGGCGCCATGGCAGGTGAAAAGACCTATTATTGGGACGACGTGAAATTCGGCGGCATCACCTCCGTACGGGAGCTCCGGTCGCTGAATGTCGAGGCCTACCCCAACCCCGCAACCGATCAGCTCTGGCTGGGCGCCGAAGAAGAAATTCAGCAGGTTATCCTGTACAATCTGGCGGGCCAGCCGGTCAGGAATGTGAAACCGAATGCGCAAAAAGCGGAACTGGATCTGGCGGATCTGCCCCCGGGCGTTTTTGTCCTTTCTGTACGGATCAATGATCAGATTG
The DNA here is from genome assembly GCA_937873655.1 of uncultured Lewinella sp. Lineage (GTDB taxonomy): Bacteria > Bacteroidota > Bacteroidia > Chitinophagales > Saprospiraceae > JACJYC01. The sequence continues at coordinate 38,803 of CALMYQ010000127.1, read as the reverse complement.
GAACAATGCGGGTGGTGAAACATTAAGCTTGCTAAAAGGCAATTGCCGGATATCAGCCGGCCAATTGACCGACTTCGGGGATGCGCATGCAACTGCCATCCCCGATTTTTATTACTGCTTGGAAAAACTGAAATCCCTAAAGCCGGGAATCAATAAGACCTTACCGCTTACCGGTCATTCTTTAGGTGCTCTGAATACCCTATCCTGGCTTACTTCTGAACAACCCCCTCAAACCGGCCTTCCGTAAATTCAACTGCCTTCCCGCCTTTTTCCACCTGGAAATAAAACGAGCCCCGGATCGCTCCGCTCACCGGGTCATAACTTTCCACGATAGCCCGGTCCAGGCCCGTATTTTCTTCGGCGTAGATGCAGGTAACCAGCATATCAAAACAGCACCATTCGCGGTAAACGGCGTCTTCGGCCAGCAGATCGTATGTCCCGACACCGCTAAAATCCGGGAAGTATAAGGTGACCTGGTCAAAATCCACACCCTCTTTGTCTGCAAAGTTCGTCGCATTCAAGACCAGATCCCCGACATCGTTGATATAGGGCGCCTCCAATTCCCCGCACCAGTGTTCACCATCCAATTTGCCGGAAAGGTTACAGGAATTGTCGTTCCTTTTCCCCAAATTGGACGCCCCCTCTTTCTGGCATCCGCTTATGACTACAAGCAGTGTAAGGGCCGCCAATCCCGGCAAGAGCAAATTTCTGGTCATTCTGGTATCCTTTTCATAGGAAGACGCTGTATTTGGAGAAACCGTTGGTTTAAGGATCGATGAATTAATAAGTATCGCTATTCCGTGGTTTAGAACAGCATTGGGTTTGGATATCAATCGATTATAAACAGACTTTGCCGCCGGCAACCTGGAAGTCCATTCTTGGCCGATTTGACAGCCTTGTTTGTACCACGGAAATCTATTTGATGGGGAAAGTTGCGAAATAAGTTTCGACATCCAAATTTGCGGCGAACGCTTGATACGCCTCCGTGCCAAAAATTGGTTGGGCAGCAGCCTGGAATTTTTCGGCATTTTCCCAAACAATGATGACGGCCTGCGTATTCTCGGCTAAACCAGGTATTCCTTGTTCGCTCAATTTATACACCCTGAATTCCCGGGCAAACTTGTAACCGTCATAGTTATTCAAGGAATTAAAAAAGGCTTCACGCTTTTCGCCGAATGCATCTTCGGTTTTGCCCTTCCTAATGGCAAATTCGACCACCAAACCTTCTTTTTTGATGGTATTCATGTCAAACGGTTTTCCGTCAACGGTTTCAAGGAGCGCATAAGCCAACGAGTTGAAACTCGAAAAATAATCTCTTGCAACTTGCTGCGGCATTAAACGCGCTGCAGCCTCGCCGAACCCTTCCATCGAATTCCAATGGGTCATTCCTATAAGAATGTTATCAAGGTTCAGGTCAGGAACAACTGTAAAAAATGGTTTCCATTTCCCTTCGTTCAGGGTTGCCTCTTCCCTCCCAAGCACTTCGACAAATTTTTCCCTTGTGTCCAAAAAGGTCTGATGTTGTCCTTCTTTAGATTGATTAATTGCAATTTCATACATATATTTTGATTTTTGATTTGCTGACAGACTGGTATTTTTGTTTGTACCGCAACTTGTTATAAAAACCCAACAGGCGAAAGCGAAAAGAACTTGTTTCATATTGATAAGTGTTGTTTTTTGAATTGCAAATTTCTATGCTAATGCCTATTTTTACAAGTAGTTACATATTTATCCAATAGTAACATTTTTGTAACTCTTATTGAAAACCAACAAATTAAGTGATGAAAAAAGTTGAGATAAACTCAAAGCGATTTGACAACATGGTTGATCAGGTTAAAAAATACGGAGGTTGCCCGGTAAGCAGTACATTAAAAGTCTTTGGCGGTAAATGGAAACCTCTGATCCTTTATTTCATTTCTGTTGATGTGAACAGGTTTGGACAACTTCAAAGAATGATTCCCGATTGCAGCAAAAGAATGATGACCAAACAATTACGAGAATTAGAAGACGACGGACTTATCGACCGCTGCGTTTTTGCAGAAGTGCCGCCTAAAGTAATCTATAGCCTGACTGAAAAAGGAGAAAGTTTAAGACCCATTTTCAGAGAACTCAGTAAATGGGGAATCAAACATGTATTAGAACCCAAATTGAGTGAATAGAACAAAAGATACGTAACACCTGCGGTGTTATTATACCGGGCGGAGCAAACAACAACAAACAACAATAAACCTACCGCCGCACAAACTTCTCCACCCGCCAGTTCATCACCTCCGTCACATAAATATTGCCGGCGGAGTCGGTTGTGATGCCGTGCACTGCCCGTAACGCACCCGGTATTTGCCCGGGGTTCTCATATTCGTTCAGGATTTTCCCGGTTGTATCCAGTACCAGGATCTTTTCGTTGTTGCCGTCCGACATATAGATCATGCCGTCGTCGCCGTAGGCCAGCCCCCAGGGTATGCCGAGGTGGGTCCAGGTATCCAGCAGCTTGCCGTCCAGGTCGAAGATCTGTATGCGTTTGTTGTAGCGGTCGGCAACGTAAAGCCGGTTATTCCTGTCGATGATGACGTTGTGCGGGTTGTCAAAATTGCCGGGTTCGGGCCCCTTTTGGCCCCAGGCCTTGATGAAATTCCCATTTTTGTCCAGTTTGACTACCCGGGAATTACCGTATCCGTCGGCCACAAAAATATTGCCGTCCGGATCGAATGCAATATCTGCCGGTTTGAAGAACATGACCGTTTTGCGGTTCGGGTCCTGCTCGCCGGACGTGGCCAGTTGTCCGAGCACCATGGCAATCTGCCCGGAAGGCGCCACCTTAAGCACCACGTGCAATTCCAGGTCGGTCACCCAGATAAAGCCCTCCCGGTCCACCCGGACACCGTGGGGTTTGACGAGGACGCCGTCGAGCAGCGAACGCAGGTAATTCCCGTCCCGGTCGAATTCCAGGAGTTTATGCGGTCCGGCATTGGTGATGTAGATATTCCCCGCTTTGTCAACGGCGACTCCCGTCGGGGTGATGATATTCGCATCAGGGGCTGTCTTGATAAACCCGGGTACAACGCTCAGCGTACCGGTTTTTTGTGCATAAAGGAGGTTGAAACAAAGAAGCAGCGCCAGGATCGGCAAACAGGTCCGGATTGGGAATTGCATGGCAAGTTAAAGTTGGTTGGTTAATGTTTCGGCGACTAATGTACGGATTCTTTCTGTTTTTCGATGGTTCGCTATTTGAAGGGCAAATGATCCCGCAAGGATCAAATCCCGGTAGCCGGATGGGGCAAACGGCGTTCAGCGTGCCGTAGGTACGCAATGTGACAGGCCCGTTTGGCAGCTAATGGCCGGTATTCTTCATTTTGGATAATCATTGGTAAGAAAATTTTGCCTGAGTAAAATAAAACCACAAAAGAAACAAAAGGCCGCAAAAGTTTAATTAGATCCTGAATCACGCCGAAATTCAGGATCAATCACTTTTGTTTTCTTTTGTGACTTTTGTGGTTTATATATAGAAAATACTTGCGTTGTGGATATGGTACCTGCTGATCTAGAGTAGCCTATCCCTTCGACACCCGCACGCAGGCTTACTATTTATCCCTCTATTTTAATTGGCAAAAGAAATAGAGGAAGCCCCCGGGTAGAAAAGGAGGCCTACCCGGGCAGATCAGCCCCCAGGTCGGTGACCAGCCCATCCACGCTGACGGCATTTTTCTCGCGGATATAGTCCTTCAATCCCGCTTCGCCTTTCTTTTCCGCCCAGTTGAAATGAATGTCGCGCTCACCCGCATATTCGAACAGGGGAATACCGAAGCCGCAAGAGGTCTGCACCAGATCGATGTCCGCAATGATGAGTTGCCGGGTGCTGGGATAGATATTGAAATGGGGTGAGAACTGTTCCCATTCCTGGGTGCCGGGTACCACAGCCCGCCCTCTGCCGTACAACCGCAGGATCAGGGGCGAGCCTTCAAATGAACAAAACATAAAAGAGATCCGGCCGTTCTCGAGGGTATGCGCGGAAGTTTCATTCCCGCTGCCGATCAGGTCCATATACCCTACCCTGTCGCCTGGGAGGATCCGGAAGCTGTCCAATCCTTTGGGTGAGAGATTGATCCGCCCATCGCCGCTCAGGGGCGCGGTAGACACAAAGAACAGGTGTTGCTTTTGGATGAATTCCCGGTGAGCGGGTTGGAGCGCAGTGAAGAATTTGCCCATTTTTTGTTTATTGTTGTTTGTTCCGCCAGCCAAAGCCATGATGAAAGCGGGTTTATAATTGTTTGTTATTGTTGTTGTCCGTCGTAACCAAAATAAACCAAAATAAACCAACATAAACCACAATCAACCAACATAAACAATTACAAACATCAACTACAAATTTCGGAAAGGGTTCCCAAAATTCCTAAAAATGGGTGAACTTTACCTATATTTGATATTGTTATAAAACGCGATCTTCCGGCGAAAGAGCATCCTCTCGCTGAATAATCCCAATCTGGATTCAAAAATCCATACCCACATTCACCCCGCCGAGCAATACCTGTCCCTTCCCCATCCCATCGTCTTCATAAACAGGAAAAAGGGTGAAGCTGAATAAAGGTTCGATATAAATCCCGGAAGAAAGCGACCAGTAAACCGGTCATCCAGCACAAAGCGATCAGGGTAAAGATTGAAATGCGCATTTGGAGCAGGTTTTTAAATCCCTGGATTTAAACATGGTTTGCGTGTAATTGAGTTGTCTGTTCGGGCTGGATAACCCCCGAATTGCTTCAGACCAGGTTCTCATTTCCACCGCTTCCACCATAATGCGATTCCTCCGAAAAGGTACGGTTATTTCGGCTTCCCATAATAAACACCCGCTCCGGGCGACGGAAGATTTTCCGCCGCCACTGACCACTGACAACTGACAACTACCTCAACACTCCGTGCAACAAACCTCCGGCACCTCCGTCAGCGGCGACGTCCGCAGGATCCGGTGGTGCCCCAATTCGTCGCTCAACGGGCCGGGAACGGGTGCGGAAGCCGTCTGCTCCTTCAGCGAGCCGGCCTTTTTGATATAGGTCTGAAAGTTTGCCTTTTTGTCTTCCGCCAGGTAGTTCACAGCTGCTTTGGCCTTGGACGGTTTTTCCAGTTCGGAGATATGGTCGTACACATTGGTGATCTGCGGCAGGATCTCCACCACCAGCACGCTCAGCGGCATGTCTGCCGGCAGGCCGAACAGGGCCAGCAACTGGGCGATCTCGTTGTTCGTCCAGACCGTGGTGCCGTACCTGGTGGAATCCTTGTTCTTTTTCGAAAAGTCGGCCAGCTTGATCACGTTCTTGTAATTGGCGTAATTGACGCTGTCGTTGAAATTGCCGATGGTGAAATTATTGAGCACCTTCAATTCCTTGTCCGTGTATTTGTCGTAGATATTGACATTCTTGTCCGGTTCTACCTGGATGCGGTAATCCAGCCGCTTGTCGTCGAGCAGGATATTGCGGAAATCCCGGTTGTCGGCCTGTTTGACCTGGGCGTACAACAAAGCCCACAATTGCGTCCGCGGCGGTTTGGCGGTCACGTTCCGGCCGTTGTGTACCGCAACCGCGTACGGCGCAGTCACCCAAAGTTTTTCCTCGTCCCGGTTAGGCATGCAGGTGAGCGTCGGAGCGGGGTGCTGTATGCCGGTCTGCCGCAACGGGCGGCCGTACCGTCCCTGGGCTGTTGTCCAGACCATCTCGCCGGTGTCCTGGTGCTTGTAATGCCCCACCCGGAATTCATATGTAAAGAACCCGAACATCTCATCCGAATCGGCGTGCAGTCCCGGAGGCAGCGGCAACAGGAAGTGCCGGTCGCTGGTGGTGCTCTTTTCCATCGGCTGCATGGCATTCAACCCCGCCAGGTCGTTGGTGGCGCCCTGTTGCACGATCCGGATCGGTTCCGGATCAAGGGGCAAAGCCGGCTCCTCGGGCGCCGCCAGCAACGACGGGTCGTTGTTGCTGATCAGTTGGTCGGGGGCGTTGGCCAGCACCCGGCAGAAATAGGTGTCCTGCGGGTCCTTGACCGGCTCTTCGAATTCGATCCACAGGTAGCGCTTCCTGGGCTCAGAGGCCGAATATTTCTCGTTGCGCACATAGGGAGACTGGGCAATCCCCGCCGAAGCGATCTTCGGGATCTGGGCCGGAATGACCGTGATCGGCAGGCTCAGGGTGAATGGCGCAGGATCGTCCTTCTGCGCGGCATGATCGGCCTTGAACTGGGCTTCTACCGTGTATTCCAGGTCGATGGTATCCGGAAAATCGGGCTCCGTTGCATTGGCCGGTTTTGGTTTTTTGGGTTCCACCACATCGATAAAGATGAGCCGGGTGGAATTCCGCTGCGGATTGTGGAGCGACTCAAAGGAGGCTGTCCGGATCATTTCGATATCGCCGACCAGGATATCGGTCGACTCCGCGTCTTCATCGTGGGTATATTTTTTGGTCCGCCGGATCACCAGGCTTCGCGTTTCCAGGGCGTCCCACATCCAGTCCCGGTCCAGTTCCAGGCTGATGCAGCATAGCCAGTGGTTGGCCAGGTCCCCTTTGGAGGCGAATGTCAGCGAGGTATGGTCGGGCGCCAGCGTATGCCGGATCCGGCTGGAGCAACCGAATACGACCCGGTGGCCTTTCGGCGCGTTCAGGGTCAGACCGGTTGAGTCGATGTTGAGCTTATCCGCCAGTTGTTTGATATTGGATAGGTGGCTTATCGCCGGCTTGCCCAACAGGAAGGTCGTCAGGCGTCCGTCAAACGAACCCACCACATCGGGTTGCATGTAAATGCCCTGCACCATCGGCACGCCCGCCGTCTGGACGATCAGCCCGGTTTCGTCATCCGACGGCTTGTATGCCGTCATCTGGAAAGTCTCGCCGTAGCGATTGTCCAGCAGCTTGTTGCCGGCCTTGATGAAGCCGTAGTAATTCTCATTTTCAGCTTTTTCTTCGCAGACGGCCCGGATGGTCAGCCGCACGGTCCTGGCGGTCGGCAACACGATCCTCGCGAGGTTGTCGATATCGTCCTCCAGGTCGAAATCGTTGGTCAGGTCCAGTTCCAGGCCGCTGTGCAGCACCTTCACGTCCTTGTATTCAACCGGTATATTCAGGATGGCCTCGTAATCGTCGTCGCTGTTGATGGCCGGGAAATTGCGGTAGGTCGTATACAGGTGGACATAGTCTTCCTTTCCGTTCTCGCTGGCCAGTTTGTCCAGTTTCAAAGCCGATACTTCCACCGTGATCTCGATGCGGTCCACATCCGGATCGGCAATGCCCAATCCCACGCGGTGTTCTGCGTTCACCAGGTGATCGCCGGGGTCCACATCAATACCCAGGTTCGACTGGTCGATCAGCCGCTGGACCGGATCGTTGTATTTGCCGGTATACAGCACGGCGGGGGAACCGAGTTTGGGCCTGCGGATATTCAAATCGCCGATCTCCTGCGGGTTGTCGTTGTTGACCAGGGCATTGTCGTCGTTTCCGGTCGGGTCCAGCTCGAGTATCCGGGGCTGGTTGGGCGACAAATAGCGCTTGAACCGGCAGGTGGCCGTATCCGAAGGCGTTTCGTTCACCGGATTTTGGTCCAAAGCCGGCGCGCCGCCGCTGAGGTCGAGCATCCGGACCCGGAACTCGTAATTCTCGCCGTAACGCAATACCGTATTGATGGCGCCCGGGTTGTAGATCTGCCCGAGCTGGTTCTGCACGCCGCCTGATTTCACCCCGGTGCCCGTTCTGGCCGGGTTCCCGTTGTTGTCCACTACGGGGTTGTTGTTCTCATCCACCACATCGGTTTCCGGGTCGGCCAGCACGTCCACATTGGTGTTCTGATAGATCGCCAGGGCATCCGGGTCGGGCAGCACCATGCTGTGGCCGGTCCAGTTGGCGAAGTACATGGGCAACCAATAGCTCAGGTGCTTGCGGCCGTCCAGTTGCATGGGATACACCTGGTACGGCAATTCCCCCTGGAATCCGCCCAGCGAAATGAAGTCGCCGGGATTGTTGGGGTCCTTCGACAGGGTCAGCACCTGCTTGCTTTCCACATAATTGAGCGATTCCCACGGGTTTTCCGGCTCGGCGGTCTGGCGCACATCCACGATATAGCCGAACACGCCCAGCGGGGCATCCAACCGGTCGGTCGGCCCGACCATCGGATCGATCATCATCTGGCGCATGTACCAGATCAGGATCTGCTCGTCGTCCCAGCCCAGGCGGATGCCGATATCCTTGGTGGGATGGGCGCCGTCGTTCTCTTCTTCCAGCAAGCTCCGGTTGGGCGGCTGCTGGCAGTGGACGATCTTCGCAAAACCGTCGTCAAACTGGGCCGCCTCGATGAACAGCGGGTCGTAATTGCCCACCGGCAAATTGGTCACCGGGAACAACAGGGGCGCGAAAACCTGCCGCGGTTCGCCCATGGTCAGTGCCGGAATGCGGGCCGCATATCTTTTGATGAATGTTGAATCGGCGTTCTGCTCGGCCTTGTAATCGCTCCCGTCGGCCAGATCGACATACAACCACCCGCCGTTGTCGAACCAGGTCGGATCTACGGTCAGAGTGGTCTTGAAGATCATACCCGCCTGCTCGGCCAGCAAGGGCTGCCGCATGAGATAGGCAAATACCTTGCCCCAGCTCACCACGTCCGAACTCCGCTGAAAACCGGGCACGTATTCGGCGTCCTTCACCGCGCAATGGTAGCTGTCGTCCGTGACGGCGTTGCGCGTTCGGGGCGTCGTGAAATTGAAAGCCTTCCGGTAGGTTTTTGGCAAGTATTTCCGGACAGTCGTCTCTTGGGGCCGGGCAGCTTCCGGTTTGTACTCCGTCGGGATGGCATCCAGGTTGATATTCGTATTCGGAACGCCGGTATTGTTAACGATGGACAGGTGGTTGGCCAATGCCTCGAACACCGACCGGGCATCCGCCGGGGTGTTGGTGGTCAATCCCACACCCGGGATCGGCGGCGTTTCATTGGGGAAAACAGACAACCCGTTGAATACGCTGGCCGTGAACGACAATTTGACGTCCGCAAAGGCAGGCGCCGGGTCGGCAGCCAGGGCAGGCTCAATGGCGGCGATCAGCGGATTGTGATCCCGGGGCAACACGACGATATTCAGGGCCAGTTCGTTGCCGTCAAAATACTGGGGAAAAGTGAGTATGGAAAATCGTTGGTTCGGATTCATGATTCAGATTTTTTACCCGAAAGGGCGTTTTTTGAGGTTATGCGATCTGGCGTTGCTCCTGCCACGAGGTGCTGAAACTGATGTTGATGACCAGGAAGATGCTGATGTCGATCCCGAAGGTCACCTGGCAGGCGAGGTCGGTGCGCGAGTCGCCGCCGCCGATGGCCTTCTTGGAAACGGTGCCCTTGGCTTCGATCCGGATGGTGATGGAAACGATGCCGCCCAGGATCTCCGCGTGACCTTCAAACAGCATGAAGGCGGTCACCTCGATGATACCCGACGCGGCAAATATTTCCACACCGACCATGAACAGCACACTGACGTTGCCCGCCACCGGCAATCCGACGACGATCTGCGCCCCGAATCCGAATTTCATCCGCAGGGACGGCCCGATCTTGGTATCGGCGGCGATGTCCAGGTTCACCTGACCGATCGCATAAATTGTGGCGGCCGATAGCGACACGCACATCACTGATAGTCTGCCGTAAAAGCCCAACAAACCGCCGGCGCTGGGCAGCAATTCGTTGGCGTTGGTGGTCACCTTGAGCGCTGCATTGAAATAGGCTCCGATCTTGAAACCCGCTTCCAGTTTGAACGGGCAATTCGGGTCATTATACACGGCATCCGGCACCGGGAAGCGCAGGACGGGTATCTCCTTGGAGGCCTCGAACTTGTATTCCCAGCTCCCGGCCTTATTGCTCATGGCCAGTTTCAGCCCGTTGCCGATGGCGCCCGCATAATCCCCGGTCTGGAGTTGCTGCAGGATTTCCAGGATATCGATCACCGGTTGCAATTCCGGCGCAAATTCCAGGTCGGGTTGCGGATAGGAAGCTTCCGATCCCTTCTTGGAATCCCATTTGCCGCGGATCGTCACCAGCCGGTCAATGCCGGCCAGGTCGACCACGAGGCCTATATTGCTCATTTTGCTCTTCCAGGTATCGGCCAGCTGGTTGGCGGCTGAATTAATGCTGAAATTGAGGTCGCCTTTGACCGGGTTGCCGTTCTGCTTGCCGACGTATTCAATATAGATCCGGAAATTGCCGTCACCCAGGTCGATGAGCTCGAATTCGGCATCCGGCAGGTCGAACGCTTCATTGAGCAGGTTAAAGCCCTGTTCGGCGACGTTATTGACCACATCACTCACGTCCATCAGTTCCCAAACCGCCTTGCCGGCATCCTGCAGGAGTCCCTGGGCGAATTCCGTTCCGTTCTTGATCAGCGTGATCGCATCGCCCAGGTCGGTGTCCCCGTTGCCGATATTCGGAAAGATGCCTTTGGAATTGACGATCCGGAAGGCATCCGCGTACAACGGCGCGGTTTTGCTGAACAGTTTTTTCTTGTTGAGTTCGAAGGAGGGCGTCAGGAAAAGCGCTTTCTGCGTATCCGTTGATTGCAGGAACCCGAAGTTGATCGTGTCATCTACGGCTTGTCGCAGCAATTCCGTCGGGTTGGCGATCCGCAGCAGCACGTCCTTGATCGGCGTGTCTACCTTGACGTCATTTCCATTCTTGATCAGCTTGCCGGGGCGGATGACCGGCACGCTTTGGTTGGCATCCACGGGGGTGACGTCGCCGGTACCCCGGTCGTGTTTGACCATGGTCCAGGAGCCGTCTTTGGGCAGCAGTACGTTCCCGCGGCCGGCAACGGAAAAGACAATATCCGACCCGTTGGCGCCGAAAGAGTTGTTGAAATCAAACCGGTTGAGCCGCATTTTTTGGGCACTGTTCGCCAGGACCACTTCACAATCGATCGGTCCGCCGATGGAGCCGAGCTGGACGATGACCAGGTCGCGAAGGGTTTCCTTGCTGATGGGAATGCCCCTTGGAGCGACCTGTACGTATCCGATGATCTTCCTGGAGGGCACAACGTTCTTGTCGACGTTGTGGATCTTCTTGGTCTTGAACCCGGAAATCGCCCCTTCGATCTCGATATCGGCATCGAAATAAACGGGTTGGAGTTTGAATCCAAGGAGGTCGCCGGCTGCCGGATTGTCCACATACAATCCGTTCTCATCCACCATCTTGGCGGAGACCATATTGCCGGATGAAATGGCGATCTCGTCCGTTTCAACGATATTCTGGACATTGAACAAGCCTTTTACGATCCCCGGGTGCACCTCGAACGGCGAGGGTTGCTCGACCTTGTTGGTGGGCGTCAGGTTGACAAAATACCGGAAGTCGAACTTGCCGTCGCTTTCGGCGCGCCAGCCGGAGTCGAAACGGTAAACGAACCCGCTGCCGACCCGGAATATGGTGATCGTCCGGACCACCTTGATGCCCCAGGGGTAAATGATGCTGACCACCTGGATGATCTCGTGTGCGCAGCGTCCGACCAGGATGTCGAATTTGGCCTGGCTGGTCTCGGCAAAGGCTGCGGTGGGATTGAGCCAGTTGCTGAAGGAACTGGCGCCGTAACCGGAAAGGTCGATACGCGTAAGGGGGACCCCACGTTGTCGAACCAGGTTGAACGGCACCAGCATAAACTCGTTATTGAAGATTTCCGTGACGGTGCGGCCGAGTGTGCTGTCGCCGTTGTCGCTGCCGAAGGCATCCAGCACATTGTTCACCTGAATGGTGCTGCCGACAAACATATCCGATTCGCCCTGGATGAAGGCTTCGCCGGCGTTCAACTGCAATTGAAGGGCGCCCCTTATTTCCGCTTCGAAAGCTTCGGAATTGAGCACCACATCCGTGCCTTTGCGCGTATAAGTGCCCGTATTATCAGAGTAGACATAGGTGTTCTGCAGGAAGGCCAGCGCCCGCAATCCGAACGGCAAAGTGAGAATGGACAATGCCAGGAAATTGGGCGTATCCAGTTCAAAATTGTCGAGCAGGTATTTGGTAAGCGGCAGCGGCGCCAGGGCTACATTGTCCTGCCCTGTGTTCATGATCCGCATCGGTCCGCCGTCGTTGGGGTAATAATTGAACCCTGCAGGGGGATCGCCGGAAACTGCGGGCGGGGTCAGGTTGATGAGCGGCTCCCAGGAGATCTGGGGCACCGTAAAGGCTTTGACATTGATGCCTTTGCTCACTACATCCATCCCGACTACCTGGATGGGGAACTGACTGTCCTGGGTGGTGGTCGTCCCCGTATTTCCTGTATTTACGGTGGTCCCGTGGGTTACATCCGTTGTTCCGACGGTGGTCGCCCGGTTGCGCAGGGAGAAAATATCGAAACTGATCCCGAACAGGTCGGCATTGGTGCTGACGTCGAGCAGGGAAAACATATCGGTAGTGAACCGGCTGGTCACGGCGGTCCAGGCTTCATCGTAATCCGGCAGCGGTTCGCGATTTGAACCGGCTACTGCCGCAGAAGCTCTCGCGCCGGTAGTTGCCGCCCGGGTGGTCCTGACCGTAGCGTCCAGGTGGGTCAGGTTGGACAGCATGGAAACCGAATCGAGGTGGGTCACTGTGGTGGAAGCCGTACCCGGGGTCACGGCTGTTGCCCTTCCCTGACCGAGTTCTACGCCTGCAAATTGGGTGGCCAGGGGGGCAAAGTGGAACGAAACAACCACCTGATCCAGGCCGGATTCATCCGCCGGCGGGTCCCATTGTACCAGGCAGACCAGCAGGGCCGTTATCGGCGAGTTGTTGAGGTATGCGGCTCCTTCCGCCCGGGTGCCGCCGCGGATCTGGCGCTTCAGAATGCCCAGGTTGGCGGCATACGGGTCGGGCAAGGTAGGCAGGTAGGCGTACAGGCCGAAGGTCAGGAACAGGAACCCCTTTTCGACCTTGGTATAGTCTGCTGAAAGCGATCCGAACAGAAGGCACCCCGTTGGCGGGGTCACCTTGAACAGCGCGTTGGTCATGGCCAGCGCCATTTTTTCCAAAGGCGCAGGATTATTCGGGTTGGCGCTTGCCGCATCCTGCAGGAGGTTATCGTCGTACAGGTAGATCAGGCTGCCGTTGTTGTTGGCGGCGATGACCAGCAGCGAGTTCACCGATTTGACGGCAGGCGGTTTGCCCGTTACCTTCACCGGGCGGTCGACCCGGAAATCGGCGTCCGTGAGCGCCATCAGCAGTTCGTTTCCGTTGGCATTGGAAGCGTAAAAGAACGGCGCTGTTTTGGCAAATTGCAGGTTGACCTGGGTGCCGAATTCGTTGAGCTCGTCCTTCCACAGGTCGAATTCCTGGGTGGCATGCGGATTGGCGGCCTGAAAATCGGCCAGGACGATCTGCCCGGGTTCCACCAGGAAAACAGGCGCGGATAAATTAAGTCCGCCGCCGGAAAGGCCTTTCCAGGTATCTGACAGGCCGTCCTTTCCCTTTACCAGCAATCCGCCGATACCGGAGGCGGCTGTCGGCTGGGTTATGTCGATGGTCGCCACGGGAAGCGCCCAGGCGGCTGCGTCAATGGGCGCAGATCCTGCCAGCCTGTTCAATACCGATTCGCAATCATTGATATTGATCTCCGATTCTGAAGGCGTGCAGGGGAACAGGATCCGCTGGTATTGGAGGTTGTAGGTGGTTTGCTGCTGGCTGTTCCAATCGAAGGCGACCTTTTGGCCGTAAAGCCGCCAGGCGGATTTATCTACGTCGTCGATGGTCCGGCCCTGGCCCGAAAAATGGAAATTCAGGCTTTTGGGCAGCTTGAGATCCATGTTTCTGGCGTCAACGCCGTAAGCGCTGGCGGGATCCGGATCAACGGCATCGGGTTGGTTCAGTTTGAGCTGGAGGGTGACCGTGGTATTGGCCGAAATCGTCAGCTTGTTGTTGATATTTTGCGGCGCCGCACTCAGGGTCACCTTTCCACCATCAATGGTGAGGCCGGTATAGGCCCCGGCTGGCGCGTTGGGGGCCAGGAACCTGGACATGATCCAGATGCTGCCTTTAGAGAGGTTGTAACTCCGCAGCAGGCCGATGCCAAGCCGGGCATTCGGGCTGATCACGCCGTCCCTGGCCTGCTTGACATCGAACAGCAGGACCGGATCGGCGATGCCCTGAATGTACAGTGCGATCAGCGTTTCGATGGGAAAGAAGTCGAACCAGAACTGGCGGCCGTCCACATTACGGAACGGACCGACGGTGTGATCGACGCGGGCGCCGGCAGCCCAGGCGGGCATGGAGCCTGCAACGAATTGGTCGCGAACGGGTACTTCCCGGACAAACACCCGGTAATCGGGGCCTTTTTCGCGTTCGCGGTTCCGTTTCGCCAGGAGCTGGATGGCGTCCATCCGGGTGGAATTGATCCGCTCGGGGAAGTAGAGGTCCGCCTTTTCAAAGGAAAAATTGGCGGTCTTCACCTGGAGCGCATCAGCCGGGATAGCGGCATTGACGAGCGACTTGCTGAGCCGCTCAAAATTGGTTTGATCTTCCTTGGTCTCAATGACCAAATGCCCGACCAACCCTTGAAGTGTGGTTTCGAGGTTATATTCTTCCATAGGGACGATTTGACGACTAATAGAACTATTGTTCGAATGTTCCGATTATTCGATTATCCGATTGTTCGATTACTCAATTCTTCGATTCTTCGATTACTCGGTTCCTCGATTCTTCGATTACTCGGTTCTTCGATTACTCGGTTCCTCGATTCTTCGGTTCCTCGATTCTTCGGTTCCTCGGTTCCTCGAAATCAACAGATCAACGAGCACGAAGTACATGACCGAAGGGAATAATTAACCTCCGGCGGCCGTAGCTCCGAAAGAGCGAAGGCGGCAAATCAACAATAACAGGAATAGTCCGACGGGGTCTGGTCTTTGAATTGAATCGAATGAATCGATCATTGGATTGAATCGAATTCGAACATTCGAATCATTTGAATTAATCGATCTAATTCAACATTCGTTACAATTTCATACGGGTTTCCCAGACAAAAGAGAAAAGTACGTTCTGTCAGACTTGATTGGGCAGAAAATAAGAAGGCTAGTGAGTATGCGTGTGCAGCAGTATCGTTTGCGGCGATAAAATTGAGGGTTTTATTTGGGAAATGCAAGGGGAGAGCTAAAAATATATGGATTTTTTTTGAAAGTTAACAATGAAGTTACGGGGAGGCCCGGGGGAAAATGCAAAATGCAAAGGTGGTAATGCGAAATGTAAAAGTGGGCGTTCCCTTTCCCGTTCTCCACTTTAACCTTTATCCTTTATCCTTTTTACCCTTGTTCCTCCTTCCTACTCTCCAAATACCCCCGCCACCGGTCCAGGCAATTCTGGAAATCGCGGGGCAGTTCCGACTCGAAGTACATCCGTTCGCCTGTCGTGGGGTGCTCGAAGCCCAGGGATTTGGCATGCAGGGCGTGGCGCGGCATGATGTTGAAGGTATTTTCCACAAATTGCTTGTACTTGCTGTAAATGGTGCCTTTGAGGATATGGTCGCCGCCGTATTTGTCGTCGTTGAAGATGGGGTTGCCCAGGTATTTCATGTGGACGCGGATCTGGTGGGTACGGCCGGTCTCGAGGTTGCATTGCACCACGCTGACGTAATACAGGCTTTCCAGCACCTGGTAATGGGTGACGGCCCATTTGCCCTGTTCGCCGTCCGGAAAGGCCGCGAATTGTTTGCGGTAGCGCGGGTGACGGCCGATATGGGCGTCGATGGTGCCTCTTTTCTCCTTGGGTTCGCCCCAGACCAGGGCGATATAGGTCCGGTCGATGGTGTGGTGAAAGAACTGTTTGGCCAGGTGGGTCATGGCGTATTCGCTCTTGGCGACCACCATCAGCCCTGAGGTATTCTTGTCGATCCGGTGGACCAGGCCCAGCTTGTCGTCGTGGTTGCCTTCCATGACGGGCAGCGACTTGAAATGGTAGGCCAGCGCATTGACCAGGGTGCCCCGGTGGTGGCCCACGCCCGGATGCACGACCAGGCCGGCGGGTTTGTTGAGCACCAGCAGGTCGTTGTCCTCATAAACAATGTTGAGCTGGATGTTCTGCGGAACGATCCCGACCCCGTGCACCATGGGTTTGGGAAAGATGATCGAAATCTTCTGGCCGGGCTTGACCTTGAAATTGGGCTTCACTTCCTGGTTGTCCACCAGAATGGCGCCCGACCGGATGGCGTTTTGTACGCGGTTGCGCGATACATTTTCCAGCCGGTCAATAAGGAACTTGTCGATCCGGAGCGGGGATTGCTTCGGGTCGATCAGGATATTCTGATGGACGTAATAATCGTCTTCATTATCGTCATTCTCCTGCTCCTCCATGGGGTCGTCATAGTCTTCCTTTTCGCTGATCATTTCCTTGTTTAGTGTTGGTCAAAAATTAACTTCCCTCTTTTAATTATTTGACCGTTGTTTAATCCTGACCAACAAAAATACGGCTTTCAAGGGGCGGATCAAATGAATTTTTGCTTTTTTTGCCAGAACTAAAGGTTCCATCATGAAAAACCGCCTAGGATTCGGGTCCGTATGCGCCCGGGAACGGAAAGAAACCGGCTTCAATCCGTCCCATCAACTGCCGATTCACGCCACCTCTTCCTTTGTTTTTGACAACCTCCAGGAAGGCATGGATGTCTTTGCCGGACGGAAACCGGGCCATATTTACGGGCGTTTCGGCAATCCGACCGTCGATACGGTAGCGGAGAAGATTGCGTCGCTGGAGGGGTACGGCCTGGCCGGACAGCCGGTTTGCTACCTGCTCAGTTCGGGCATGGCGGCCGTCTCCACCCTGGCGATCGCCCTGTTGAAATCGGGCGACAAGATCCTGACCCAGGGAAATATCTACGGCGGCACCACGTCGCTGTTCAACCAGATCCTGACGCCGCTCGGCATCGGTTGCGAACTGACCGACCTGACCCAACCGGAGCGGGTCGCCGACCAGCTCAGGCGCGATCCCGCCATCCGGATGATCTACGCAGAAACCCCGGCCAACCCCACGTTGGCCTGCGTCGATCTGAAGGCGCTGGCTGAGGTCGCCGGAAACGCCGGTGTCTGGACGGCGGTTGACAATACCTTTGCCACCCCTTACCTGCAACAGCCGTTTGCCCTGGGCATCGACTTCATTGTGCACTCCACCACCAAATACCTCAACGGCCACGCCAATACTATATCCGGAGCCGTGCTGGGGATGGATGCCGGGTTGATGCGCAACAAGGTCTATCCGGCGCTCAAACTCCTGGGTACCAACGCCAACAGCTGGGATGCCTGGCTGGTGCACAACGGCATGAAGACCCTTGCCCTGCGCATGGAGCGGCATTGCGACAACGCCCAGGCCCTGGCGGAATTCCTGGAACAACACCCGAAAGTCGCCCGCGTCAATTACCTCAGTCTCCCCTCCCACCCCGACCACGAACTGGCCAAACGGCAGATGCGGCGGTTCGGCGGCATGCTGAGTTTCGAACTGAAAGGCGGACTGGAGGCGGCGCACACCTTCATCAACCGGTTGGAGCTCTGCACCCTGGCCCCTACCCTGGGCGATGTGGATACGCTGGTCATGCACCCGGTTTCGATGTCGCATATGAATGTGCCAAAGGAGATCCGGGAAGCAGCGGGTATTACCGACGGGCTGGTCCGGATTTCGGTGGGGATCGAGGAGGTGGCGGATCTGATCGGGGATGTCAACTGGGGGTTGGATGGTTGATGCTGCCCGCCGCCGCTCTTGAGGAGCTATGGCGGACGGAGGATGCTGGTTGTTGGGGGTTTTGGATGCTGGTGGCTGGATGCTCGCTTCCGGCGGCGCCCAACTGAAGGACAGGATACTATGGCGAAGGGAAGGAAATGCTGAATGTAAAATGCGAAATGTAAAAGTGGCGGCCATGTATTTTGGGAACACCCGTTGTGTGGAAATCCGGAAATATCCGAGATCTTTACTCTTCATGAGGACCAACCCATGATTTACATTAAAATAAAAAATTAGCATATGAACAAATACTTATTACCCGCCATATTGGCCCTTGCCTCAACCGGTCTGCAGGCCCAGATGACCGCCGGCAAAAAAGCCGTCCTCCAATCCATAGAACGCCACCAGGCCGACCTGATCCGCCTCAGCGACCAGATCTGGGGGTATGCCGAAACGGCCTTCGAAGAGACCCAATCCTCCAAAGCCCTGGCAGACTATGCCGAACAGCAGGGATTTACCGTCCGGCGGGGGGTAGCAGGTATGCCGACCGCCTTTATCGCCAGCTACGGCTCGGGCAAACCCATTATCGGTGTCCTGGGGGAATTCGATGCGCTGCCCGGGGTATCGCAAAAAGCGGTTCCGGCCAAGGACCCGGTTTCAGAAGGCGCTCCCGGGCACGGCTGCGGACACAACCTGTTCGGACCGGGCAGCCTGGGCGCCGCCATTGCCGTCAAGGAACTGATGGAACAAGGCAGGCTCAAAGGGACGATCCTGTTTTACGGCACCCCGGCGGAGGAAAAATACTTCGGCAAGCTCTATTTCGCCCGGGAAGGTCTTTTTGACGACCTGGATGTTTGCCTCGACTGGCACCCGGCCGCCAATACCCAGGCCGATGTGCAAAGCGCACTGGCAGTCATCGATTTTACGACCGAATTTCACGGACAGGCCGCCCACGCCTCCCTCGATCCATGGAACGGTAGAAGCGCTGTCGACGGGATGGAATTCTACACCACCGGGCTGAATTACCTGCGCGAACACGTAAAACCCTCCGTCCGCATCCATTACCAGATCCTGAAAGCCGGCGACGTGGTGAATATCGTCCCGGATTATGCCAATATCTGGACGCGGATCCGCGACGCCAGGCGGACAGGGATGATGGAGATCTACGAGAAAGCGCAACGAATTGCTAAAGGCGCCGCCCTCATGGCGGATGTAGATTACGAAATCAAGCTCATTTCCGGCTTGCACGAAGTGCTGGTCAATCGCACCGGGGGAACCGCCCTGCATAAGAACCTTCAATTATTGGGCCCGATCGAATACACCGAAGCGGAAACGGCATTTGCCAAAGGGATACAGGAAGCCACCGGAAAGCCTCAAACCGGTTTGAATGGAACGCCGGGCCCGCTGGAAGAAACCCGGGAACTGACCGGCGGCGCATCCAGCGATGTAGGAGATGTGAGCTGGATCGTACCGGAGATCCGGTTATCGGTCACGACAGCCCCGGAAGGAACACCCTGGCATTCCTGGGCAGTAGTTGCGTGCGGCGGCATGTCCATCGGCCATAAAGGCATGCTGCACGCTGCCAAAGCCCTCGGCCTGACGATGGTCGATCTGTTCGAACAACCAAGGCTGGTCGATGAGATCAGAAATGAATTTCTGGAAAAGAGGGGTGACTATCAGTATAAAGCGATCCTGCCGGACGGGCCGCCGCCTGTTCCCAAGTAGCGGCGACCCTTGTGGTCGCCGGTCACAACACCCTTGTGGTCGCCAAAAAGACCGGTCGCAACAGATCCATGGGCACCCTTCTCCTCACGCTTGAAGGTAACGCCATCATAATGCTCATATGAATAAACAAAGCTCCAATAAACGTTAATTTTTACCCCAATCCGCCTGAAAGGTCTACTTTTGCCCTTACCGTTTATCTATCCAAACAATGTCAAAACTTCGTCCATGATCTGGACCGTTCCTTCCAAAAAATCGATGGTCCTCTTTTTCCTGGTATTGACGGCATTTTCGCTGGTCTATTCTCCGTTCCTGCTGTCCGACGGATTCATCGGTTTGAGCGCATTGGCGTTTTTCAAATGGAAGAATGAGAAAGGGCAATTGAGCTTTATGCCGGATTTTGAACGGTTCAGGATCCTGGCGCCGTTGAGGCCCTATTTTCCGGTATTGTCTTTTGTGCTGGTCTTTGCCGTTGTACTGTGGGCGGGTTGGCCGGTGCGCGACTGGGATTTCTGGTTTGACCGCCTGCGGATGAAGGCGCCGTTCCTGGTTTTACCGTTCACATTCATTCTTTTGCCGGAGGTTTCCAGGCGGGAATACATGGGGATTCTGTATTTCTTTGTGGCGCTGTTATTCCTGACCTGCATCGGGGTGGGCATCAATTACCTGAATCACTTTGACGAGATCAATATGGCCTTGAAAGAAGGGCGTTCCATTCCGGTACCCCGGCACCATATCCGGTTCAGCGTTCTGATGTCCATTGGGATTGTAGCGGGCCTATATTTGTACCGCGAGGGCTTTTATCTGTTCCGGCAATGGGAAAGGAAGCTGGTCGGCGGGATGACGTTGTTCTTGTTCGTATTCATCCATGTATTGAGTGTCCGGTCCGGATTAGCCGCCCTTTATTTTGCCCTGTTCGTGCTGTTGGTCAGGTATATCCTGCTGAAGCGCAAATACCTGATCGGGCTGGGGCTTGCAGCCGCTCTTTTGGCTGTACCCTTTATCGCCTATAAAACGGTTTCAAGCTTCCAGGCCAAAGTGGACTATATGCGGTACGACTGGTATATGTTCCGGCAAGGCGAAGGCGGGATCAATTCGGACTCCGGGCGTTTTGCTTCCCTGGCGGCGGGCTGGGATATTTTCCGCAAGCACCCGTTAGCGGGGGTCGGGGCAGCCAATCTGCGGGTGGAAGTACGCGACTATATCGAAAAACATTATCCCGGCTTTGAGGTCCATATGCCCCCCAATCAGTTCCTATACGTCATGAGCGGAACCGGCCTGATCGGGTTGGCCGTTTTCATCTTCGGTTTCTTTTATCCGCTGATGATCCGGAAGATGCGGCGGGATCTTTTTTTTCTCGGCCTTTACGCCATCCTGCTGATGAACATGATGACGGATCATTCAATGGAGGCGTCGATGAGTGTGGGGATGGGGTGTTTTTTTTCGTTGCTGGGGTTGAAGAGAGGGTGAGAGAGGGTGAGAGCCCGCCTTCGCCCGAGGCTACGGCGGATAGGAGGTGAGCGGGTGAGCGTTGGAGAATATTTTTTAAAGATAGGCTTTTCCGGGAGCTTCCCTTTTTCATTTCACATTCACACCTTGACATTTTGCATTTTCCCTAAAAAACCTAAATCCGCATGCCCACTCCCAAGGGAGCAGGCAGCGGATTTAGACGCGTATAGTTGGAAAGGCAAATGCTCTTTATTGAGGAATCGAGTATTCGAGTATCTGAGGAAATGAAAACAGGTTTGAAATCAATTCCTCGGTTTTTCGATTCTTCAGTTCCTCATTCAATCCACATTATCATGCAGGAAGGAATTCCCTTCGCGCAGGCCGCCGTCCTCGTCGTCTGAGATGGTCCATTTGGACATTTCATAATCGCCGGAATGGGGTACATCGTCCAACTGGACGCCGCGGCGCATGTAGGCGGGTTGGCCTTCCAGTTCGTTGATGGTTTGCGGATTGTTCAATTTCAGATTCACATTGCGCAGGCGCTCGCGCCGACGGGCCTCCTCCTCCTGGAAGCGACGTAGGTCCTCTTCCTCTTTTTCCTTGTCGACGTTATTGCGGAACGGCTCATCGTACGTAAAACGATTGCGGTTGTAGCGGTCTACGGAATTCTGGAAATCCGTGAACTCGACGGTCGGAGCGGGTTTCGATCTGGAGTCGTCAAACCCGATATCCGACAAAGTGGGCTGTGCGTTTTTTTCTTTTTTCGGGCTACGCCCGGCAGGATCGTCTTCGTCGTCCAGGGAGACGACAATGCGATCATTGGCCTGGTTGCCGCTGCGCTGGCCCGGGCCGGGGCGATGCTCAAAGCCGGTGGCGATTACGGTCACGCTGATCTTGTCGCCCAGCTTTTCGTCAAAGCAGTTACCCCAGATGAGGTCGGTGCCGAAGCCGGCTTCCTCCTGGACGAATTCGGTGATTTCAAAGATCTCGTCCATGGTCACCTCTTTCTTGCCGGAGGTGATGTTGAGGAGGATGTGCTTGGCGCCCTGGATGTCGTTGTCCTCAAGCAGCGGCGAATGCAGGGCTTCGTCAACGGCGCGGCGGGCGCGGTCTTCGCCTTCAGCGGTAGCGGTACCCATGATGGCTACGCCGCTGTCGCGCATGACGGTATTGACGTCCTCAAAGTCGACGTTGACATAACCCGGTACCGTGATGATCTCGGCGATCCCTTTGGCGGCCGTGGTCAGGATGTTGTCGGCTTTGGAGAAAGCGTCGGACAGGGAGAGGTTGCCGTGGATCTGGCGCAGTTTGTCATTGGAAATGATAATGAGCGTATCCACGTGCTTTTTCAACTCAGCCAGGCCTTCGCTGCCGTGCGTCATTCTGCGGCGACCTTCGAAAACGAAGGGCAGCGTCACGATGCCGACCGTGAGGATGTCCATCTCCTTGGCTGTTTTAGCGATGATGGGCGCCGCGCCGGTGCCCGTACCGCCGCCCATACCCGCGGTGATGAACAACATCTTGCAGTTATTTTCGAGGTACTTGCGGACTTCCTCGATGGATTCCTCGCAAGCCAGTTTGCCGATATTGGGTTTTGACCCGGCGCCGCGGCCTTCGGTCAGGTTGGGTCCCA
Source organism: uncultured Lewinella sp. (assembly GCA_937873655.1). Lineage (GTDB taxonomy): Bacteria > Bacteroidota > Bacteroidia > Chitinophagales > Saprospiraceae > JACJYC01. Next base: position 16,347 of record CALMYQ010000127.1, on the reverse strand, counting down.
ATTGTATTTTGGTCGGGACAGGGCTGGTGTCCATGGCCTGGTTGTCGGTGTTGCAGATCGCGAAATCTACGCCGATGATACCTTGGCTGTACATGTGGTTGACCGCATTGCTGCCGCCGCCGCCCACGCCGATCACCTTGATGATCGGACTTTCGTCCCTGGGAAGATCAAAAGTCATGATTCCTGCTTTTAAGTTAAAACTTGCCGGCGGGCCTCGGTTAGTATCAGTAGGCGCCCGTCCAACGTTTAAATATTGCGTCTAAACAATCTTAAAAATCCTTATCCGGTTCCGCTTCGAACCATTCCTTGGTTTTGCGAAAAAGTTGCTCGTACCACTTGTTGCCGTCCTGGTCCTTGACAGCAACCGTTTCGGCCTCCACCTTTTCGGCAACCGGCGTCGGGGGCGTCTTGCCCGCCTCAAGGTCTTCGATCCCTTTGAGCAACAGGCCGATAGCCGTAGCGTAGATCGGACTGTTGAGCTGGGCTTTGTACCCGTGCGCCAGGCGTTCTACCGGAAGACCTACCCGGGTATCGAAACCCGTGTGGAAAGCCGTCAGTTTGTCGATATGGTTGAGCAGGGCGCCGCCGCCGGTTAGCACGATCCCGCCGATGAGCTTCTTCTCGTATCCCGACCTGCGGATCTCCCAGACCACATAGTCGAGGATCTCTTCAACGCGGGATTGGATGATCATGGCCAGGTTCTTTTCAGAGATCTCTTTGGGATCCCGGCCTTTCAAACCGGCAATGGTGATGATGCGGTTATCGTAAACTTCTTCGGCAAGGGCGGAGCCGAATTTCACCTTGAGCTTCTCGGCTTGCTGCACCATTACGTTGCAACCTTCCTTGATGTCCTTGGTGATCACGTTGCCGCCGAACGGAATGACCGCCGTATGCCGGATGATCCCGTCCTGGAAGATGGTAATATCGGTTGTGCCGCCGCCGATGTCCACCAGGGCGATACCGGCTTCCTTCTCCTCATCGCTGAGGACGGCCGCTGCCGAAGCGATCGGCTCCAGGGTCATGTTGGCGACCCGCATGCCGGTCCGTTCAACACAACGGTGGATGTTGTTGGATGCCGTGATCTGGCCGGTAATGATGTGGAAATTCGCTTCCAGGCGAATCCCCGACATGCCGATCGGATCGGCGATGCCCTGTTCGCTGTCCACGGTATATTCCTGCGGAATGACGTGGAGGATCTTGTCACCGGGCGGCAACACCAGCTTGTACATGTCGCTGACAAGGCGGTCAATGTCCCGCTGGCTGATCTCCGTGTGGTCATTGTCCCGGGTGAGGATCCCGCGGTGCTGCAGGCTTTTGATGTGCTGGCCGGCAATGCCGACATGGACCACATCAAATTCAAGACCCGAGCTGCGTTTGGCCAGGCCGGTTGCATCGGAAATAGCTTTAACCGTTTTCTCAATGTTCGAAACAACGCCGCGCAACACACCTTCCGAATCTACTTTGCCGAAGCCCAGTATTTCCAGTTTGCCGTGCTCATTGCGGCGGCCTACCACGGCGCAGACTTTGGTAGTCCCTATGTCGAGGGCCGTGACTACGCCGGAGTTAACAGGTTTTGGTTCCATAATACGCGTCATTTAAATGAGTGTATGCCCCTTCTGAACATACAGGAAAATCGTTGCAAAATAAAACAAAAAATTTATATTTCAAAATTTTTATCACAAAAAATTACAAACAATGTAAACTTTTTCCCCATTCGGTGCATTTCGGCCATTTGACGGACGTTTTCAATCGAATCAATCGTATCAATCCGATCAATTGAATCAATCGAATCAATCGAACCAATCGAACCAATCGAATCAATTCAATCATTTCACCCCCACAACCTGGCCCTTGTAGCGCAGGTCGACCGCGCGGTATTTCTGCCACCCTTCGATGCTCGTGACTTCCTGGTAGAAAATCTTCAGCCGCCTCAGCTTCTCCTCCGCATCCGTCATCTGGCCGAACAGGACCTTGGCCGGGCCAACCTTCGCCACCAGCGTGATCTCACCCCGGTTGCTGACGTGGATCTGTTCGATCATCGCCATCAGCAGTTCGTCTTCCCTGATCAGGTCCGCCAGCTGATAGACATCCTTCAGGGTATTTTTCTTGCGCTCCAGGAATTCCGGCGTATGCGGCGGGATATTCCCGGTTGCGACCAGCACGCGCGCTGAAAAGTGCGGCGACAGCGGCATTTTCACTCCCTGGTCATCGAGGTAGTAATTCAGTCCGTTATTGTCAATGATCCGAAGGATGGGCCTTCTTTGTTCCACCTCGATCCGAACCCGGTTCTTGGCGTCCACAAAGGCTTCCGCATCCAGGATAAAAGGTTCTTCTTCCAGCACCTTTTCCAGGCGGTCGATCTCCAGCTCCCGCACCGACAATGCGGTCAGGGGAATGCCGAAACTGCGATCGATCACCTTTTGAATATCTTCTTTTGTGATCAGCAGGGCGCCTTCCTCCAGCGGTTCCACCTCGATGACGATATCCGCTACTTTATTGCCGCCCTTCCATTCCACGGCGGTCATGATCACCATGATTACCGCGATGCCCCCGGCAATGAGGCCGAGTCTCTTCAGCATCCCGATATATTCTTCCTTAATGATCATTGCGCCATTCAACATTTAGCTTCGCATGCTCCGGCCGTCAGACCGGTTGTTCGTTATTGCGTTGTTTTTGTTCCAGCATCGCCCCGATGGGTTTTACCAGGGTGTCGATATTTCCCGCCCCCATCGTCAAAACGATATCCAGGTCCTTTCCAGCCAGGGCGCCGACCAGGCTTTCCCGGGTTTCGAGGCTTTTGGCCGCGCTCTTCATCTTTCTCATCAGCATGGCGGCATCCACGCCTTCGATCGGTTCTTCCCTTGCCGGGTAAATGTCCAGCAATATGGTTTCATCCAGTTTGTCGAGAGCTGCGGAGAACTCATCGGCGAAATCCCGGGTCCTGGTGTACAGGTGCGGTTGAAATACGCCCGTCAGCTTCCGGCCCGGAAACAACTGCCGGGCAGCGCTGATGGTCGCTTCCAGTTCGGCCGGATGGTGGGCGTAGTCATCGACATACACCGTTTTGTCCGACCTGAAAATGACCTCAAACCGGCGTTGAACGCCTTTGAAACCGGCCAGCGCCTCGCGGATGGCGCCTTCCGAAATCCCCAGCTCTAAGGCAATGGCGATCACCGACGTCGCATTTTCCACATTGTGCCGTCCGGGTTGCGACAGCCTCAGTCCGGTCATTTTCCCGTTCGGGCCTTCAAAGTCAAATACAAAAAAGCCGTCTTCCACCCGCACCGCCGAGCTCATATACTCTCCGCTTTCCACCCCGTAGGTCAGCACGCCGTGCAGCCCCAGGAATTCCCCCTCCAGTCCGCTCCGGACCCAGATCTTGCCGCCGGGTTTGAGCTTGCCGGCAAAGGCGCGGAAACCCGTTTCGAGCAATCCATCCCGGTCGCCGTAAATGTCCAGGTGATCCGGATCAATGGAGGTGATCACCGCCAGGTCGGGCGACAATTGCAGAAAGGAACGATCGTATTCGTCCGCTTCCACCACCACCCATTCGCCGGCGCCGTTCACGAAGTTGGAGCCGAAATTTCCGGCAATCCCGCCCAGGAACGCCGAGCAATCCACACCACCCGTACGCAGCACGTGGGCTGCCAGAGAACTGGTTGTGGTTTTGCCGTGCGTTCCGGCGATGGCCACCGTTTTCCTGCCCCGGCTGATGAGGCCCAGTACCTCGGCCCTTTTCATCACGGGGTAGCCTTTTTCCCTGAAATACTTCAATTCCAGGTGATCGGCCGGTACAGCCGGCGTATAAACCACCAGGTCAACTCCGGCCGGAATATGCAATGGGTCATCGGTGTAGTGGACCTGCATGCCCTCCGCCACCAGGTTTTTCGTCAGCGGGGTCTCCGTCTTGTCATAACCGTGGATCTCAACGCCCAGCCCATTGAAATACCGGGCCAGGGCGCTCATGCCGATGCCGCCGATCCCGATGAAATAGAGCTTTTTGATATCGTTCAGATGCACTGGTTATTGTTGTTTATGGTTGTTTATGATTGTTGTTTTTGTTTATGGTTGTTTATGATTGTTGTTTTTGTTTATGGTTGCTTATTTTTGTTCCGCCCGCCGAAGGCATCACCCTCTCATCCGCCGTAGCTCCAAGCGAAGGCGGGCTCACCCTCTCACCCTCTCACCCTCTCCCAACCCCACCACCATCCGGGCAATCTCCGCCGCCGCATCCGGTTTAGCCATTTTCAGCATATTCCCGCTCAGCAGCGCCCGTTTTTCGGGGTCATTCAGCAGGTCCAGGCTCTTGCGGATGATGGACTCGGCCGCATCTTTATTGGGTAACATTACGGCCGCATCTTTTTCAACCAGCGCCAGGGCATTTTTGGTCTGATGGTCTTCCGCCACGTTTGGGGAAGGGATCAGGATGGCCGGTTTGCCCAGGAGCTGCAGTTCGGCGATGGTCAGGGCGCCTGCCCGGCAAACCACGAGGTCGGCGAGGCTGTAGGCCAGGTCCATCCGGTCGATGAAGGGCCGGACTTGCACATTCGGCAAAGCGGCGGTCTGGCCGGCGCCGAACCGTTCCTGGTACAGCTTTCCAACCTGCCACAACACCTGGATCTCCGGGTGTTCAGCCAGCAATCCGGCGTTGGCTTCCATCGCTTCGTTGATGGATAAAGCGCCGAGGCTGCCGCCGAACACAAAAACGGTCGGCTTACCGGGGTTGAGCCCGAAATGTACTGCCGCAGCCGGTTTGTCCGCCTGGCTGGAAACCAGGTCTTTCCGGACCGGATTGCCGGTGAGGGCAATCTTTTCAGCCGGGAAATACTGCTCCATTTTTTCGTAGGCTACGCAGATCCGGTCGGCATTCCTGGACAGCAAGCGGTTGGTTACGCCCGCATAGGAGTTCTGCTCCTGGATAAGCGTCGGAATTCCCTGGTGCGCAGCCGCCCGAAGAATGGGCCCGCTGGCAAATCCGCCGACACCGACGGCCACATCCGGTTTGAATTCACGGATGATCTGCCGGGATTGCCAGAGGCTGGAAGCCACCTTGAGCGGGAATGCCAGGTTTCGCAATGTCAATTGGCGGTGAAAACCGCTGATCCACAATCCTTTGATCGGGTACCCGGCAGCCGGGACTTTTTCCATTTCAATTTTACCTTTGGCGCCGACAAACAGAATATCGGCGCCGGGCTTCAGTTTTTTGAGGGCATCCGCAATGGCTATGGCCGGAAAGACATGACCTCCCGTTCCTCCTCCGCTGATGATTATTTTCAAGTTGGCCTTTTCCAAAATATTTCGTTTTAAGGGCCTTTTCAAGTTTGACTTCCAGATCAGGTCGTCGATTCAATGTATTTGCTGACGCTCAGTATGGCGCCGAATGCAATGGCGGTGAATACCAGCGATGATCCGCCGGAACTGACCATCGGCAAGGTCAAACCCGTTACCGGTACAAGATCCACGGCTACCGCCATATTGATCATGGCCTGGAACACCAGGAGGATCGTCAACCCCATGGCCATCATGGCGCCGAAGGCTTTCGGGCTTTTGGTCACCAGCCGCGTCACCCTGAAAAACAGGAAAACATAGAGCGCGACCAGTAAGGTTCCGCCGATGGCGCCGTATTCCTCACAAATGATGGCGTAGATATAATCCGTATGCGGCGACGGCAGATAATACCGCTGGATGCTGTTACCGGGGCCTTGTCCGAACCAACCGCCATTGGCAATGGCAATCTTGGATTGTACGGCCTGGTGGTAGATCTCTCTTTGCTCACCGCCCATAAAGTCCTTGATCCGGCTGCTCCAGGTATCCACCCGGATCGCGTCCGGGAACATATCGCCCAGGATATACAGGAAGGCAAAGACGATAAGGCCTCCTACGATGAGGCTGCCGATGTATTTCAAGGCTACCCTGCCCACGAACATCATCCCCATCGAGGTCAGGAACAACAGCGCGGCTGTCGACAAGTCTGCCGGAGCAATCAACCCGCAAATGATCAGGACCGGAACGATGATCGGCAAAAAAGCGCTTTTCCAATCGTCGATATAATCCTGTTTGGATGAAATGGCCCGGGCCACATAAACCACCAGGGCAAGCTTTGCCAGGTCGGAGGTCTGAAAAGTAAGCCCCAGGTAAGGCAACTCCAGCCACCGCCGCGCGTCGTTGATCTCCGTCCCCATGGCCAGGGTCAGCACCAGCAAGGGGATGACCGCCGCCATGGCGTAAGGCGCCCAGGCTGAATACCGGGTATAATGCACCAGATGGCAGATGTAGGTCAGCATCAGGCCGAAAAACAGAATCAACCCTTGCTTGAGCAAAAACCATTCGGTGTTGCCTCCGGTAGCCCTGTATGCCAAGGTACCCGTTGCGCTGTAAACGCCCAGCAGGGAAATAATGGCCAACAATACAAGGATTGCCCAGATGGCCTTGTCGCCCTTCAGTTCCGCATTGATCCGTGCTACAAAATTGGACATCTTGTTATTGTTGTTTGTTGTTGTTTGTTGTTGTTTGTTGTTGTTTGCTCCGCCCGCCAAAGCCTCGGCGAAGGCGGGTTTATTGTTGTTTGTTGTTGTTTGCTCCGCCCGCCAAAGCCTCGGCGAAGGCGGGTTTGTTGTTGTTTGTTGTTGCTCCGCCCGCCGTAGCTTCATGCGCAGGAGGGTTTATTGTTGTTGACGCCCGCAACCAAAATAAACCATCATAAACCACCACAAACCATCATAAACCAAAATAAACCATCATAAACCATCATAACCACCACAAACCATCATAAACCATCATAAACCAAAATAAACCATCATAAACCATCATAAACCATCAACTTCCGGACAGCCGCTTTGAACTGCTCGCCCCGGTCCTCATAATTCCTGAACAGGTCGAAACTTGCGCAGGCAGGGGACAGTAACACCACTTCTCCGGGTTCGGCCAGCGCCAGGGCTTTCCCAACGGCTGATTCCGCGGTATTGGCCTCTTCCACCGGTTTGTTCAGCGGGCCGAAAGCGGCCAGCAATTTGCTGTTATCGGCGCCCAGGCAAACAATGGCTTTGACCTTTTCCTTCACCAGCGGCATCAACGGTCCGTAATCGTTGCCTTTGTCCTGACCGCCGACGATCCAAACCGTCGGCACGGTCATTGACTGCAGGGCGTAAAACACAGCATCCACATTGGTGGCCTTGCTGTCGTTGATGAACAGGACCCCGTTGATTGTCCCTGAATCCTCCATCCGGTGCGGCGCCGGCTGGAAACTTTCCAACCCCTGCCGGATCTTATCTGGTTTTACCCCCATCATGACCGCGACATTGGCAGCGAACAGGGCATTGACGGCATTGTGTTTGCCCAGCAACCGGGTCGGGGCCAGGTCGTATTCCTGTCCGACGACTTCGATCCGGGTCCCCATGATCATCCCGCCGTGAATCGCCAGTCTGGCCGGTTTGACCTCATGGCTCTTCAGGTAGTTCATCACGTTGGGGTCCTCGCTGAAGTAGAGAAACCGGTCTTCCGGGCGCTGATTCATGACGATCCGGAATTTGGAGCGGACGTAGTTGGAAAACTCGTAGTCGTACCGATCCAGGTGATCCGGCGTGATGTTCAGCAGGATGGAGATATGCGGTCTGAACCGCACGATCCCGTCCAATTGAAAGCTGCTCAATTCCAGCACATAGATCGGCGCCGGGCTTTCCGCCACCCTTCTGGCAAAGCTGAATCCGACATTTCCGACCAGCGCGGCATCCAGGCCTGCCGAATGCAGGAGGTGCCAGGTCAACAGGGTTGTCGTCGTTTTGCCGTTGCTGCCTGTAATGCCGATCAGGGTGGCATCCGTGTAGCGGGAGGCGAATTCAACCTCATCAATGACGGGCTTTCCCGCCACTTTCAGGGCTTGCACCAGGGGCACCTTATCGGGTATCCCCGGGCTTTTGATCACCTCCGAAGCCGCCAGAATGCGGTCCCAGTCGTGCCGGCCTTCCTCGTATGGAATGCCTTTTTCGTTCAATTCCTGTTTATACTTATCCCGGATTTCACCTTTATCCGAGAGAAAAACATTCAAACCCGCTTTATGGGCCAGCACCGCCGCCCCTACCCCGCTCTCACCGCCTCCGAGTATCACCGTTTCTGCCATTTCCGGTTAGCGTATTTTAAGGGTCAAAATGGCAAAAACGGCCAGTAAAACGCTGATGATCAGGAAGCGGGTCACGATCTTGGATTCGTGCATGCCGCCCTTCTGGTAGTGGTGGTGCAGCGGCGACATCCGGAAGATCCGCCTGCCTTCGCCGTATTTCCGCTTGGTGTACTTGAAATACGCCACCTGGATCACTACGGACAGGTTTTCCACCAGGAACACGCCGCAGAAAATGGGCACCAGCAACTCCTTTCGCAGCAGGATGGCCATGGCGGCTATGATGCCCCCCAGCGTCAGACTCCCCGTGTCGCCCATGAAGACCGACGCCGGAAATGAGTTGTGCCAGAGGAACCCAAGGCACGCTCCGGTGAAGCAGGCCGCAAAAATCACCAGCTCCTCCGTCCCCGGCAAGTGCAAAATTCCCAGGTAACTGGAGATGATGGCATTACTGGATACATAGGCAAATATGCCCAGCGTGACCCCGATGATGCCCGAAACCCCCGTTGCAAGCCCGTCGATCCCATCCGTCAGGTTGGCCGCATTCGAGACCGAAGTAACGATCAGGATCACGATCGGCACAAACAGGATCCAAACCCAGTCCTGCGCCTTTTTCCTTGTCGGGGCCGGCACCAGGCTGGAATAATCCAGGCGGTTGCCCTTGAGGAACGGCACGTTGGTCAGGCTGGTCTTGTAATCCGCCCGCAATTCCGGGTAGCCGCGGTTCTCTTCGATGAAGATGCTGTCACCCTTGATCTGTTCGGTGATGTGAAGTCGGGTAGCCTCCTTGGCATCCATCCTGACCACAACCTGGTCATTGACCAGCATGGTGACGCCGATGATCAGCCCTAGTCCGACCTGGCCCATGATCTTGAACCGGCCGCGGAGGCCCTTTTTGTTCTTCAGAAAGACCTTGATATAATCGTCGATAAAACCGATGATGCCCATCCAGACGGTGGATACGATCATCAGGATGATATAGACGTTATCCAGCTTGGTCATCAGCCAGCACGGGATGAGGATCGCCATGATAATGATGATGCCGCCCATGGTGGGTGTGCCGTCTTTCTGTTTCTGCCCTTCCAGACCAAGGTCGCGAACCGTTTCGCCGACCTGCAGTTTTTTCAAAAACCGGATAATACGCCCGCCGAAGACCAAAGAAATGATCAGTGACAAGATAGTGGCGACCCCGGCCCGGAAGGTGACATAGTTGATCAACCCCGAGCCGCCAAATTCGCCAAAAATACTCTTGAGCCATTCAATGATCTCTATCAGCATGGTTTTCTCCTTTTTATTCAGGAAAGGGCTTCTTTAAGCACTTCCTTATCGTCGAAGGGATATTTTACCCCTTTGATTTCCTGGTATTTTTCGTGGCCCTTGCCTGCCACGAGGATCACATCGCCGGGTGCGGCCAGTTGGACGGCGGTCCGGATGGCCATTTTCCGGTCGGCAATAACGAGGGTGGTCTTTTGCGCCTGTGCCGGGATCCCTTTCTCCATATCCCGCAGGATGGCTTCCGGGTCTTCGGTGCGCGGATTATCGGATGTGAGCACCGCCCGGTCGCTCAACCGGCAGGCGGCAGCCGCCATTTTGGGCCGTTTTGCCTTATCCCGGTCGCCGCCGCAACCCACCACCGTGATCACCTTTGAGCGGGGCTCCTTGACCTGCCGGATGGTTTCCAGCACCTTTTCAAGGGCATCCGGGGTGTGGGCATAATCGACGATTGCCGTAATCTGCCTGCCCGGATCCGTCACGTAATCGAACCGGCCTTCCGCAGCGGTCAATTGGCTCAGCGCCATCAGGGTCTCCGTCGGGTCCTGGTCCAGCAGGCAGGCCGAACCGTACACCGCCAGGAGGTTGTAGGCGTTGAATTCGCCGATCAACCTGGTGAAGACTTCCTGGTCGCCGATCCGCAGGTGGAGGCCCGTCAGCGCATTGCTCAGCACTTTGGCTTTGAAATCGCTCAGCCTGCGCAAACTGTACCGCTGTATCCTTGCCCTGGTGTTCTGCACCATGACGTCACCGTGCTTATCATCGGCATTCACCAGCGCGAAGGCTGAGGCCGGCAGGTCGTCAAAGAACTGCTTTTTCGCTTCCAGGTACGCTTTGAATGTGCCGTGGTAGTCCAGGTGATCGTGGGTCAGATTCGTAAAAATGCCGCCGGTGAACTCTAGCCCTTTCACTCTTTTCTGATGGATGGCGTGCGAGCTGACCTCCATGAAGGCGTAATCGCAACCTTCATCCGCCATCCGCGCCAGCAAGGCATTCAGCGAAACAGCGTCGGGTGTGGTATGCGAAGTCGGCAGAACCTGGTCGCCGATCCGGTTTTCGACCGTACTGAGCAACCCCGATCGATACCCCAGCGCGGAAAAAAGCCGGTGCAACAGGGTGGCTACGGTGGTCTTACCGTTGGTGCCCGTAACGCCCACCAGCCTGATCCGATAGGACGGATCGCCGTAAAAAGCCGTGGCGACCATGCCCAGTGCGGCAGCCGAATCGGCGACCTGAATCCAGGTCTTACCGGCTAAATCCGCAGGAGGAGGCATTTCCGCAAGAATGGCGGCGGCGCCGTTCTCCAGGGCCTTGCCGATATAATCATGTCCGTCAACCTGCGTGCCTTTTACAGCGACGAACAGGCTCCCGGGTCCGGCTTTCCTGGAGTCAAAATCGATCTGACCGATCTGTATTTCAAGGTTTCCCGCCGATCCTTTGACCGGCAGTTTATCGATGATCTCGTTCAATTTTCTGCCTTCCATCCGTCATTCGAGTTGAAGCCAGACGGTTTGACCATTGGCCCGGGTGCCCGGCAGCAGCGACTGGCGGATCACTTTCCCGAATCCGTTCACCTTCACGGTTATGCCGCTGTTCTCGCACAGGTAGAGGGCGTCGCGCAGCCCCATACCGACTACATTGGGCATCAGGTTGGCCTGAACGCTGCGCGGCTGAACGGATAAGGTATCGGCCGCAACCTGCAGAACCGCCATTTCGGTGCCCGGGTTTCCGGAAAAGGGAATCCGCAGGTCCTTCATAATGGTAAAGAAATCTGATTTCAACCCGATGGAGCCGTTCGGCAGCCGCCAGCCGGCCATAGGCGGTTTCTTTCCTACGTTGATCGCCGGATGCAGTTCCATGAGCGCGTCGAAGCACTGGTCGGCGATTTCCCTGAACACGGGGCCCGCTACATCGCCGCCGTAATAACCGCCCTGACGCGGCTTGTTGATGACCACGACACAGGAGTACACCGGGTTTTCAGCCGGGAAATAGCCCGCGAAGGAGGCTTGATAGCCGCCTACGAGATTGCCACGGATGCCTCGGCGGTAATTGATCTGGGCGGTACCCGTTTTACCGGCAAAATTGTACTGGTCGGATTTCAGTTTGTAAGCCGTACCCCGCTCCACTACGCCTTCGAGCAGGGATTTGACCTGTCTGATCGTCTCCTTTGAGGCGATCCTGCGTTTGATCACGGTCGGCGGGAAGGTCCGCACCGTCTCGCCGTAGCGTTGTATGCTGGAAACGAGGTAGGGTTTCATTTCCCGCCCGTTGTTGGCTACCGCGTTGTACAAGGTCAGCATTTGCAGCGGCGTGATCTGCAATTCATAGCCGATGGCCATCCAGGGCAGGGTCGTACCGCTCCATTGGCTGTCCTTGTCATTCGGATCTTTGATAAAAGGACTGGCCTCGCCATCCAACTCGATGCCGGTGGGCAAATTCAGGTTGAATTCGCGGAGCCGGTCAATGAAATGCGCTGCCGATTCCAGTCCTTTATTGCCATAGTGTTCGTTGACCAGCTTGGCCATCCCCACGTTGGAGGACATTTCAAAGGCCTGCCGGACGGAAATGGTATCCATAGTTGCGCTCAGGGGAGATGAATCCTCGAGCTCCTCGTCATAAAAAGTCGTCTTACCGTGTTCGATGTCAACGGAATCTTCCAGGCTGATGTACCCGTCCTCCAGCATGGCCATCATGGAGGCCAGTTTGAAGGTCGACCCGGGTTCGGTGGCGTTTCCGATCGCGTAATTGTAGGACTCGTACCAACCGTCCGATTCCCGGCCGATATTGGCGATGGCCTTGATGGCGCCGGTGTTCACTTCCATGACAACGACCGTTCCCCACTCTGCATCGTGGCGTTCCATGGCCCGCAGCAGCGCGTCTTCAGCGATATCCTGGATATTGATGTCAATGGTAGTGACCACGTCATCGCCGTTGCGCGGCTCAATGGCGGTCAGGTTATTTTGCGGTTTCCAAAGGTCGTGTTTGGGGTCTACCAGGAACATGGTCAGTTCCTTGCCCGGTTCGCCGCCCAGCACCTGATCAAATTTGCCTTCCAGACCGATGGGTTTGGCTTCTTCCCGGATGTAGCCGATGGTGCGGCGGGCGAGCAACCCGAAGGGCCGCCTGCGCTCACTGCGCTTTCTGGCGATCAAACCGCCCCTGAACTGACCGAGATTGAACAGCGGGAATTCCTCAATCCGTTGTTTTTCGGCATAGAGCACCTTGCGTTTGATGGGAACGTTGCGGCTCTTATTGTAGGTGGAGTCCGTCCGGAGTTTGATCAGGTGGTCGCGCATGGCGCCTACCGTAAAGGAATTATCGACGTAGGTGGCCAGGCAATAAGCCAGCGAATCCACGTGTTCGTTGAAGTCCTCGTCGGAAGGGGCCTGCGGGTCAAAGAACAGGTCAAAGATCGGAACGGAGGTAGCCAGCAAACTGCCGTCGTTCGCCATGATGCTGCCGCGTTCGGCCTCGATCTCGCGCTCCTGGATATGCTTGGCTTCCCGGATCATCCCTTTCCATTTATCCTGCTGAATGACACCGATCTGAAATGTACGGTAAACGAGGGTCAGGGCTGCCGGGACCACAAAAAGGCCGAGCAGAAAATAAACCCTGTAAAGCACCTCGTTTTTAATTTCCATGGGATGAGGGTGAAGGTTAAAGGATTAAGGTTAAATGGGGTTAATCGGAAATGGCCACTTTCATGAGTTTGCCTCTGGAGAGCCGGAGTCCTTCGTCTTTTACGCGAGACTCCACTTCGGACCGGAGGCTGTTGAACATGTTTTCCGACTGGAGCGACATATAATGCCAGCGCATTTCGCGCACCTCCTTATTCAGCACCTGGATATTCCGGATATTCCGGTCGGCATAATGGGTATTGGCGATATAAATGGTCGCCAGAAAACCCAGGAATGCGATGAATGCCAGGTTATTCAACACGGACTCGGAAAACTTGAAACTTTTTCTCTTCTTGGCCATAACCTATACTTTGCGGCAAAACGGAATTTGCCGGGATTACTCAGCTGGAGAGGGGGCGAGAACTGCTGCGCGCAATTTTGCGCTGCGCGACCTCGGGTTGAGCCGAAGTTCTTCTTCGCCGGGAGCAATCGCTTTTTTGGTCAGGAGTTCGAAAGGACGGTAGATATTCCCGAAAAAATCCTGCTTGATTTCACCGTCAACCGAACCGGACCGGAAGAAATTCTTCACCATCCGGTCTTCGAGGGAGTGATAGGAGATCACCACTATCCTTGCTCCGGGTTTCAGGGAGTCAAGCGACTGTTCGAGGAAATCGCGCAGGGCGCCCATTTCGTCGTTGAGTTCGATACGCAAGGCCTGGAAAACTTGGGAGAGGTAACGCTGCCGGTCGCCCCGGATAAGGGGATCAATAGCCTGCAGCAGGTCATTGACTGACCGTAAGGGGCGCTTTGAACGTTCGGCTACCAGCCTGGCGGCCAGGGAACGCGAATTGCGCACTTCTCCATAGCGACTGAATACCTCGAGGAGCTGAGACTCGTCGTAGGTATTGATCAGATCAGCCGCTGTACGATCGGAGCGCTGGTCCATTCGCATGTCCAACACTTCGTCAAAACGGTGGGAAAAACCCCGTTCCGGCACATCCAGCTGATGGCTGGAAACACCGAGATCGGCCAGAATCCCATCTACCTTGTCCACACCTTCCAATCGCAGGAAGCGTCTAAAAATCCTGAAATTGTGTTGGGCAAGGGTAAAACGGGGGTCCAAAATTTCATTTGCCTTTACGTCTTCATCCTGGTCAAAAGCGATCAGACGGCCTTTGCCGCCGAGCTTCTCCAAAATCAGGCGGGAATGTCCTCCGCCGCCAAAAGTAACATCAACATATACGCCTTCAGGTCGGATAGCTAAAAGTTCCATACACTCCTTTGCCAGAACCGGAACGTGGTAAGCCATTATTCCGACCTTTTATCTTCTTTGCCGAGTACTTTGTTGGCCAGGTTGGCGAAATCTTCCGGCTCCTGATCCAACATCGTATCATAAATTTCTTTAGCCCAAATTTCAATCCGGCCGCTATAGGCCGACAGGATGACGTCTTTGTCAATCCCTGCATAATCCGTCAATCGCTTGGAAAGCAGGATTCGGTCCGCTGCATCCAGACTGATCTCCTGAGCGCCCCTGAAAAAATAACGGGCGAATTCCCTGTTTTCCGGCTTGTAGAGGTTCAACTGATTGACCTCTTCCGCGATCTGGTCCCAAAGGGCTCGCGGGTACAATACCAGACATTTTTCAAAACCGCGGTTGAGCACAAATCCATTCTTGCCTTCTTCGCCCAATTGGGAGATCAACCCGGAAGGCATCCGCATACGCCCTTTCGGATCCAGCTTGCAATCATATTCCCCCAGTAAGTTCGAAAGAGCCATTGTGCTCCGATTGATTACCCCAAAAGTAAGGGTTCTTTCCACAATTTACCACTTTTTTCCACTTTTTTTTCATTTTTAGACAAATTTTCCCACCAACTTACACGTTCAACAACCAAATAATCCTTTTTTAGTTACAAATCGTTCATTTTTTGATTACAAACCAAAAGACGTTTTAAAATCAAATTTACAATTCCTTGAATTATACGACTTTCTGAAGTATCAAAATTTCGAGAAATCAGATAAATTGGTGGGAAAAAGTGGGAATGCTTTTTGAAGAATGAATAAAACCCCTCACTCCCTCACCCCCTCACCTTTCATCCGACGTAGCCTGCGGCGGAGTCGGGCTCTCACCCCCTCACCCCCTCACACCTTCCCGCCTCCAAGAAGAAAAAATCCCAGAACTGAAATTGTCTTAATACCTTAGCAGGAACAAACAAAGCGACTAATCATGACCAGCAGACGGAACCGGCCCGTGGATGTCCTCGGTGCAGGAGAACTATTGATCGATTTCCTCAGTGCAGACTTTGCTGATTCTTTCGATTCCGTTTCCAGTTTCAAACGCATCCAGGGCGGCAGTCCGGCCAACTGGTGCATGAACATGGCCCGCCTGGGCAATAACGCCCGCCTGGCAGCCACCGTCGGGCAGGATGATATGGGTGATTTCCTGGTGAATACCGTAGCCCGGACCGGGGTTGATACCAGCCCGATACGACGGGTCGCTATGCCTTCAACCCTGATCCTCGTCACGCGTTCCAAAAACGTTTCCAACTTCGAAGCCTACCGGATGGCAGATTCGGAAATAGACAGCAGTCAATTGCCCGACGACCTGTGGCCGCAGCTCACCCTTTTCCATACCACCTGCTTCGGGATCAGCCTTCAACCGGCTCAGGGCGCCATCATGGCCGCCGCCCGGAAAGCTGCTGCCGCGGGTTGCCGGCTCAGTCTCGACGCCAATTACGCCGCCAAGATCTGGCCGGATCAGGCCGAAGCCCAGGCGTTGGTCCGGGAATTTGCGCAGTTAGGCGCCCTCATCAAGGTCAGCGAAGTGGACTGGGAACGGCTCTACAACCACCCGATGAAAGATCCGGAACGGGCAGCCGCCTTTTTCCTCGACCTCGGAGCCCGGGAAGCCTGCATTACCATGGGTGGAGAGGGATGCCTGGTGGGTTCATCTGATACCGGCATGCATTTCATACCAGGAAGAAAGGTGCCTGTAAAAGACACGACAGGCGCAGGCGACGCCTTCTGGTCGGGCTATATCACTGCCTGGCTGGACGGCCATACGCCGGAAAACTGCGCCCGGGCCGGCCGCAATATGGCCGAATTGAAGCTGAGCGTATTCGGCCCGCTGCCGGATAAAGTGGAGCGGTCGATTCTTTATGCGGATCTGGATTGATTTATGTTAAAATTGCCCTGCATTCCGTTGCACAGAATAAACTCGCCTTTAGATTTTAGCTGAAGCCTGGTGTTTCTGATTGCCTGGCAGCCCTTCCTTGCCCTGATTTTTTAGGTCGGGCTCAAACAGTATTCTGTGCGGCCACTCCATTCCGGCCAATTTTTTAACGGCCC